>NZ_JBIVRQ010000003.1:0-199867 GCF_044755745.1 Micromonospora sp. NPDC092111
CGCGGGGCGCGGGGCGCGGGGCGCGGGGCGCGGGGCGCGGGGCGCGGGGCGCGGGGCGCGGGGCGCGGGGCGCGGGGCGCGGGGCGCGGGGCGCGATGTGCGATGTGCGGGAGCCCCGGCCGGCGCGGAGCACGACCGGGGCTCCCGGATGGCGCTTTGGTTAGTCGTCCAGGCCGACCGGGGAGTTCGGCCGGTCCACGTCGACGAACTCGATGTCGTCGACCGCCTGGTCGCCCTCCCGGCTGCCGGCGGCCCGCGCGGCGGTGCCGGCGGCCCAGCCGATCGCCGCGCCGACCAGGGCGGCGCTGATCAGTAGGGTCCAGGGCAGGGCCGGGCGCCGGCCGGCGAGGGCGTCGAAGGCGAGCGTCGCCCGTCGACGCGCCTGGTCGGCGGTCGACCCGACCAGGTCGCCCGCGTCGGACAGTCCGGAGTCGCGGACCGACTTCGCGGCGTCGCGAACGCTGTCCCCGGCGGACTCGACCGCCGAGAGCAGGTGTTGCCAGGCATGGTCGGCGATCCGCTCGGGCTTGCTGCGGCGCTCCAGAAGGTTGCTGCCGAACATCGTGATTACCTCCTCCGGGTGCCGAAGTCTGCGGCCACTTCGGACTTCGACGTCTCTGCGGCGCGTGACGGTCCGCTCACCGTCCAGTGCCCCGCCGGGTCGGGTCACAAACCCCGCGTCCTAGCGGACCACGGTCACCCTCGTCGCGCGGGCGAAATCGTCGCCGTCGTCATCGTCGTCGTCATCCCCGCCGCCGAAGCCGCAGGCGAGGACGAGAGCGAGCAGTGCCCCGACACCGGCCAGACCCAGCAGTCTCTTGATCATCGATCTCTCTCCTTCGCCGTGGTGACCCATCTCTCGCCCCACGCTAGGCAGCCGGGGCAACCTGGGCGGGTGTGCGCGGTGGGGCTCGCCCGGGTCGCTCGGATCCGGGTACGGGTGGACCCGGACCGCTACCCTGGATCGGTTGGAACGGCCGGGGTGGGTCGTTCGTCGGAGAACAGGTCCAGCAACAATGCGGGGAAGGGCGGTCCGGTCCGTCCGGATCCGCGAATTGCTCATCCCGAGGGGTGGCGACCGAGGCCGTCGGAGGAATACTCTCGGTCGCGGCCCGCGTACTGATGAGGCGCCCTTGTGTGGGCGAGTGGAGGTGCTCGCGTGAGCCTGTCGATCGTGAAGTCGGTTCTGCCGGGTGGTGTCATCGAGATCGTCCCGCGGGGTGAGATCGACGTCGACACCGCGTACGAGGTACGGGAGGCGATCGCGGAGGTGTTGGCCAAGGGCCGGCCCGCCCGGATCGAACTCAACATGCGGCTCGTCACCTTCATCGACTCCGTCGGTATCAGCGCGATGGTCGCCGGCTTCCAGACCGCCGAGGTCAGCGGCGTCAAGTTGGTGGTCACCGAGCCCAGCCGCTTCGTACACCGGCAGCTCTGGGTCACCGGCCTGCTCGGTCTCTTCGGCGCTCCGGAGCCGTACTTCGCCGGCACGGCCACCCCCGAGGTCCTGCCCGGCGCCTGACCCGCCGCCCTTCCCGGCAAGCGCTGCCCTGACGGGCCGCGCTTGCCGGACCGGGCCGGACCATCCGGCCAGACCGGGCATGCCGCAGGGTCGGACCCCCGGGTGGCGGCCCGACGTTGCCAGCCCGCTCCGGGTACGGCACGATCGGGCGACCTACGACGGTCAGGAGGCCCGGTGGTCCGGCGGGAGAGCTTCAGCTACACGATGCGGGCGCGCTGTTCCCGGGCGGACGCGGTGGCGCTGCTGAGCGATCTGGCCCGGCAGGAGGAACTGCATCCGCTGATCGTCCGGGTACGCCGGCTGCCGGCCCGACCGGGCGCGCTGGCCAGCTACGCGATCACCGACCGGCTGGAGTTGGGGCCGTTGCGGTTCCCCATCACCTACCAGGCCGACGTCCTGGTGGCCGGCGACGACGAGATCGTCACGGTGGCCCGGCAGCAGCCCGGCACGACGGTGCGTAACCACACCCGGATCCGCGAGGAGGGTGACCTGCTGCGGATCGACGTGGAGATCACCCTTGCCGCGCCGGCTCCGCTGTTCGGGTACGCGTTCCGGCAGGCCCGCGCCGCCCACCTGGGCCTGGCCGCCCGGCTCGGCGCGGTGCTGGACGGCCGGGCCGACGACGGTCTAGCGGCCGACTGACCGGGACGGGCCTGGAGCGAGCGGCGGCCGGGCAACCCTGGGCCGGCAGCGCGGTCAGGCCGGCCAGGCGGACACCGGGACGGGCCTGGATCGGGCGGCGGCGGTCCCGTCTGACCATCCACCGGAACGGGTCAGGAGCGGGCGGCGACGGTCCGGCGCGCTCGGGCGTCCCGTCGGACGCGTCCCCACGGTTTCCAGGTGGAGATCACGGTCAGGGCGACCAGCAGGGTGGTCGAGACGGCGGGTGCGATCATCACGTCCGCCCGCAGGTGGGCGGTGGCGTCGGGGTCGGCGGCGGCGCGCAGGTTCGGGGTGAACAGGAACAGCACCAGGCCGGCCATCACCGTGGTGACCACCAGCTTGACCAGCACCCAGCGCCACCGCAGCAGCCCCCACGGGGTGAGCAGCGCGCTGGCCACCCCGACCAGCCAGACCAGCACGCTGAGCGGCGCGAAGAGCCAGGTGGCGACCAGTGCCGCCGCCGGGTAGACCACGGCCGGGTCGGCCCCGCGCTGGCCGGCGACGCCGAGGGTGAGCAGCACCAGGTCCGCGCCGAGCCAGCCCAGCGAGCTGACCAGATGGCCGGTGAGCAGCGCCTTACGGCCGGCGGGGGAGAGTCTTCGCATGGCCCCGATGCTCGTCGGCCCGGCGCGCGTCGTCGTGGGCCGGCAGGCGACAGCCGGCGTACGTCGGCGGGCGTACCGGTGGCCCGCCCGCGCGGCGGACCACCGGATGCCGGCTCAGTACATCGACAGGTGTACGTGGTTGGTGTGGTTGCTGGACGGGTCGCCGTTGCCCCCGCTGTACGCCCTCCACCCGCTGCTGGGCAGCCAGATCCGGTTGAACCAGATCACGTAGAGCACCCCGAGCCGGTCGGCGTTGCGGATGAAGTAGGCGGCCAGGTTGTTGCCGTACGTCCGGTCGCCGCCGCTGGCCACCCCGCCGAAGCCGTTCTTCTGGGCGGCGAAGTCGCAGGCCCGGCCCTTGGGGTGCTCGCCCGACCCGCTGGGCCGGAAGCAGGAGACGTACCGGGTGTAACCGGCCGCCTTGGCCTGCTGGAGGGCGTTGAGGGTGCGTGGCGTGATGCAGCCGTTGGCCGGGGTGGGGTCGTTGACGCTGCACGACTCGGACGGCCAGGAGCCGTCGGAGTTGCGCGGGGACGGCCGGGCGTCGCTGCTGGACGTGCCGTCCGAACTGCCCGAGTCGCGGGCGGTGCTGGCCGGCTTGTCGGCGGCGGCCACCTCCAGCGCGCGCTCGGCCTGGTCCTTGCGCTTGGCCATGGTGGCGACCTGCTTGCGCTGCTCGGTGATCTCCTGGCCCACGGCGGTCCTGGTCCGGGTGGCCTGGTCCCGGGTCTCGATCAGGTTGCGCAGCTCCAGGTCCTCCCGGGCGGCGACCGTCTCCAGCGCCGCCGCGCGGTCCATGAAGCCACCCGGGCTGTTGCTGTTGAGCAGGGCCGACATTGGCCCGAGTCGCCCGGTGCGGTAGGCCGCGCCGGCGATCTCGCCGACCGTGCCGGTCTGCACGACGAGCTGCGCCTCGATGGTCTTGAGCTGCCCGTCCAACTCCTGCTGCCGCTTCGTGGAGCGGTCCAGCGCGGCCTTGGCGTCGAGCCAGCCCTTGCTGGCCGCATCGAGCTGGGCCCGCAACGCCGGGGTGCCGCCCTCGTCGTCGTCCCCGGGAGCGGCGAGCCGGGTGGTGGGCGCGGCGGCGGCCGGAGCGGCGAACGGCGCTGACGACACGCCGAGGGCGAGCGTCGCGGCGACTGCGGTCAGCAGCCGTGCGGTGGTGCGTCGTACCTGCATGCGGATGTCCTTCCGTCAGCCGCCGACCGGGTTAGCTGACGGGTTCGGGACGGAAGATCCCTACCGCTGACGCGGATGCACCCCAGGAACATGGTTCCCCGGTTCGCCCTGCCGGGCGATTAGGCGGCGGCCACCGCCGGCGCCGGTGGGCGCCGCCTGGCGGAGGCCGGAGCCGAGCCTACCGGTACGGATGTGACACCGGTCGGCTGCGTGACTGAGGGTACGGGAGTGAAACCCGTTAAAGGGGGCAAAACAGGTCAGAAAATGCCCGATCCGCCGCCGCCCTGGCTACCAGTCGGACGGCCCGCACGCGCCGGGTGCCGCGCCGGGCTCGATCTGGAGGGTGGCGTGCTCGATGTGGAAGTCCTCCCGCAGGGCGCCCCGGGCGGCGGCGAGCACCGTGCCGACCTCGGCCCCGGGTGCCATGGTGAGGTGCGCCGAGGCGACCTCCATCCCGGAGGTGAGCGTCCAGACGTGCAGGTCGTGCACCTCGGCCACGCCGGGGACGGCGGTCAGCCGGTCGTGCACCGCGGTCACCGGGAGATGTTCCGGCGCGGCCTGGACCAGGATCCGGACGGCGGCCCGTCCCAGCCGCCAGGTGCGGGGGAGGATGAACAGGCCGATCGCCACGGCGACCACCGGGTCGGCCCACCACCAGCCGGTGCCGGCGATCAGCAGCGCCGCCGCGATCACGCCGAGTGAGCCGAGCAGGTCGCCGACCACCTCCAGGTACGCCCCGCGCAGGTTGAGGCTCTCCTTCGCGCCCTCCCGCAGCAGCCCGAAGGCGACCAGGTTGGCGAGCAGGCCGAGCACCGCCACCACCAGCATCGGGCCGGCGATGACCTCGGGCGGGTCGCCGAACCGGCGTACCGCCTCGACCAGCACGTAGACGGCGACGCCGCTGAGCAGGACGGCATTGGCCAGCGCGGCGAGCACCTCCAGCCGGTAGAGGCCGAAGGTGCGCTGCGGGTCCTGGTCGGCCCGCCGGGTGGCGGTGATCGCGGCGAGGGCCATGCCGATGCCGAGCACGTCGGTGAACATGTGCCCGGCGTCGGAGAGCAGGGCCAGCGAGCCGGTGCCGAACGCGGCCACCGCCTCGACCACCATGAGTGCGGTGAGCAGTGCGAACGCTGCCCACAGCCGGCCGCGGTGACGCTGCGCGGCATTGCTGATCGTCCCGCCGTGGTCATGACCTGCGCCCACGTCCACACCTTCCGTCGCCGCCGCGGACCGGGCCCAATCTATGCTCACATCGCTATATGTGCAAGTGAGTGACCGTCACCCCCGCCGTAGGAGGAGCCGCCCGGGTCAGCCCACCGGCTCGACCGTGGTGAGCCGCTGGGTGGCCCGGGACAGCGCCACGTAGAGCGTCCGCACCCCCGAACCCGGGTCGGCCCGGATCTCACCCGGGCAGACCAGCACCACCCCGTCGTACTCCATGCCCTTGGCCTGGAGGCTGGTCACCACCTGGAGCCGCGAGCCGCCCAGGTCGCCCAGCCAGCCGGCGACCTCGTCCCGGCGCGGCACCGGCGTGATCACCCCGACCGTCCCCTCCACCTCGGCCAGCAGCGCCTCGACCGCCCCCGCCGTCGCCGGGGCCAGCTCCGCCGCCGGCACGGTCAACGCGACCGGGTCCACGCCGGTGGAGCGGACCGCGGTCGGCAGCGCCAGGTCCGGGTAGAGCCGGCGGATCTCCGCCGCCGCCACCGCGAAGATCTCGGCCGAGTTGCGGTAGTTGGTGGAGAGGGTGAACCGGTGTCGACGCCGCCGGCCCAGCGCCTGGTCCCGGGCCCGGCTCAGCTCCTCCGGGTCGCCCGTCCAGGCGGTCTGCGCCGGGTCGCCCACCACCGTCCAGGAGGCCAGCCGGCCGCGCCGGCCGACCATCCGCCACTGCATCGGCGAGACGTCCTGCGACTCGTCCACCACCACGTGCGCGTAGTCCCGGTAGTCCTCCGGACGCTCCCGCGCCGCCGCCCGGGCGGCCCGCTGCCGGTCGCCGAACGTGCTCAGCTCACGGACCCCGCCGGCGAGTTGGAACGGGTCCCGCTTCGGCTTCCTCGGGCGCACCGGCTGGCCCAGCAGTGCGTCCAGCTCGTCCAGCAGGGCGATGTCGGCCACCGTCAGCCCCTCGGTGTCCAGCGACCGGTACGCCCCGGCCAGCAGCGTCACCTCGGCCCGGGACAGGACGCCGCCCGCGTACCGGCGCAGCCGCTCCGGGCGGGCCAGCCAGCCCAGCACGTGCCGGGGATGCAACCGGGGCCACCACGCCTTGAGGAACTCCCGGAACTCCGGCCGGTCGATGATCTCGTCCTCGAAGGCGCGCTGCTCCGGCAGCCGGGCGACCGCCAGCCGGCGGGCCTGCCCGTACAACGCGGCGAGCACCGCGTCGAAGCCGGCCCGACGCACCTCGTTGCGGCGCGCGCCCCGGTGCAACGCCCGGTCCCGGATGCCGTCCAGCTCCCGCCGGTCCAACTTCAGCAGCGCTCCCCGGTAGAGCAGCCGCAACTCCTCCGGGCCGTCCGGCACCGCGTCCCGCGCCGCCCGTTCCAGCACCCGGCGCATCCGCAGCGAACCCTTCACCGCCGCCACCTCCGGCGGGTCGGTACGGGTGGCCGACAGGCCCGGGAAGAGCGAACCCAGCGAGTGCAGGGTGGCGGTCTCCTCACCGAGCGAGGGGAGCACCGAGGCGATGTACTCGACGAAGACCGACGACGGACCCACCACCAGGATCCCGCCGCCGGCGTACCGGCTTCGGTCGGAGTAGAGCAGGTACGCCGCCCGGTGCAGGGCCACCGCCGTCTTCCCGGTGCCCGGCCCGCCGGAGACGATCGTGACGCCCGAGCCGGGGGAGCGGATCGCCTCGTCCTGCTCCCGCTGGATGGTGGCCACGATGTCCCGCATGCCCCGTCCGGTCGCCCGGGAGAGGGTGGCCAGCAGCGCGCCGTCACCGACCACCGGCAGGTCCGGCGGGGCCGACTCCGGGTCGAGCAGGTCGTCCTCGATCCGGGTGACCTTCTCGTCGGAGGAGCTGATCGTGCGCCGCCGGACCACCTCCATCGGGTCCGCCGGGGTGGCCCGGTAGAAGGCGGCGGCGGCCGGCGCCCGCCAGTCGACCACCAGCGTCTCGGCGTCCTCGCCGCGCACCCCGAGCCGCCCGACGTGCAGCACCTGCCGGTCCCGCAGGTCCAGCCGGCCGAAGACCAGCCCCTCGTGCTCCGCGTCCAGCCGGTGCCGGCGCTGGGCGGCGTGGAAGACCATGGCGTCCCGCTCCACCAGCGCGCCGAAGTTGCCGACCCGGGCCAGCCGGTAGCCGTCCCGCTCGGCGCGGGCGGCCGAGCGGCGTAGTTCGGCGAGGCGGGCGTACACCCGGTCGAGATGCCGCTGCTCGACGGCGATCTCCTGTTCCAGGGTGGTCTGGTCGGTCAACGTACGGGCTCCTGTGCGGCGACGGCGCCCGGGCGCGGTCACACCCGGGCGGAGAATGAGGGTACGGGCAGCGTACGGGCGCGCGTCGAGGCCATGCCGCCGCGCGCGACGTCCGCCACCCGGCCGGGCCGGCTCAGCCGGCGGGCGACGCCCCGCGGTACCCGTGCGTGGCGCGGTGCCGCGTCAGCGGCCGTGGCCGCGCCCGTCGGTGGTGCGAACATTCCGAACCCGCCCGCGCGAGGGCGGCCCGGTGACCAGGCTGGGGGCATGACCAGTCCAGCCGCCGGAACTGCCCGGACGCCCCGGACGGCGCTGGCCGAGTTGCTCGCCGGCAACCGCCGGTTCGTCAGCGGCCGGCCGATCCACGGGCACGACGTCACCGCCGCCGCGGCCGTCGCCTCCGGTGACCAGCAGCCGTACGCGGTGCTGCTGGGCTGCATCGACTCCCGGGTTCCGTTGGAGGCGATCTTCGACCAGACCTTCGGCTCGATCTGCGTGATCCGCACCGGGGCGCACGTGTTGGACCGGGCCGTCTGCGGCTCGATCGAGTACGTGGTGGGCCAACTCGGGGTGCCCCTGGTGATGGTGCTCGGGCACGAGCGCTGCGGGGCGGTCGCCTCGGCCGTGCAGGCGCTGCGCACGGGTGACCGGCCGGGCGGGTCGCTGGCGTACGTGCTGGACCAGATCGCGCCGGCGGTGGCCGAGGTGGGGCCGGACGACCCGGCGGCGCACCCGATGGCGGTCCGGCGGCACGTGCTGCGCACGGTGGCCACGCTGCGGGTCGACGACCTGCTGGCCGGCCCGGTCGCCGCCGGCCGGGTCCAGGTGGTGGGTGCCCTGTACGACCTGGCCACCGGCGCGGTGGCCCTCCTCGGCGACTGACCCGCCGGCCCCGCCGTTGACCCGGCCCGGCCCGCCGGTGATCTGGCCCGGCCCGCCGGTCAGCGGCGGCCCGGCCCGCCGGTCACTGGTCCCGGACATGCGGAACCGCCCGCCGGGGTGACCCGACGGGCGGTTCCAGGTGTGGCTCGGGGGAGGGCTCAGCCCTCGAAGACGCCGGCCTCGACGAGACGCTTCTCGGTCTTGTCCCAGCCGTCGCCCGGGTGGGCGGCGGCGAGGCCGTTGATCTCGGCGCGGATCTTGGTGGCGTGGCCGGCGGCGGCCAGCACCCGGATCTCCTCGACGAAGGCGTCCGAGTCGGTGCGCAGGTGCGCGGTCTTGCCGTTGGTCAGGTTCCGCACGTAGGCGTGCTTGCCGCCGTTGAGCGGGATGAGGTACTTGAACTCGCCCAGCACGCTGAGGGCGCCACCCTGGCCAGCCTGGCCGGCCCGGACTGACGCGCGCGCGGTCTTAGAGGTGTTGCTCGCCACGGAGATGCTCCTTGCAAGACGTACGGGAGGACGGGAACGTCCGGGGGCTGTAGCGGGTGACGCCCGGGAGAGCCTCGGCCCGCGAAGTTGTGCGACGGCGCAGAACCGCCCAGAGAACTGTACACGACCACGATGCCTGGCTGGTCACCCTGCCTGTCCGGAGAGCACAACCCAGGTCACCGGTCCGGGTATTTCCGACCCCCGAATTTTCCGATTCCCTGGCGCACCATCCGTCACAGGAGTCATCATGTGTGGCAACAGCCACTCGGGTGGTCGAGGTCGTAGGGGAAGACGCACCTCGCTCTCCGGGAGGTCACCGTGCCAACGCGTGGCGTCGTATACGTCCACTCCACCCCACTCGCCGTGTGCTCACACGTCGAGTGGGCGATCGCGCGCGTCCTCGCCGCGCCGGTCAACCTGCACTGGACGGCCCAGCCCGTCGATCCCGGCGCCCGCCGGGCCGAGTGCGGGTGGACCGGTCGCCCGGGGACGGGTGCCGAACTGGCTGCTGCCCTCCGGCAGTGGCCCATGATCCGTTTCGAGGTGACCGAGGAGTCCAGTCCGGGCGCGGACGGGGAGCGCTTCATGTACGTTCCCGGCCGCGGCCTGTTCCGGGCCACCGTGGGCGTGGCCGGCGACATCCAGCTCGGCGAGGACCGGCTGCGCAGCATCATGGCGTCGGTCCGGGCGCCCGAGGCGCTGGCGCACGCGCTGGACAAGGCGCTCGGCACCGCCTGGGACGCGGAGCTGGAGCCCTACCGGTACGCCGGCGACGGCGCCCCGGTGACCCTGCTCACCCGGGTCGGCTGACCGCCAGGGGGCAGCCGGACACCCGGTCGGGGACCGGCACACCTCGCCCGGCCGCCTGACCTGGTCGGGTTGCCGTGTCCAGTCGGTGCGGGTTTGATGGGCCGCGTGTCGATCTCCCCGCGCCGTGCCGGTGTCGCCATCGCCGCCCTGACCGTACTGCTCGCCTCCGGGTGTTCGGGGGACGCGCCGGCCCCCCGGCCGGGCCCCTCCGGGTCCACCGGGGCCGCCGGTGACCCGGCCGGCCGGGCCGCCGCCCTGGCCGGCGCGCTCGGCGACGAGGACCTGGTCGGCCAGGTGCTGATGCCCTACGCGTACGGCAGCTCGGCGACGGAGGTGAGCCCCGGCTCCGCCGCCGGCAACCAGGCCCTCGGCGGCGTCGACACCCCCGCCGAGATGATCGCGAGGTACCGCCTCGGCGGGGTGATCCTGGTCGGCTTCAGCGCCGACGACCCCACCTCCGGCAACCAGGCCACCACCAACGTCGACAACCCCGCCCAGGTGCGGGAGCTGACCGCCGGGCTGCGTGCGGCCGCCGGGAAGCTCGCCGCCGGGCCGGCGCCGTTCCTGGTCGGCACCGACCAGGAGTACGGCGTGGTCACCCGGATCACCGACGGGGTGACCGTCCTGCCCAGCGCGCTCGCCGCCGGGGCGGCCGGCGACCCGGCCCGCACCGAGGCCGCCTGGCGGGCCGCCGGCACCGAACTGGCGGCGATGGGGGTGAACCTGGACTTCGCGCCGGTCGCCGACGTCCTCGCCACCCGCAGCACGGTGATCGGCTCCCGCTCCTTCGGGGCCGACCCGCAGCGCGTCTCCGCCCAGGTCGCCGGGGCGGTCCGGGGGTTGCAGAGCGCCGGGGTGGCGGCCAGCGTGAAGCACTTCCCCGGGCACGGGCTGAGCGCCGCCGACTCGCACCAGGAGGTCCCGGTGGTCGGCCAGTCCCGCGCCGAGCTGGACCGCACCGCCTTCCCGCCGTTCCGGGCCGGCGTCGACGCCGGGGCGATGGCGGTGATGTCCGCGCACCTCGACGTGACCGCCGTCGATCCGGGCACCCCGGCCACCTTCTCCCGCAAGCTCCTCACCGACGTGCTCCGGGGCCAGCTCGGCTTCCAGGGCGTGGTGATCACCGATGGGATGAACATGCCGCCGGCCAAGCGCTATCCGCCCGGGGAGGCGGCGGTGAAGGCGCTGCTCGCCGGCAACGACCTGATCCTGATGACCCCGAACGTCGGCCAGGCGTACGACGGGCTGCTGGCCGCGCTGCGCGACGGCTCGCTGCCCCGCCAGCGGCTGGTGGAGGCGGTCACCCGGGTGCTGACCATGAAGTTCCGGCTGGCCGACCGGCCGGTGCCGGAGCTGTCCACCCTCGACAGCGCCGCGCACCGGGCGGCGGCGGCCGAGCTGGCCGCCGCCGCGGTCACCCAGCTCCGGGGCGCCTGCGGTGCGGCGGTGCCCGGCCCGGTCACCGTCACCACCTCCGACGGGCGGGACCGGACCCGGGTCGCGCTCACCGAGGCGCTGACCGGGGCGGGCGTGCGGGTGGTGCCGAAGGGCGGCACCCGGGTGCACCTGGTCGGCTACGGGGACGGCCCGAAGGATCTCGCCGCCGACGCGGCGGTCACGGTGGCGATGGACACCCCGTACGTGCTGGAGCAGGCGGCCTCGCCGACCCTGCTGGCCACCTACTCGTCCAGCCGGGCCTCGATGACCGCGCTCGCCGCCGTGCTCGCCGGGAAGTCCCGGCCGGCCGGCCGCTCCCCGGTGCCGCTGACCGGTCTGCCCGCCACCACCTGCGACTGACCCGGGCCGGGCGGGCGCCCGGCCCGCCCGGTGGACGGTCCCCGTTCCCGGGGGAACGACGACCGTCCACGATCGGCGGTCAGCCCAGCGGGAGCTGCCGGGCCAGGGTGGCGCCACCGGCCTCGAAGGCGGCCAGCAGCGACGTCGGGGTGCCGTCGGCGACGGGCACCAGCAGGGTGATCCGGTCACCGGCGGCCAGGGCCACCGTACGGTCGCCACGGGTGGTCGTGCCGTCCCAGGCGTACAGGTAGGCGGTGCCGGCGCGGTCGGCGCGGAGGGTTACCCGCACCCCGCCGGCCACCCGCTGCTGACCGGTCAGCCGCAGCGCCGAATCCTTCAGCCGGGGTACGGCGGCCGGGGCGACCCCGTCCACCGCCGACTGGGCGATGGTCTGCGGGCTGTGCACGCTGCGGGCGGCGGTGTCCGGGAAGACCGGCGCGCTGGCCTGCCGCGCTGCCGGCCGGTAGCCGGGCAGGGTGGCCAGGCCGTACCGGTACGGGTCGGCCCGGACGCCGGTGAAGGTGGACCAGCCCAGCCGGGACTGGGAGCTGAGGTCCTGGGTGTCCGAGTCGTAGACCAGCACGTTGAGGCCCATCCGGGCCGGGTCCACCGCGTCGGGCAGCACCGCGAACGGGATGCTCGCCTCGATGGTGTAGCCGGTGTACGGGCTGGTCACCTTGCTGGCCACGGTCATCCCGGGTGCGGTGGTGGCGCCCGGTCCCTGCCGGTTGTCGGCGTCGCGCTGCCAGCACGGCGGGTTGCCGTTGGCCGGGTCGTCGGTGACCGGGAAGATGCCGGCCTTGAACACGGTGGAGGTGTCCGCCGAACTCCCCTTCGGGTCGACGATGATCTCCACGCTGTCGGTGCGGCGCTGCCGCTTGCAGTCCTGCGGCACCACCTTCTTGCCGAGTACGTCGTCGGTGACCTGTACGAACACCTTCAGCGCGTCGGGGGTCCAGGCGATCCGGCCGGTCGCCGAGGCGTCCTGTGGGGTGGTGGCCTGCCCCTCCCAGATCCGGGACAGGTCCAACTCCGGGCCGGGGTACTCGCCGGGCGAGGCGACCCCGTCGACGGTGCCGTCCCCGGCGGCCGGGATCTCGGTGGTCGGCACGATCTCCAGTGCGCCGGACTCCACGGTGCTGCCGGCGGCGCTGGTGGTGGTGATGGTGATCCCGTAGTCGCCGTCCGTGCCGCCCTCGTTCGCCGTGGGCAGGGTGGCGTCGGTGTTGGTGACGGTGAAGGTGACCGCGCCGGTGGCACCGGGGGCCAGGTCGGCGTAGTTCTTCGTGGCGGCGTCGGCGGTGAAGCCGGCGGGTAGGCCCAGGGTGACGCTGCCGCCCCGGGCGGCCTCACCGTGGTTGCGCAGGTCGACCCGGACCGACCGGCGCTGCCCGGAGCCGATGGTGAGCACCGGCTTGATCAGGGTGTCGAGCTGCGGGTAGCCGCTGTCGCCGGCCCAGTCCCGGAAGATCCCGACCTCGGGCAGCGGTTCCAGGGTGCCGCGTACGTCGGCGACCACCCGGACGGCCCGGTCGGTACGCCCGGTGCCCTGGCCGGTGGTCAGCGTCGCGCCGACGAGGTGCTGCTGGTTGGTGCCGGCGTCGGCGGGCACGGTGACGGTGAAGGTGGCCGTCCGCTCCTGGCCACGCGGGACGGCGCCCTGGATCCGGCCGGAGCCGGTGGCGGTCCAGCCGGTGGGCAGCCGAAGCGCCACCCGGGGTGCGGTGAGCGCCCGGCCGGCGGCCCGCACGTGCGCGGTCACCTCGACGGTCTCGCCGGGGGCGAGGTCGAACCGGTCGGTGGTCAGGTACAGCTCGGTGTCCGCCGGTAGCCCACCGGCGGCCGGGGGCAGCACCGAGCCGCGCAGGATCGCCTCCGGGGAGGTGTCCGTCGGGTCGTACGGGACCCGGCTGTCGACCAGGGTGTAGAAGTCGCAGCGGATCGCCGCCGGGTCGGTGGGGGCGGCGGCGGTGCCGGCCCAGCCCTGGGTGACGTACTCGCGGCGGGCGTCGACCTCGATCTCCGCCCAGGTCTTCCCGGTGCTGCTCGGGGTGCCCTCCCAGACGCCGAAGACCTGGTCGGTGGGGACGGTCGGGGTGAAGCTGGCGGCGCACCGCGGCCCGGCGGCGGAGCTGCCGGTGCCGCCGGTACGCAGGAACTTCGCGGCCCGGAACGGCGTGAGCCCCTCCGTGCGGAGCTGCTCGGGGAAGGCGGCCGGGTCGGCGGCGGCGTGGAACGCCTCGGCGGCGAACCGGGCGGCCTGCTGGTGGTTGCCGTGATTGCCCGGGGTCGGCGACGGGTTCATCGTCATGATGATCTCGGGCCGGGTCTGCCGGATCACCCGGACGATCTGGGCCAGGGTGTCGTCGTGCCCCCAGATCCGCTCCGACAGCGGGGCGGACGCGGTGTACCAGAAGTCGACCCGGTCCAGGTTGTAGAGGTTCTCCACGCCGGCCCGGCCGATCGCGGTGCGCTCCTCGCGCTCGCGGATGATGCCCAGCGGCGGGCCCTCCTCCAGGCCGACGGCGTTGCCGCCGCCCTCGCCCCGGGTGATGGTGACGACGCCGGCCTTGGCGCCGTACTTCTCCTTCCACTGGCCGAGGGTGGCGAGGCTGCCGGCCTCGTCGTCGGGGTGCGCGCTGACGAAGAGCACGTCGAGGTCGACCGTGCCGGCGGGCCGGGCGTCGGCCGGGGCGGCGAGGGCGGTGGCGGGCACCCCGGCCAGGGCCAGGGCGAGCGCGGTGGGTAGCAGGAAACCCTTGATTCGCATGCAGATCCTTCCGGAACCACGGAGTCCGGGCAGCGACCACCGCCGTCGGACGCGGGGCGTCGACGCGGGGTCGTCTTCGGACGGCGGGACGGTGGTGACGGGACGGTGGGCGCCGAGGGACGCCGCGTCACCGGGTACAGCAGCGGTACGGGTGTCCGTACACACTGGAAGGCCTTCGCCCGGTGACGCTAGGGACCGGTGCGGCGGCCCGTCAATGCTTTGCAAGGTCTTTCTTTCTTTGCAGAAGAAAGAAACTCCGGGTGCGGGAGGCGCCCCTGTGTTCACCGAGCGCCCGCCCCAGACCCCGGCCCGTGACCTCGTTGGCGAACGTTTCCGCTGCTCTTCGCTCTGACGTCGGGTAGTCGAGACGCATTCGTTACTTGACTCAATAGTTCGTTCGCCGTAGGAAGGAAGTGTGACAGACGTGGTGACGCCACCAACGAGCCCGGTGAGCCGGGAGCGGTCGAAGGAGATCAAGCGGCTATCCGTGATCTCCGCCGCCCGCCAGGTGCGGCTGCTCTCCCGCGCCGAGCTGACCGAGTTGACCGGGCTGAGCCCCGCCACGCTCACCCCGCTCGTGCGCGATCTGATCGCCGAGGGGTACCTCATCGAGCGCGGGCCGGGCGCCTCCCGGGCCGGCCGGCCCCGGGCGATGCTGGAGTTCAACCCCCGCGCCGAACTGGTCGCCGCCGTCGCGCTGGAACCCACCCGGATAAGCTGCGAGATCGCCGACAGCGACGGCGCGGTGGTCGCCCACCGCGCGGTGCGGCTCACCGGCGACATCGTCGACACCATCTGCCGGTCCGTGCCGGAGCTGGCCGGGGACGGCCTGCCGGCGCTGCGCGGGGTGGCCATCGCCGCGCCCGGCGTGATCTCCGGTGGCGCCGTCCGGCTCGCCCCCTCGGTCGGCCTGGTCGAGGCGCGCCCGATAGGGGAGTCCGTCCAGCGGCGGCTCGGCGTACCGGTCGTGGTGGACAACGACGTCAACCTGATGGCGGCCGGCGAGCACGCCGCCGGTGCCGGCGTGGACGTCGCCGACCTGCTCCTGCTGCACGTCGCCGACGGCATCGGCGCCGGACTGGTGCTCGACGGCCAGGTCCGCCGGGGCGCCCGTGGGGCCGCCGGCGAGGTCGGCTTCCTGCCACTCGACCCGGCCGACCGGGGGCACGACGGGATCGGCCCGTTCGAGGCGCGCTGGTCGGAGAACGCGATCGCCGAGCGGGTGGTCGCGCTGGCCCCCGGTCGGCGTCCCGAGTCGCCCGTCCGGGCGCTGGTCGACCTCGCCGGCACCGACGAGCGCGCCGCCGGCTACCTGGACGAGCTGCTGCACGCCTGGTCCCGCCTGATCGTCTCCTGCGTCTGCGTGATCGACCCGGGCCGGGTGCTGCTCAGCGGTGCCGCCGCCGAACTGGACGACGCCGCCGTCGACCGGCTGCAGACCCTGGTCACCGCCGCCGCGCCGAGCACGACCGAGGTACGCCGGGCCGTGCTCGGCGACCGGGCCGTGCTGCACGGCGCGGTCAGCTACGCCCTCTCCGCCGCCGCCGCGGGGCTGTCCACCCTGCTGCCGGCCCCCTGACTTCCCACGAAGAACAACGCAGTTCCCCCCACACCCCTCGGAGGTACCCCATGAGACGTCGACTCTTCCTCGCCGGAGCGCTCGCCACCGTCCTCGCCGCCGGCACCGCCTGCGGCGGCGGCTCGGACGACGCCGCCGCCGGTGAGACGGAGAAGCTGACGATCTACACCGCCCGCGACAAGAAGGTCTCCACCTTCGTCGTGGACAAGTTCACCGCCAAGTACCCCGAGTACAAGGGGAAGGTGGAGATCCTCAACCTGGGCGCCCAGGAGATCCTGGAGCGGGTCCGGGCCGAGAAGGCCAACCCGCAGGCCGACGTCTGGTGGGGCGGCACCCAGCAGGGGCTGGCGGCCGGGGCCACCGAGGACCTGCTCGCCGGCTGGCAGCCCGCGTTCGCCGGCAAGATGGACGCCAAGTACAAGGACGCCGAGGGTCGCTGGTTCGGCGAGATCCTGCTGCCCGAGGTCATCATGTACAACAACAAGGCGCTCACCCCGGAGCAGGCCCCGAAGGACTGGGACGACCTGCTGAAGCCGGAGTGGAAGGACAAGATCGTCATCCGGGACGTGGCGGCCTCCGGCACCATGCGGTCGATCTACGCCTCGATGATCGTGCGGCAGTCGCCGGACGGCAGCAACCCGCAGCCCGGCTACGACTGGCTGAAGAAGCTGGACGCCAACACCGGCGCGTACGCGGCCAACCCGACCGACCTGTACCTGAAGCTCTCCCGCCAGCAGGGCACCCTCAGCGCCTGGAACCTCCAGGACATCCTGCTCCAGGCCAACCAGTCCAACATGCCCTTCGGCTACGTGATGCCGGCCTCCGGCGCCCCGGTGCTGGTGGACGGGCTGGCCGCGGTCAAGGGCGGGAACAGCACCGGCGCGCAGAAGTTCATCGAGTTCCTCTTCGACGACACCCTCCGCGCCGACCTGGCCAAGGACTACTACCAGATCCCGGCCGTGGACATCGCCGAGAAGCCGGAGTGGCTGGCCCAGCTCGACCTCAAGCCGCTCGACGTGAACTGGGACGTGATCGGCAAGAACGAGACCGAGTGGATCAACCACTGGAACAGCCAGATCAAGAACAAGGGCTGACCGCTCGGGCGTCGGGGGTGGGCACCGTCCCGCCCCCGACGCCCCCGGCCGCCCGCGAGGCGACGGCCCGACCGGACACCGCCACCCGCACCCCCGTCCCCGGGGGCCGGTCCCGAACCCACCGCACGACCCGGCCAGGTCCGGTACCGCATGAAGGAGAGGACATCATGATCGATGTCACGCTGGAGTCGGTGAGCAAGCGCTTCGCGCGTGCCGGCGACACCGCGGCGGTCGACGACGTCGACATCAGCATCGCCGCCGGAGAGTTCTTCACCCTGCTCGGCCCGAGCGGCTGCGGCAAGACCACCACCCTGCGGATGGTGGCCGGGTTCTACTTCCCCACCTCGGGACGGATCCGGTTCGGCCAGGAGGACGTCACCCACCGGCCGCCGAACAAGCGCGACACCGGCATGGTGTTCCAGAACTACGCCCTCTTCCCACACATGACCGTCGCGCAGAACGTCGCGTACGGGCTGAAGATCCGCAGGGTCGGCCGGGCCGAGTCCAGGCGGCGGATCGACGAGGCGCTCGGCCAGGTGCACCTCGGCGGCTACGGCGACCGCCGGATCGACCAGCTCTCCGGCGGCCAGCAGCAGCGGGTGGCGCTGGCCCGGGCGCTGGTCATCCGGCCGCGTACCCTGCTGCTCGACGAGCCGCTGTCCAACCTCGACGCCAAGCTGCGCGAGGAGACCCGGGTGGAGATCCGCCGGATCCAGCAGGAGGCCGGCACCACCGCCATCTACGTCACCCACGACCAGGCCGAGGCGATGGCGATGTCCGACCGGATCGCCGTCATGGAGTCCGGCCGGGTGCGGCAGATCGGTGCCCCGCAGGAGATCTACCACCGGCCGGCGACCGCCTTCGTGGCCCGGTTCATCGGCCGCAGCAACGTGCTCAGCCTGCCGGTGCGCGCCGCCGCCGCCGAGAGCGTCACCGTGGGGCTGCCCGCCGGCGGCGAGATCGCCGTCGCCGCCCCGGCCGACCACGGTCTGCGCCAGGGGGCGACCGCGCTGGTCTCGGTCCGCCCCGAGCACATCGGCCTCACCGCCGACACCACGCCGGGGGCGCTGGCGGGCCGGGTGACCGCGCTGGAGTTCACCGGCATGGCCACCAACCTCGTCGTCGACACCGCCGGTGAGCAGGTGCAGGTCGCCGCCATCGACGTGCCGGCCGGGATCGCGGTGGGCGACCAGGTCGGGCTGCGGCTGAACCGGGAGCGGATGTG
Source organism: Micromonospora sp. NPDC092111 (assembly GCF_044755745.1). Classification (NCBI taxonomy): domain Bacteria; kingdom Bacillati; phylum Actinomycetota; class Actinomycetes; order Micromonosporales; family Micromonosporaceae; genus Micromonospora; species Micromonospora sp. NPDC092111. Next base: position 18,041 of record NZ_JBIVRQ010000003.1, read on the forward strand.
GGTGGTGCGTCCGTGAGCACCATCCCCGCCACCCCCAGCGCGGCGACCGTCCCGCCGGTCACCGGCGACCCGACGCCGCCGCCGGCCCGCCGCCGGCCCCGGCGTGGTCTCAACGCCAACTCGCCCTGGTTCCCGTACCTGCTGGTGTTCCCGCTGGCGCTGATCCTCTTCGGCTACGTGGTGCAGCCGATGTTCGCCACCTTCGCCGAGAGCGTCGGCGTCAACGGGGTGGCGAACTACACCGAGTTCCTCAGCGGCGACGGGGTGGCCCGCTCGTCGCTGCTCACCTCGCTGATGATCTCCGCGGCCAGCGTGCTGCTCTGCGGCATCGTCGGTGTGGCGATGGCCTTCCTGCTCAAGCGGTTCTCGTTCCCGGGCCGCCGGCTGATCGAGGCGATCATCCTGGTGCCGGCGGCGCTGCCGCCGCTGATCGGGGCGATCTCGTTCCAGCTCCTCTACAGCGAGACCGGAATCCTGCCGCGCGGCCTCCAGCACCTGCTCGGCACCGAGAACCCGGTGCTGCCGTTCACCGGCATCGCCGGGGTGCTGGTGGTGCACACCTTCACCATGTACCCGTTCTTCTACCTCGCCGCGTCGGCCGCCCTGGTCGGGATGGACCCGTCGGTGGAGGAGGCGGCGTACAACCTCGGCGCCAGCCGGGTACGGGTCTGGCGCACGGTGCTGCTGCCGATGCTCACCCCGGCGCTGGTCTCCGCGTCGCTGCTGGTCTTCATGACGTCGCTGGCGTCGTACACCGCCCCGCTGCTGTTCGGGGTGGACCAGACGATGACCATGCAGATCTACATCAACCGCACCAACGGCGACCTGCCGATGGCCTCCACGTACGCCTCGGTGCTGGCGGTGGCCTCGGTGCTGTTCCTGCTCGGCATGCGCTGGTACGAGGGGCGGCGCAGCTACCGCTCGCAGTCCAAGGGCGTCGCCTCGCACCGCCGGGAGATCACCAACCCGCTCGGCAAGTGGCTGGCCCTGGTCGCCTCGGTGCTGGCCACCATGGTGCTGCTCGCGCCGGTGGGGACCATCGCCCTGGTCGCCTTCTCGCAGGACGGCTCGTGGACCACCGAGGTGATCCCGTCGGCGTACACCACGCAGAACTTCGTCACGATCTTCTCCGAGCCCGGGGCGTACCGGCCGATCCTCAACTCGTTGCAGATGAGCCTGCTGGCCACCGTCGGCTGCGTGGCGGTCGGCGTGCTGATCGCGTACGCGGTGCGTCGGCTCGACTTCCGGGGCCGGGGCCTGCTCGACGTGGCGGTGATGCTGGCCTGGGCGCTGCCCGGCACGGTGGTGGCGATCAACCTGATCTCCGCGTTCAGCACCGGCAACGCGTTCAGCTTCGGGCAGGTGCTGATCGGCACCTTCTGGATCATGCCGCTGGCCTACTTCGTGCGGTTCCTGCCGCTGGTGTTCCGGTCCAGCTCGGCGACGCTCGCCCAGATCGACCCGTCGCTGGAGGAGGCCGCCCGCAACCTCGGCGCGCCCTGGTGGCGGGCGTTCGGCACGGTCACCCTGCGGCTGATGCTGCCGGGTGTGCTGGCCGGCGCGCTGCTCGCCTTCGTCAACGGGGTCGGCGAGTTCGTCGCCTCGGTGCTGATCTACACCTCGGAGACCGCGCCCATCTCGGTCGAGATCAACAACCGGATGTACTCGTTCGAGGTCGGCACCGCCGCCGCGTACGGCATGCTCCAGGTTGTCCTGATCTTCGCGGTGATGGTGGTCTCCGGCCGCCTGCAGAACGGTCGCCGGGCCAGTCGGGAGGCGGCGAAGTGGACGGTCTGAGCTGGCCGGCGGGCGTCGGGCTGCTGCCCGCCGCCCGGATCCCCGGCGGTGAACTGGCCGCGGTCGCCGAGGCGGCGGACTTCGCGGTGCTGCCGGTCGGCGCGGTCGAGTGGCACGGCCCGCACCTGCCGCTCGGCACCGACCTGATCCTCGCCGAGGGCTTCGCCGCCGAATCCGCCGGCACCGGAGGCCCGGCCGCCGTCGGGAACACGGCCGCCGGGCCCGACGACGCCGCGTCGACCGCCGGCCTCCCCGGGGATACGACCACCGACCCCGACGGGCCGCGCGGAGTGCTCTTCCCGGCCGTCCCGTACGCGGCCTGCCCCGGGCAGACCCGGCCCTGGCCGGGCACCGTGGCGATCCGGCCGGAGATCGCCGTCGGCTACCTCGCCGACGTGATCGAGGGGATCGTCGCCGCCGGCTTCACCCGGCTGCTGATCGTCAACGGCCACGACGCCAACATGTCCACCGTCCGGGCCGCGATGGAGTGGGTCTCCGGCCGGCGGACCGCCAGCCTGCTGCTGGTCAACTGGTTCCAGTTGGTCACCCCGGCGGAGACCACCGAGCTGTACGGGCCGCTGACCTCGCGCGGGCACGGCGGGGCGTACGAGACCTCCGGGGTGCTCGGCTTCGACCCCGACGCGGTACGCCTGACCGCCGCCGCCGACCTGCCGCCCAAGCCGAAGCTGCCGGTCGGCCACCCGTACGTGCTGGTCGAGTCCCGGCCCGACCCGTGGCAGGGCTGGTCCGGGCACGTCTCGCTGGCCACCGAGGAGATCGGCCGCCGGGTCCGCGCCCTGGCCGGCGCGCGGCTGCGGGAGATCGTCACCGCCTGGGTGGCCGCCCCACCGCCCGCCCCGCCCACCGCCGACCCGCTGCCGGGCTCGACCCCAGGCGGCCCGACCGGGGGAGCGTCATGACCGTCGACCGGGGACTCGACATCGTCGACTTCCACCTGCACTTCCGGATCGGCACCGACGAGACGATCCACGCCTGCGAGCACGCCGCCGGGATGCACCCGGGCGGGGAGCACGAGCGGGCCGTGCGGGCCGCCGGCTCCGCCCCGTACGCGAAGGCGTGGCGGCAGGCGTGGAGCTTCCCCGACCCGGAGCCCCCCGCCGAGCGCTGGCAGGACGAGGCCGACCGGTGGGCCGACGAGCTGCGCGCGGTGAACGTCCGGCGGGCCGTCTTCGTCACCGGCGGTGGCAACGACACCGTCGCCGACGTGGTCGACCGCCACCCGGACCTGCTGCTCGGCTTCGCCCACCACGACCCGTACGGCCCCGGGGCCGCCGCCGAGCTGGACCGGGCGGTGACCGAGCGCGGGCTGCGCGGGCTGAAGCTGTTCGCCCCGCTGCTGCGCGGCCCGCTGGACCACGCCGACCTCGACCAGCTCTGGGCCACCGCCCAGCGGCTCGGCGTGCCGGTGCTGGTCCACATCGGCCACTACGGCAGCGCCGGCGGCCTCACCTTCGGCCGGTACGGCAACCCGGACGAGCTGGCCCGGATGGCCCGCCGCTTCCCCGAGTTGACCGTGGTGGTGCCGCACTTCGGCGTGCAGCACGTGCAGGACCTCTTCTTCGCCGCCTGGGGCTGTCCCAACATCCACGTCGACACCTCCGGCTCCAACCAGTGGGTGCGCTGGATGCCGTACAAGCTGACGCTGGAGGATCTGTTCCGCCGCTGCTACGAGACGATCGGCCCGGAGCGGATCGTCTTCGGCAGCGACTCGTCGTGGTTCCCGCGCGGCTACGTCACCCGCTACCTCGACGACCAGCTCCGGGTCTGCCGCGAGCTGGGGATGCCCGACGACCACCTGCGCGCGATCTTCGCCGGCAACGCCGAACGACTGCTCGGCCTGTCCGACTGACCAGCCGAGAACCCGGGACGCGGCCGTCGCGCCACGTCCCGGCCCGGAAGGAAGTAAGGAACCACCATGAGCGAGCTGACCACCTACCAGCGGCACCACCTGGCACCCACCTACGACCACCACGTCGGCCACCTCTACCCGGCGATGGTCCGGGCCAGCCAGGCGCACGTGGTGATGTTGACCGAGCAGGGGCTGGTCCCCGTCGAGCGGGGCGCCCGTCTGCTGCGCGGGCTGGCCGCGTTGCGCGCCGACACCGCACCGGCGCCGGCGTTCGACGGCACCTTCGAGGACACCTACTACCTGCTGGAGAAGAAGCTCGCCGAGGCGTGCGGCATGCCGGCGTCCGAGTTGGACGTGCAGATGGCCCGCAGCCGCAACGACCTGGACGCCGGGGTGTTCCGGATGCTGCTGCGCGGCCAGTTGCTCGACGTGCTGGACCGGGTGCTGGCCACCGGCCGGACCGCGCTGGACGCCGCCGACCGGTACGCCGACGTGGTGATCACCGGCTACACCCACCGCCGGCCCGCCCAGCCGACCACCATCGGGCACGCCCTCGCCGGGTACGCCGAGGCGCTGGTCGGCGAGGCCGCCGCCTACGCCGACCTGATCGACCAGCTCAACGTCTCGCCGCTGGGCTCCTGCGCGTTCGCCGGCACCGACCTGGACATCGCCCCGGCCCGGGTGGCCGAACTGCTCGGCTTCGACGGCCTGGTCACCAACTCGTACGAGGCGGTCGCCGGCGCCGACCACCTGGTCCGGGTCGGCACCCTCAACGCCCAGGCCCTCGCCACCGGCGCGCGGCTGGCCCGCACCCTGATGGACTGGCTGACCTGGCAGTGGGTGGCCACCCCCGGCGACTTCACCCAGGGCAGCAGCATCATGCCGCAGAAGCGCAACCCGGTGGTGCTGGAACACCTGGTGTCGATGGCCGGCGCGACCGCCGCCGACGCCGCCTCGGTGCTCAACAACGTCGGGGCCGCCTGGTGGGAGGACTCCAACAACGCCACCACCGACGTGCAGGTCCGGCTCTGGGACAGCAACGACCGGGCGGCACGGTTCTTCGCCCTGGTCGGTGGCTTCCTCGCCGAACTGGAGCCGCTGAACCCGCCCAGCCGGGAGGAGATCGTCGCCTCCGGTGCCACCACCACCGCGGCGGCCGACGCGCTGACCCGGCACGGGGTGCCGTTCCGGGCCGCCCACTCGGTGGTCGGCCGGCTGGTCCGGGCCGGCGCGCCGGACACCTGGACCGCCGACGGCGTCCGTGCCGCCGCCGAGGGGTTGACCGGTCGGCTGACCGACGACGCCGTCGCCGACCTGATCGCCGCCGCCGTCCACCCCGACCTGGTGCTCGACCGGGTGCAGGTGGACGGCCCGGGTGCCGCCGCCGTCCGCGCCCAGGTGGGTACGCTGCGCGTCGCCTTCGCCGGCGTCGCCGACCGCCGTACCGCCGTCCGCGACCGGCTCGCCCGCGCCGACGAGGCGCTGGACACGGTCGCCGCCGAGGTGGCCGGCCGGTGAGCGTGCGGCTGGCCGGGCGGGGGGCCGATCCCGGTATCCGCACCGAGGAACTGTTGCTCGGCATCGACTTCGGCGGGACCAAGATGGCCGTCGGGGTGGCCGACGGTCAGGGTCGGCTGCTGGCCCACCGGCGGGTTCCCACCCACGCCGAGCGCGGTGCCCCGCAGGCGCTGGACCGTGCCCTGGAGCTGGCCGGGGAGCTGGTCGCCGAGGTGGGCGGGCCGGTGGTGGCGGCCGGGGTGGCCTCGCCCGGCGTGGTCCGCCCGGACGGCATCGACCTGGCCCCCAACGTGCCCGGCTGGGAGCGGCTGCGACTGGCCGACGCGGTCCGCGACTCCCTCGGCGTGGCCCGGGTGGCGGTGGACAACGACCTGAACGCCGCCGCCCTGGCCGAGCTGCGGCTCGGTGCGCTGCGGGACGCCGACCCCGGCCTGGTCGTCGGGATCGGCACCGGCGTGGCGGCGGCCGTCACGGTGGGCGGCACGGTCCTCGCTGGTCACCGGGGCGCGGCCGGCGAGATCGGGTACGCGGTGACCGGCGGCCCCTGGCCGGGCACCATGCTGGAGCTGGACTTCTCCGGTCGGGCGCTGGACCGGCTCGCCGACGAGCTGGGGGTGGCCGGTGGCGCGGCCGGGCTGGCCGCCGCCGCCGAGCGGCCCGGGGCGGCCCGGGACGCGCTCACCGTCCGGGTCGACGAGCTGGCCCGCCACCTGGTCACCTGCTGCCTGTTGCTCGACCCGCAGCGGGTGGTGCTGGTCGGCGGGGTGGCCGGCAGCACGCTGATCCGGGGGCTGCTCGTCGACCGGCTGACCGAGGTGCTGCCGCACCGGCCCGACGTGGTGCTGTCCCGGTTCGCCGACGACGCGGCACTGCTCGGCGCGGTCACCCTGGCCCGCGAGGCGGTCCCGGCGGCCCGCTGACCGGGCGTCGCGCCCGCGCCGACACATGCCGTCGGCCCGGGCGCCCGCTCCGCGACAGGGCGTGCGGATGCCGTTCCCGCTGGAATTCCCGCCGTCGGTGCGACGGCCGCCGCAAGCCAGCGCGGACCATAAGCGCTGCTCGCGGGCGTGCGTCGCGGTGCGGCTCGCGGGCGTCTGTCGCTGGGTGCTGCTCGGGGCGTGTGTCGCGGACGCTGCTCGCGGGTGTTCCTTACCCATCGGGGGTCATACCCGCCCCGAGGGATGATCCCGGGTCAGCGGCACCGCACCGGCCAACCGAGGCTGTCTCCGGCCAACCCAGGACTGTCTCCGGAGATCTTGGAGGCATTCGGCCCCTCCAGGGGTCGATCCCTTCCAAGACCGCCTTTGGGGTCGGAGAAAATTGGGTGCGGGGGTGGTGGGGTGGTGGGAGGGTGCTGGGATGGGAGAGGCGCGGGGGTTCGGGTACGTCGAGCGGGGCGACGGATCGGTGGTGATCAGCCATCACGGGCGGCCGGCGGGGACGCTGCGCGGTGAGCGGGCGGCCGAGTTCCTCGCCGAGGTCGACGACGACCCGCAGTTGGTGATGGCCCGCTGGACCGGCAACTACCGGCGGGGTAACGAACGCACCGCCCGGCAACACCCCCGCAACCGGGGCTGAGGCACAGTCAGGGCCCGTACCCGAAGGCACGGACCCTGACCTCGGCCAACTCGTCGATGCGGCCCAGGTCGACACCTTCCAATGCGCCGATAGGCACGGCTGGTGCCGGACCGGCTCCCGCCCGACCGTGCTGGGCGGCACGGCCGAGGCCCGAGCGGTTCGGCGGCGTCGGTCGTTCGCCGTCACGGCGGCGTCGGCGTTCGGCGTCACGGCAGCGTCGGCGTTACGGCGGCGTGTGCCGGCCGGTGTGACGGCGGCGTCGGCCGTTCGGCGTCACGGCGGCGTGTGCCGGCCGCAACCGGCCCCGGTCAGAGCGGGATGTTGCCGTGCGCGCCCCGGGCGGCCGGGGCACCGGCGAGGGCCTCGGCGATCCGGTGGCGGGTCTCCTCCGGCTTGATCACGTCGTCCACCACGCCGATCTCCAGCGCCCGGGTTCACCCCGCCGGCCACCTGGATCTGCTCCTCGATCAGCCGGGCCCGCAGCGCCTCACGCTCGTCGGCCGGGGCGGCGGCGAGCTTCTTGCGGTACAGGATGTTGACCGCCGCGCTGGCGCCCATCACCGCGACCTCCGCGTTCGGCCAGGCGAACACGGCCGTCGCGCCGAGCGAACGGGAGTTCATCGCGATGTACGCGCCGCCGTACGCCTTGCGGGTCACCAGGGTCACCCGGGGCACCACCGCCTCGGCGAAGGCGTGCAGCAGTTTCGCCCCGCGCCGGACCACGCCGTCCCACTCCTGGCCCAGGCCGGGCAGGTAGCCGGGGACGTCGACCAGCACGATCAGCGGCACCCCCAGCGAGTCGCACATCCGCACGAAGCGGGCCGCCTTCTCGGCGCTGGACGCGTCCAGGCAGCCGCCGAGCCGCAGCGGGTTGTTGGCGATCACGCCGACCGTCCGACCGGCGAACCGGCCCAGCGTGGTGACCACGTTCGGCGCCCACTTGGCGTGCAACTCCACGCCCGGTGCGTCGAGCAGCGCCTTGACCACCGGCTTCACGTCGTACGCCCGGTTGGTCTCGGCCGGCATCTTCGCGGCCAGGTCGTGCCCGTCGTCCGCGCCGGTCAGCACGTCGTCGGGGCTGAGCCGGCCCTGCCGGCCGAGCAGCGCGGCGAGCCGACGCGCCTCGGTCATCGCCGTGTCGTCGTCGGCGCAGGTCACGTGGACCACACCGGAGCGCCGGCCGTGCGGCTCGGGGCCGCCGAGGCGCTCCATGTCGACCTGCTCACCGGTGACGCTGCGGACCACCTCCGGCCCGGTCACGAAGATCCGGCCGGCCCCGCTCATCACCACGATGTCGGTCAGCGCCGGACCGTACGCCGCGCCACCGGCCGCCGGGCCGAGCACCACCGAGATCTGCGGCACCCGCCCGGAGGCGCGCACCATCGCGGCGAAGACCTGGCCGACGGCGTCCAGGGCCACCACGCCCTCGGCCAGCCGGGCCCCACCGGAGTGCCAGAGGCCGAGCACCGGCACCCGCTCCCGCACCGCGGTGTCGATGGCGTCGACGATGTGCCGGCACCCGTCGGTGCCCATCGCGCCGCCCATCCTCGTGGCGTCGGTGGCGTACGCGATCGCCGGCGTACCGTCGATCTCACCGCGCGCCCAGAGCACGCCGGAGGTGTCCCGCGCGGCCAGCAGGCGCAGCGAGCCGGCGTCGAACAGGGCCCGGAGCCGCACCTCGGGATCGCGGTGGTCGGCTGCCGTGCCGCCCGTGCTGACGGCGCTCGTGGTCACTGCTGCCTCCAAGGCGGTGGTCTCAGACCCGGGTGAAGACGAGAGCCACGTTGTGCCCGCCGAAGCCGAACGAGTTGTTCAGCGCGGCGGGGATGTCCAGATGCCGCACCTTGTTGGCCGCCACCTCCAGGTCGAGACCGTCGTCCGGGTCGTCCAGGTTGATCGTCGGCGGCACGATGCTGTCCCGGATGGACAGGATGGTGGCGATCGACTCCAGCGCGCCGGCCGCGCCGAGCAGGTGCCCGGACATCGACTTGGTGGCGGTCAGCACCGGGTGGTCACCGAGTGCCCGGTGCAGCGCCTTGATCTCGGCGAGGTCGCCGACCGGCGTCGAGGTGGCGTGCGCGTTGACGTGCACGATGTCGGACTTCGCCACGTCGGCGTCGGTGATCGCCTTGGCGATGGCCCGGATCGCGCCCGCCCCCTCCGGGTGCGGCTGGACGATGTCGTAGCCGTCGGAGGTGAGGCCGGCTCCGGCGAGCCGCGCGTAGACCCGGGCCCCCCGGGCGGCGGCGTGGTCGGCCCGCTCCAGCACCAGGATGCCGGCGCCCTCGCCGAGGACGAACCCGTCCCGGCTCTTGTCCCACGGGCGGGACGCCCGCTCCGGTTCGTCGTTGCGGGTCGACATGGCCCGCATGGAGCTGAAACCGGCGATCGGCAGCGGGTGGATGACCGCCTCGGTGCCGCCGGCCACCACCACGTCGGCCCGGCCGGCGCGGATCATGTCCAGGCCGAGCGCGATCGCCTCCGCGCCGGTCGCGCAGGCGCTCGCCACCGAGTGCACCCCGGCCTGGGCGGCCAGCTCCAGCCCCACCCAGGCGGCGGGGCCGTTCGGCATCAGCATCGGGATGGTGTGCGGGGAGACCCGGCGCGGCCCGGACGCCTCAAGGATGTCGTCCTGGGCGAGCAGGGTCAGCGCGCCACCGATGCCGGAGCCGACGCTGACCCCCAGCCGCTCCCGGTCCAACCCGGAGTCGGCCAGGCCGGCGTCCGCCCAGGCCTGCTGCGCCGCGACCAGCGCGATCGCCTCGGAGCGGTCCAACCGGCGCAGCTTCACCCGGTCCAGCACCTCGGACGGCTCGACCGCCAGCCGGGCGGCGATCCGGACCGGGAGCTGGCCGGCCCACTCCTCGGTGAGCGGACCCACCCCGGAGCGGCCGGCGAGCATGGCGTCCCAGGTCGACGCGACGTCCCCGCCCAGCGGGGTGGTCGCGCCGAGCCCGGTGACGACGACGTCGATGCGACTCATATCAGGACTGCGCCTCGATGAAGCTGACGGCGTCCCCGACGGTCTTCAGGTTCTGCACCTCGTTGTCCGGGATCTTGACGCCGAACTTCTCCTCGGCGGCGACCACGACCTCCACCATGGAGAGCGAGTCGACGTCGAGGTCGTCGGTGAAGGACTTCCCCTCGGCCACCTCGTCCGGGTTCACCCCGGCAACCTCTTCGAGGATCTCGGCGAGGCCGGCGGTGATCTCGTCACGGGTCATTGCGGTTGGTTCCTCTCATCGGGGGATGCTCGACGGTCGGCGACGCCGGCCGTCACACCTCGGCGCGTGCGCGTCCGAGGGGGTCTCTTCAGGGGCAGCGGACGACCTGACCGGCGTAGGTCAGGCCGCCGCCGAAGCCGAACAGCAGCACCGGGGCGCCCGAGGGCACCTCCCGCCGCTCGACCAGCTTGGACAGGGCCAGCGGGACGCTCGCCGCCGAGGTGTTGCCGGACTCGACGATGTCCTTGGCGATGATCGCCTGCGGGATGTTCAGCCGCTTCGCGATGCCGTCGATGATCCGGGCGTTGGCCTGGTGCGGCACGAACGCGGCCAGCTCCGACGGGTCCACCCCGGCCTTCTCGCAGGCATGTAGGGCCAGCGGCGCGAGCGCGGTGGTGGCCCAGCGGAACACCGCCTGCCCCTCCTGCGCGACGTACGGGCGCCAGCCCTCGATCCGGACCGCGTCGCTCTTCTCCGGGGCCGAGCCCCAGACCACCGGCCCGATCCCGGTCGGCTCGTCGTCGGCGGTGGCGGTGACCACCGCCGCGCCCGCGCCGTCGGCGAAGATGATGCAGGTCGAGCGGTCGGTCCAGTCGATGAAGTCGGAGAGCTTCTCCGCGCCGATGACGATGGCGTTGCGCGCCGCACCGGCCCGGATCGCGTGGTCCACCGTGCCCAGCGCGTACGCGAAGCCGGAGCAGGCGGTGTTCAGGTCGAACGCGCCCGGGGCGGTGATGCCCAGCTTGGCGGCGACCCGGCAGGCCACGTTCGGGCTGCGGTCGACCGAGGTGCAGGTGGCGACCACGACCAGGTCGATGTCGGCGGCGCTGAGGCCGGAGTTGGCCAGCGCCTTGCCGGCCGCGGCGGTGGCCATGTCGGCCACCGTCTCACCGTCGGCGATCCGCCGGGAGACGATGCCGACCCGGTCCCGGATCCACTCGTCGTTGGTGTCGACGAACTGGGCGAGGTCGTCGTTCGTCACCACCCGGGAAGGCTGGTAGTGGCCGAGGGAGACGATCCGACTGCCGGTCATGCGTGGCCTCCGATGCGGGCGAGGGGTTGGCCCGGCGCGACCGGGTCGTCGTGGTGGGCCAGCCACTCGGTGAGCAGGCCGCTGTCGTGGGCGGTCACCTCGACCGGACCCTGGCGGGTGGTGACGTGGCCGATGACCTGGCCGGTACGGAGGTCCGCGCCCTCGTCGAGGTCGGCGAGCGGGGCGAAGGTGCCGGCGGCGGGGGAGACCACCACCCGGAACTGGATCACCGGCTCGTGGCCGCGCAGGCCGCTGTGCCGGGCGATCAGGGCCCGGGCGGCGGGCAGGTCGTCGGGGGTGTTCAGGGTGACGATCTCCGGTGCGCCGGTGCCCTTGAGTTCCCGCTTGACCAGCCCGGCGAGGGTGCCCGCCGGGGGTAGTTCGATGACGCCGGTGACCCCGAGGTCGGCCAGCGTACGCATGCACAGGTCCCAGCGCACCGGGGCGGTGACCTGCCGGACCAGCCGCTGGACCAGCTCCCGGCCGTGGCTTACCGCGCTGCCGTCCAGGTTGGACAGCAGGATCCGGGCCGGGTCGGCCGGGGTGATCCCGGCGGCGACCCGGGCCAGCGCCGCCTCGGCGGGCGCCATGTACGGGGTGTGGAACGCCCCGGCCACCTGGAGCCGGATGATCCGGGCCTTCGCCGGCGGCTCGGCGGCGAGCTTGTCCAGCGCGTCGAGCGCGCCGGCGGCGACGACCTGGCCGGCGCCGTTGCGGTTGGCCGGGTGCAGGCCGTGGGTGTCCAGGGCGGCCAGCACCTCGTCCGGGTCGCCGCCGAGCACGGCGGCCATCCCGGTCGGCTCCAGCGCGCAGGCGGCGGCCATCTCCCGGCCGCGTACCCCGGCGAGGGTGATCGCCGCCTCGGCGGGCAGCGCCCCGGCCAGCGCCGCGGCGCCCAGCTCGCCGACGCTGTGCCCGGCGACCAGGCTCACGTCGTACATGGGTAGCTGCTCGGCGGCGAGGAGGGCGGCGGCGACCAGCAGTGGCTGGGTGCGGGCGGTGTCCCGGATCTCGTCGGCGTCCGCCGTCGTGCCCAGGTGCACCAGGTCGACCCCGGCGAGCGCGGACCACCAGCGCAGCCGCGACTCGGCGCCGGTAAGGTCGAGCCACGGGGTCAGGAAGCCGGGTTTCTGGGAACCCTGGCCGGGCGAGAGTACGGCGAGCACGCCTATGACTCTCCCCGATACCCCGGGGTAGCGCTGTGCGGGCTGACACCAAACCGCACTAGAACCTTTGGAGGAACCCTACAAAGATCGGCGGTTATCATCGCCTGTATGCGGCGTTTTCCGGGCGGATGCGGTCATTGTCTGAGTCGGCACCGGTGCGCCCGCCGGGACCACCGGGTCGAGCCGACCCACCGTCAGCGCCACCTGGAGCGCGAAGGCGTCCCGGGGAGTCAGCGGCGAGAAGCCGGTCACCTCGGCGATCCGGCGCAGCCGGTAACGCACCGTGTTCGGGTGGACGAAGAGCGCCCGGGCCGCGCTCTCCAGCGTCCCACCGGCGGCGAAGAAGGCGTCCAGCGTCTCCAGCAGTTCCCCGCCCGCGCGGACCAGCGTGGCGTACACGTCGTGGCGCAGTCGGCGGCGGGCCTCGGTGTCCCCGGCGAGGGCCCGCTCGGGCAGCAGGTCGGCCGCCGGCACCGGCCGGGGCGCGGTCGGCCAGGCCGGTGCCGCGCGAAAACCGGCCAGCGCCGCCCGGGCCGACTCCGTCGCCTCGTCCAGACTGGGTACGGCCGGCCCGACCACCACCGGCCCCTCGCCGAACGCGGGGAGCAGCTTCTCGGTGGCGGCGACCGGGTCGGCCGCGCCGCCGAGCACGATGACCAGCCGGTCGCCGTGCACGCCGCCGATCACCTCCACCCCGATCCGGCGGGCCTGCCGGTAGACGGCGTGCAGCACCACGGTCACCTCGCCGCCGGGGGAGCGGCCCACCGCCACCGCCACCGGCGGCGCGTCCGCCCAGCCCAGCGCGGCGGCACGGCTGGCCAGCACGTCGGGCGAGTCGCCGCGCAGCAGCGCGTCCACCAGCAACGCCTGGAGCCGGGAGTCCCAGGAGCCGCGTGACTCGGCGGCCCGGGCGTACACCCGCGCGGCGGCGAAGGCGATCTCCCGGGAGAAGCGCAGCACCGCCTCGCGCAACTGCTGCTCCTCGCCCGGCACGGCCAGGTGCGACACCTGCTCCTCGACCACCTCGATGGTCACCTTGATCAACGCCACCGTCTGCTGGAGGCTGATCGACCGGGCCAGCGCCAGCGGCGCGGTGGCGAAGACCTCGTCCGACACCTCCTGGGTGCTGTCCGCGCTCCCGCCGCCGGAGCGCAGCCACTGCACCAGGGACCGCGCGCCGGCCTGCGCCACCAGCATCACCCAGGCACGCTGGTCGGCCGGCAGTTCCCGGAACCAGGGCAGGGTCTCGTCCATCCGGGCCACGCTGGCCGTCGCCAGCGCCCCCGCCGCCCGTTCGATCCGGCGCAGGGTGGCCGACAGTTCCGTCCCGCCCGGTTCGCTCACCGCTCCAGCCTGACACGTGCTGACCAGGCCCTCCACGCCGGCTCCGGTCGACGCGGCCGGTGCCGGCTCAGCGGGCGGCGCGCCGCCCGCACCGGCGGCCCCGGCCGGCACCGCCAGGTCCGGCGACGCGGAGCTGTGGCACGGGATGCGCGAGCCACCGGATGGCTGCTGATCTGGCCGCTCGCGTTCCCGGTCCGGGAGACGATCTTCCCGCGCCGGCCGAAGTCCTGACATCGGGGTACGCGCTGTACGACGTGTCGGTGCCGGACAGTACGGTGGCACTGCCGCCGGGGTGCTGTCCGGCGCGCGACGCGAGCGTGAGGAGACCGGGATGGCGCACGGGGAGGCCGACCACGGCTGCGCCCAGGGCGAGCCCTGCCGGCCGGGCCACCACGACCAGCCGGGGCCGGCGCGACCGCACCGCCGGCTGCCGGCGGAGCAGGTCTGCCGGGCGTCCGAGTGGGCCGACGACGAGCTGGGGGTGCCCCGCCAGCGGGGTGTCGAGCCGGCCGACGGTTCGGCGTCCCGGCCGGGGGTGGAGCCCGTCGGGGCGGGGGAGCCCGGCCTGCCGCCCCGGGCCTGCCGTAGCGACCTGGCCGGCTGGGCCGGCGCCCACCGGCACGGCCCGGTCCGCCCCAACCGGCGCCCGCAGCGCCGGGAACGGCCGCCACACCGCTGGTGCTGACCGCCTGACGGCCCGCCGGCCGTTAGCGTGGGCGGCGTGAAGGCGATCACGATCGACGCGTGGGGTCCGGCCGACCGGCTGGCCCTGCGGGAGCTGCCCGATCCACCGATGGGGCCGGACACGGTGCTGGTGCGGGTACGCGCCGCCGGGGTGAACCCGGTCGACGGGAAGGTCCGCGAGGGCCACCTGGCCGGGGCGTTCCCGAGCCACTTCCCGCTGGTGCCGGGCTGGGACGCGGCGGGCGTGGTGGCGGCGGTCGGCCCGGCGGTGGCCGGGTTCGCCGTCGGCGACGAGGTCGTCGGGTACGTCCGCCGCGACGACCTCCAGTACGGCACCTACGCGGAGCTGGTCCCGGCCCCGGAGCGCTGCCTGGCCGACAAGCCCTCGCAGGCGTCCTGGACGGAGGCGGCCGGCCTGCCACTGGCCGGGCTGACCGCGTACCAGGCGCTGCAACTCGCCCGCACCGGCGCGGGGGACACCGTGCTGGTGCACGGCGCCTCGGGCGGGGTGGGGCACCTGGCGGTGCAGTTGGCCCGGGCGCTCGGCGCGGACCGGGTGATCGGCACGGCGAGCGAGGCCCACCACGACTTCGTCCGCTCGCTGGGTGCCGAGCCGGTCAGTGACGGCACCGGCCTGGCCGACCGGGTCCGGGCGGTCGCGCCCGACGGGGTGGACGTGGCGCTCGACCTGTACGGCGGGGAGACGCTGGACGTCTCGGCGGCGCTGCTGTCCCGACCGGCCCGACTGCTCTCCACCGTCGACCCGGAGCACGTCAGCCGGCTCGGCGGCAGCTTCGTCTTCGGGAAACCGTCCACGGTGGACCTGAGGGTGCTGGCCGGGCTGGTCGACGCCGGCCGGCTCACCGTGCACGTCGCCCAGGTGTTCCCGTTGGCGCGGGCCGCGGACGCCCAGCGCCTGGTCGAGGCCGGGCAGGTACGCGGCAAGGTGGTGCTGGAGGTCTGAGCCTCAGCGGGTGCGGCGGCGGATCAGCAGCGCGATGCCCGCCAGCCCGAAGGTGATCACCAGCATCACGCCGACGTTGAGCAGCAGCAGTCGTTGAAGCTCGCCGATGGCGTCGTCGATGTCCCGGGCCGGGTTGAGGGCCTCCTCCGGGATCACCCGCTCGCCGCCGCCGACCCCGCCGCTGACCGTGTCGAACTGCCGCTCCAGCGGCACCCCGGCGGTGCGCAGCGTCTCGGACATGTTGAGCCGGCCGAGGAACCAACCGGCGTTGGTCTTACGGGAGTCGGGCTGCTTCGCCGGACGGTAGGCCCGGGGGCCGCCCTTGGCCAGCGGGTAGAGGTCGTACGTCTGCTTGGGCACGTCCCCGGCGAGCACCACGACGGTGTACTTCGGACCGAGGTCGGCGGGCGTCGGTCCCTTGGTCTGGCCGGTGCGGCCGAACCAGCTCACCTGGTCGATGACCGCGACCACGTGGGTGGGGCTGGTGTCCGCGCGCAGCCGCAGTGGCTCGGTGAGCCCGACCCCGGTGATGTCCACCCCGGCCGGTGGCGTCTTCGGCGCGGCCCGGTGCGCCGCAGCCGCCGGTGCCGCCGGGCCGGTGCTCAGCACCACCACCGCCACACCCATGGCGACCGTTCCGAGCAGTCGCCTCACCCTTCCGACCATCGCCGCCTCCTCGCCCCGTTCGATGGATGGCTGTGCTGCAGGTACGCGCGGGTCGGTCGACGTCGGTGACCGTGCCGGCGGGAACCGGACCTCACCTAAGAGACTCCACTGAGCGCCGCTTGGTTGCAGCTCTGGGAACAGTATGTGGAACTATCTGCGACCCCGGCCCGACTAATATGCAGCCGTGTATCAGCGGGCGGATCGTACCTTTGCGGAGGGGTTCATGGGGGGCAGGGTCCCACGGGTGGCGCGGACGGCGCCAGCGCTTGTCGGCGTGGCGCTCGGTGTGTCGTTGCTGCCGGCGACGCCGGCGTTCGCGCACAACTCGCTGACCGGCAGCAATCCGGCCGACGGAGCCCGGATCGCCGCCGCGCCGGCCCGGATCGAGCTGCGTTTCCTCGCCAAACCAGACCCGCGTACGACGAAGATCACAGTGGTCGGACCGGACAACGTGCCCGCCGCGGGTGGCGCACCGGCGTTCACCGGCAGCCGGGTCAACGTGCCGTTCTCGCCGGGGGCCGCCGGCCTCTACATCGTCGGGTACCAGATCGCCTCCAGCGACGGTCACCCGGTGAAGGGGGAGGTGCGGTTCACCCTCACCACCGGCACCCCCGCCGAGTCGCCGTCACCGTCGGCCACCGCGCCGGCCAGCACCGCGCCGGCCAGCCCCTCCGTCGCGCCCGTCAGCACCGGGCCGTCGTCGGCCGCGCCGGCCCCGGCCGCCGCCGGGCAGGACTCGGGCGGCGCGGGCTGGCTCTGGGCGGCGGGCGGCCTGGCGCTGCTCGCCGCGCTCGCCGCCGGCCTGTTCCTGCGCCGCCGCGCCGCCCGCTCCTGACCGGGTACGCCGAAGGGCCCGCCGGTCACCGGCGGGCCCTTCGGTACGCCGATCAGACCAGCCGGACGCGGGCGGCGCGCAGCCGGGCCAGGGTGCGCTCCCGGCCGAGCACCTCCAACGACTCGAACAGCGGCAGCCCGACGGTGCGGCCGGTGACCGCGACCCGGACCGGCGCCTGCGCCTTGCCCAGCTTCAGGCCACGCTCCGCGCCGACCGCCTCCAGCGTCGACTTCAGCGAGTCGGCGTCCCAGGACCCCAGCGCCTCGTAGCCGGCGATCGCCGCGTCCAGCAGCTCGGCCGCGCCCTCCTTCATCGCCTTGGCCCAGGCCGCCTCGTCGGTCAGCGGGTCGGCGAGGAAGAGGAAGTCCACGTTCGGCACGATCTCGCTGAGCACCGCGATCCGGGTCTGCGCCAGCGGGGCGACCGCGGCGAACGCGTCGGCGTCGAACTCCTCGGGCTGCCACGGCGGCGGGGCGATGGTGTCGGTGCCGGTGAGCCACGGCTGGCAGGCCGCGACGAACTCGTCGACCGGCAGGGCGCGGATGTACTCGCCGTTGAACGCGCGCAGCTTCTTCTCGTCGAAGAAGGCGGGGGACGGGTTCACCTCCTCCAGCCGGAACTCCTCCTCGATCACCGACCAGGGCACGATCTCCCGGTCGCCCGAGGGCGCCCAGCCGAGCAGCATCAGGTAGTTGCGCATCGCGTCGGCGAGGTAGCCCTCGTCCCGGTACGCCTCCAGGGCGACCTTGTCGCGGCGCTTGGAGAGCTTCTGCCGCTTCTCGTTGACCACGACCGGCACGTGCGCCCAGACCGGCGGCTTGACCCCGAGGGCGTCCCAGAGCAACTGCTGCTTCGGGGTGTTGGGCAGGTGCTCCTCGGCCCGGATCACGTGGGTGATCCCCATGGTCATGTCGTCCACGACGTTGGCCAGCAGGAAGACCGGGGAGCCGTCGCCCCGGGCGATGACGAAGTCCTCGATGAGCTTGTTCTCGAAGGTCGGCTCGCCGCGGATCAGGTCGACCACCACGGTCGTGCCCTCGTCCGGGGTGCGGAAGCGCAGCGCCCGCCCCTCGCCCGGGCCGAGACCCCGGTCGCGGCAGAAGCCGTCGTAGCCCTGGTACTGCGAGCCGGTGCGGGCCTGCACCGTCTCCCGGGTGCAGTCGCAGTAGTAGGCGCGGCCGGCGTCGAACAGCCGCTGGGCGGCGGCGCGGTGCTCCCCGGCGTACGACGACTGGAAGTGCGGACCCTCGTAGCTGCCCCGGGCGATGCCGATCCAGTCCAGCGCGGACAGGATGCCCTCGGTCCACTCGGGCTTGTTGCGGGCCGCGTCGGTGTCCTCGACGCGCAGCACGAACACCCCGCCCTGCTGCTTGGCGTAGATCCAGTTCTGCAGCGCCGAGCGGGCGCCGCCGACGTGGAACATACCGGTCGGGGAGGGGGCGAAGCGCACACGTACCGTCACGCCCTCCAGCCTACGGCCGGCCGCGACCGAGATTCGCCAGGGGGCCGGATGCGGAGGTCCGGCCCCGGCGGACCGCGCGCGTCTCCCGGACCCGGCCGGCGGGCGAACCGTCCCGTCAGCGGACCGCGCGGATCTTGAGGACCAGGGCGCTGCCGAGCAGGGTGACCGCCGCGGTCACCGCGTAGAGCGTCGGGTAGCCGCCCAGGTGCACCACGATCGGGGCGGACAGCGCCGGGCCGAGCACCTGCGGCGCCGAGTTGGCGATGTTGATCACGCCGAGGTCCTTGGCCCGGTCGGTGGCGCGCGGCAGCACCTCGGTGATCAGCGCCGCGTCGACCGACAGGTAGACGCCGTACCCGGCGCCGAGCAGCACGGCGGCGACCAGCGCCGTGGACCAGACCGGCGCCACCGCCAACAGCAGCGCGGCCACCGCCATGACGACCCCGGAGACGATCACGTAGACCTTGCGCCTTCCGGACCGGTCGGACAGCACGCCGGCGACCACGGCGGTGAGCATCATCCCGAGGGTGTAGAGCAGGATCAGCACCAGCAGCCCGCCCTCCGGGTCGGGGTGGCGCACCGCGTCGGTGAGGAAGTACAGCAGGTAGAGGGTGCCCAGGGCGTTGCCGATCTGGACCAGGAACCGGGTGATCCAGGCCCAGGCGAAGTCCGGGTGCCGGCGCGGGTCGATCCACATCGAGGCGGCCAGCGCGCGCAGCCGCAGCGGGGCGCGGTGCGCCCGGGGCAGCGGGTCGTCGGCGGTGAGCAACGCGAACGGCAGCGACAGCAGCAGCACCGCCAGCGCCATCGCCGTGTACCCGGCGACCGTGCCGCTGACCACGGCGGTGACCAGCACCGCGCCGACCACCAGGCCGAGCGCCTGCGGGATGCCCACCCAGCCGGAGACGCCGCCGCGCTGGACCACCGGCACCCGGTCCGGGATCGCCGCGGTGAGGCTGGCCAGCATCGCGTTGAAGCAGACCTGGGCGGCGACCCAGCCCAGCGCCACCCCGGCGATGGTCTGCTGCCGGGCCAGCAGCACCAGCGCCAGCGCGCCGAGCACCGCCCCGCCGGCCGTCCAGACGTGCCGGCGGCCGAACTCCCGCCCGCCCAGCCGCAGGCAGGTACGGTCCGACAGGGCTCCGGCGAGCGGGTTGGCCAGCACCGCCGCGAGCGCGCCCAGCCCGGTGACGACCGCCAGCATCGCCTCCTTGTCGCCGGGGGCGATCCGCTCCACCTGCTGCGGCAGCAGCACCTGGATCGGGGTGAAGAAGGCCATCCAGACGCCGAGGTTCGCCGCGAAGATCAGCGCGATCCAGCTCCGCCGGACCGGCACGGCCGGTTCGGCGAGCGCCGCCGGCAGCGAGGCCGGCGTCGGGCCGACGGTGGTCATCCCCGGCCGACCTGGTCCCGGTACCAGGCGTACGAGGACTTGGGGGTGCGCACCTGGGTGTCGAAGTCGACGTGCACCAGGCCGAACCGTTTGGTGAAGCCCTCGGCCCACTCCCAGTTGTCCAGCAGCGACCAGACGAAGTACCCGGTCACGTCGACGCCCGCGTCGATCGCCGCGAGCACCGCCCGCAGGTGCCCGTCGAGGTAGCCGATCCGGTCCGGGTCGTGCACCCGACCGTCGGCGTCCGGGACGTCGGGGTAGGCGCAGCCGCTCTCGGTGACCTGGATCGGCGGCAGCGCGTCGCGGTAGCGGTCCCGCAGCCCGACGAGCAGGTCGCGCAGCCCGTCCGGCACCACCGGCCAGTCGAACGCGGTACGCGGGTACCCGTCCAGCGGGACCAGCTCGAACGGCAGCGGGGAGCCCGCCGCGGGGGCGCGTACGCCGGTTGGGTTGTAGTAGTTGACCCCGAGCACGTCGACGGGTGCGGCGATCACCGCCAGATCGCCGTCGCGGACCACGCCCGGGTCGAGACCGGGCGGGTAGCCCAGGCCCATCAGCGGGTCGGTGAAGAGCCGGTTGTGCAGCGCGTCGTACGCCGCCCCGGCCGCCCGGTCGGGGTCGGTGTCACCGGAGACGACCACCGGCGAGTAGTTGTTGGCGATGGCGACCGGGCTGGTGGTGCGGGCGCGCAGCGCGGCGACCGCCAGCCCGTGCCCGAGCAGTTGGTGGTGGGCGGCGGGGAGGGCGTCGAGCAGCAGGAACCGGCCGGGGGCGTGCAGGCCGGTGGCGTGGCCCAGGCTCAGGTGGATGAACGGCTCGTTGAGGGTGATCCAGAGCTTCACCCGGTCGCCGAGCCGGGCGGCGACCAGGTCGGCGTACTCGGCGAAGTGGCCGGCGGTGTCCCGGTGCAGCCAGCCGCCGGCGTCCTCCAGCGGCTGCGGCAGATCCCAGTGGAACAGGGTGGCGACCGGGTCGATGCCGGCGGCCAGCAGGTCGTCGACGAGCCGGTCGTAGAAGTCCAGGCCGGCCGGGTTGACCGGGCCGGTGCCGCCGGGCCGGACCCGGGGCCAGGCGATCGAGAACCGGTACGCCGACACCCCCAGGCCGGCCATCAGCGCGACGTCCTCGCGATGCCGGTGGTAGTGGTCGCAGGCCACGTCGCCGGTGCTGCCGTCGACGATCCGGCCGGCGGTGTGGGCGAAGGTGTCCCAGATGGACGCTCGCCGGCCGTCGGCGTCGGCAGCCCCCTCGATCTGGTACGCCGAGGTGGACACCCCCCAACGGAATCCGGCGGGGAACCCGGGGATCGGCGCGGTCGTCATCCAGCCTCCCAGAACGCGAAACGTGCTCGCGACTCTAGGGCCCGGAGTCCGGATGCGCCATAGGCGCGGAGCGATGCGGACGCAAGGCTTTTCGGCGTGTCTTAACCAAACACGTCCTGGTAAGTCCGATTTAGCGCATAGAGTGCGGAATATCGCGGATGTCCTCAGTGGGGGAAGACAGAAATGATCCTCGTGGAACGCAGTGCGCACGTGGTGGCGCCGGTGGAAGCCGTCTGGGACGTCGTACAGCGGGCCGAGCAGTTGCCGGCCTGGCTGGCGGGCGTCCGGGCGGCCGAGGTCCTCTCGGGGGAGGGCTTCGGGCGGCGACAACGGGTCCAGGCCGGGCGCGGCGCGGCGCACGAGGCCGAGGTGATCGCCTACCAGGAGCCCAACCTGATCGGCTGGCGCGAACGCGCCAAGGGGGCCGGCGCCCGGGCCGAGGCGCGCACCGAGATCTACGTGCAGCTCACTCCCGACGAGGAGGAGGGCGGCACGATCGTCCGGCTCATCGTGGTCCGCTGGCCGGCCGGTCCGGTCAAGGGCGCCCTGCTGCGCCTCGGACTGCGGCGGGTCGGCGCCGACCTGGAGGACTCGCTGGCCCGGCTCACCGATCTGGCCGCCGTCGGCTGACCGGGCCACGTCCCACGGCGCCACCCGCGCGGCGGTGGCCCGGCTCCCCGCCAGGGACGCCGGGCCACCGCCGGCCCGTTCTCCTGCCCGCCCGGTGGCTGGCCGGGTAGGTGACACCGCCGTCCCGCGTGCGCCCCGCATCAAGATCGTGCTGCTTCCTGGATGTAGTGGCATCCGGACGCGTCGAGGCCACTACATCCAGGATCGAGCGCGATCTTGCGCTTCCGGAGTGGTTGGGCCGGGGCGTGGCGGGGAGGGACGCGGCGGAGAAGGCGCGGCCGGGAGGGGCGTTACTGAGGGGGGTGCGACGAAGGGCCCGGTGCGGAATGCGGAATGCACCGGGCCCTTCGTCGTACGCGGGGACTAGCTGTCGCCGCCGGTCTCGCCGACCGGGGCGGCGTTGACGTCGTCGATGGCGTACTTCTTGGCGGCCTCGGCCGGGACGGTGGCCGGCACCGCGCCGCGCAGCGCGAGCTGCCGCAGCGCCGCGACCGTCACCGACTCGGCGTCGACGTTGAAGTGCCGGCGCAGCGCGTGCCGGGTGTCCGACATGCCGAAGCCGTCGGTGCCGAGCGAGGTGTAGTCACCGGGTACCCAGCGGGCGATCAGGTCCGGTACCGCGCGCATCCAGTCGCTGACCGCGACCTTCGGCCCGTCGGCGTCGGCCAGCTTCTGCTGGATGTACGGCACCCGCTGCTCGGCGCCGGGGTTGAGCAGGTTGTGCTCCTCGCACTCCACCGCGTCGCGGCGCAGCTCCGTCCAGGAGGTGACCGACCAGACGTCGGCGGCCACGCCCCAGTCCTGGGCGAGCAACTGCTGCGCCTTCAGCGCCCACTGCATGCCGGTGCCGGAGGCCAGGATGTTCGCCTTCGGACCGTCGACCTGCGGGGCCGCCGCGTACCGGTAGATGCCCTTGACCAGGCCCTCGACGTCCACCCCGGCCGGCTCGGCCGGCTGGTGGATCGGCTCGTTGTAGATGGTCAGGTAGTAGAAGATGTTCTCCTGCACCGCGCCGTACATCCGGTGCAGGCCGTTCTCCACGATGTGCGCGATCTCGAACGCGAACGCCGGGTCGTACGCGACCACCGCCGGGTTGGTGGCGGCGATCAGCATCGAGTGGCCGTCCTCGTGCTGGAGCCCCTCGCCGTTGAGCGTGGTCCGGCCGGCGGTGGCGCCGAGCACGAAGCCCCGGGCCATCTGGTCGGCCGCCGCCCAGAACCCGTCGCCGGTGCGCTGGAACCCGAACATCGAGTAGAAGATGTACATCGGGATCATCGGCTCGTCGTGGGTGGCGTACGACGTGCCGGCGGCGGTGAACGAGGCGACCGAGCCGGCCTCGTTGATCCCCTCGTGCAGGATCTGCCCGGCGGTCGACTCCTTGTACGACAGGAACAGGTCCCGGTCGACCGAGGTGTACCGCTGGCCGTGCGGCGAGTAGATCTTGGCGGTCGGGAAGATGGAGTCCAGGCCGAAGGTGCGCGCCTCGTCCGGGATGATCGGCACCCAGCGCTTGCCGAACTCCTTGTCCTTCATGATGTCCTTGAGCAGGCGGACGAAGGCCATCGTGGTGGCCACCTTCTGCTTGCCCGAGCCGCGCTTGACGTCGGCGAACCGCTCCGGGCCGGGGATGGCCAGCGACTTGAAGCTGGTCCGCCGGGACGGCAGGTAGCCGCCGAGCTGCTGACGCCGCTCCTTGAGGTACGCCATCTCGTCGGAGGACTCACCCGGCGAGATGTACGGCGGCAGGTAGGGGTTGTCCTCCAGGACTTTGTCCGGGATGTCCAGGTAGAGCCGGTCGCGGAAGAGCTTCAGGTCGTCCAGCGTCAGCTTCTTCATCTGGTGGGTGGCGTTGCGGGCCTCGAAGTGCGAGCCGAGCGTCCAACCCTTGATGGTCTTGGCCAGGATGACCGTCGGCTGCCCGGTGTGCTCGCTCGCCGCCTTGTAGGCCGCGTAGAGCTTGCGGTAGTCGTGGCCGCCCCGCTTGAGGTTCCAGATCTCGTCGTCGGACAGGTCATCGACCATCTTGCGGGTCCGCTGGTCGCGGCCGAAGAAGTGCTCCCGGACGTACGCCCCGGACTCCGCCTTGTAGGTCTGGTAGTCACCGTCGGGGGTGGTGTTCATCAGGTTGACCAGCGCGCCGTCGGTGTCCGCGGCGAGCAGCGGGTCCCACTCCCGGCCCCAGACCACCTTGATGACGTTCCAGCCGGCGCCCCGGAAGAACGCCTCCAGCTCCTGCATGACCTTGCCGTTGCCCCGGACCGGGCCGTCCAGCCGCTGGAGGTTGCAGTTGATCACGAAGGTGAGGTTGTCCAGCTCCTCGCGGGCGGCCACCCCGATCGCGCCCAGGGTCTCCGGCTCGTCCATCTCGCCGTCGCCGAGGAACGCCCAGACGTGCTGCTGGGAGGTGTCCTTGATGCCCCGGTGCTGGAGGTAGCGGTTGAACCGGGCCTGGTAGATGGCGTTCAGGCCGCCGAGCCCCATCGAGACGGTGGGGAACTCCCAGAAGTCCGGCATCAGCCGGGGGTGCGGGTACGACGGCAGCCCGCCGCCCGGGTGGGACAGCTCCTGGCGGAACCCGTCGAGCTGGTCCTCGCTGAGCCGGCCCTCCAGGAACGCCCGCGCGTACATGCCGGGGGAGGCGTGGCCCTGGTAGAAGATGTGGTCGCCGCCACCCGGGTGGTTCTTGCCCCGGAAGAAGTGGTTGAAGCCCACCTCGTAGAGGGAGGCGGAGCTGGCGAAGGTGGAGATGTGCCCGCCGACGCCGATCTCCGGGCGCTGCGCCCGGTGCACCAGCATGGCGGCGTTCCACCGGACGTACGCCCGGATCCGCCGCTCGATGTGCTCGTCACCCGGGAACCACGGTTCGCGCTCCGGCGGGATGGTGTTGATGTAGTCGGTGGTGGTCAGGGACGGGACCCCGACCTGGCGCTCGCGGGCCCGCTCGAGCAGGCGCAGCATGACGTAGCGGGCGCGCTTGGTCCCGCGTTCGTCGATGACACCGTCGAGCGACTCGACCCATTCGCCGGTCTCTTCAGGGTCGATGTCCGGAAGCTGGCTCGGCAGACCAGCGGTGATCACCGGGCGCTTGCGTTCCGTAGCCACAGGCGTTCCCTCGGTTGTGTGTGGGATAGGTCTCTGCCGCCATCCTGCCCCCTGGTGGCACCCGTCGTCACGCCTAGGTCCCCCCGACGCGACGCTCAACACAGGTACCCACCAGTAACTTCGCGCCCTGTTGCGCCGGTCGACGTCCCTTGCGCGGCCCTCCTACCCTCCTGCCATGCGGTGGTGGCTGGCGCTGCTCGGCGCGCTGATGACCGGCCGGCTACTCCGCCACCGGGCCGACCGGTGACGTCGGGTCCGACGGTTCCGGTGGGGGCTGGCCCGGTGACAGCGGCTCCGGTGGTGGTGACAGCGGCGGCGGTAGCTGACCCGGTGCGGCAGAATGCGCCGTATGCGCAGTGAGGTGATCACCGTCCGGACCGGCTCCCGCCCCACCGTCCTGGACATCACGGCCGAGGCCGAGCGGTTCGTCTCCGGGCAGGGCGACGGCCTGCTGCACGTCTTCGTGCCGCACGCCACCGCCGGCCTGGCGATCATCGAGACCGGCGCCGGCTCCGACGACGACCTGCTGCGGGCACTCGACGACCTGCTCCCCGCCGACGACCGGTGGCGGCACCGGCACGGGTCGCCGGGCCACGGGCGGGACCACGTGCTGCCCGCCTTCGTCCCGCCGTACGCGACGCTGCCGGTGCTCGGCGGGCGGCTCCAGCTCGGCACCTGGCAGTCGTTCTGCCTGGTCGACCCCAACGGCGACAACCCGTCCCGCCAGGTCCGCTTCTCCTTCCTGCCCGGCTGACCCGCCCGGCCCGGTGTCGGTACCCGGTCAGGTGGGAAGGGCCCGGTGCTCCTGGTTGCCGCCAGCGGTACGGGGGCCCTCCTCGTCCGGGTGGGAGGATGGTCAGTCGCGGGCCCTCGCCCAGGTGACGAAGCGTTCGGTCAGGTTCGGCCCGCCGGAAGCGCCCGTCGGCGGCGATCTCCCGCCGCACCGCGACCGGACGAACGCGTCCGGTGAGGCACCCGACGGCGGAGCTGGTCAACGTGGACCATGCGTACGATCGGGGAATGACGCAGGGTGCCGGGCCGGGCCTGGGCGACCGTGCCGGGTTGACCGGCGAGACGGTGCGCCGGCTCCTGCACGTCGCCGACGCGATCCGGCACGACCAGGAGGTCGCGGTGGCCGAGCTGGGGCTCACCCCGGCGGCGGCCCGCGCGCTGCACGAGTTGGACCCGGACCGCCCGTCGCCCGGCCGGGACCTCGCCGAGCAGTTGGGATGCGACCGGTCCAACGTGACCGCCCTGGTCGACAAGCTGGAGCTGGCCGGGCTGGTGGTCCGCCGGGTCGATCCGGCCGACCGGCGGCAGAAGGCGCTGCTGGTCACCGCCGAGGGTCGCCGGGTGCGGGACCGGGTCCACCAGGTCATGTCGGCTTCCCGGTTGCTGGCGGGGCTGACCACCGACGAGTTGTCCGCCCTGCGCGAGTTGGTCTGGAAGGTCTCCGACGGGGGCTGTCCCGAAAGGTGCGGGCAGGACTGAGGGGCCGTGTCTGACTGTGCGACGCTGGCCTCCGTCGGTAATGCTGATCGCGTGACCACCCCGCAAGATCTCGACGACCGGTTCCGGGAGACCCTGGGCGCGTTGCCCGAGCCCGAGCAGCGGCGTGACCCGGCGCGACCGGTACGTGCCGGGGCCGCGTTGACCGGGCGTCAGCTACTCGCCCTCTTCGACGCCCAGATCACCAGCCGCCAGCTCGACCTGGCCGGCCGCTGGCTGCGCAGCTTCGACGAGGGCTTCTACACCATCGGCTCGGCCGGGCACGAGGCCAACGCGGCGGTCGCCGCCGCGTTGCGGCCCACCGACCCCGCGCTGCTGCACTACCGCTCCGGGGCCTTCTACTGCCTGCGCGCCGCGCAGGCCGCCGGTGAGTTCCCGGGCGGGGACACCCCGGCCGACGGGGCGACCGCCGACGGCGACCCGGCCGACGGCACCCCCGCGACGGCCGAGGACCCGGACGACCCCGGCTTCTCGACGGCCGAGGATCCGGACGACGGCGGCTTCTCGACGGCCGAGGACCCGGACGACGCCGGGTCCTCGACGGGCGGCGATCCGGACGGCGGTGCCGCCGGCGAACCGCGTGCCGAGCCGGTGGGCGCGACGGCCGACCCCGGGCGCCCCGACGCGCCGCCGGCCGCGGCTCCCGCCCCGGTCGTCGCGGTCGCGTACCAGGTGGGAATCGACGGGACCACCGAGCCGGTGCCGCTCCGCCCGCCCGCCGAGAACGCGGCCTCCGCAGCCGAGTCCGGGTCCGGGTCCGCCGCCAGCCCGGCTGTCACGGGTGCCGTCCCGCCCGTTGTCCCGCCGGAGCCGGCCGACGTGCGGCAGGACGCGTACGCGGCGGCGGCCCGGGACGTGCTGCGCGGGATGGTCGCCTCGGCCCGGGAGCCGATCGCCGGGGGCCGGCACAAGGTCTTCGGCCGCGCCGACCTGGCCGTCGTGCCGACCACCTCCACCATCGCCTCGCACCTGCCCCGGGCGGTCGGGTTGGGGCTGGCCGTGGAGCGGCTGCGCCGGATCGACGCCGCCGGCCGGCGCGACGACGACGGCGACGGCCCGCTCCGCTCGCCGTGGCCCCGGGACGCCATCGTGGTCTGCTCGTTCGGCGACGCCTCGGTCAACCACGCCAGCGCCACCGCCGCGTTCAACACCGCCGGCTGGTACGACCACGCCGGCCTGCGTATCCCGGTGCTCTTCGTCTGCGAGGACAACGGCCTCGGCATCAGCGTCCGGTCGCCGGAGGGCTGGGTCGAACGGGCGCTGCGGGGCCGGCCCGGGGTGCGTTACTTCACCGCCGACGGCGCCGACCCGGTCGCCACCCACCGGGTGGCCGTCGAGGCCGCCGCCTGGGTGCGCCGGCACCGCCGCCCGGCCGTGCTGCACCTGCGCACGGTACGGCTGCTGGGGCACGCCGGAGCGGACGCCGAGACGGCGTACCGCAGCGTCGCCGAGATCGCCGCCGACGAGGCGCGCGATCCGGTGCTGGCCACCGCCCGGCTGCTCGTCGAGGCCGGGGTGGCCGCCGGGGAGGAGCTGCTGGCCCGGTACGACGAGCGTGGCTGGCAGGTCCGTCGGACCGCCGAGGAGGTCCTGGACGAGCCGAAGTTGACGGCGCCGGCCGACGTGGTGGCCCCGCTGGCGCCCCGCCGGCCGCTGCGGGTGTCCACGGCGGTGGCGCAGGCGGCGGCCCGCGCCGCCGGGCCGGCGGCGGGCGTCCGGGCGGAGGTGTTCGGCGGCAAGCCGCCCGAGCTGGCCGGCCCGCTCACCCTGGCGCAGAGCATCAACGCGGCGCTCGCGGACGGGATGCTCACCCACCCCGGCATGGCGGTCTTCGGCGAGGACGTCGCCGCCAAGGGCGGGGTGTACGGGGTGACCAAGGGGCTGCGGGAGCGGTTCGGCGCGGCCCGGGTCTTCGACACCCTGCTGGACGAGACCTCGGTGCTGGGCCTGGGGCTGGGCGCCGGGCTGGCCGGGATGCTGCCGGTGCCGGAGATCCAGTACCTGGCGTACCTGCACAACGCCGAGGACCAACTGCGGGGCGAGGCGGCCACCATGCAGTTCTTCTCCCAGGGGGCGTTCCGTAACCCGATGGTGGTGCGGGTGCCCGGACTGGCGTACCAGGAGGGGTTCGGCGGGCACTTCCACAACGACAACTCGGTGGCCGTACTGCGGGACGTGCCGGGCCTGGTGGTCGCGGTGCCGGCGCGGCCGGACGACGCCGCGCCCCTGCTGCGGACCTGCCTGGCCGCCGCGGCGGTGGACGGCACGGTCGCGGTCTTCCTGGAGCCGATCGCGCTCTACCACACCCGGGACCTCTACGAGCCGGGCGACAACGAGTGGCTGGGGGCGTACGCCGAGCCGGGCGCCTGGGCGGCGGGCCACGTGCCGATCGGCCGGGCCCGGGTGTACGGCGTCGGCTCGGCCGAGGACGTCACCATCCTCACCTTCGGTAACGGAGTGCGGATGTCGCTGCGGGCGGCGGCGACCCTCGCCGACGAGGGGATCGGCACCCGGGTGGTGGACCTGCGCTGGCTGGCCCCGCTGCCGGTGGCGGACATCATCCGGGAGGCGTCGGCGACCGGCCGGGTGCTGGTCGTGGACGAGACGCGACGTTCCGGCGGGGTCGGCGAGGGGATCATCGCGGCGCTGGTCGATGCCGGATATGTGGGAGCGGCGCGGCGAGTAGCAGGAGTTGACTCGTTTGTACCATTAGGTCCGGCGGCCCGTCATGTCCTGGTCTCCGAGAACGCCATTACCCAGGGTGCCCGTACGCTGCTGGCACGGTAAATTCCGGTTCACCCGGTGCGCCACTTGCGCGGGGGACCGCAACTGTGTGGACTTTGCCTGACGGCGTCGCCCGACGCCGCCGGGCAGGGATGAGATGAGGAGGCACGCGACAGTGAGCGCGACCGCTGGTCAGGCCGCCGACGGGGTACGCAGCCTGGCGGACCGGTTCGGGATCGAACCGGGCATGGTCGTCATGGAGATGGGGTACGACGAGGACGTCGACCAGGATCTCCGGGACGCCCTGACCGACCGCTGTGGAGAGCTGGTCGACGAGGACACCGACGAGGTGGTCGACGCGGTGCTGGTCTGGTACCGGGACGGCGACGGTGATCTCTTCGAACTCCTCGTCGACGCCCTCGGCCCGCTGGCCGACGCCGGTGTCGTGTGGCTGCTGACCCCGAAGGCCGGGCGTGACGGACACGTCGAGCCGAGCGAGGTCGCCGAGTCGGCCCAGACCGCCGGCCTCCAGCAGACCTCGACCGTCAACGCCGGCCGGGACTGGAGCGGCGCCCGGCTCGTGCTGCGTCGCGGGTCGAAGGGCAGGAAGTAGCGGAGCAATCCCACACCCGGTGGCACCCCCACCGGGTGTGGCAGGCTGAACCCACCTCAGACTCGACCCAAGGAGTTCGCATGCCGATCGAGGTTGGTGCCGAGGCGCCCGACTTCGTGCTCAAGGACCAGAACAACCAGGAGGTCCGGCTCTCGGACTTCCGGGGCAGCCGCACCGTGCTGCTGGTCTTCTACCCGCTCGCCTTCACCGGCATCTGCCAGGGCGAGCTCTGCGAGGTGCGGGACAACCTCAACGACTACGTCAACGACGACGTCCAGGTGCTCACCGTCAGTGTCGACTCGGTCTACGCCCACAAGATCTGGGCCGAGAAGGAGGGCTACCAGTTCCCGCTGCTGGCCGACTTCTGGCCGCACGGCGCGGTCGCCCAGGCGTACGGCGTCTTCAACGAGGTCGCCGGCATCGCCAACCGGGGCACGTTCGTCATCGACCGGGCCGGTGTCGTCCGGTTCGCCGAGATGAACATGCCGGGCGAGGCGCGCGACCAGCAGGGCTGGCGCAAGGCCCTCGCCGACGTGGTCGCCGCCTGACCCTGACCGGGGCCACACCGTTCGACCGGGCCGGTGGCCGGCAGGTAAGCTTGCCAGCCTCCGGCCCGCTCGCACGGGCGTTCCGGGCGCGTAGCTCAGTGGGAGAGCACCCGCCTTACAAGCGGGGGGTCGCAGGTTCGAAACCTGCCGCGCCCACCCTGCACCACCACCGGCAGGCCGCCCCGGCCGCCACCCTCCGCCCGGTCACCGGTCACCGATGAGAGATCGGCCCGCCCGTCGTTGTACGTACGACACCCACGGGACACGACGCAGGGGAGACACCGGTGAGCTACGCGGACGTCAACGGGCTACGGCTCTGGTACGAGGAGCACGGCGACGGGCCGCCGCTGGTGCTGCTGCACGGCGGCTACGGCGCGGTGGAGATGTTCGCGCCGATCCTGCCCGCGCTGGCCGGGCGCCGTCGGGTGATCGCGGTGGACCTACAGGGCCACGGCCGGACCGCCGACGTGGACCGTCCACTGCGCTACGAGTCGATGGCCGACGACGTCGCCGCGCTGCTGCGGCACCTCGACCTGCCCCAGGCGGACGTGCTGGGCTACTCGCTCGGCGGCGGGGTCGCGCTGCGTACCGCGATCCAGCACCCGGAGCTGGTCCACCGGCTGGTGCTGGTCTCCACCCCGGGCAAGCGGCAGGGCTGGTACCCGGAGGTGCTGGCCGCGATGGCCACCCAGGACGAGCGGGTAGGCGAGCAGATGCGCGGCACGCCCCCGCACCAGCTCTACGAGCGGATCGCCCCCCGGCCCGAGGACTGGCCGGCGCTCTGGGCCAAGACCGGGGACCTGCTGCGTCGCGAGTACGACTGGTCGGCGGAGGTGGCCGCCCTCGCCGTACCGACCATGCTGGTCTTCGCCGACGCCGACTCGATCCCGGTCACCCACATGGCGGAACTCTTCGGGCTGCGCGGCGGCGGTCACCGCGACGCGGGCTGGGACGGCAGCGACCGGCCGGCGTCCCGGCTCGCGGTGCTGCCCGGCCTCACCCACTACGACATCGTCGCCTCGCCGGCCCTGCCCGCCGCCGTCCTGCCGTTCCTCACCCACGAGGTCCGCTCACCCGCCTGAGCCGGCCCGCGGGCACCTCGCCCGTCGGCGCCGATTCGCGGTCGCGGACGAACGCCCGCCGCCCGGCTGCGGTGCGGGGCCGGCGGGCAACCGGATCAGCCGGTCACCGGCCGGGCGTACTGGAGCAGGACCAGCCCGCTGCCGAACGGGGTGGTGCCGGTCAGGACGAACCGGTCCGGGTCGAACCCCCGGGCGGCGAGCGGGACGCCGGTGCCGGCCACGACCGGGTGCAGCTTGACCACCAGCTCGTCGACCTCGGGCAGGAGTTGCCCGGCGAGCTGCCCGCCGCCGCAGAGCCAGATGTCCGCGCCCGGCCGGTGTTTGAGGTCGCGGACGAACTCGACCGGGTCGGTGGCCACGATCTCGACCTCCGGGTGCTCCTCCGCCGGCAGCGTGCGGGAGAAGACGTACTGCCTCAGGTGCGGGTAGGGGCTGGCGACGCCGACCCGCAGCGCCGGGTCGTAGCTGGCCCGGCCCATCACCATCGCGTCGAACCGGCCCTGCGGCCGGTCGATGCCGAGCGGGCCGTGGGCGAAGCCGGGGAACGTCTGGGGCCACTCGGCCACCAGGTGTGCGGCCACGTCGGGTGCCAACGGGAGGAAGTCGTACGACCCGTCGGGGGCGGCGATGAAGCCGTCGAGGGTGCTGGCGACGTAGTACACGAGCTTGCGCAAATCGTCTCCCTTGGTCACTACTGTTGTCGTGGTTGGCAAACTACAACACCTGTCGTGGTCTGCGCTAGGGTGTTTCCATGGCGAGGAACGTGGAACGGCGGGCGACGCTGGCCGACGCGGGGTTGCGGGTGCTGGCGGCGACCGGGGCGCGCGGGCTCACCCACCGCGCGGTCGACGCCGAGGCCGGCGTGCCGACCGGCACCGCGTCGAACTACTTCCGCTCCCGGGACGCCCTGCTCGGCGCCCTCGGCGAGCGGATCATGGAGCGGTTCGCCCCGGACGAGCGGCAGCTCGCCGAGCTGGCCGCCCGCAAGCCCTCCCCGGCGCTGTTCACCGACTACGTCCGCTACGTCGTCGCGCGCACCACCGCCCAGCCGGAGCTGACCCGGGCGTTGATCGAGCTGCGGCTGGAGGCGGTCCGCCGGCCCGGCCTGGCCCGGATCCTCGGCGACACGCTGCGCCGGGGCTACCGCGACGACGTCGCCTTCCACGTCGCGGCCGGGCTGCCCGGCGGGGCGTTCGAGGTGGCGCTGCTGCACTACGCCGTCGACGGCCTCCTGCTGGACCTGCTCACCACCTCCGTCGACGCCGGGTTCGACCCCGATCGGGTGGTCTCCGCCCTGGTGTCCCGGCTGGTTGCCGACGCCTGACCCGGCCACCCCGGCCCGGCGCAGGTATGTCCCCGCCCGCAGCGGGAATCCGCGCCGAACGTACCCGGGAGGAGTGACGGATGAGGGGTCCCACCGGCTTGACCATCGGGGTGCTCGGCTCGTACGGCGGTCGGAACCTGGGCGACGAGGCGATCCTCAGCGGCCTCCTGGCCGACCTGCGCAGCCAGGAGCCGAACGCCCGGATCATCGTCTTCTCCCGCAACCCGGCGCACACCGCGCTGGCCCACCCCGACGTCGAGGCGGTGCCCTGGGAGGGCGTCAGCCGGGTCGACTCGGCCGAGGTGCTGGCCCAGCTCGACCTGCTCATCCTCGGCGGCGGCGGCATCCTGTACGACAAGGAGGCCCGCCGCTACCTGCGGGTGGTCCGGGTCGCCCAGGAACGCGGGCTGCCCCTGCTGACGTACGCGGTCGGCGTCGGGCCGCTCACCGACGCGGTGGACACCGGCATGGTCCGGGAGACCCTGGCCGGGGCCACCGAGGTCACCGTCCGGGACCAGGAGTCCCGGATGGTGCTGGAGGAGGCCGGGCTGCTCAACCCGATCACCGTCACCGCCGACCCGGCGTTCCTGCTGGAGCCGGAGGACTTCCCCGCCCGGCTGCTGCGCGAGGAGGGGGTGCCCGCCGGCAAACGCCTGGTCGGGTTGAGCGTCCGCGAGCCGGGGCGGGCCGCCGAGCGGCTCGACGTCGACGGCTACCACCGGCTGATCGCCCAGATCGGTGACTTCCTGGTGCACCGGATCGACGCGCACGTGCTCTTCGTGCCGATGGAGCGCGACGACATCCGGCACTCGCACGGGGTGCTGTCCCACATGATCGCCGCCGACCGGGGCCGGATCCTGCACGGCGACTACTCGCCCCGGCAGGTGCTCGGCCTGATGAAGCACTTCGACCTGGCGGTCGGCATGCGCCTGCACTTCCTGATCTTCGCGGCGATGGTGGGCACGCCGTTCCTGCCGCTGCCGTACGCGGGAAAGGTCTTCGACCTGGCCCAGCGGCTCGGCGTGCCGGCGCTGCGCGGGGTGGAACGCGAGGTGGAGGGCCCGCTGCTGGCGGAGGTCGACCGGCTCTGGGACGAGCGGGAGGCCCGTAAGGAGGCCACCGCCCGGCGGGTCGCCGAGGTCTGCGACCAGGCGCGCGGCACCTCCCAGGTCACCCGTGCCGTGCTGGAGAGCCTGCGCACCCACTCGCTGGCCCGGATGGCCGTCTGACCGCGCCCGGCCCGGCCGGCAGCGCGCTGCTCCCGTGCCGACCCGCGTCCACCGCCGGGCGGGACCCCCGGCGACCCCGCCCGTGCCGCCCGGCGACCGGTCAGACCGCCGGCCCCCGCCAGCGGTAGCGCCACCGGTCGCCCATCGACTCCAGCTCGTAGATGTGGGCGCCGGCCAGCCCGTCCGGGCCGAGGTGGTGATGGGTCAGCGGCGGGCGTTCGTTGCTGTCCAGCTCGACGTCGACCGTCTCGCCGTCAGCCGGGCCGTCCGCCAGCGGGATCCGCGCCGTTGATGCCATGCGCCCATCCTGCCCCGGCGACCGCTGGGCCGCAGGGTTTGCCGGGACAGCGGGCCGCCCCGGCGGCGGTTATCGTCCGGTGATGGCGGAGATCCGGATCGACATGACACTCGGGCCGGTGCTGGCCCGCATCGGCGACGAGCGGGCCGTGCTCGACGCGTTCCTCGACTTCCACCGTGCCGTCGTGCTGCGCAAGGCACGCGGCCTGACCGACGCCGACGCGAACCGCCGGCTGGTGCCGTCGGCGACCACCCTGGCCGGCATCCTCCAGCACCTCACCCTGGTCGAGCGGAACTGGTTCCCGACCCTGCTCGACCCCACCCCCGGCGAGGTCTTCCCGACCACCGAGGAGGACGCCGCGGTCAGCTTCGCCGTGCCGGCCGGGGCGACGGTCGACGCGCTCGCCGACGCATACGAGCGGGCCTGCGCGCGCTCCCGCGAGCTGGCCGCCCGGTTCCCCCTGGACCACGTCGTCCCGCAGCCGCAGCTCGGCGAGGTGTCGGTGCGCTGGATCCTGGTGCACATGATCGAGGAGACCGCCCGGCACGCGGGCCACGCCGACATCCTCCGCGAGCTGACCGACGGCGCCACCGGCACCGTCTGACCCCCGCGCCATCCACCATGGCGCCGACGGTAACCGGTCGTCGCCGCCTATCCTGGCCCCCGGGTGTCGACGAGGGGGAGCGTGTGCTGGTCGTCCACGGGTCATGGCAGGTCGGGGCCGGGCTCGCCGTCTGGGCGGAGGACTCGACGCGGCCCGCCCACGCGCCCCGCCGGCCCGGTCGCGCCCCACGCGAACGGCCCCACCCGTTCGCCGCCGAGCCCGCCGCGCTGGCCGCCGCGCTCGGCGACCGCCCGGCCGGTACCGCGCTGCTCACCCTCCCCACCCGGGCCGGCTCGCCGCTGGACTCACCGGAGCTGGTCCGGACCACCGTCGCGGAGCCGGTCCGCGGCCCGGTCACCCTCGCCGGCTGGCGGGCACCCGTGCTCCGGTACGCCCCGGACGACGCGCTGGACCTGCTGCGTACCCTCGACGGGCTCGACGTGGTGCCCGGGGCCAGCCTGCGGCACCTCGCCGAACTGGCCGGCCTCGCGGTCGACCTGGTGTCCCGGGGCCGGGTGCTGCCCGGCCTGGCCGACGCCGACCCGTGGACCGGGGCCGGCCCGACCGGCGGCGACGCCACCGGGTGGGCGGTGTGGCGGCCCCTGCTCACCGGGGCGGACGCCGCCTGGGCCCGGGCCCTGGCCCTCGCCCTGCCCCCGGCCGTCCGGGCCGCCGGCCCACCGGTGCCCGGGTCCCGTCCCGGCCGCGCGCCGGTGGACCCGCCCGGCCCGGGGCCGCTGGCCGCCGACGCGCTGGACCTGCTGACCGACGCCGCCGCCCGGCAGGCCCTGGCCGACACCGACCTGGCCCGGGGCGGCCGGCGTGACGGCGTGACGGCCGGCTGGCTGACCGCGCTGACCGGCCCGGACCGCCGGTTCGCCGCCGACCCCGCCGCGCTGGCCACCCTGCGCACCGAGCTGGACGCCTGGCAGCGCGACGCCGTCGGCGGCGCGGTCCGGGCCAGTTTCCGGTTGGTCGAGCCGGCCGACGACGAGATCGTCGAGGCGCTCACCGTGCTGCCGGCCGACCCGTCGACCGTGGTCTCCCAGGGCGGGCGGTGGCGGGTCGAGTTCGGCCTCCAGGCCGCCGACGAGCCGGGCCTGCACGTCGACGCCGGGGAGATCTGGCGGGCCCCGGACCGGTTGCCGGCGCTCGCCGGCCGGTGGGACAGCCCGCAGGAGACCCTGCTGGCCGAGCTGGGCCGGGCCGGACGGCTCTGGCCGGAGCTGGACGACGCCCTGCGCACCCCCGCCCCGGAGCTGCTGGAGCTGGACGTCGACGGGGCCCACCGGTTCCTCCGCGACGGCGCTCCGGTGCTGCACGCGGCCGGCTTCGGGGTGCTGCTGCCCTCGTGGTGGCGGCGACCGTCGGCGCGGCTCGGCGCGCGGTTGCAGGCCCGCGGCCGGACCGCGCCGGGCACCGTCGCCGCCGCCTCCGGTGGGGTGGGGCTGGACGCGCTGGTCGACTACCGCTGGGAGGTGGCGCTCGGCGACGAGACGGTGGACGCCGACGAGCTGGCCGCGCTGGCCGCGCTGAAGACCCCGCTGGTCCGGCTGCGCGGCCGGTGGGTGGAGCTGGACCCGAAGCGGCTCGCGGCCGGCCTGCGGCTGCTGCGCTCCTCCGGCGAGCTGACCGTCGCCGACCTGCTCCGGCTGGGACTGGCCGGGGCGGAGCGCCCGGACGCGCTGCCGGTGCTGGCGGTGACCGCCGACGGGCCGCTCGGCGACCTGCTGGCCGGGCAGGCCGAACAACGGCTCGCCCCACTGGACCCGCCGCCCGCGTTCAAGGGCACCCTGCGGCCGTACCAGCGGCGCGGGCTGGCCTGGCTGGCCTTCCTCCAGTCGCTCGGGCTGGGCGGGGTGCTCGCCGACGACATGGGGCTGGGCAAGACCGTCCAACTGCTCGCCCTGCTGGCCGGGGACCCGCCGGACGCCGGGCCGACGCTGCTGGTCTGCCCGATGTCGCTGGTCGGCAACTGGCAGCGGGAGGCGGCCCGGTTCACCCCCGGGCTGCGCGTCCACGTGCACCACGGCGCGGACCGGGCCCGGGACGCCGAGTTCGAGGCGGCGGTGCACGCCGCCGACCTGGTGCTGACCACCTACTCGGTGGCCGCCCGGGACGCGGTCGCGCTGGCCTCGGTGGGCTGGCACCGGGTGGTGGTCGACGAGGCCCAGGCGATCAAGAACGCGGCCACCCGGCAGGCCGAGGCGGTCCGCGCGCTGCCCGCCCGGCACCGGGTGGCGGTCACCGGCACCCCGGTGGAGAACCGGCTCGCCGACCTCTGGTCGATCATGCAGTTCGCCAACCCGGGGCTGCTCGGTCCGGCGAGCAGCTTCCGGCAGTCGTACGCGGTGCCGATCGAGCGGCACGGCGACGCCGAGGCCGCCGCCCGGCTGCGCCGGATCACCGGCCCGTTCGTGCTCCGCCGGCTGAAGACCGACTCCTCGATCATCTCCGATCTGCCCGAGAAGCTGGAGATGGAGGTGCTCTGCAACCTCACCGCCGAACAGGCGTCGCTCTACCGGGCGATCGTCGACGAGATGCTGGCGAAGATCGAGTCCAGCGACGGGATGGAACGGCGGGGCCTGGTGCTGGCCACCATGACCCGACTCAAGCAGGTCTGCAACCATCCCGCCCAGTTCCTACGGGACGGCTCGCCGCTGGCCGGCCGCTCCGGCAAGCTGGAGCGGCTGGAGGAGATCGTCGACGAGGTTCTGGCGGCGGGGGAGCGGGCCCTGCTCTTCACCCAGTACGCCGAGTTCGGCGGGATGCTCCGGGGTCACCTGTCGGCCCGCTTCGGCCGTGAGGTGCTGTACCTGCACGGCGGCGTCGGCAAGGCCGACCGGGACGACCTGGTCGCCCGGTTCCAGTCCCCGGACGGTCCCGCGCTGTTCGTCCTGTCCCTGAAGGCCGGCGGCACCGGGCTCACCCTGACCGCCGCCAACCACGTCGTACACGTGGACCGGTGGTGGAACCCGGCGGTGGAGGACCAGGCCACCGACCGGGCGTTCCGGATCGGCCAGCGGCGGCGGGTCCAGGTCCGCAAGTTCGTCTGCGCCGGCACGGTGGAGGAGAAGGTGGCCACGATGATCGCCGACAAGCGTGGCCTGGCCGCGTCCGTGGTGGGCACCGGCGAGCAGTGGGTGACCGAGCTGTCCACCGCCCAGCTCCGCGAGCTGTTCGCGCTGGAGGCCGGGGCGGTGGTCGAATGACCGGCCCCACCGGCCCCACCGGCCGCGGGGGCGGCCCCGGCGCGGCCGGTGCCGGCGACGCGGGCGGGCGGTTCGCCGACTTCGGCCAGCCGCGCCGGGTCGACGGCGGGCTGCGGGCACGCAGCACCCGGGGTGCGATCGGGGTCTCCTGGTGGTCCCGGCGGTTCCTGGAGGTGCTGGAGTCGTTCGCGCTGGGCACCCGGCTGACCCGGGGCCGGTCGTACGCCCGGCGGGGTCAGGTGCTCCGGCTCGACGTGTCACCCGGCCGGGTCGAGGCGAGCGTGCAGGGCTCGCGGGCGCAGCCGTACCCGGTGGTCATCGCGTTGGCGCCCTTTCCCGAGCCGCTCTGGGAGCGGGTCGAGCGGGAGCTGGCCGGGCAGGCGTTCTTCAGCGCCCGGCTGCTCGCCGGTGACCTGCCGGCCGAGCTGGAGCGGCTGTTCGCCGACGCCGGCGCACCGCTGTTCCCCACCTCGGTCGGGGAGCTGACCCAACGCTGCGGCTGTCCCGACTTCGCGGTGCCGTGCAAACATCTCGCGGCGACGTTCTACCTGCTCGCCGAGGCGTTCGACGCCGACCCGTTCCGGCTGCTGCACTGGCGGGGCCGGAGTCGGGCCGAGCTGCTGGACCGGCTCCGCGCCCGCCGCGCCGAGGCGGTCGGCCCGGACGCCGTCCCGGCCCACCGGGTGCCCGGCTCCCCGGACGCCGTCCCGGCCCACCGGGCACCGTCGGCTTCGGACGGTACGCCTACCGGACCCGACGCTACGGTGACCGGCCGCGCCCCGGCCGGGGCGGCCCGGGTGCTCGCCGACCTGCCCGAGTTGCCGCTGGTCGACGCGGCGGACCGGTTCTGGCTGGCCCCGGTGCCGTTGCCGGACCGGCCGCCGACCCTGGCCACCGGCCCGGAGCTGCTGTTGCGGCAGCTCGGCGCGCCCGCTCCGGCGATCGGCGGTCCCGGCCTGCTGGAACGGCTGCGTCGGGCGTACCAGGCATTCGGCTCGGGCTGATCCGTCGTACCCCGGCCGGTCTCCGGCGGTGCCGGCCCGGCCGACCTGCGCCGGCCGGTGCCCGCGCCCGATCGACGCCGGTGTCCCGGACCGGCTCGGCGCACCAGGGACGCCAGGGCCGACGGGTCACCGCAGGCGGCGACGGAAGTGCCACATCAGGCCGGCGTTGACCACCAGCACCACGGTGCAGATCGCGCCGGCCATCCGTCCGGCCACGACCGTCATCGCGGGCAGCGACGCCCAGAGGACGATCGTCAGCAGCATCAGCCAGCGCCCGCGTCGGGCCCGGGCCCGATGGTCGAGTCTCGCGAAGAACTTCGGGTCGCTCTCCCGTAGCTGCCGGGTGATCTGTTCGAATCTGCGCTGATCCTCTTTGCTGAGCATGGCGGTGCCTTCCCCTCACGGCTTCAGCGGTTCGGCGGCTTACCCGCTACGGTGGCGACTCACGCCCTCCTGCTGGCGCTACTTTCGCGGCCCGCTGCTGCTACGGTCCGGACGGGACGGCGGCGCGGGCGGCCGGGACAGCTCCCGGCAACCTGAGCACAGGCTTATCCGTGCCTTAAGTTTCGCTGTGCCGGCGAACGTCGCGGCCAGCGCCACGAGCGGCGGAAACGGCACGGCGGGCCCACCGCCGGACGCGTCGTGCCTGCTCCGGACGCCCGGACCGGCCGGGGGGAAACCACCCGTGCGGGACGGGGTGCTGAGCGGTGCCTTAAGTGCCCTGCCGGGCCGCCGCGACCTGCCTTGAAGGCATCCCACCCCTTGGCTACTTTCCCGTAGCAACTCCTCCGGCAACCGTCGCCGCACCCTCCGCCCCACCCGGTCGCAGCAGGTACGGCGCATCGAAGAAAACGGGATTGGTACATGGCCGACCAGAATGTGCCACCGCGCCGACCGCGGGACGACAGCGGCTGGGACGGGCGACAGCACCCCACCCCCGACGGATATCCCGCCGCGCCCTACGGCCACCCGGGTGGTCCGCACGCCGAGTACGCCCACCCCGAGTACGCCCACCCCGAGTACGCGTCCGCCGGTCAGCCGGCGCCCCGGGGCCCGCAGTGGGTCGGCCCCGAGGGGCTGGGCCGTCCGGCGTTCCACCAGCCGGCCGGCGCCGGACTGCCCATCCTGGACGACGACGGGGGTCGGGACGGCCGGGTCGGCCGGCGGCGGGCCCTCGCCGCGCTCGGTGGCACCGCCGCCGTGGTCGCCGGTGGCGCCGCGCTGGCGATGAGCCCCCAGGTGCGTGGCCTCTTCGGTGACGACCCCGTGGCCCGGGACGCCACCGGCACCACGGTCACCGACGGTACGGCGGCCCGCCCCAGCGGCCAGCAGCCGAGCACGGTGCGGACCTACACCGAGCAGAACGAGAGCTACATGGGCTCCCGGGCGGGCGCGGCGCTGAAGAAGAACTCGCCGACCGGCGGGCGGAACTTCTCCGGCCCGGCCGCCGCCGCGGCGGAGACCCCGGTGACGGTGAAGACCGTGCTGGCCAAGGACCCGATCCGGCACCTCGCCAGCCGGGCCACCTTCGGCGCCACCCCGAAGGTGCTCGCCGACATCAAGCGGATGGGCATCGACCCCTGGATCCGGGCCCAGCTCGACCCGGAGAAGCTCGCGCCGAGCCCCGCCGAGCTGAAGCTCGCCGACCTGCCCAGCCTCAAGCTGACCGCCCAGCAACTGCGCGACCAGCGCGATCAGCTCAACGAACGGGGCGCGCAGCCGGAGAAGGAGATGGTCGACGCCACCATCGCCCGGCAGATCTGGTCGGAGCGGCAACTCTTCGAGGTGATGGTCGACTTCTGGAACGACTTCCTGCACGTCGCCGCCGACTTCGACGGCGGTGAGACGTACCGCAACTCCTTCGACCGGGACGTCGTCCGCAAGCACGCCATGGGCAGCTACCCGGACATGCTGGTCGCCGCGAACAAGCACCCGGCCCTGCTGCTCTACCTGAACCAGAACGACTCCCGGGCCGACGCGGTCAACGAGAACCTGGCCCGGGAGAACCTGGAGCTGTACTCGGTCGGGGTCGACGGCGGTTACACCGAGAAGGACGTCCGCCAGGCCGCCCTGTTGCAGACCGGCCGGGGCGTCGACGACGGCAAGTACGTGTTCCGGGCCGAGCGGCACTACCGGGGCAAGGTGAAGATCCTCGGCTTCAGCCACCCCAACGACTCGGCCGACCCGAAGAAGGCCGACCAGGTCATCGACGCGTACATCACGTACATCGCGCTGCACCCGTCGACCGCCCAGTACGTGGCCCGCAGCCTGGCCACCCGGTTCGTCTCGGACACCCCGCCGAAGTCCCTGGTGGACCGGCTCGCCAAGATCTACACGGTCAACAAGGGCATGGTGAAGCCGCTGCTCATGTCGCTGTTCAGCTCCTCGGAGTTCTGGGCGGCGGTGGGCCAGAAGGTGCGCCGGCCGATGGAGTACCTGGTCGCCACCTACCGGACCCTGGGCGTCCAGCCGCAGGCCGCGCCGGACTTCCGGCAGGGCGACAGCAAGCGCACCGCGTTCGCCCAGGGGCTGCGCCAGATCCACGACAAGCTGCGCGAGCTGGGCCAGTACCCGATGGGCCAGCCCACCCCGGACGGCTACCCGGACGTCTACGTGGCCTGGACCTCGGCCGGGACGATGGTCAACGGCTGGAACGAGGCCGCCGACCTGATCGCCGGCTACCGCACCCAGTTCACGTTCGCCAAGCCGGAGAAGCTGGTGGCGAAGCCGCCGGCGACCGCCGGGGCGTACGTGGACGCGCTCGCCCAGCGGCTGGTGCACCAGAAGCTGACCGCGCGGGAGAAGAGTCTGATCCTCGGCGTGGCCGGCGTGTCCGCCACCACCAAGGTCGACGCCACGTTCAACGGGGCCGTCACCGCCGTCGCGCGGGCGATCCTCGCGTCCCCCCAGCACCACCTCCGGTGAGGCACCCGATGGAGAAGACTGTGCACCAGTTCCCCCTGCACCCCGAATGCCCCGACCTGCGCCGGCTCGCCGACAACCCGGCCGAGGCGCTGCTGCGCGCCGAGGCGGACGTCGTCGCCGCCGAGAACGCCGCCGAGGCCGACCGCTACCGCCGGCTGGAGGACCTGGAGGAGGCCCAGCAGGACGGGCGCGGCGTGACCCGGCGGACCTTCGTCGCCGGTGCCGCCGCCACCGCCACCGCGCTGGCCACCGCCCAGTTCGTCACCACCTCGGCGTCCTTCGCCGCCACCAAGACCGGCACCCTGATCCACGTCTTCCTCTATGGCGGGCTGGACGGGCTGAGCCTGGTCGCCCCGGCCGACGACCCGGTGCTGGCCAAGGCCCGCCCGGACCTGCTGCTCGGCGACGACTCGCTGGCCCTGGGCCGGGGCTTCAAGCTGACCAGTGCCTTCGCCCCGCTGGAGAAGTGGCTCAAGGCCGGCCAGCTCGGCTTCGTCCCGGCGGTCTCCGACGAGCGGCTGTCCCGCAGCCACTTCCAGGCCGCCGACGCCTGCAACCTGGGTGGCCTGCCTAGCGAGACCGGCGGCCGGGGCTGGCTGGATAGCCTGGTCGACGCACTCGGCAAGGGCACCGCCTTCCGCAGCGTCGGCATCGGCAGCACGCTGCCCCGGTCGCTGGTCGGCAACAACGGCGCGTTGTCCATCAACAACGTCGGCTCGCTGCGGCTCAACGGCGACGACAGGTACCGGGCGGCCACCGAGAAGGCGATCCGTGGCCTGTTCACCGGGATCAACCACCCGGTGGAGGACGCGGTGATCGAGGGGATGGGCGCGCTGTCGACCGCCCAGAAGCTCGCCGCCAAGCCGTACCAGCCGGCCGAGGGTGTGAAGTACGAGGGCGTCGGCTACGCCTTCCAGCAGCTTGCCCAGCTCATCAAGGGCGGGGCGAACGTCCGGGTCGCCACGGTCGGGATGGGTGGCTACGACACCCACGAGAACCAGGGCACCCGCTCCGGCGGCCAGCTCCACCGGCGGCTCGGCGAGCTGGCGAGCGCGATGGCCGCGTTCCTCACCGACCTGGGTGACCGGGCCGCCGACGTGACGATCATGGTGTCCAGCGAGTTCGGCCGCCGGGTCTCCTCCAACGGCGGCGGCACCGACCACGGCCACGGCGGGGTGGTCACCATCCTGTCCGGCCGCCCGCTCGCCGGCTCGCTGCTGGGCACCTGGAACGGCCTGAACGCGCTGGACTCCGGCGACGTGCCGGAGTACAACAACATGTTCAACGTCTACGGCGCGGTGGCGCAGGGCCGGTTCGGCCTGACCACCGCGGAGGTGAACAAGATCTTCCCGAGGCGGAAGTTCACCCCGATGAAGCTGTACGCGTGACGTACCAGGACATGCACGCCGCCGGCCGTCGTACCGGGACCTCGGTCCCGTACGGCGGCCGTTCGGCTGCCCCGCCGCCCCCGCCGCCGGCCCTGCCGAGGCGCGGACCCGGCGGGCGGCGGGCGCTGTCCGCGCTGTTCTGGCTCGGCCTGGTGGCCGCCGTGCTGCCCTGGTGGCTCGACACCCCGGCCGGGTCGCTGGCCGGCACCGCCGACCTGCTCACCGCCGCCGGCCGGATCACCGGCCTGGTCGCCGGCTACCTGCTGCTCG
The DNA here is from genome assembly GCF_044755745.1 of Micromonospora sp. NPDC092111. Taxonomy (NCBI): domain Bacteria; kingdom Bacillati; phylum Actinomycetota; class Actinomycetes; order Micromonosporales; family Micromonosporaceae; genus Micromonospora; species Micromonospora sp. NPDC092111. The sequence continues at coordinate 61,359 of NZ_JBIVRQ010000003.1, forward strand.
TGCAGGTGCTGATGATGAGCCGCCTCGGCGTGCTGGAACGCGGGATCGGCGGCGAGCGGCTCTCCCGGGTGCACCGCGACCTGGGGGCCACCCTGCTGGTGACCGTGCTCGCCCACCTGTCGCTGCTGGTGGTCGGCTACGCGCGGGTGCAGGGGAACTCGGTCACCGGCCAGGTGGGCGTGCTGCTGCGCGACTTCGACGACCTGGTCTCCGCGTTCGTCGCCGCCGGCATCCTGGTGCTGGTCGGCTGCACCGGCGTCCGGACCGTCCGCCGGGCGTTGCCCTACGAACTCTGGTACCACCTGCACCTGACCAGCTACCTGGCGCTGCTGCTCGGCTTCGGCCACCAGTTCAGCAACGGCGCGCAGCTCTTCCCGCCCGGCCCGGTGCGCACCGGCTGGATCGCGGCGTACCTGTCGGTGGCCGCCGCCCTGGTCTGGGGCCGGCTGGTCGCGCCGCTGCTGCTCAACCTGCGGCACCGGCTGCGGGTGGCCGACGTGGTGGCGGAGAGCCCGGACACCGTCTCGATCTACCTGACCGGGCGGCGGCTCAACCAGCTCGACCTGCTCGGCGGGCAGTACTTCCGCTGGCGCTTCCTGACCCGGGGCTGCTGGTGGCAGTCGCACCCGTTCTCGCTCTCCGCCGCGGCCAACGGCCGCTGGCTGCGGCTGACCGTCAAGGTGGTCGGTGGGCACACCGCCGACCTGCGTGACCTGGACCCCGGCACCCGGGTCTGGGTGGAGGGCCCGTCCGGCACCTTCACCGCCGCGCACCGGACCCGGGAACGCGCCCTGCTGATCGCCGGCGGCAGCGGCATCGGTCCGCTGCGGGCGATGCTGGAGGAGTTGCCGCCCGGGGCGGCCCTGGTCTACCGGGCCCGCACCCCCGCCGACGTCCTGCTCCACCGGGAGCTGGACTGGCTGGCCGAGGCCCGGCAGACCGCCGTCTGGTACGTGATCGGCTCCCGCGACGACGCCGGCCCCCGGCAGGTGATGAGCCCGGACGGACTGCGCCGGCTGGTGCCCGACCTGACCCGCCGGGACGTCTACCTGTGCGGGCCGCCGGGCCTGGTCGACCAGTCGGTGCGGGTGCTGCGACAGGCCGGCGTGCCCCGCCGGCAGATCCACCTCGCCCCGTTCGAACTGTAGAGAGGGACCTGACATGCGTCGCGCGCTCCTCGCGATCACCGGGCTCGCCGCCAGCACCACCGCGCTGGTGGTGCTCAAGGGCTCGCCCGGGGCCAGCCAGGTCGCCCAGGACCTCCCCGCCGGCGCGCCCGTCGGGACGCCGGGGGAGGCCGACCCGGCCACCCCCGGGGCCTCCCCGGACCCGACCGCGTCGGCCCGCCCGACCGGCCGACCCAGCGCCACCGCGAGCCGCACCCCGGGCGCGCGGAGCAGCACCGGCGGCGGTTCCGGCAGCACCGGTACGAAGACCACCCCCGCCGCCCCGCGGACCACCACGGCCGCGCCGAAGTCGACCACCCGCAAGGTGACCGGCCCGGTGATCTCCACCGAGTTCGGCAACGTGCAGGTGCAGATCACCGTCGTCGGCACGAAGATCACCAACGCGGTGGCCCTGGAACTGCCCCAGGGCGGGCAGTCCGACCTGCGCAGCGACCGGGTGGACAACGCCTACAGCGGCACCTCCGGCAACGTGGTACGGCAGCAGAGCGCCAACCTCGACACCATTTCCCAGGCGACCACCACCAGCAACGCGTACAAGCAGTCGTTGCAGGCCGCCATCGACCAGGCGCGCTGACGTGACGGCGCCGCTGGTCCGGCCCGGCCTGCGCCGGGTCGAGCAGGTCATGGGTACGGCGATCAGCCTCGACCTGGCCGACGACCTGCCCGCCGGCACGCTGCGGGAGCTGGCCGACGAGACCTTCCGCTGGCTGCGCGAGGTCGACACCCGGTTCACCACCTACTCCGACGACAGCGAGGTGTGCCGGTTCGACCGGGGCGAGCTGCTGCTCTCCGAGGCGTCGGCGGACCTGCGGGCGGTGCTGGCCCGCTGCGCCGACCTGTGGGGCGACACCGACGGCTTCTTCGACGCGTACGCCACCGGCCGGCTGGACCCGTCCGGCTACGTCAAGGGCTGGTCCGCCCAGGTCGCCTCGGACCGGCTGGTCGCCGCCGGGGCGGTCAACCACTGCCTCAACGCGGGCGGCGACGTCCGGGTACGCGGCCACTCGTCGTCCGGGCGGCCGTGGCGGATCGGCGTCCGGCACCCGTGGGACGCGGACGCCACCTGCCTGGTGCTCACCGGCACCGACCTCGCGGTCGCCACCTCCGGCGTCTACGAGCGGGGCCACCACGTCCGCGACCCGCGCCGGGGCGAACCGGCCCGGGGGCTGCGCTCGGTCACCGTGGTCGGCCCGGACCTGGGCCTCGCCGACGCGTACGCCACGGCGGCGGTGGCGATGGGTGTGGCCGGCACCGGCTGGCTCGACCGCCTCCCCGGGCACCTGCACGCGGTGGTCACCGACGAGGGCCGGCTGCTGCGCTCCACCGCCCTGCCGCTGGCCGACTGACCCGCGCCGCGATGAGCCGGCCGCAGCGATCCGTGACCACGTCGGGCCCGGTCCCGAGCCAAACTCCGACCCGGGGCGGCGGCCCGGGGTCGTCCCCGACCGGCCTGGAAACGTCCCCGACCGACCCGGGGTCGTCCCCGACCGACCCGGGGTCGTCCCCGACCGACCCGGGGTCGTCCCCGACCGACCCGGGGTCGTCCCCGACCGGCCCGTGCCGTCGCGCTGAGTTGATCTCCACCCGGGTGGTGCGGCGGCCGGCGGTCGGGTCGGTCAGCGGGCGGTGCGGTGGGTGCCGGCCGGCCGGGAGCCGACCGGGCGGGGCCGGCCGGGCCGGGACCCCGTCGGCCGGGTGCCCGACCAGCGGCGGGGCCGCCGGTGGTACGGCGGTTCGAAGCCGCCGGTGTGCCGTGTCGTGTCGTCGCTGGACATCACGTACCCCCGCCTCCCGGCGCGGTCGCGCCGTCGTCGTGTGCAACGAGGTCGGCACCGGCGCGGACGCTGGCGGGAACCCGACCCGGGTCGGTCAGTGGCCGCGCCGGGGCAGCGGTAGCTGGCCGGGGAGCAGCTCCGGGGTGAGCGTCACCCCGTTGGCCCGTAGCGCCTCGACCAGGGTGTTCTGCAACAGGTACGAGTCGGGTAGCTGCCAGCGGGCCTGCTCCGGGGCGACCGCCCAGCGCACCGGTCCCTCGGGCAGCCGGGTCGGTGGCGCCGGGATCCACGAGCCCGGCCCGTGCCGCACCACGTGGAAGCAGTGCTCCAGTTCGGGGCGGAGCGGGTCGCCCGGGCGGACCAGGAACATCCACCGGCCGGTCGGGGTCACCACCACCGGGCCCCGCACGCCGGCCCCGGCCGGGTGGCCGGGTACGGCGTCGAGCACGTGCCGGCCCAGGTACGCCGCCACCTCCAGCACGTCGAAGGCGCGCCCGGTGGGCAGCAGCACCCCGTGCGGGCGGCTGCGCCACCAGGTGGCCACCCGGGCCGGGTCGGTGCTCGCCCCGCGCTCCCACTCCTCCAGGGCGGGGTGGCAGCCGACGGTGGGGCAGCCGGCCCGCCCGCAGACGAAGCGGCTTCGGGCCAGGCAGGCACCCGGGGTCACCTCCCAGCCGTGCATCGCGTACCGCACCGCGATCCGGCGCAGCCGGACCCGCTCGATCGGTGTTAGCTGTGCGACCCGCGGCCCGACGTTGCCCCACATGTCCCGTGCTCTCCCCTCGCCCCGACCGTCACCCGCCACGTCACACGTCGAGCACCGTCACTGTCATGGCCCGCGATCGTTGAGCTGGCGAACGGCTCGTGCAACTTGCACGAAAGCTACGAGAGCTGGCCGAATGGCTGACGTACAACCTGTGCGACCAGCGAAGACCTGGGACGGACGGACGGATCGGGAACGCCCTCGGGGGTCGTCCGGTGCCTGGCCGGACGGACGACGAGGGGAGGAACAGGGGAGATGGACGAGCTTCCGATAGGGCGGCGGGTGGCCTACTGGCGCGGGCGGCGCAAGATGTCCCAGCAGGTTTTCGCCGACCGACTCGGCAAGTCCAAGAGCTGGGTCGACAAGGTCGAGCGCGGGGTGCGCCGGCTGGACAAGTTCTCCGTCCTCTACGAGATCGCCGACATCCTCCAGGTCGACGTGCAGCTCCTGCTCGGCAAGGACCCGGAACGGCGTACCGACGCGCTCAACTGCATCGACCAGATCGAGGTGCAGGAGATCCGGGCCGCCCTGGAGCGGTACGACTCGATGAGCGCGTACTTCGACGCCGCGCCGTACCCGCCGCCCCTGCCCGACATGCGCAAGGCCGTCAACCACGCCTGGCTCACCTACCAGTACGGCCGCTACGGAATGCTCACCCGGGCCCTGCCGAAGCTGCTGCGTGACGCCCAGGCGGCCGACGCCGGCTTCGGCGACGACCAGGCGAGGGAGGCCGCCCACCTGCTCGGGCAGGTCTACCAGATCGCCTCGTCGGTGCTGCGCAAGCTGGGCGAGTGCGAGCTGGCCTGGCTCGCCGCCGACCGGTCGATGGCGGTCGCCCAGCGCGCCGACGACCAGCTACTGGCCGGCGTCGCCACCACCCGGGTCTGCAACGCGCTGGTGGCGATGGGCCGGGCCCGCCCCGCCCTGGAGCTGAACGTCACCATCGCCAACCGGCTCGCCCCCGGCGGCACGAACGGCACCGAGGCGGACCAGCTCTCCGTCTACGGCATGCTGCTGCTCCAGGGTGCGATGGCCGCCGCCCGGATCGGCGACTCGGCCACCGTCGACGACCTGTTCCACGGCGCCGACGAGGCGGCCACCCTGCTGGGCGGCGACCACAACCACTACTGGACCTCGTTCGGCCCGACCAACCTGGAGCTGCACCGGGCCGCCGCGGCCGTGGAGCTGGGTGACGGCGGCCGGGCGGTGGAGATCCACCACCGCATCTCCGAGCCGAACTTCAACGCCCTGCTGCCCGAGCGGCGGGCCCACCACCTGCTGGACATCGCCCGGGGTTACGCCCAACTCGGCGACGTCGCCAACGCGGGGGAGATGCTGCTGCGCGGTGACCGGCTCGCCCCGTCCGAGATCCGCTGCCGGCCGATCGCGCACGAAGTGATGTCGGACGTCCTGCGTCGCACACGGGGTGCGCCGCCTCCGCCGATTGCGGAGTTGGCTGAGCACATGGGAGTCGGAGTATGAATGCGGCCTCCGCCGGATGAGCGGCGGCCCGCACCCGAGCAGCGAGCACCGCGCGGTGCTCTACGTCATCGCCTGCGGTTCGCCGCTGGCCCGCCACCTCGACCGCCTCGTCGGTCTCGCCCAGGACGACGGCTGGGAGGTCTGCGTGATCACCACGCCCGACGGGGCGAAGTTCGTGGACCGGGCCGCGCTGGCCCGGCAGACCGGGCATCCGGTGCGTACCCACTACAAGAACCCGGGCGACCCCGACCTGCTGCCCCCGGCCGACGCGATGCTGGTCTGCCCGGCGACCGTCAACACGGTCAACAAGTGGGCGGCCGGGATCACCGACACGCTGGCCCTGGGGCTGCTGTTCGAGGCCCAGGGCAGGGGCGTGCCGGTGGTGGCCGTGCCGTTCACCAACGCGGCGATGGCCGGGCACCCGGCGTTCCAGGCCGGTCTGGCCCGGCTCCGCGAGTGGGGGACGACGGTGCTCTTCGGCGACCACGTCTACCCGCTGCACCCGCCGGGCGCGGGCGAACGTCACCTGCACGCCTTCCCGTGGGAGGCCGCGGTGGCCGCGCTGCCCGGCCGGTCCCGGGCCAGTTCGGCCGCCTGACCGGCGGTGCCCGACTCCAGGTCGGCGCGGTGGCGCGGTCGGTGACCGGGTGACACCGCCGGCCCGCCGCGACGAAGTCGATCATCGTGGGGGCGCGGCTGTGCCGGTGGACACGGCCGCCGGGCGTGGCCGTGCCCACCGGCCCGCGCCGGTAAGCTGACCGGCCGTGAGCACAACCGCGTCCCCGCCGACCGTCGCCGACGTGGTGGCCGAACTCGACCGGCGTTACCCGCCCGGCTGGGCCGAGGACTGGGACCGGGTCGGCCTGGTGCTCGGCGAGCCCACCGACCCGGTCCGCCGGGTCTTCGGCACGGTCGACGTCGTCCCGGAGACCGTCGCCGAGGCTCTCGCCGCCGGTGCCGACCTGATCGTCGCGCACCACCCGCTGCTGCTGCGCGGGGTCTCCTCGGTCGCCCCGACCACCTGGAAGGGGCGGATCGTGCACGACCTGATCCGCGCCGGGGTCGCCCTGTACGTCGCGCACACCAACGCCGACGTCGCCGACCCGGGGGTGTCCGACGCGCTCGCCGCCCGCTTCGGGTTGACCGGGCTGCGTCCGCTGCGACCCGCCGCGCCCGGCTCGCCGGCCGCCGGCGCCGGCCGGGGGATCGGTCGGGTCGGTGAGCTGCCCACCCCGCTGACGCTGGCCGAGTTGACCAGGCATGCCGCCGCCGTCCTGCCCGCCACCGTCTGGGGGGTTCGCGCCGGGGGCGATCCCGGGCGTATCGTGCGTACCCTCGCGGTCAGCGGCGGCTCGGGCGACGGTTTCCTGGCCGCGGCGACCGCCGCCGGGGTGGACGCGTTCCTCACCGCCGACCTGAGGCACCACCCCGCCGGTGAGCACCTCGCCGCCGGCGGCCCCGCCCTGCTGGACGCCGCACACTGGGCGACCGAACGACCCTGGCTGGACGACGTGGCCGCCCACCTCCGGGCCGGCTTCGGTGTCGAGACCGTGGTGTCCGACCTGGACACCGATCCGTGGACCGTGCACGCCGCCGCACCCGCACTGGACGACAAGGAGCCCCGACGTGAAGGCTGAACCCCAGGTCCAGCGCCGCCTGCTCGACCTGCAGGCGATCGACACCACCCTCGCCCAGCTCGCCCACCGCCGTCGGGCGCTGCCCGAACGGGCCGAGCTGGAGGGGCTGGCCCGGGAGCTGTCCGCGCTGGAGGACGAGCGGGTCCGCGCCCAGGTCGCCGTCGACGACCTGGACCGGGACATCGCCCGGCTGGAGAAGGACATCGACCAGGTCCGCGCCCGCAAGAGCAAGGACGAGGCCCGGCTGGCCGCCGGCGGTGTCCCGGCCCGCGAGTTGGAGGCGATCCAGCACGAACTGGTCTCCCTCAACCGTCGTCAGGGCGATCTGGAGGACGCCGAGCTGGAGCTGATGGAGCAGCGCGAGACGGCGCAGGCCACCCTCGACGGGATCGAGACCCGGATCGCCGAGACCCGGGACCGGCGGGCCGCGGCCGAGCAGCGCCGGGACGACAGCCTGGCCGGGATCGCCAAGGAGGAGGAGTTCAAGAAGACCGCGCGTAAGCCGCTCGCCGCCGACCTCCCCGGCGACCTGGTCACCCTGTACGAGAAGATCCGCGAGGACACCGGCCTGGGCGCGGCGCTGCTCACCGGGGGCCGCTGCGGTGGCTGCCGGCTGGAGCTCTCCGGCGCCGACCTGGCCCGGATCCGCAGGTCGGCCCCGGACGAGGTGGTCCGCTGCGAGGAGTGCCGGCGGATCATGGTGCGTACCAACGAGTCGGGGCTGTAGCCGGTGGCGGTCCGCGCGGTCGTGGTGGAGGCCGACGGCGGGTCCCGGGGCAACCCCGGGCCGGCCGGCTACGGCGCGGTGGTCCGCGACCCGGCCTCCGGCGAGGTGCTGCTGGAACGTGCCGAGGCGATCGGCACGGCCACCAACAACGTCGCCGAGTACCGGGGCCTGATCGCCGGGCTGGAGGCCGCCGCCGAGCTGGGCGCGGCCGAGGTCGACGCCCGGATGGACTCCAAGCTGGTGGTCGAGCAGATGTGCGGCCGGTGGCAGATCAAGCACCCGGGGCTGCGCCCGCTCGCCGCCCGGGCCGCCGCCCTGGTGGACCGCTTCGACACCGTCCGGTTCAGTTGGATCCCCCGGGAGCGCAACCGGCACGCCGACGCGCTGGCGAACGCGGCGATGGACGCCGCCGCCGGCAAGGCTGCCCGGCCGGTGGCCGCACCGGCCGGTGCCGAGCCGGCCCGGCCGGTGGCGGGTGCGGACGTGCCGGCTCGGGCGCAGGACCGCGCGGTGGCCGCCCGCGCCGCCACCCGTACCGCCGGCACCGACCCGGCGACCACCAGGGCGTCCTGGGAACCCCGGCCGAGCTTCACCGCCACCCGGCTGATCCTGGTCCGGCACGGCGAGACCGAGTGGACCGTGCAGCACCGCTACGCGGGCCGCGCCGACGTGCCGCTGTCCGAGTCGGGCCGGGCCCAGGCCCGGGCCACCGCCGCCCGGGTGGCCGAGCTGGCCCCGTCCGTCGCGGCCGTGCTCAGCTCACCGCTGTCCCGGTGTACGGCCACCGCGGCGGCGATCGCCGGGGCGCTCGGCGACCTGCCGGTACGCCCGCACGACGACTGGATCGAGTGCGACTTCGGCGACTGGGACGGCAGGACCTTCGCCGAGGTACGCGACCAGTGGCCCGGCGAGCTGGACGCGTGGCTCGCCTCCACCCGGATCGCCCCGCCGGGCGGTGAGTCGTTCACCGCCGTCGGCCAGCGGGTGGACCGGGCGGTGGGGGCGCTGCGCGAGGCGTACCCGGGGGAGACCGTGGTGGTCGTCTCGCACGTCTCGCCGATCAAGCTGGCGTTGCGCGACGCGCTCGCGGCGGGCGACGCCCTCCTGCACCGGCTCTACCTGGACGCGGCCGGCATCTCGGTGCTGGACATGTGGCCCGACGGCGGCGTCGCGGTCCGCTCGGTCAACGACACCGCGCACCTCGCCACGCGCTGAGCCGCCAGACCTCCCGGGTCGGCCCATCGGGCCGTTCGGCGCAGGTGGGCGGCCGTTCGGCGCATCACCCTCCGTCGATCGAACGTGATCGGGGTCACAGGGTCGTAGCCTCCGGCCGTCACTTGGCCAGCACGACCTACCGGAGGTGTGTCAGATGACCGCACCCGAACCGGAGGCGCCGCAGACGGCGCCGTCCAGGGCGAAGGACCACAGCCCCTGGAACTGGTTGCTCTTCGTCCCGATCGTGGTGCCGCTGATCCCGGCGTTCTTCAACGCGGACTCGCCCCGGTTGTTCGGCTTCCCGCGTTTCTACTGGCTGCAACTGGCCTGGATCCTGCTCGGGGTGGCCACCACCACGCTGGTCTACCAGGCGACGAAGAAGCGGGGTGGTCGCTGATGTGGCGCGACCACCTGACCGAGATCATCGTCTTCGCGGTGCTGTTCCTGCTGGTCAGCGCGATGGGTTTCGTGGCGGCCCGCTGGCGTGCCCCGAAGGACATGGCCCACCTCGACGAGTGGGGGCTGGGCGGGCGCAGCTTCGGCGGCTGGATCACCTGGTTCCTGGTCGGCGGTGACCTCTACACGGCGTACACCTTCGTGGCGGTGCCGGCGCTGATGTTCGGGGCCGGCGCGGCCGGCTTCTTCGCCGTGCCGTACACGATCGTCATCTACCCGCTGGTGTTCCTGGTGCTGTGCCGGCTCTGGTCGGTGTCGCACCGGCACGGCTTCGTCACCCCGGCCGACTTCGTCCGCCGCCGGTTCGACTCGCCGGTGCTGGCGCTGCTGATCGCGATCACCGGCATCGTCGCCACCATGCCGTACATCGCGTTGCAGTTGGTCGGCATCGAGGCGGTGCTCAAGACGATGGGGGTGACCGGGGACAGCGCGGTGGCCCGGCACCTGCCGATCATCATCGCCTTCGCCATCCTGGCCGCCTACACCTACCAGTCCGGGCTGCGGGCGCCGGCGCTGATCGCCTTCGTCAAGGACAGCCTGATCTACGTCGTCATCCTGGTGGCGGTCATCTACCTGCCGTACAAGCTGGGCGGTTGGGGTTCGATCTTCGACGCCGCGGACGCGAAGTTCGCCGCCTCACCCAACCCGAACGACGGCATCCTGCTCAACGCCAACAACCAACTCCAGTACGTCACCCTGGCGTTCGGCTCGGCGCTGGCGCTGTTCCTCTACCCGCACAGCATCACCGGCGTGCTGGCCAGCCGGAACCGGGACGTGATCAAGCGGAACATGTCGGCGCTGCCGGCGTACAGCCTGCTGCTCGGGCTGATCGCGCTGCTCGGCTTCATGGCCATCGCGGCCGGGGTGAAGCCGCTGCCCGGGGCGAAGGAGGGCACGGTCGACAGCAACACCGTCGTGCCGGTGCTGTTCGACCAGCAGTTCCCGGACTGGTTCGCCGGGGTCGCGTACGCGGCGATCGGCATCGGCGCGCTGGTGCCGGCGGCGATCATGTCGATCGCGGCGGCGAACCTGTTCACCCGCAACATCTACAAGGAGTACCTGAAGCGGGACGCCAACCCGGCGCAGGAGGCGAACGTCTCCAAGATCACCTCGCTGGTGGTGAAGGTCGGCGCGGTGGCCTGCATCGTCTTCCTCGACCCGCAGTTCTCCATCGACCTCCAGTTGATCGGCGGCGTGATCATCCTCCAGACGCTGCCGGCGGTGGCGCTGGGTCTCTACACCCGCTGGTTCCACCGGGGCGCGCTGATCGCCGGCTGGGCCGCCGGGATGGGGCTGGGCATGTGGATGCTCTACCAGATCCCCAACCCCGCGTCGAAGCGCGCGCACTTCGGCGGCTCGGCCTTCCCGCTGTCCGACTTCGGCTTCGACACCAAGAAGACGATCTACGTCGGCATCGTCGCCGTGCTGGTGAACCTGGTGGTGGCCGCGCTGGTCACGCTGGCGCTGCGGGCGGCCAGGGTGGACGCGGGCGTCGACGGCACCACCCCGGACGACTACTTCGCCGACGAGAGTGACCCTCGGGTGGCCCCCGGCCCGGCCCGCGACGCCGACCCGGCCCGCGAGCCGGTCGCCTGACCCACCTGGCCCGGCCCGGGGTCTGGCCCGGCCCGGGGGCCGGATGTCGGTCCCGGGTCGGGCCGGACCGTGGTGCGGAGCGATCCGGCGGGAGCGGCGGTGAACCGCCGCAGGGCAGCCGGCCCCGGGTCAGCGGCGGCGGGCGCGGGACTCCAGGGCCTGGTTGAGCCGGCCCAGCAGGGTGGCCAGGGCGTCCCGGTCGTCGGTGGTCCAGTCGGCGAGGATGTCGCCGTAGAGGCGGGTCCGGGCCGCCTGCACGGCGGCCATCCGGTGCAGGCCGGTCGGGGTGGGCGAGATCACCGTCCCGCGTCCGTCGGTGGGGTCGGGGGCGCGGGCGATCAGGCCGTCGCGTTGCAGCGCCGACACCTGGCGGGTCACCGTGGAGCCGTCCAGGTTGAGCCGGGCGGCCAGCGTCGAGACGTTCTGCGGGCCGGTGGCGTCCAGGTGCCGCAGGATCACGTACGCGGCCCGGTCCAGCACCCGGTGCTCGGCGCTGCCGGTGGCCCGCCGGGTGGCCTCGCCGAGGCGCATCAGCAGGGCCACCTCGGTCTCGATCCGGCCGAGGGTGCCGTCGTCCGGCTCCGTACCCGTCGCGTGGTCGTCGCTCATGGCTGTATGATACAACGGAATTACCTGTATGATACAGCTATCTGTGGCTTCGGCCTGACAGGAGGCGGAGTGGACCGGCGTACCGAGCCCCACCGCAGTGCCATCTACGCCACCACCCTGGTGGCCTTCCTCGCCATCGCCGGCATCGCCGTGGTGGACCCGATCCTGCCCGCCATCGGCGCGGCGATCGGCGTCACCGCCTGGCAGGTCGAACTGCTCTTCACCGCGTACATCGCGGTGATGGCGGTCGGGATGATCCCGGCGACCCTGGCCAGCGGGCGGTTCGGCTTCAAGCCGGTGCTGGTCACCGGCGTCTCGGTGGTCGGGCTGGCCGCCATCCTCGCCTCGTTCAGCAACGACATCGTGCAGTTGTCGGTGCTGCGCGGCGTCTGGGGGCTGGGCAACGCGATGTTCTTCGCCACCGCCATGGTGGTGCTGGTCAACCTCGCCAACGACCGGGAGTGGGTGGTCGGCCTCTTCGAGACCGCGCTCGGCCTCGGCTTCGCCGTCGGCCCGCTGATCGGCGGCCTGCTCGGCGAGCTGAGCTGGCGGCTACCGTTCTTCGTCTGCGGCGTGTTCATGGTGCTCGCCCTGGCCGTGGCGTCCCGCCGGCTCCGCGAACCGGCCAACCGGCAGGCCCCCGTACGGGTGGGGCAGATCTTCGCCACCTACCGCCGGCCGGCGTTCGTCACCCTCTGCGTGGTCACCGCCGCGTACAACTTCGTCTTCTTCGTGGTGCTCGGCTACACGCCGCTCTTCCTCGGCCTCGACGTCATCCCACTGGGCCTGGCCTTCACCGGCTGGGGCCTCGGCCTGGCCGCCGGCATCCTGCTGATCGGCCACCGGCTCGCGCACCGGATCGGCGCGGTGCAGACCGTCGGTGTGGCCCTCGGCGGCCTGCTGCTCTGCATGGTCCTCTTCGCCACCTCGGGCGGCACCGCCGAGTCGCTGGTGGTGCTGGTCCTCGCCGGCCTGTGCATGGGGCTGGCCAACGCCAACCTCACCGACCTGGCGCTCGGCCTGGGCTCCGGCGACCGCCGGGTCGCCACCGGCGCGTTCAACCTGGTCCGCTGGGGAGCCGCCGCGCCCGCCCCGATCCTCGCCGGCAAGCTCGCCGAACACGGCCCGGCCCTGCCGTTCTGGGTCGGCTTCGGGGTGCTCGCCGTCGGGGTGCTGGTCTACCTGGCCTTCGCGCACCTGATGGCCGCCGGCTACGGCGAGCGGCTGCTCTGGTCCCGGTGGAACCGGGCCGCCCGGCAGTCCGAGCACACCCCGGAGGAGCCCGTCGGCGAGGCGTACTGAGAGACCGCACCACCTCCATGGCCGGCGCGGCGGTACAGGTCAGCGCAGCGCCCGCCAGAGCAGGTAGAGGCCGATCACCGTGCCGAAGACGACGATCAGCGTCCGCAGCACCACCGACGGCAGCCGGCGGACCAGCCGGGCTCCGGCGTACCCGCCGACCAGGGTCGCCGGGGCGACCACCGCGACCGCCGACCAGTCCACCGGTCCGAAGAGCGCGAAGACCACCAGCGTGGTCAGCCCGACCACGGCCGACAGCAGGTTCTTGACCGCCGACACCCGGGCCAGCGTCGTGTCCAGCACCAGCGCCAGACCGGCCACCAGCATCACCCCGAGCGCCGCACCGAAGTACCCGCCGTACACCGCGCCGACCGCGACCATGGCCTGCACCGTGACGGTACGACGGCGCGGCGGCAGGTCGGCCGGATGGCCGACCAGCCGCCGCAGCGGATCCTGGAAGGCCAGCACCGCCGTGGCCCCGAGCACCAGGAACGGCACCACCAGCTCGAACGCCCGCGCCGGGGTGGCCAGCAGCAGCAGGCAGCCCACCATCGTGCCGGCCACGGTGGTGGGCAGCAACGCCCACAGCCACCGGCCGCGCGGCAGGTCGGCCCGGCTGCCCGCCACACTGGCGACGTAGCCGGGGAAGACCGACACGGAGTTGCTGACGTTCGCCGGCACCGGCGGCAGACCCACCGCGATCAGGGCCGGAAAGGTGATCAGGGAACCGCCCCCGGCCACCGCGTTCACCGTGCCCGCGGCGAGACCGGCGGCGAGCAGGAGCGTGATGTCGGCGAGACCCATGGTGCCCTGAGGCTAGTACCAGCCGCTCCCGGTCGCCGCGCCGCCGCCGGGCCGGAAATGGGCCACCGCGGCACGTCGTTAGGATGAGGGCGCGACGGACGAGTCGACCGGGCGGTCGCGTCGGCGGGCTCCGGCCCGCCGCCGAGGAACGTCCGGACTCCACAGGGCAGGGTGGTTGCTAACGGCAACCCGGGGTGACCCGCGGGACAGTGCCACAGAAAACAGACCGCCGGCCCAACCGGGCCGGTAAGGGTGAAACGGTGGGGTAAGAGCCCACCAGCACCCCGGGTGACCGGGGTGGCTCGGTAAACCCCACCCGGAGCAAGGCCAAGCAAGGGCCGTCACCGCAAGATGACGACCCGGCGCAGACGCTTGAGGGCTGCCCGCCCGATGTCTGCGGGTAGGCCGCACGAGCCTGTCGGCGACGGCAGGCCGAGATGGATGGCCGCCGCCGGTGTGTGTCCCGTGAGGGGTGCACACCGGGCACAGAATCCGGCGTACAGGTCGACTCGTCCGTCGCCCACCAGCTCAGAGACCTGATCAAGGCTCTGAGCTGGTCGTTTATCTGGTGCCGTTGGTTGACCTTGGTCATCGTTGGGTGGCGTTTGACGGCCTGGCCACGGCCTGGGACGGCCTGGAGACGGCCTGAGTGCTGGCTCAGTGGGACTCGGAACTGGCCTGCGCCCCGCGCCCACCGTCTTGAGGGCCTTCCGGTGGCGTGTGTGGGCTCTCTGCGCTGTGCCGCCGGCTGTCGCGGATGTCGGGCACGTCCTGGCGATGGAGCTGGTGCCGATACCCGATGATCCGGTGGCAAGCCAGTCCCGGGGTTGGACTGGCGCGGCAGGCGGAAGCCACGACCACTTGATCAGGCCGAGTCGCCGGCTTCCGTCACGGCCTCGCTGGGGCTGGTTCTCTCATCCCGTGGGGGCGGTGTCCCGGCGGCTGTCGGTGGCCCACCGCCCCAACGCCGTAGGCGGCCGGGGCGGCTTGCCGCCGGCCGGGCTTGCCGCCCCGCACCGCGCGGAGCGCGGTGCCTTGATCATGAATAGAACAATCCGGCAGTTGAGTGAAGGTACTCGTACAGGCATTTCGTAGACCCTTCTGAACGACGGGCCTGCGTGGAGGAGGACCGTTCCCGCTTCAACGTCCACCCACGAAAAGCCGCACAAAAAGAATTTACAGAGCAAAAAAACAAAAAGTTTGCACTTATCGCATTTCGGCTATTCTAGATCCCACTTGAACTTCCCCTCGGTCCGGGCTAGCTTGAGCGGTCGGTCGTAGGAATATCCGAGGTTCTGATGCCCCTAATTGAACGTGCTGCCTTTGAGCGAGCTGTCGCGAACGTTGCAACCAGAGGCGATACTGACGTCTTTCCGTTCCCCTTTGAGAACCACGTCTTCCACGATCATCGAGATTCCGTCGTCGACCTTCTAGAGGGCATGGCTGCGGACTTCCAGGGAAGTCTGGCGCGTACACCGATTACCAGTCACTCTTCCCTGGCTCCCGTTGGCTATGCCGGTTACAGATGGACCACTCAGATCGATCCGCTCTGGAACGCCTACCTTCTCGGGCTCGTAGAGTCACTCGCTCCCCAGATTGAGAATTCGAGGATCAGTCAGGAGGAGCAGGCGGTCTTTTCCTACCGGTATGAACCTGACCCCAACCAGGGAATGTTCAAGCTGGACGGGTGGAAGTCGTTCCAGGAAAGGTGCAATGAGCTAGCCCTTCGACACGCCTATGTCGTTAGCGTGGATATTGCGGACTTCTATTCTCGAATCTATCATCATAGGCTGGAGAATGCGTTACGAGATGTCGACGATCCCAGCAAAGAGCGTTCAAAGCAGATTATTTCGATCCTTACCAAGCTAAGCGGCGGCACCTCCTATGGGTTGCCGGTCGGCGGAAATGCGGCGAGGCTCTTGTCGGAGCTGGTTCTCAATCAGGTGGACAGCCTGCTTTTGGCTGAGGCGCACGCAGGAGAGTTTTGCCGCTATGCAGACGACTATCGATTCTTTGTCAACGATCTGCAATCAGCGCACCGATGCATCGGGATGCTCTCTGAAAAGCTGATGAGAAATGAAGGCTTCTCTCTGCAGAAAGCAAAAACCCGCATTTTGACGTCGGCTGAGTATCAATTAATTATGGAGCCTCAGCAGCAGGGCGGTTCGGACAGCGCCGGGAAGTTTCTGGGTCTCCGACTGCACTTCGATCCCTACTCGACGACCGCCGTGGACGACTACGAGCGCATGATGGCGCAAGTGTCTGAATTTGATGTGCTCAGTCTGCTGAGGGATGAAATAACTAAAGGACGCATTCATGTTAGCCTGACAAGGAAGCTTGTCGGCGCTCTGAAATACATGGACGAAGAAAGTCGGATACAGGCGATAGTGTCGCTCTTGGAAAACGTTGACACCCTCGCTCCGATTATCCCCCAAGTTATGCTTGCTGTTCGCCAGTGCATCGACGACATCGAAGATCGAGCTTCCGTGGAGGAAATACAGGCGGCCGTACGAGGGCTGGTCGAGGAGGAACATTACATCGCGAAGAATGATCTGAACCTAGCTTATATCGTCAGAGTGCTTGCTGCCGCGAGAAATAATGCTAATGAAAGGATGCTTATTCGGATCTACAGTTCTTTCCACGGATATGGGGCGAACTCGGCGCCTAATATCCAACGAGATATCCTGCTTGCGTTGGCGAGGTGGAATGTGAGGTATTGGCTCAGTGAGCGCAGACATTCATTCGGTACCGATCACGCCTGGGTAAAGCGGGCGTTTAGAGTTGCAAGCTATGCCTTAGGTGATGAGGGGAGTCATTGGCGGCGCTCTAACAGGCCCGAGGCTGGCTCCTTCGACGAGGTCGTCCAGAAGTGGGCGGCCGAGCGCTCCAATAACGCTGGATGGACGATCCCCGTATGATCTCCGTTCGCCGCTTCTCGCTCCAAGGCTCCATCTGGCGCCAGCATGCGCCGATGATGGAACAAGTCGTTCGCTGGATTAACGAGAACGAGTCGACATTTGGCAGGCGGGTGCGTGTAACCCACGACGGCCGCAGAAGCGCTGTAATCGCAGAAACCGCGTTTCGTCGTGCAGCGGTCAATGCGCCACTCTTTGAACAAGATGAGGCGGCGGAACGGGCAGCCGGCGACCTTATTTCTCTCTTGCCGCGCGGGCAGTTCGGTGATCTCCCCCTGACCGCTTCAGAAAGGCTTGAGGTTGTTCTAATCCAGCAGAATCTGCTGCGACTTGCCAATACGCTAGAAGTGCCCGCTTACTTCTACCCTGTTCCCGGATGCGGTGTTGTAAATTCCGCGTTCGGTGACATGGCGGATGGGAGCCACCTAATCGAGATTAAGACCGTAGCGCGTCCATTTCGAGGAACCGACTTGCGGCAGATGCTGATTTATTGCGCTATGAAGTACGCCTCTAACCAATCGGTAGATGAAATCAGCCTCTACAACCCCCGTCGAGCTAGGCTCTTCACCAGTAGTCTAGACGAGATTTCGTTTGCGGTATCTGGACGGACGGGCGTCGAACTCGTAAACGACCTGGTGGATGCAATGGTCGGTTTCCAGGTGTCCGCATAGGCCATCGAAATGCCGCAGTGTTGTGCGAGAGTCGGATGATGGCTGGCTGCGAATAGCCGTCGCGCTACTGCCTGGGGCGCAGCCTGAAGACTTTGACGACTTCGATCGTGACCCCATTAATTCGGGTGATGCGTTGCTGTTCGGTTAGCACTGTTCCCACCTGAACAGCAAAAAGCGCTGCTACGTAGCTCTGGATCTGCTTCCAAGTAGCGCTCGTGGCTCCTGGATTCGACGTGTCCACTTGGTTGATCCTCAGGTTGGTAGGGCCTTGCGTAGGTTCGACATGCCAACAAGCTGGAGGTTGAGCGATGGCTCTGCGTGGCGGTACGAGGTTCGCCGTGCGTTGTGAGGACGTGTTCCCGGCTGGGTGGGCCGTAAGAACGTGGATTCGATGGGATGCACATCGTGAAGCAGCGGCGCCAGCTCGGACCGGCCTGGCGCTACACAGTCAGTGGAAGGGTTGGCAAGTGGGCGAGCGTGGAGAGTCCGTTCGATACGTGTACTGGTCTGATCGACGAGTCCGCTCTATCGCCGTTGACGACGGGATCGACATCGTCCCACGTTGGAAGACCAAGATCGCCCTCTTCAAGATTCCGCCGTTGCACACCGGTGTTGACCTTGAGCGAGAGCCCCGCGCTCTTCATCGCAAAGAGGTGGCGGGGCGGATCGAGCGGGCCATCGGGGATCTTGCCGTCGAGGACTTCGTGACCCCGCCACCGGTCCGCTACGCACGAGGTGTCGGACGGGTCGAGTTCTCACACTTCGTTTGTGAAGAACAGGACCGGGTGGTCCTGGGTGCACGCAGCGTCGCGTCAGACGGCACTCGCGTAGCCCTCTGCCTCTTCGGCAGTCGACACAACGTTGCCGATTTCATCGGCCCTCATGACGCCGTGGCAAGCGGCTGGACTTCTTCCTCGATGTGGTCGATCACGAGATGGTTGGCGGAGAGATGCGCGGCGAGCGGCCTACGGCACGATGACCCACAGTCGATCTCGGTGGAGGCGATGAAGATCGCGTTTGACCAGGGCTCTACTCGGGAGTCGCGCGACGCCTCGGACCAGCCGTGGAGGCGGGGTTACACGTTCGGAGATGCGCCTGATGCCGAGTGGTTCGCGGAGATCTACAGCGACGTGGTTCTTGACAAGGACCGGTGGGGTCTGGATGAGCCCGTAGATCGGATCCTCGTTGGTGCCCCGTTGTGGGTGCGGACTCCACGGGCAGCGGTGCGGAGGTACCGCGACCTCCGCCGGGGCATCAATGTCAAGCGCTACAAGTAGCGCGCCTCTGCGGCCCTGCCTCGCTGGGCTCCGCGCCTGCGACACCTGACGGCCTGGCGACGGCCTACAGCGGCCTTCGTCAGGCTCCGCCCCTGGTCAACGGGGGTGCGGTGATCTTAATCCGGCGTACAGGTCGACTCGTCCGTCGCCCACCAGCTCAGAGCCACGATCAAGGCTCTGAGCTGGTGCTATGTCCGGGTGTCGATGGTCGTTCGTGGTCCACATTGGCCGGCGTTCGACGCCCTGACGACGCCCTGACGCCCTGGAGGCGCCCGGGCTTGAGCTGCGGAGCCTCGGGTTGGAAGAGCGTGCTCAAGCGGTTGCAGGGTCCTCTTGCGTGTACGGCCGGCCGACGCGTGGCCGGGGAGAGCCCTAGGCTGACGCCCATGTCGGCGGTGCACGAAGTGATTGACCTAGACGAGCACGATCACCGGCCGGCGGAGTCGGGCGGCACCACCCCTGCCCGCCTCGTGGCCAGACGGAAAATGAATGTGCGGCTCGTCGCTGCCTTCGTGGTCGGTGCTGTGCTCGGCGGTGTCGGGGTCAGCGAGCTGCGAGACTCGCGGGACGAGCGGGAGCGGAATGCTTCGGTCGCACTCGTGGCCTTCCCTACCTACATCGGTGGCGGGGGTTCGGGTTCGGACGGCCCGGGCGTCATCCAGATGAACGGGCAACTGGCAGTGATCAACGCTGGCCCCGCGCCGATCACGGTTGGTGCGGCTGTCGGTCAACGACCCGGCATCCAGGTCCGTGACACTGGCCAGTCTCGGCCGTTACGCCCCGGCGGCACCGGCTGGATCGATGTCAAGCTGCGGATCGAGTGCTCTACCGCGTTCGAGAGCGAGCCGTTGTCGATACGGTTCTCGGTCGAGACCGCCGACCGACAGGTCAGAGAGGTCAGCTACCCCGTCGCCGTTAAGGGAAGCGCCTGGCACCAGGGGGCCGAGATGCCATGCAGGTACGTCAGTTACTCGGGGAAGGGTGGCGGCTAGCGCTGAAGCGGATCTCCTCGTCGGGCACGTCCTGGCAGTGGAGCTGCTGGCGCGATCCGGGACCCGGTGGCAAGCCAGTCCCGGGGTTGGATTGGCGCGGCAGCCGGAAGCCCCCGACCACCCGACCAGATCGACCACGCCGGCTTCCGCATGGCCGTGCATCGACTGTGTTCAACGCAGGTAGGCCCGTTCATCGATGATCTGCTGCGGTTCGGTCAGGAAGATCTCGACAGGCACAGGGCCATGGGCGATGTTCAGCGTGTCCAGGCGGTAGAGCCAGTCTCCGGCGCAGTGGCCGGTGAAGCGGTAGTTGATTTGCCAGCGCAGCCATTGGCCTCGGGCGAGTCGTAAGGCTGGAGGCCGGCGGTGTCGGCGGGGCATGCCCCAAGCAGTCGGGATCAGCTCGACCCGGACCTGACCCTCGGCGTAGCGGAGTTGGACGGCATCGCAGGAAGGCTCCCCGTTGCGCAGGGAGGTGAGTGGCTGGAACTCGTCGCGCTCGTGCATCGTGACCTCGTGGGTGAGCGGCGCATGGTTCTCCGGCAGCGCGAACGCCACAGGTAGGGCGTTGCGGTGGGCAGCACGGTGGCCCCCGCGTGACTGCTTGGTCCATGAGACGCGGACCCACTGAGCGACGATGTCCACCGGGTGGATGTTTCAGGCATCCAGGTCGCCCGGCAATCAGATACCGCTCCTCGTGGCTGGTGTGCCGGCGGCTGTCGGTGGCTCACCGTCGGCCGGGCTTGCCGCGCGGGTCAGGTGCAGAACGTCACCGGCCTTCATGTCGGCTCTTCCGGTCTCGCCAGGGGCGTAGGGTCTCGCCGGCCTTCGCCAGGCGTGGGCATCCGTCCTCGGAGCACTTCGAGCAGGCGGAGCGGTGCTGGAAGTCGACGACGTAACCGGCCATCAGGACGGGGAACGGGGGCTCTGCCTGCCATTGGGGGACGGGCAGGTTCACCTCTGGTTGAGGCGCTTGATCGCCGTCGCCGGAGGCCAAGCGCCGGCTCTGGTCATCAGGGGCGGCTCTTGCGGCGGGACGGCAGCTCGGCTGATGCACCTCTGCGCCTCCGGGTCGGGCGTGGTTGGAGCTGGCTCGCCGGCTGCATGGTCCACCGGTTGGTGGGGACGTTGGAACCACTTGAACCTAGCCATAGATCAAGGGTAAATGACTAGAGCGGTCGACAACTAGGTCTGCATCAAGTTGATACATGCCTAGTCGGCGCGTGCCTAGCGTCAGTGTCATGGGGAAGAAGCTGCGGTTGGTGGGTTCGGGGGAGATCCGGACCATGCTCGGCGGCGTCTCGCGGCAGCGCGTCTACCAGATCACCAACCGGCGTGACTTCCCTGAGCCGGTGGCCACGCTCCAGATGGGCAACGTCTGGCTTGCCGAAGACGTCGAGGCGTGGATCGCCACCAGGCGCGGAGACCTGGACTAGCGGTAGCCGGCTGTCCGGGGTGCGGTCACTGGTGTGCTCCGGGCGCTGGACCTCGGCGGACGCACGAGAAGCGCCCCGGGAGATGATCTCCCGGGGCGCTCGTGTGCGATGTGGCGGTGTTACCGCTCGGCGACGGCGAAGGGCGGCCACCCGGTCCGGCCCGGCGGACAGCGCCGGGAACGCGTCCGGCTTCGTTACCCCGGCCCTCGTTCAGCTGTGGTCGCGGCAGCCGATCTGGTCGCCGATCTCCTTCGGGATGCCGTACGGGCTGCATTCGAGCGCGCTGCCCTCGCCCACCTTCTTCCAGCCGGCGGACGAGTAGACGAACAGCAGCACGCCGTCTCCCTGCTGCCCGGGGTCGACCGCGATTACGCCGGCCGTGGCCCACTGGCGCGCGCACTTGATGTGGTCCGGGTCGATCCGGTGGGTCTTCCCCAGCCCCGACACCCGCTGCAACGTCGCGGCACTGACCGGACAGGCGGCTCTGGTGGCGGCCGGGGTGGCGGGCGCGGTGCTGCGGGTCGGCGATGCGCTGGAGGCGGAGGGTGCGGCGCTGGAGGCGGACGTGGCGCTGGGTGCCGCCGACGTCGTGCCGGGCACCGCCGACGCGGTGCTGGACCCGGCTTCCGGATCGGACGAGGTGGTGGTGCAGGCGGCCAGCCCCACCAGCACGGTGACGGGTACGAGGGCGCGTAGCGCGGTCCGGGTCATCGGTCCTCCAGAAGGGCGGCACGGGCGGCGATTTCCCGTTACACCCTCACCGGCCCGGTCAGGTTGCGGCCGGATGGAGTCGCGATTCCGGGCGCGGCGCCCCTGTTCCTGACCCGCGAGTACGGCGGGGCCCGGGGCGAGGCATGGCCGCCGGGGACCAACGGCCCGGGGTCGGGGGCCAGTAGCCGGGGGACCAGCGGTCGGGGGCTGCGGCGTGGTCCGCCGCCGCCCCCGCCGTCCGGGTCAGGCGTCCGCCCGTACGCCGTCGAGCAGGGCGGCGAGCCGTTCGGCCACCCCGGGGGCGTGCAGGTGCAGCCGCGCCACGTTGATGGTGTCCTCGCCGACCACGGCCAGCAGGGCCTGCTCGCTGACGGCGTAGACGCTCAGGTAGCCACGGTCGTTGCGGACGGTGGACTGCCGGAAGTCGCCCTGCCCGAGCCGCAGGCCGACCTGTCGGCCGAGGCCGAAGGTGGTCGCGGCGAGCGCGGCCAGGTCGTTCGGGTCGACGTCGGTCTGCATGTTGTGGGTGATGAGCAGGCCGTCGACGCCGCCCAGCACGCAGCCGTTCACCCCGGGGATCTGATGCCGCAACTCCGCCAACTCCCGACCGATCGCCGGGTACGGCAGCGACGGGTCCCCGGCCAGCGACGGCGGGTAGGAGCGGGCGGTCGGGAGGTTGGTCGCGCCGGCCGAGCGACGGGGCAGCGTGGTGCCGGTCCGTTCTGCCCCGCTCACAGTTCCAGGCTCTCCTCGATTGTGCGGAGCTGGTGGCGGGCCAGGGCCAGGTTGGCCCGGCTCTTGCTCACCATCAGGTAGAGGAAGAGCCCCTTGCCGGTGCGGCTGGTCAGCGGCCGGATCAGGTGGTACTGGCCGCCGAGGGTGATCAGGATGTCCTCGATCTCGTCGTCGATCTTGAGCATTTCGAGGGTGCGGATCTTGGCGCGGACGACGTCGGTGTTGCCGGCGGCGGCGACGGTCAGGTCGATCTCACCGGTGCCGCCGGCCA
Source organism: Micromonospora sp. NPDC092111 (assembly GCF_044755745.1). Classification (NCBI taxonomy): domain Bacteria; kingdom Bacillati; phylum Actinomycetota; class Actinomycetes; order Micromonosporales; family Micromonosporaceae; genus Micromonospora; species Micromonospora sp. NPDC092111. The sequence goes on from NZ_JBIVRQ010000003.1 coordinate 83,917, forward strand.
CGCCGAGGGTCATCCCGCTGTTGTAGTCGACCAGAGCCGCCCCGATCGCTCCGTCGATGCCCATCGCGTTCTTCAGGGCGGCGTCAAGGCTTGCCACGGTTGTTTTCTCCCAGGTCAGCAGAGCGGCGGCGTCGTCGTACCCGGAGGTCCCACCCGGTGACGGGTAGGAAGGCGCCGCAAGAGGTCTGACGAGGCTCGCACACACTCCGACCTGGGCGCACCTGGAGCGGGAGCATCGACCTGTCCGGCCGATCCGCATCGGCCGGCGGTCCCGTCAGGAGGGCCGTACCGATGGATGGTTGATCTCGGGTCGAGCTGATATCAAGTACCCCGTCCGGGGCGGAACGGACAGGCCAGACCGGCGGCCAGGGCCCGGCGACCCGGCCCCGGACGTCGGTTATCCGCTGTTCGGCGAGCCGGCCTCACGACGGGCAGGGCAGCCGTTCCAGCGGCATCGGCGCGGCACCGTCCCGTACCACCTGGGCGAAACAGCCGGTGGCGGCGGCCCGCTGCCAGCCGAAGAGCGTGGTGGCGGTCTTCGCCACCCAGACCCGGAAGACCAGCCGGACACCGTCGTCCCGCCGCACGGCGAGCACCTCCACGCCGTCGACGTCGTCGGCGACCCGGCGCAGCGTCGTGTCGGTGGCGGCCGGCTCGGCGAGCAGGCGGCTGCGGGCGCGCTGTGCGGTGGCCGTCACCTCCCGGTCGGCCCGCCGCTCCAACCGTTGCTGGGACCGGTCGCGCAGCAGCGGCACCGCCACCGTGACCGCCACCACGGCCAGTGCCGTGACCACCGCCGCGGCGAGCAGCCCGCGCCGTACCCGTGCCGATGCCCGTCCCCCGAATCGCACCCGGGGATTCTCCGCCACCGACCCGCCGTCCGGCTGTCCCGTACCCTCGGCACCGATTCCGCGGTTCCGCCTCCGGCCCGTCCGGGCACGTCTACTGTGGATGTGGTCGCGACCAATTGCGGCGATCCGGTGGCGGCCGGGCTGCGCCCGGTGCACAGTGATCTCATGAACGACAGCGGAAGTGGTGGGCACTACTACTGGTGCACCCGACACCACCGGGTCGAGACCGATGCCGACGTGTGCCCTGCCAAGCATGTTCTCGGACCGTACCCCTCGGCTGCCGACGCGGAGGACGCCCTGCGGAAGGTGCAGGAGCGCAACGAGGCGTGGGAGGCCGAGGACGCCCGCTGGGCCGGGGAGGGCAACTGAACGGCGCGGGACGGCCCGCGTCGAGGAACTCCGTGCCTCCGCGAGGTGGCACGCGGGAGCATGTCCCCAAGGAGGGAACCGAGATGGCCGAAGCACGAAAGGCCACCACCCGCCCGGCCGCGAAGAAGACCGCCGCGGCGGAGCGGACCGCAGGTGCCACCCGAAGCACCGCCGCCCGCCGCGCCACCACGGCCACGGCGACGGCCCGCAGGGCACCGGCCGGCAAGGCGTCCCCGAACGCGGCGGGCGCCGGTTCGGGACGTACGCCGGCCACCGGCCCGGCAGCGGCGAAGAAGACGGCGGCGGCCAGGAAGACCACCGCCGCGCGGAAGAGCGCGCCGGCGACGAAGGCCCCGGCCTCCAGAAGCACCGCGAAGAAGGCGCCCGCCTCGAAGTCGACCGCGAAGGCCGCGCCGGCCAAGAAGGCCGCCAGCCGGGCCACCTCGGCGGCGAGCAGGGCCACCGGGACGGCGAGGAGGACCACCACCACGGCGAAGACCACCACCGCGGCGAAGACCGCCGGCGCGGCGAAGAAGACCACCGCGGCGAAGACCACCACGGCGGCCCCGAGGGCCACGGCGGCGAAGAAGACCACGGTGGCGAAGAAGACCACCACGGCGAAGAAGGCCCCGGCGAAGAAGACCACGACCGCGAAGAAGGCCCCGGCCAAGAAGGCCACCGCGCGGACCGCGCCGGCGTCGAAGTCGACCGCGAAGAAGGCCCCGGCGAAGAAGGCGACCGCGACGACCACCCGCAAGGCGGCGGCGACGAAGGCGCCCGCGAAGCAGACCGCCGCCCGGAAGGTCACCGCCCGCAAGGCCCCGGCGCGTACGGCGGCGGCCCGGGCCACCGCGCCGACCAGCGCCCGGTCCCGCGCCCGGAAGGCCACCGGCTGACCGTACGGTGACCGTCGCCCGCCTGCCGGAGAGCGGATCACGCGCCACGCTGCCAGGATTGACCCGTGGTCATCCGACGTGTGCTCGCGCCCCGCATCGACTTCGGCGCGCTGCGCCGCGAGCTGGGACTGCCTGACGGCTTCCCGGTCGCGGCGCAGCGGGAGGCGGACGAGGCGGCTGCCGCGCCCCCACCCGCCGTGGCCGATCGCACCGACGTCCCGTTCGTCACGGTCGACCCGGCCGCCTCCCGGGACCTGGACCAGGCGATGCACCTCAGCCGCCGGCCCGGCGGCGGCTACCGGGTCCGGTACGCCATCGCCGACGTCGCCACCCACGTCCGGCCCGGTGGCGCGCTGGAGGCGGAGACCTGGCGGCGCGGCCAGACGGTCTACCTCCCCGACGGCAACGTGCCGCTGCATCCGCACACCCTCAGCGAGGGGGCGGCCAGCCTGCTGCCCGACGCCGACCGGGCGGCGGTGCTCTGGACCATCGACCTCGACGCGGACGGCGCCACCGTCGCCGTCGAGTTGGTACGCGCCCGGGTCCGCAGCCGCGCCAAGCTGGACTACGCCGGGGTGCAGGTGGCCGCCGACGCCGGCCGGCTGCCCGAGCCGATCGCACTGCTGCCCGAGATCGGCGCCCTGCTCGCCGCCCGGGGCCTGCGCCGGGGCGCGGTCAACCTGCCGCTGCCCGAGCAGGACGTCGAACCCGACGGGGACGGCTGGCGGCTGGTGCTGCGCGGCCCCGGCCCGATGGAGGACCACAACGCCCAGATCTCCCTGCTGACCGGGATGGCGGCGGCCGACATCATGCGCGCCGGCCGGATCGGGCTGCTGCGTACCATGCCGCCGCCGAAGCCGGAGGCGGTGGCCCGGCTACGCGCCGCCGCCGACCCGCTGGGTGTGCACTGGCCGGACGGGGCCCGGGTGGGCGAGGTACTGGCCGGGCTGGACGCCTCGCAGCCCCGGGCCGCCGCCTTCGTCGACCAGGCGGCCGAGCTGATGCGGGGAGCGGCGTACACCGCGTTCGACGGGGAACTGCCCGAGCAGCCCGAGCACGGCGGGGTCGCCGCCGCGTACGCCCATGTCACGGCCCCGCTGCGCCGACTGGCCGACCGGTACGCCACGGAGGTCTGCCTGGCCCTGCACGAGGGCCGGTCGGTGCCCGACTGGGCCCGGGCGGCGCTGCCGAAGCTGCCGGAGGTGATGGCCTCGACCGACCGGACGGCGGGTGCGGCCACCCGGGGTGCGATCGAGCTGGCCGAGGCGGTGCTGCTTGGACACCGGGTGGGCGAGACGTTCTCGGCGGCGGTGCTGGACGTGGACGCGCCCCCGAACGGCCAGTCGAAGCCGGGCCGGGTCCCGGGCGGGACGGTGGCGCTGGACGATCCGCCGGTGCGGGCCCGCTGCACCGGGGAGTTGCCGCTGGGCGAGCGGGTCACCGTCCGGCTGGTCACCGCCGACCCGGCCGCCCGCAAGGTCCTCTTCGAGCGCGCCTGACCGCCGGTCGATTCGGTGGGACTGTCGCCAGAGGTCGGCGCGCGCCGCCAGGGTCACCGCGCCTCGCACTGCTGCCGGCCGGGACGGTTTGCGAGGATGGCCGTATGGCATATGACGCGAGCACCCTCCCCGACGTGTCCGGGTTGACCGTCGGCATCATCGGTGGCACCGGCGACCAGGGGCGGGGCCTCGCCTACCGGTTCGCCCGGGCCGGCCAGACCGTGCTGATCGGGTCCCGCTCGGCCGAGCGGGCCAGCGAGGCGGCGGCGGAGATCGCCGCGCTGCCCGGGATGCCCGCCGGGGTCGACGTGACCGGTGCCGGCAACGACGAGGTGGCCCGGCGCAGCGACGTGGTGGTGATCGCGGTGCCGTGGGACGGGCACGCCGCCACCGTCGCCGCCCTGGCCGAGCCGCTGGCCGGCAAGATCGTGGTCGACTGCGTCAACCCGCTCGGCTTCGACAAGCATGGCCCGTACGCGCTGCCGGTCGCCGAGGGCAGCGCGGCGCAGCAGGCCGCCAAGCTGCTGCCCGACTCCCGGGTCTGCGCGGCGTTCAACCACGTCAGCGCGCCGCTGCTGGCCGACCCGGAGGTCGACCGGATCGACCTCGACGTGCTGATCTGCACCGAGGACCGGGAGTTGGTCGACGTGGTCGGCGCGTTGGCCGCCCGGATCCCCGGCATGCGCGGCATCTACGCCGGCCGGCTGCGCAACGCCCACCAGATCGAGGCGTTCACCGCCAACCTGATCGCCATCAACAAGCGGTACAGGGCCCACGCCGGCATCCGCGTCACCGACCTCTGACGGTGCGCAGGTAGGAGCGGGTCACCCTGGCCGGCCCGCCGCCGCCTCCCTCTCCGCCCCGCCTCCACCCCCGCCCCGCCCCGTGCGGTCGGGAGTGGACGGGGCGGGGGAGACGAAGGCAGGGGGAGCGCGTCGGCGAGGGGCTGCCGGGGGTCAGAAGGTGTGTTCGGGGGCGGGGAAATCGCCGCCGCGTACCTCGTCGGCGAAGCGGCGGGTGGCCTCGGCGAGCGTTCCGGCCAGGTCTGCGTAGCGCTTCACGAAGCGCGGTGCCTTCCCGTTGCGCAGGCCGGCCATGTCCTGCCAGACGAGCACCTGGGCGTCGGTGTCCGGGCCGGCCCCGATGCCCACGGTGGGAATCGCCAGCTCGGCGGTGACCCGCTTGGCCACCTCGCCCGGCACCATCTCCAGCACCACCGCGAACGCCCCCGCCTCGGCGACCGCCCGGGCATCGGCGAGCACGTCCTCGGCCGCGTCGCCCCGGCCCTGCACCCGGTAGCCGCCGATGGCGTGCTCGCTCTGCGGGGTGAAGCCGATGTGCGCCATCACCGGGATGCCCGCGCCGGTGATGGCGGCGATCTGCGCCGCGCAGCGCCGACCGCCCTCCAGCTTCACCGCGTGGCAGCCGCCCTCCTTCATGAACCGCACCGCCGTACGCAGTGCCTGCGTCGGACCCTCCTCGTACGAGCCGAACGGCAGGTCGCCGACGACCAGTGCCTGCCGGGTGGCCCGGACCACAGCGCGGACCAGCGGCAGCAACTCCTCGGTGGTCACCGGGACGGTGGTCTCGTAGCCGAAGACGTTGTTCGCCGCCGAGTCGCCGACCAGCAGCACCGGGATGCCGCTGCCGTCGAAGATCGAGGCGGTGTACTGGTCGTACGAGGTGAGCATCGCCCACCGGTCGCCGCGCTCCTTGGCGGCGATCAGGTCGCGGGTACGGACCCGCCGGGTGGCCGGGCCGCCGTAGAGGGCGGTCACCTCGGTCGGGGTGGACTCCACCATGACTGTCTCCTTTCCTCGAGGCCGCTGTCGCGGTCCCCGGGTTCTGCCGCGATCGTCGCACCGCGAGACCGGTCAACGGCAGGGAACAGTGCAGGATTTCACTCCCCCGAGACGGCTCCCGCGCCCCGCCTCCGTGCTGTCCGGGGCGCAGCGGCCGTCAGCCGTGCTCGCGCCAGCGGTTGGTGATCGGCAGCCGGCGGTCCCGACCGAACGCCTTCATGGAGATCTTCGTGCCCGGCGCGGACTGTCGGCGCTTGTACTCGGCGCTGTCCACCATGCGCAGCACCCGGTCCACCACCGCCGGATCGTGGCCGGCCTCGATCAGACCGGCCCGGCCCAGGTCGCCGTCGACGTAGCCGATCAGGATCGGGTCGAGCACGGCGTAGTCGGGCAGGCTGTCGCTGTCGAGCTGGCCGGGGCTCAGCTCGGCCGACGGCGGCTTGCCGATGGAGTTCTCCGGGATCGGCGCGGTCTCGCCCCGGCGGGCCGCGTCGGCGTTGCGCCACTTCGCCAGCCGCCAGATCAGCGTCTTCCAGACGTCCTTGACCGGGTTGAAGCCGCCGACCGAGTCGCCGTACAGGGTGGAGTAGCCGACCGCCAGCTCGCTCTTGTTGCCGGTGGTGAGGACCAGGTGGCCCTCCTGGTTCGACAGCGCCATCAGGATCACCCCGCGTACCCGGGCCTGGAGGTTCTCCACCGCCAGCCCGGACAGCGACATGTTGGCCAGGAAGGTGTCCACCATCGGCTGGATCGGCTCGACCCGGTAGTCCAGGCCGGTCCGCTTGGCCAGGTCCTCCGCGTCGGCCCGGGAGTGCTCCGAGGAGTGCTGGCTGGGCAGCGAGACGCCGACCACCCGCTGCGGCCCGAGCGCGTCGACCGCCAGCGCGGCGACCACCGCCGAGTCGATGCCGCCGGACAGGCCCAGCACCACCGAGGGGAACCGGTTCTTGTTGACGTAGTCGCGCAGGCCGAGCACCAGCGCCTGCCACACCTCGGCCTCGTCGGCGGCCGGCTCCATCGTCCCGCCGTGGGCGGCCGGCCCGGTCGGGGCCGGCGGGACCACCTCGACGGTACGACGTACCACCCGCATCCCGTCGGCCAGGTCCTCGGCCTCGGCGGCGTGCCGGCCCGCCTCGGGCAGCTCCACGTCGTGCACGAGCAGGTGCTCGACGAACTGCGGTGCCCGGGTGAGCAGGGTGCCGTCGGCCGCCACGATCATCGAGTCGCCCTCGAAGACCAGCTCGTCCTGGCCGCCGATCATGTTGACGTACGCGATCGGGGCGCCGGCCTCGGCGGCCCGGCGGCGGACCAGCGGCAGCCGGATGTCGTCCTTGTTCAGCTCGTACGGCGAGCCGTTGATGTTGACCACCAGGCCGACGCCGGCCTGCCGGGCCACCGCGAACGGGCCGCCGGCCTGCCACAGGTCCTCGCAGATGGTCAGCGCGACGTCCACCCCGCCGACCCGCACCACGGTCAACGTGTCGCCGGGGACGAAGTAGCGGTCCTCGTCGAAGACGCCGTAGTTGGGCAGGTGGTGCTTGAAGTAGCTGGCCACGATCTCGCCCCGGTGCAGCAGCGCGGCGGCGTTGCGGGCGCCCCGGCCCGGTTGGGCGTCCCCGCTGACCTGCGGCGGGCCGTCGGCGTCCAGGTAGCCGACCACGACCGGCAGGTCGCCGAGGCCGTCGGCGGCCAGGTCGGCGGCGAGCCGGCGCAGCGCGGCCTGCGAGGCGGCGACGAAGGACCGGCGGAAGACCAGGTCCTCGACCGGGTACCCGGTGAGCATCAGCTCCGGGAAGGCGACGAGTTGGGCGCCGGCGTCGGCGGCCCGGCGGGTCCAGGCGCGGATCAGCTCGGCGTTGCCGGCGGTGTCGCCGACGGTCGGGTTGACCTGGCACAGGGCGAGACGCAGGGTGGGCATGACCTCATCTTGCCCCAGCGGTGGGCCGACGACCCGGCGGCTCCGACGAGACGGCGGCCACCCGAGCCGGCGGCTCCGACGAGACGGCGGCCACCCGACCCGGCGGCTCCGACGAGACGGCGGCCACCCGACCCGGCGGCTCCGACGAGACGGCGGCCACCCGACCCGGCCGCCCGGCCGTCCCGGTGGTCGCCGCCGGGCCGGCACGCTCGGCCGGGCGCCCCGGCCGTACCGGGGCCGGGCCTGATCCGGCGGTCGGGACACGAGGGGACGGGCGGCGACAGGTCGCGTAACGTCTGCTTAACCAGGCCGGGGAACACTGGGCGGTCAGGTCGGACCGGCCGACCGGTGCCGGACGTACGTCGCGAGGGGTTGGGGAAGTGGACCGTCAGCAGGAGTTCGTCCTCCGTACGCTGGAAGAGCGGGACATCCGGTTCGTCCGGCTGTGGTTCACCGACGTGCTGGGCACGCTCAAGAGCGTCTCCGTCGCCCCGGCCGAGCTGGAGGCGGCCTTCGAGGAGGGCATCGGCTTCGACGGCTCGGCCATCGAGGGCTTCGCCCGGGTCTTCGAATCCGACATGGTCGCCATGCCGGACCCGACCACCTTCCAGGTGTTCCCGTTCGAGGGCGGGGTCAGCGGCGAGAGCGCCCGGATGTTCTGCGACATCCTGCTCCCCGACGGCGGCCCGTCCTGGGCGGACCCACGGCACGTGCTGCGCCGGATGCTGTCCAAGGCGGCCGAGAAGGGCTTCACCTTCTACACCCACCCGGAGATCGAGTTCTTCCTGCTGGAGAACGGCCCGCAGGACGGCTCGGTGCCGACCCCGGTCGACACCGGCGGCTACTTCGAGCACACCACGCACGCCGTCGCGCGGGACTTCCGCCGGCAGGCCGTGCTGGCGCTGGAGCGGATCGGCATCTCGGTGGAGTTCAGCCACCACGAGGTGGCCCCCGGCCAGCAGGAGATCGACCTGCGCTACGCCGACGCGCTGACCACCGCCGACAACATCATGACCTTCCGGCACGTGGTCAAGGAGGTGGCGCTCTCCACCGGGGTGCAGGCCAGCTTCATGCCGAAGCCCTTCACCGACCAGCCGGGCAGCGGCATGCACACCCACCTGTCGCTGTTCGAGGGGGAACGCAACGCGTTCCACGACTCGGGTGACCCGATGAAGCTGTCGAAGGTGGCGAAGTCGTTCATCGCCGGCCTGCTGATGCACGCCCGGGAGTACACCGCGGTCACCAACCAGTGGGTCAACTCGTACAAGCGGCTCTTCCCGCAGGCGTTGCCGGACCGGATCACCGAGAGCCCGGCGTACGTCTGCTGGGGTCACCTCAACCGGTCCGCGCTGGTCCGGGTGCCGGCGTACGGCAAGCCGAACTCGGCCCGGGTGGAGGTCCGTTCGCTGGACTCGGCGACCAACCCCTACCTGGCGTTCGCGGTCATGCTCGGTGCCGGCCTGAAGGGCATCGAGGAGGGCTACGAGCTGCCGCCGGGCGCCGAGGACGACGTGTGGTCGCTGACCAGCGCCGAGCGGCGGGCGATGGGCTACGAGGCGCTGCCGGAGAACCTGGCCGAGGCGATCGACGTGATGGCCGGCTCCGAGCTGATCGCCGAGGTGCTCGGCGAGCACGTCTTCGACTTCTTCCTGCGCAACAAGCGGGCCGAGTGGGAGCAGTACCGCCGCGAGGTCACCCCGTACGAGCGGCAGCGCTACCTGTCGCTCTAGATCGTGGTGGCGCGGTGCCGCTATCGTCTCGATCACCGTGCCGGCACCCGCCGGGCGTAGGAGGTCGGGAGGCCGTCGGTGCTGGAGGATCTGCTCACCGGAGCATGGCAGAGCGTCGTGTTCGGTGTCGTCGGGGTGGCGCTGATGGTGGCCGGCTTCCTGCTGGTCGACATGCTCACCCCGGGCAAGCTGCGGGAGCTGATCTGGGTACGGCGCAACGGCAACGCCGGGTTGCTGCTCGCCGCCAACCAGCTCGGCATCGCCGGGATCGTCTTCACCGCGATCCTGACCAGCTACCACGACTTCGCCAAGGGGCTCGCCTCCACGGTGCTCTTCGGGGTGATCGGGCTGGCCATCATGGCGCTGGCCTTCTTCGTGCTCGACCTGCTCACCCCGGGCCGGCTCGGCGAGATCATCTGCTCGGACGAGCCGCACCCGGCGGCCCGGGTCAGCGCCGCCACCCACTTCGGGGCCGCGCTGATCGTCTGCGCCTGCATCGCCTGAACCGATCCGTCGCCGGGCTGCGCCGCCCCCGGGTCGACGTTTCCCAGTGAGGTCGCCTGCCGCCGCCCCGCGCGGAGACCGGATTCCCGTCGTCGAAGCGCTGCCGGAGCAGGTACGCCGCGAACTGCCGCTGGCCGGCCCGCCCGAGCGGGTCGGCGTCGCGGCGTGGTGGCAGCGGCGAGCAAGAGGTTTCCGCAGGTGCAAACCCTTCCAGTCGGCGACCGCCAGTTCTTTCATGAGTATCGATGATGAATCCCTGGTTTCAAGGGATCGAAGCTGCTAACTTCCTGGCACCGCGTTCGCAACTTCTTGCAACGCCTTCAGTATCTTGCGCCCGCCGGCCGGGCGTGGGTGTCAGGAGAGCCACCATGAGGCGGACCACCACCATCCGTCGCCGGTGGAGCGCGCTCGCGCTCGCCGTCGGCGTGGCCGCGAGCCTGCTGCCGCTCACCGCGGCGGTCGCGGCCAACACCGTCACCGTCTACTACCAGCCACCGACCGCCTGGGGCGCCTCGGTCAACATCCACTACGGCGTCGACGGTGGTAGCTGGACCGCCGTCCCGGGCGTCGCCATGGACACCGCCTGCACCGGGTGGCGGCGCAGGACCATCGACCTGGGCCCGGCCACCGGACTCCAGGTCGTGTTCAACAACAACGCCGGCACCTGGGACAACAACAACGGGGCCAACTACCGGCTGGGCACCGGGGTGGTCACCGTCGCCGGCGGCCGGATCGGCAGCGGCGACCCGTGCGGCACCGGCACCCCGTCCCCGTCCCCGACCGCCAGCCCGTCACCGGGCGGCGCCACCGCCGAGGTCTGGTACCACCTCGCCACCCGGGGCTGGACCGCCGCGAACCTCCACTACCGGCCCACCGGCGGTGCCTGGACGGCCGTACCCGGGGTGGCGATGGCGGCCGGCTGCGCCGGCTGGGCGCGGCGGGTCGTCGACCTGGGCACCGCCACCGGCCTCACCGCCGCGTTCAACAACAACGCCGGCACCTGGGACAACAACAACGGGGCCGACTACACCCTCGGCACCGGGCGCAGCACCGTACGCGGCGGCGTGGTCACCCCGAACGCCGCCGACCCGTGCCTGCCCACCACCCCGGACACCACGCCGCCGTCCACCCCGGCCGGGCTCACCGCCACCGCCGACGGGCTGTCGGTGACGCTGTCCTGGACGGCCGCCACCGACGACAACGGCGTCACCGGGTACGAGCTGACCCGCACCGGGGGGACCGGCGGCACCACCACCGTCACCACCACGGCGACCCGGTACGTCGCGTACGACCTCGCGCCGCGCACCGCGTACACCTGGACGGTGCGGGCGCTGGACGCGGCCGGCAACCGGTCGGCGGCGAGCGCGCCCGCCACCGCGACCACCGGGACCGCCCCGCCGGTGGGTGGTACGCCGCTCGGCGGCGACCCGCGCGAGGACAGCATCTACTTCGTGATGACCGCCCGCTTCGCCGACGGCGACAGCGCCAACAACCGGGGCGGCAGCCAGCACGTGAAGTCCGGCAACGAGGCGAACGGCGACCCGATGTTCCGGGGCGACTTCAAGGGCCTGGTGGACAAGCTGGACTACATCAAGGGCCTCGGCTTCTCGGCCGTCTGGATCACCCCGGTGGTGCTCAACCGCTCCGACTACGACTTCCACGGCTACCACGGCTGGGACTTCTACCGGGTGGACCCACGGCTGGAGAGCCCGGGCGCCAGCTACCAGCAGTTGATCAATGCGGCCCACGCCAAGGGCATCAAGATATTCCAGGACGTGGTCTACAACCACAGCTCCCGCTGGGGTGCCAAGGGGCTCTTCGTCCCCACCGTCTACGGCGTCCGCGACGAGCAGTGGAAGTGGTACTACGACCAGCCGCAGGCCGGCCGGGAGTACGACCCGACGGTCGAGCACGACGGCAACGACCCGACGCTGACCGCCGCGCAGAACGCCAAGGCCAAGGGCCGCCCCTACGACGGCGACCTCTGGTCGAGCACCGCGCCGACCGCCAACCAGTGCCTGCGCTGGGGCACCCCGAACGGCGCGTACAGCCAGGAGGGCTACACGATCTACCACTGCCAGTGGCCGGTGCCGACCGGCAAGCTCTTCCCGGCCGACCTCTACCACCAGTGCTGGATCGGCAACTGGGAGGGCGAGGACGCCCGTAGCTGCTGGCTGCACGAGGACCTGGCCGACTTCAACACCGAGAACGCCACCGTCCAGCAGTACCTGATCAACGCGTACAACCGGTACATCGACATGGGCGTGGACGGCTTCCGCATCGACACCGCCGTGCACATCCCCCGGGTCACCTGGAACCGGCGCTTCCTGCCCGCCATCCAGCAGCACGCGGTGGCCCGGCACGGCGAGAAGGGCAGGGACTTCTACGTCTTCGGCGAGGTCGCCGCGTTCGTCAACGACAAGTGGAACCGGGGCTCGGTCAACCACTCCGCGCAGTTCTACACCTGGTCCGAGCGCAGGGAGTACAGCGCGGACGACGTCAAGGCCGCGATCGAGCAGTACGACTACGAGCAGCTACTCGGCCCGGGCGGGCAGCCCACCAGCGACAACGCCTTCCTGCGCGGCAACGACTACCACGCCCCGGACCACTCGAAGTTCTCCGGCATGAACGTCATCGACATGCGTATGCACATGAACTTCGGTGACGCCAACAACGCCTTCGGCAACGGCCGGGACTCCGACGACAGCTACAACGACGCCACCTACAACGTCGTGTACGTCGACAGCCACGACTACGGGCCGAACAAGTCGAACACCCGCTACACCGGAGGCACCACCGCCTGGGCGGAGAACATGAGCCTGATGTGGACGTTCCGTGGCATCCCGACGCTCTACTACGGCTCGGAGATCGAGTTCCAGAAGGGCGCGAAGATCGACTGCGGGCCGACCTGCCCCCTGGCGACCACCGGGCGCGCCTACTACGGCGACCACCTGGCCGGCAGCGTCACCGCCACCGACTTCGGCGTCGTCGGCAGCGCCAGCGGAGCGGTGGCCAGCACCCTCGGTCAACCGCTGGTCAAGCACGTGCAGCGACTCAACCAGATCCGCCGGGCGGTGCCGGCCCTACAGAAGGGGCAGTACTCGACCCAGGGGATCACCGGCAACCAGATGGCGTACAAGCGCCGCTACACCGCCGGCGGGGTGGACAGCTTCGCCCTGGTCACCGTCTCCGGCAGCGCCACCTTCACCGGCGTACCGAACGGGACGTACCGGGACGCGGTGACCGGGGACGTCAGGACCGTCACGAACGGCACGCTGACCGCCTCGGTCAGCGGCCAGGGCAACCTCCGGGTGTACGTGCTGGACCTGCCCGGCAACCCCGCGCCGGGCAAGATCGGCGCGGACGGTCCCTACCTGAGGTGACCCGACGCCGTCCGCCCCGACGAGCCCCGCCGGGGCGGACCACCCCCTGAGCCGCCCCCCTGGGCCGCCCCCCCTGGGCCGCCCCCCTGGGCCGCCCCCCTGGGCCATCGTCGGCCGTCGGCCGTCGGCCCGGCATGATCCACTCCAGTTCGCCGATGTGGCGGTGTTCCGGTCGTCGGGACACCGCCACATCGCCGTAATGGAGTCGATCATGCCCGCGTCGCTCACGCGGCTCGGGGCCGGGCGTGCGGCCCAGATGGGGGGTGGGGTGGTGTGGCGGGAGGGGTGAGGGGGTGCGGGGTGGCCCCGCCGCGGGTCGGCCGGGAGGAGACCAGCGGCCGGGAGGGAGCGGCGGGGCCACCCGGGTCACTTGCCGGGCGTACCCTCGGGGCCGCCGTGGTGGCCGCGGCCACCCGGGCCCGGGAACACCCCGGCCTCGACGGCCTTGGTGATCGCGTCGGCCTGCTCCTGGGTGAGCTTGCCGTCCTTGACCGCCTGGTCCAGCCGGTCCTTCAGCTTGGCCTGCCGGTCCTCGGGCGAGGGGCGCTCCGGCCGGTCACCCTTGCCCTGGTGCTGCGCGCGCACCTTCTCCAGGGCGGCGGTCACCTTGTCGGTGGGGACACCCAGCTCCTTCGCCAGCGCGTCGGCGAACTCGTTCTGCCGGTCGGCGCGTTGCTGCTGCCGCTCGGTGCCCTGGTCGGCCGTGCTGCTGGCGGTCGGGGCCGGGGTGGCGCTGTCCTCGGCGAAGGCCACCGTGGGAGCGGCGATCCCCACGCCGAGCACTCCGGCGGCGGCCAGGCCGACCAGCAGGTGTTTCTTCGACATCGTGCGGGACATCAGTCCTCCAGTACGTCGGTGGTGGTGCGTTGACGTCACCGACAGTGACCGCTGAACCTGGAGGAAAGCCTTCCCGACCCTGTCACCGAGCTGAAAGTTCCACCCCGGGCGGGTCAGCGGACGGCGGGGGAGACGGTGAGGGTGCCGGCGTCGGCGTCCAGCACGGCCTCGGTGCCCACCGGGACGGTGAGCTGGCCGGTGCCGTGCCCGATCGGGAGGCCGCCGAGCACCGGGACGCCGAGGTCGCCGAGGCGTTCGGTGAGCACGTCGACGACGGTGATGTCCCATTCGTCCGCGCAGTCGGTGAACTGGCCCACGGCCACCCCGGCCAGGCCGGCCAGCACCCCCGCGCGGCGTAGCTGGGTGAGCATCCGGTCGACCTTGTACGGGGGTTCCTGCACGTCCTCCACCAGCAGCACCGCCCCGGTCAGGTCCGGCAGGTCCGGGGTGCCGAGCGAGGCGTTGATCAGGCAGAGGTTCCCGCCGAGCAGCCGCCCGGCCGCCCGGCCGGGGACCCGTACCCGGTAGGTCTCCTCCTCGGCCACCGCCTCGACGGTCACCGGCGCGGTGGTCATCAGCGCGGCGTGCAGTGACTCCGCCGACCGCAGCGGGGTCCGCTCGTCGAGCCAGGCCGCGCCGGGGCCGTGCACGCCGGCCAGCCGGGCCCCCCGCCAGAGCGCGAACTGCAGGGCGGTGATGTCGGAGAAGCCGGCCACCACCTTCGGGTCACGGCGTACCGCGGCCATGTCGATCAGGTCGACCACCCGCTGCGCGCCGTAGCCGCCCCGGGTGCAGATCACCCCGCGCACCTCCGGGTCGGCGAAGGCGGCGTTCAGGTCGGCGGCGCGCAGCGCGTCGTCGCCGGCCAGGTAGCCCCGCCGGGCGTACGCGTGGGGCGCCGGCACCGGGCGCAGCCCCCAGCCGGTCAGCAGTTCGATGCCGCGCGCCACCCGTTCCGGGCGGGTCGGCCCGGACGGCGACACCAGCATCACCGTGTCGCCCTCGGACAGCACGGGCGGGCGTAGGACGGGAAGGTCGTCGGTGATCACAGCGGCCGAGCTTAACCGTCGCCGCGACGCGGGCCGAGCCGTTCCGGGTGACCGGGCGGGTACCCGATAGCCTCGACACCGTGGCGACCGCGCTGGTGATCGAGAACGATCCGACCGACGACCTCCGCAGGCTGGGAGAGTGGCTGACCGAGGGGGGCCTGGAGTTGCGGGTGCTCCGCCCGCACGCGGGCGAGGAGCTTCCCGCCGACCTGTCCGGGTACGACGCGCTGGTGGTGCTCGGCGGCGAGCAGCAGGCGTACCCACGGCCGGACGGGAGCCCCGGCGCGCCCTGGTTCCCGGCGCTGGAGGGGCTGCTGCGCAAGGCCGTCCGGCACCGGCTCCCCACCCTGGGCGTCTGCCTCGGCGGGCAGTTGCTGGCCACCGCGCACGCCGGGCTGGTCGAGCGCAGCCCGTCCGGCCCCGAGGTGGGTCCGGGCGTGGTCGGCAAGCGGGACGCCGCCGAGAACGACCCGCTGTTCCGGTACGTGCCGCTGATCCCGGACGTGCTCCAGTGGCACTCCGACGAGATCACCGAGCTGCCCCGGGGCGCCACCCTGCTGGCCGCCTCGACCCGCTACCCGCACCAGGCGTTCCGCCTCGGCGACCGGGCCTGGGGCCTGCAGTTCCACATCGAGTGCGACACTGCGATGATCGCCGACTGGGCCCGCGACTCGGACCTGCTCGCCGAGCTGGGCTACGACGAGGAGCTGGTGGTGGCGGCCTGCGACCGGGTGATGGCCGACGTCGAGGAGGTGTGGCAGCCGTTCGCCGTCCGGTTCGCCGCCCTCGCCCTCGGCGAGCTGGACGACGACCGCACCCGCCGTAGTCTGCCGCTGCTCGGGCACTGAGATGACCAGACCGACCAGGGGGCGCCTCGCCCGGTACGGTTTCGCCGAGGGCGACGGCGGGGCCCGCGCCGCCGACCTGCTCGGTGCGGACGGGCTCGGACTGTGGCGGGCCGACGAGCAGGAGCCCACCGACGGGCCGGCGGCCGACCTGCTGGCCGCGCTCTCCCGGGCGGCCGACCCGGATCTGGCGCTGCGCCAGCTACACCGGATGGTCGAGGCCGAACGCCGCGCCACCGGCGACGGGGCCGGCGGGGCGGCGCTGCTCGCCGCGCTCGCCGCCGATCCCGGCCTGCGCCGTCGGCTGGTCGCCGTGCTCGGCGCCTCCGCCGCCCTGGGCGACCATCTGGTCGCCAACCCCGGGCAGTGGACGGTGCTCGGCACCGCCCCGGACGGGCTGGCCCCCACCGCCGACGGCCGGCTCGACCTGGCCCTGGCCGGGGAGCTGACCACCGCCACGCAGCCGGTGGCGGTGCTGCGGCAGGCGTACCGGTTGGCGCTGCTGCGGATCGCGGCGGCCGACCTGACCGGCGGGCGCGGCCTGGAGCAGGTGATGGCCGCGCTCTCCGCGCTGGCCGACGCCACCCTCGCGGCGGCGTACGAGATCGCCGTGGACGAGCTGCCGGCGGGGACGCCACGGCCCCGGCTGGCCGTGGTGGCGATGGGCAAGTGCGGCGGGGACGAGCTGAACTACGTCTCCGACGTCGACGTGATCTTCGTGGCCGCCGACGACGAGGACCTGACCGCCGCGACCACCGTCGCCACCCGGCTGATCCACGTGTGCGGGCTGGTCGCCTGGCCGGTGGACGCCGCGCTGCGGCCCGAGGGCAACCGCGGCCCGCTGGTGCGCACCCTGGCCAGCCACCTCGCCTACTACCAGCGGTGGGCCCGTACCTGGGAGTTCCAGGCGCTGCTCAAGGCCCGCCCGGCCGCCGGCGACCTGGACCTGGCCGGTGAGTGGCTGGACGCCCTCGGCCCGCTGCTCTGGCGGGCCGCCGAACGCCCGGAGGCGGTCTCCGACGTCCGGGCCATGCGTCGCAAGATCATCGATAACATCCCGCCGAAGGAGCTGGAACGCGAGATCAAGCGCGGCCCCGGCGGGCTGCGCGACATCGAGTTCGCCGTCCAGCTACTGCAACTGGTGCACGGCCGGGGCGACGAGTCGCTGCGGGTCCCCGGCACCCTCCCAACACTGCGGGCGCTGGTCGCCGGTGGCTACGTGGGCCGGGCCGACGGCGAGGCGCTGCTGCGCGGGTACCGCTTCCTGCGCGGCGTCGAGCACCGGCTCCAGCTCCAGGCCCTGCGCCGTACCCACACCGTGCCGACCGAACCGGCCGCGCTGCGGTGGCTGGCCGCCGCGCTCGGCTACACCGCCGTCCCGGGCCGCAGCGCCGTCGAGAGCTTCCGCGCCGACTGGGTCGCCCACGCCACCGAGGTACGCCGGCTGCACGCCAAGCTGCTCTACCGGCCGCTGCTGGAGTCGGTCGCCCGGGTGCCCGCCGACGGGTTGCGGCTCACCCCGGCGGCGGCCCGGCACCGGCTGGAGATCCTCGGGTTCGCCGACCCGGCCGGGGCGCTGCGTCACCTCCAGGCCCTGACCGGCGGGGTGAGCCGCACCGCCGCCATCCAGCGGACCCTGCTACCGGTGCTGCTCAGCGAGTTCGCCGACGCCCCCGAGCCGGACCGGGGCCTGCTCAACTACCGGCAGGTCTCCGACAAGCTCGGCAGCACCCCCTGGTACCTGCGCCTGCTGCGCGACTCCGGCCCGGTCGCCCGCCGGCTGGCCCGGGTGCTGTCCTCCTCCCGGTACGCCGCCGACCTGCTCGCCCGGGAGCCGGAGGCGCTGCGGCTGCTGGCCGACGAGAGCGAGCTGGTGCCCCGGCCCCGGGAGGTGCTCTGCGACGGCTTCGCCGCCGCGGCGGCCCGGCACGCCGACCCGGTCGAGGCGACCCGGGCGGTCCGCGCGTTGCGCCGCCGGGAACTGGTCCGGATCGCCTGCGCCGACGTCCTGAGCCGGGCCGGCGGGCTGGCCCCGCGCCCCGAGCGCGGCGCACCGACCGGCCCGCTGGCCGACGTCACCGTGGTCGGCACCGCGCTGGCCGACGTCACCGACGCCACCCTGGCCGCCGCGCTGCGGGCCGCCCGGGCCAGCCAGCCGGCCCTGCCCGGGCTGCGCTTCGCGGTGATCGGCATGGGCCGGCTCGGCGGGTACGAGTCGAACTACCTCTCCGACGCGGACGTGCTCTTCGTCTACGACCCGCCGGCCGGCGTGGCGGAGAGCGCGGCCAGCGCCGCCGCGCACGCGATCGCCGAGGAGCTGCGCCGGCTGCTCGGCGCCCCCGCCCCCGACCCGGCGCTCGGCGTCGACGCCGACCTGCGCCCCGAGGGCCGGCAGGGCCCGCTGGTGCGCAGCATCGCCGCGTACGCCCAGTACTACGCCCGCTGGTCCCGGGTCTGGGAGGCGCAGGCGCTGCTGCGGGCCCGGTTCGTCTGCGGCGACGGCGACCTGGGCGCCGAGTTCGAGGCGATGGTCGACCCGGTCCGCTACCCGGCCGACGGGCTGACCCGCGAGCAGATCGTCGAGATCCGGCGGATCAAGGCCCGGGTGGAGAACGAGCGGCTGCCCCGGGGCGCCGACCCGGCCACCCACACCAAGCTCGGCCGGGGTGGCCTGGCCGACGTCGAGTGGGCGGTGCAGCTCCTCCAGCTCCGGCACGCCGGGGCGAATCCGGCGCTGCGTGGCACCCGTACCCTCGACGCCCTCGCGGCGGCCCGGGACGCCGGGCTGGTCGACCCGGCGGACGCCGCCGCGATGGCCGCCGGCTGGACCCTCGCCGCGCAGGTCCGCAACGCGCTGATGCTGGTCCGGGGGCGGGCCGGCGACCAGCTCCCCCGGCACGGGGTGGAGCTGGCCGGGGTGGTCCGGCTGCTCGGCGCCGACGACCCGGGGGAGTTCCTCGACGACTACCTGCGTACCGCCCGGCGTTGCCGTACCGCGATGCAGCGGGTGCTGGAGTCCTGAGCCGCGCCGCCGTCAACGACGGCGGACCAGCACCAGGTGGTCGATCAGGGTGCCCGTCTCGCCGTTCGGGCCGGTGGCCTGCCGGCGCGGCGCGTCCAGCCGCTCGGTGTGCCACCGGTCCGGGTCGAGGTCGAGCACGGCCAGGGTCTCCGCCGGGGTGGGGAACCGCACGTGGTGGTGGGCGGCGTTGCTCCAGGGCGGCGCCGCGCCGTGCTCGACGACGAGCAGCCGCCCACCGGGCGCGACCGCCCGGGCCGCCGCCCGCAGCACCTCGGTACGGGGGAAGTCCAGCGGCGACTGGAGGAACTGCGCGGAGACCAGGTCGAACCGGCCCGTCGGGAAGGTCCGGGCCAGGTCGTGCCGCTGGAAGTCGACCAGGGCGGCCACCCCCTCGGCCGTCGCGGCGGCCGTCGCCCGCTCCAGGGCGGTGGTGGAGACGTCGACGGCGGTCACCCGCCAGCCCTGCCGGGCCAGCCAGACCGTGTCACCGCCCTCCCCGCAGCCCAGGTCCAGGACCGTGCCGGCGGGCAGTGCCCCGGCGATCTCGACCAGGTGCGGGTTGGCCCGTCCGCTCCAGACCCGGTCCCGTGCCCGGTACAGCTCCTCCCAGTGCCGGGCGGTCGCCTCGTCCACGCTGCCGTCGCCGGGGAGGTCCCCGTCCGGGGCGTCCGCCGGGCGCCGGCTGCCGGGGGCGGGGACGGTGCTGGTGGGAGTGGTGTCGGTGCTGGTGGGAGTGGTGTCGGAAGGCGTGGTGGCGGCGGCGCGTCGGGCGGCCACCGCCCGGTCGGTCTCCTCGGCGACCAGGTCGGCGTTGAGCGCGGCGGCGGCCTTCAGGCCCCCGGCGGCCGCGGCGATGACGGTGGCCTGCGGGTCGGTGACGTTGCCGGCCACCCACACGCCGGGCACCCCGGTCGCGCCGCTGGCGTCGGCCGCGACGTGCTCACCGAGCACCTGCCCGGCGGCGGTGAACTCGCTGACGGCCAGCCCGAGGCCGGCGAGGAAGCCGGCCCGCGCGGTGAACCGGGGCAGCACCACCACCGCCTGCCGGGGGACCACCGCGCCGGAGCGCAGCCGTACGCCGGTCAGTCGGTCCTCGGCGGCCTCCACCGCTGCCACCTCGCCGTCGACGACGGTGACGCCCCGGGCGGCCAACCTCTCCGCATCGTCGTCGGGCAGCGGCCCGGCGGTGTGCGTGAAGACCACCACGTCGTCGGTGAGCTGGCGGAACAGCAGCGCCTGGTGGGTGGCCATCGGGCCGGTGGCGAGCACCCCGACGGCCCGGTCGCGCACCTCCCACCCGTGGCAGTACGGGCAGTGCAGCGCGTCCCGGCCCCACCGGCCGGCCAGGCCCGCCACGTCGGGCAGCTCGTCGACCAGCCCGGTGGTGACCAGCAGCCGCCGGGCGCGCAGCGTACGGCCGTCCGCCAGCGTCACGGCGAACCGGGCCCCGTCGGCCCCGTCGGCCGGCTGCGCGGCGCTGACCGTACCGTCGAGCAGGCTCACGCCGTACCGGGCGACCTCGGCCCGGCCCGTCGCGTACAACTCGGCGGGCGGCATCCCCTCGCTGGTCAGGAAGTTGTGCACGTGACCGGCGGGGGCGTTGCGCGGCGTGCCGGCGTCGACCACCACCACGTCCCGGCGGAACCGGCCCAGGGCGAGCGCGCCGCTGAGCCCGGCCGCGCCGCCACCGACCACCACCACGTCGTGAACCTGGTACGTCATCGTCGCCGCCTCCTCGTGGGCGGGTCCGTCCCGCCGACGTTCCGGATCGTCCGGGCCGGCGGCCGACTTGACAAATTTCCTTGCCGTAACGGCAAATAGTGGGGTGACCGACGACAACGCCGCCGACCAGGCGACCCGGGACGGCGCGGGGGCCACCGCCCCGGACGAGGTGCTGACCACGGTCGGGCCACGCCTGCGGGCGTTACGCCAACAGCGTGGCACCACCCTGACCCAACTCGCCGCGGCGACCGGCATCTCGGTCAGCACCCTGTCCCGGCTGGAGTCCGGGGGGCGGCGGCCCACCCTGGAACTCCTGCTCGCCCTGGCCCGCTTCCACCGGGTGCCACTGGACGACCTGGTCGGCGCGCCGCAGACCGGCGACCCCCGGGTCCACCCCCGCCCGGTGGTACGCAACGGGGTCACCATCGTGCCGCTGACCCGCCGCCCCGGCGGCGTCCAGGCATACAAGATGATCTACCCGGCCGGGGTGCCGGCGGGTGAGCCCGCCCAGCAGGTGCACGAGGGGTACGAGTGGCTCTACGTGCTCTCCGGGCGGATCCGGCTGCTGCTCGGCGGCAACGACCTCGTCCTCGACGCCGGGGAGGTCGCCGAGTTCGACACCCGCACCCCACACTGGTTCGGCAACCCGTACGACGCCCCGGTGGAGATCCTCAGCCTGTTCGGCCCGCAGGGGGAGCGACTGCACGTACGCGCCCGGCCCTCGCCCGTCCGCCGGAACCCGAGCTGAGCGCACGCTAGGGGTCGTTTCTGCGCGTGTGCCTGCTCTCGTGCGTGTGGCTGCTTTCGTGCGTGTGCCTGCTTTAGCGCTTGTGGCTGCTTTCGCGTCTGGTCCGTGTCCGGTGTCCGGGTCTGTGTCCGCGTCCTTCCTCCCGCCCGTGCTTGCGCCCCAGCCCAGCCCGCTGCCCTGCCCACGGTGGCGTCGACCTCTGCTCTGTACCCCGATCGGGGGGGTGGCGCACGTCAAGATCGTGCTCGATCCAGGATGTAGTGGCCTCGTCGGCGCGAGAAGACCACTACATCCTGGATCAAGCACGATCTTCGAATGGGACCGCACGGCTGAGTTGTCAGCGTCATCAGGTTGAGCGGGGTGCCGGACACTGGTGCGGCGGCAGAGGGTGCGCCAGGGCGGGCCATGCCGGCTCAGCCGTCTGGTCAGCCGTGCAGGGTCCAGGTGCCGGCGTGCGGCACGGTGACCACCGTCCAGTCCCGGTCGGCGGCGATCGTGGCGCCACCCGAGGCGGTCAGCCAGCGGGTGTGCCGGACCCGTACCGGGACCTGCCCGGCGGAGGCGGTCCGGAAGGTCAGTGAGGCGCCGTCCTGGCGTACCAGTTCCCCGGGGGCGGCGACCAGCGGGGTGGGGTCGGCCACCGCGTACAACCGCCAGTGCGGGGCCGACCAGACTTCGGCCAGGTAGGGCAGTCCCGCCCCGACCAGCTCCGCCTCGGCCCGGCCCACCCACGACAGTGGCGCGTCGGGGATCGCGACGTACTGCACGGCGTTCTCGTCCAGCCAGGCGCGGTAGCTGCCGGCGGTCAGCGGCACGCCGGTGCCGGTGGCCCCCGGCACGGTGGTGAAGAAGAGCGGGTTACGGGCGATGTCGGCCTGCCGCAGCCAGCCCCGGGCCAGCGGCACCTCGCCGAGCTGCGCGGCTTCCCAGTAGTTGCGGGTCGGGGGCACCTCCACCCGGCCGGTCAGCCCTCGCCGGGTCAGCTCCGCGCGGAGCGGGTCGAAGTATCCTCGCGCGCTGGTCGGGTCGCCGGCGCTGCGGAGGTCGGCGGCGACCACCGGCGGCTGCCACCAGCAGACCGCCGCCAGCAGCGCGGCCAGCGCCACGCCGCCAGTGGCTGCCGCCGCCCGCCCGGCCGGCAAGGGGTCCGTGCCGGTGGGGCTGCCGGACATGGTCGGACTGGTCACTCGCCCGGCGGTACCCCCCCGCAACGCACCGGCCAGCCGGGCGGTCAGTCGGCCGGTCAGGTGGCCGGGCGGCCGGCCGGTCAGGCGGGCGGTCAGTCGGGCGGGCAGTCGGGCGGGCAGTCGGCCGGTGAGGCGGCCGGTCTGCCGGGCGGTCAGTCGGCCGGGCGGCCGGGCGGGCAGTCGGGCGGGCAGTCGGCCGGGTGGACGGGCGGCGGCGGCCAGCAGCGGCAGCGCGAACATCGTCACCAGTCGGGTCGCGTTCAGCCCTACCGGGGTGTGCGCCAGCGCCGCCGCCAGCACCCCGCCCGCCGCCAGCAGCGCACCCACCCGCACCGGCCGGTACGCCACCAGCGCGGCCACCAGCAGGCTCGTCGTCACCGCCCGCAGCGTGTCGGTGCCGCTGATGTTCATCCAGCCGCCCTCGCCGAAGAGCAGCCCGGTGACCGCCATCGGCACCGCCGCCGCGCCGCCGAGCAGTAGCCCGTCGGCGTACCGGCGGGTGAGCAGCAGCGCGGCCCCGGCCAGGCCGACGAAGAGTCCCGCCACCGGGCTGGTCGCCGACGCCAGCAGCGTGCCGGCCAGCACCAGGGCCGGCCTGGTCCAGCGTCCGCCCCGGCCGGTCGGCAGGGTCAGCGCGAGCAGGGCGGCCAGCCCGAACGCCACCCCGAGGGCGTACGTGACCCGGCCGGAGACCAGGTTGCCGGTGATGGTCAGCACCCCTACCAGGCTGCCCAGCAGCGGTCGGGGCACCCCGGTTCGTACCAGCAGGGCGGCCAGCGCGGCGGCCGAGGCGACCAGCGCCAGGGCACCCGTCATCCGGACCCCGAGGGTCGCCATCAGCGGCGGCGAGACCAGGCTGTAGCCGAACGGTTGGATGCCGGCGTACCAGCGCAGGTCGACCAGGGCGGTGCCGTGCGCGGCGAAGAAGTCGGCCCGGGCCACCTGGGCGGAGAGGTCGGAGCCCATCCGGGGCAGGGCCAGCCACACCCCGGCGAGCACGGCGGCGAAACCGGTGGCCGACCCCACCACCCTGCTGCCCCGCATGCCCACCTCCGGTCCGCGACCACGGTACTGGCAGCATGGCGGACGTGCCTCACCACCTCTCGCGCTGGCTCGGTCTGGTCGGCTCGGTACTGCTCGCCGTCGCCGCCTACCTCGGCGGCGCGCTGCCCGACGGCGACCTGCGCCCCACCCCGGTCAGTATCTGGCAGGGCCGGCACGGACCGCTGATCCTGGGCCTCTGGCTGGCCGGCACCGGGCTGCTGGCCTGGGCGTGGTGGACGCTGCGCGACCGGGTGCCGTCGGCCCGGTGGGCCCTGGTCACCGCCGGGCTCTGGCTGCTGCCGCTGCTGCTCGCGCCGCCGCTGGCCAGCCGGGACGTGTACGCCTACTCCTGCCAGGGGGCCAGCTACACGGCCGGGATCAACCCGTACGAGCAGGGGGTGTCCGCCCTGCCCTGCCCGTGGCTGGACACCATCTCGTACATCTGGCGGGACACCCCGGCCCCGTACGGCCCGCTCTTCGTGATGATCGCCGGGGCGATCGTCCGGGCCACCGGTTCGCTGGACGCCGACACCGCGTTGACCGTCAACATCGCGCTGTTCCGGCTGCTCGCGGTGGTCGGGCTGGCGCTGACCGCCGCCTGCCTGCCGGTGCTGGCCCGCCGCTGCGGGGTGCCGGTGGGCCGGGCGGTCTGGCTGGCGCTGGCCTCCCCGCTGGTCGGCGTGCACCTGGTCTCCGGGGCGCACAACGACGCGCTGATGATCGGAGTGCTGGTCGCCGGGCTGGCCGTGGTGGCGGCCAACCCGGGTCGGCGCTGGCCGCTGCTGGCCGGCGGGGTGCTCCTCGGGCTGGCCGGGGCGGTGAAGGTGACCGCCCTGGTGGTGGTGCCGTTCGCGGCGCTGGCCGCCGTCGCCGGGCCGTACCGGATCCGGGCGCTGCTGCGCGACGGCGCTCCGGTCGCCGGCGGCGCGCTGGTCGCGGTGGTCGGTGCGACCCTCGCGGCGGGCCTCAACTTCGGCTGGATCTCCGGCCTGGAGCAGGGCGGCCTGGTGGTCGCCTGGACGTCGCCGCCGACCGCGGTCGGGCAGACCGCCGGGTACGTCGCCGCGCTCTTCGGCGCGCACGTCGACGCGCTGCCGGTGACCCGGGCGATCGGCATGGGTGTCCTGGCGGTGCTGCTGGTCTGGCTCTGGTGGCGGGCCCGCACCCGGGACCCGCTCTGGCACGCCGGACTGGCCCTGGCCGCCACGGTGGCCCTCGCACCGCTGTTCCACCCCTGGTACTGGCTCTGGCCGCTGGCGGTGCTGGCCGCGACGGCGCGCCGGACGACCTGGTGGTTCTCGCTGGTGGCGCTGATCTCGGCGTTCCTGGTGCTGCCCGACGGCACCGGGCTGCCCCGGTACACCAAGCTGCCCGGTGCCCCGCTGATGACCGTGTTGGTGATCGTGGTGGCCGTCCGGTTGGTACGTTCTGCTCGGGCGGCCCGTCGGCCCGCCACCGCCGAGGGAACCGCAGACTGAGGAGAGGTGGCCGGTGTCCGAGCCCGGCGTGCTGACCGAGGGGCGGGCCCGCCCGGCGCGTTACCTCGGACTGGCCGGCGCGGTGCTGCTCGGCGTGGCCGGCTGGCTGGGCGGGGTGCTGGCGCAGGTCCCGCCGACCGGCCCGTGGTCGGCCCCGCGCGGTCCCGCCGCGACGATCTGCTGGCTGGCCGGGACGGCCCTGATGGTGGGGGCCTGGTGGGCGTTGCGTGCCGGCGCGCCGTCGACCCGGTGGGCGTACGTCACCGCCGGGCTGTGGCTGCTGCCGCTGCTGGTCACCCCGCCACTGGCCAGCCGGGACGTCTACTCGTACGCCTGCCAGGGCTGGTCGTACGCGGCCGGGCAGGACCCGTACCGGGTGGGGGTGGCGGCGGCCGGTTGCCCGTGGGTCGACGCGGTGGCACCGATCTGGCGGGACACCCCCGCCCCGTACGGCCCGTTCTTCGTGCTGCTGGCCGCGCTGGCCGCCGTACTCGGTGGTGGGTTGACCGGCACGCTGGTCCTGCTGCGGCTGTACGCGCTGGCCGGGGTGCTGCTGGCGGCGCTCTGCCTGCCCGGGCTGGCCCGGGCCGCCGGGGTGCCCACCCGGCGGGCGGCCTGGCTGGCGCTGGCCTCGCCGCTGGTCGGGGTGCATCTGGTGGCCGGGGCGCACAACGACGCGGTGATGCTCGGGCTGCTCCTGTTCGGCCTGCTGGTGCTGGTCCGGCTGCCCGGGAAGCCGCGCGCGCTGGTCGTCGCCGGGATGCTGCTCGGGCTGGCGGTGGCGGTGAAGGCGACCGCGGTGGTGGTGCTGCCGTTCGCGGCGCTCGCCGCGGTGCGGGGCCGCTACACCTGGCCGGCCCTGCTGCGCGACGGCGGCTGGCTGGGCGGCGCGGTACTGGTGACGCTGGCGGTCACCTCGGTCCTCTCCGGACTGGGGCTGGGCTGGGTGGGCGGGTTGGCCCGCAGCGGTGACTCGGAGCAGTGGACGTCGCCGCCGACGGCGGTCGGCTTCGTGGTCGACTACGTCGGTGAGCTGGCCGGTCACCGGCCGGGCGCGGTGCCGGTGACCCGGGCGGTGGCTCTGCTGGCGCTGGCCGGGCTGCTGGTGGTGCTCTGGTGGCGGGCCTGGACGGCGCTGCGGCGGCTCAACGACGTGCGGCAGCGGGTGCACCGGCTGGCGGTGGCCAGGCCCCGGGTGACCCTGCTCTCGGCGGGGCTGGCGCTGGCCGCGACGGTGGCCCTCGCCCCGGTCTTCCACCCGTGGTACGCGACCTGGCCGCTGCTGGTGCTCGCGGGGTCGGCGACCCGGACGACCTGGTTCGTGGTGCCCGCCGCGGTGGCGTCCTTCCTCACCCTGCCGGACGGCACCACGGTCGCCCGGTACAGCAAGGCACCCGGCGCGCTCGCCATGACGGTGCTGTTGGTGGTGCTGGCGGGGTGGGCATCGCGCGGCTGGCGCGCACGCCGTCGCTGAGTCCGGCGGAAGAGCCGGCCCGGCGGCCGGGGGTGGTCCGCCGGCACCGGGAGGCCCGGCAGCGGGCCGGCCCGATCCTTACCGGCGGGGACCGGGTCGACCCGGGGCGGAGAACGAACGGGCCGGCCCCGCGAACGCGGAGCCGGCCCGGCCGGTGGAACGTGACCGTCGAGGAGTCTCAGCAGTCGAAGTACATGGCGAACTCGTGCGGGGTCGGGCGCAGGCGCACCGGGTCGACCTCGTTGGCCCGCTTCCAGCCCACCCAGGTGGAGATCAGGTCCGGCGTGAAGACGCCGCCGTCGAGCAGGTAGTCGTGGTCGGCCTCAAGCGCGTCGAGCACCTCGGGCAGCGAGCCCGGCACCTGCTTGACGTCGCCCCACTCCTCCGGCGGCAGGTCGTACAGGTCCTTGTCGATCGGGGCCGGCGGCTCCATCTTGTTCTTGATGCCGTCCAGGCCGGCCATCATCATCGCCGAGAAGGCGAGGTACGGGTTGCTGGACGGGTCCGGCACCCGGAACTCGACCCGCTTGGCCTTGGCGTTGCTGCCGGTGACCGGGATGCGGGTGCAGGCGGAGCGGTTGCGCTGCGAGTAGACCAGGTTGACCGGCGCCTCGTAGCCGGGCACCAGGCGGCGGTACGAGTTGACCGTCGGGTTGGTGAAGGCCAGCAGCGACGGGGCGTGGTGCAGCAGGCCGCCGATGTACCAGCGGGCGGTGTCCGACAGGCCGGCGTAGCCGGTCTCGTCGTAGAACAGCGGCTCGCCGTTCAGCCAGAGGCTCTGGTGGGTGTGCATGCCGGAGCCGTTGTCGCCGAAGAGCGGCTTCGGCATGAAGGTGGCGGTCTTGCCGTTCGCCCAGGCCTCGTTCTTCACGATGTACTTGAAGAGCTGGAGCTGGTCACCGGCGTGCAGCAGGGTGGAGAACCTGTAGTTGATCTCCGACTGGCCGGCGGTGCCCACCTCGTGGTGCGAGCGCTCCACGGTGAAACCGCCGTCGACCAGGCGACGCACGATCGAGTCCCGCAGGTCGGCGTAGTGGTCGACCGGCGGCACCGGGAAGTAGCCACCCTTGTACGCGGTCTTGTAACCGCGGTTGCCGCCCGCCTCCTCGCGCCCGGAGTTCCAGGCGCCCTCGATCGAGTCGATGTAGTAGAACGACTGGTGCGCGGAGGTCTCGTGGCGGATCGAGTCGAAGATGTAGAACTCCGCCTCGGCACCGAAGTAGGCGGTGTCGGCGATGCCGCTCGCCGCCAGGTACGCCTCGGCCTTCTTCGCCACGTTGCGCGGGTCCCGGGAGTACGCCTCGCGGGTGAACGGGTCGTGGATGAAGAAGTTGAGCGCGAGGGTCTTCTGCGCGCGGAAGGGGTCGATGAAGGCGGTCGCGACGTCCGGGAGCAGGAGCATGTCCGACTCGTGGATCGCCTGGAAGCCGCGGATCGACGAGCCGTCGAACGCGAGGCCGTCGGTGAAGACGCTGTCGTCGAAGGACTCCACCGGCAGGTTGAAGTGCTGCATCACGCCGGGCAGGTCACAGAAACGTACGTCGACGAACTTCACGTCCTCGTTCTTGAGGTATCGCAGGAGTTCCTCGGGATTGGCAAACACACGTCCTCCTGGCACGTCCACTCCGGTGGCTGGGCTCTGGCGACGCTATGACCGCGGGGTTGCTCGGCGGTGTCTCCTATGTTTCTGCCGTGTTACGTCGCTCGCGGAGCGTCATCTGCGCCGGTCAGTACCCGCCGGGCTGTCCGTTCGGACGATACCGGCTGATGCAGTGTATGGCCATCTGATGCGATTGGCCCGAATCGGCGATCCGCGTCGACCCGGTCACCGCCCGGCGGACGGGTGACGGACGCCCCGTACCGGCGGTGGCCTGCCGGTGTCCGGTCGGGCCTGACTACCCTTGACCGTCGTGACGAGTCCGCCCGCCGCGGCACCGGTGCCGCCCGCCACCGACCCCACCTTCACGCCGCCGAGCATCGGCCGGCGGTTCGGCGCCCTGGTGATCGACTGGGTGCTCTGCCTGCTGCTGGCGAACTTCTTCGCCGACCCGGTCCGCGACGGCTGGCCCCCGGTGCTGGTCCTCGTCGTCGAGTACGGCTTCTTCCTCGGCCTCTTCGCCCAGACCCCCGGCATGTGGATCACCCGGATCCGCTGCCTGTCCTGGGCCGACGGCGGCCGGATCGGGATCCCCCGAGCCCTCCTGCGCGGCCTGCTCCTCGCCCTGCTGGTACCCGCCCTGATCATGGACGAGCACCGCCGTGGCCTGCACGACCGCCTCACCGGCGCGGTGATCGTCAACGCCCCCCGCCGCTGACCCCCGAACCACCAGGATGTGGTGGCCCCGGTCGCGGGAGGATGCCCCACCACCTCGTGGATCGAGTGCGATCTCGGGGCGGACACGCGAAGAGCCGGGCCCGAACGGGGCCCGGCTCTCCGCGTACCGGCGGGGTCAGCGACCCCGCGACTGGCGGAACGCGCCGCGCGGCGGACGCATGTTCTTGGGGATCGCGCCCTTGGGTAGCTGCGGACGGGCGGTGAGCGCCTTGAGCCGCTTGTCGAGCGAGTTGACGTCCTTGCCGTTGAGGGCGCGCGGCAACCGCATCAGGGTCATCCGCAGCTTGCGGATCGGCAGCTCACCCTCGCCCTGGCCGATCACGTAGTCGTGCAGCGGCGCCGAGCCGATCACCTTGGCCAGCCGGCGCTTCTCCTGGCCGAGCAGGCCGCGTACCCGCTGCGGGTTCCCCTCGGCCAGCAGGATCACGCCGGGGCGGCCGATCACCAGGTGCACCATGTCCATCTGGGTGGTGGAGCTGACCGCCGGGGTGACCCGCCAGTCACCGCGCATGCTCTCCATGATCTGCGCCGCCGCGCCGGGCTGCCCCTCGGCGGCGTTCATCATCGCCTTGTTGGACCGCAGGTTGAGCACGAGCAGCACGGCGAGCAGGATGAACAGGATGCCGATCGGCAGCCAGATCCAGCCCCAGAGGATCACCGCGACCACGGTGAGCGCGAGCGGGATCAGCACCGCCGCGGCGGTCAGCGGCGCGAACCACCTGTCCTGCTTGGCGGTGAACCGGAACACCATCCCGATCTGCTTCAGCCGCTGGCCGAACGAGACCTTCTCCTGGGGCTTTGCCATGACCCAGAGTCTAGTGGGCGCCGTCAGGACGGATGATCCCCGGCCTGGCCGGGCGGGGCAGCACGGGTGCGGAGCGGCCGGTGCCGCCCTCCTCGTGGTAGTCGTCGTCGACGTTGACCGCCCACACGTCGTGACCGGTGCCGTCGAGGATGTTCTCCGCCGCCAGCATCGCGGTGAGCATCGAGTGGTCCTGGTTGTTGTAGCGGTGCATGCCGTTGCGCCCCACCGGGTGCACGTTCGGCGCGACCTCGGCCAGCCAGCGGCGGATCACCTCGACGGCCTCGGCGTACCCCTCGTCGTAGACCGGGTACGCCTTCGGCATCCGCACCACGTATCCGTCGGTGACCGAGCCGGGGCGGACCAGGCCGAGGCGCTCCAGCTCGGCGGTGCCGTAGCCGACCAACTCCGGGTCGGGGGCCGACCACAGGTCGTCGCCCTCGTTGACGAAGTACTCCAGCCCGAGGCAGGTGCCGCCGTCGCGGACCATCTCCGGCGACCAGGCGCCGAAGTTCTGGATCCGGCCGACCCGTACCCCCGGGGTGTGCACGTAGATCCAGTTGTCGGGGAAGCCGGCGTCGGCCGGCACCACCAGCGCGACGGTCAGGAAGTCCCGGTGCCGCAGCGCGTCGGCGGCGGCCCGTACCGGCTCGGGGGCCGGCGGGTCCATCGCCCGGACCAGGGCGGGCAGCGGCATGGTGGACACCACGTGGTCGGCGGCGATCCGCCGGTCGCCGTCCGGGCCGGTGACGGTCACCGCCACCACCCGGCCATCGGCCCGGTGCACCGCCCGGACGGTGGTGTCCAGCCGGACCGTGCCGCCGGCCTTGGTGACCAGTTCGGCGCAGCGTTCCCACATCATCCCGGGGCCGAGCCGGGGGTAGCGGAACTCCTCGATCAGGCTGGTCACCCCGGAACCGCCGCGCCGGGGCAGCAACGCCTCGCGGACCGCCGCGCCGAGCGAGAGGTTGCGGATCCGCTGGGCCGCCCAGTCCGCCCGCAGCGCCGTCGCGGGCAGGCCCCAGACCTTCTCGGTGTACGTCTTGAAGAACATCCGGTACAGCCGGGCGCCGAACCGGGCCGACACCCAGCCCTCGAAGTGGCTCTGGTCGGCCGGCGGGCGCACCCGCGCCCACAGGTACGACCCGACGCACCGGACCGCCTCGACCACGCCGAGGTTCCGCAGCGCGTTGCCGGCCCGCAGCGGGTAGTCGAAGAGCCGGCCCCGGTAGTGGATCCGGCTCATCCGGGGGCGCAGCGGGAAGTCGGCGGGTGGCAGCAGCTCGTGCCAGAACGCCTCGACCCGGGGCACCTTCGTAAAAAATCGATGCCCACCGATATCGAATCGCCAACCGTCCCGCTCTACGGTACGGCTGATGCCGCCGACCACGTCGTCGGCCTCCACCACCTCGGCCGGGGCGTGCCGTCGGGTCAGCTCGTACGCGGCGGTCAGGCCGGCGGGACCAGCACCGATGACGACCGTGTGCGGCTGGGCCATTAAAGACACCACCATCGATGCGTTGGGGTCGGGGTTGGCGGAATCTAGCACGATCGTGCCCGGTCTGGGGGGTCAGTGACCGGCCAGCCAGATCCGCCAGCCCGACACCGTCACCGGCGCGTACCCGGGCGGGGGCGACCGGTCGAGCCGGGCGGCCAGCGGCGAGCCGACCGGGGCCACGTAGCCGGGGTCCGTCGCCCCGGCCACCGCCCGCCGGTACGCCGGCACCCGGTCGAAGCCGGGCCGCAGCCGGTCGTCCAGCACCGCGCAGACGATCTCCTCGCGGGCGGCGAAGGTGAGCCGGTTGCAGGTCCAGTACTCGCCGTACACGTGCCGGACGTCGCGGGCCCGCAGCGCGTCGACCAGCGTCCGGTGCCGCTGCGCCTCCGCCCGGTTGCCCGGCACGGTGCCGACCGTGCCGGCCGTGGCCACCACGGCGGTACCGACCAGCGCGGCCAGGACGCCGACGGCCGCCACCCGGCCGACCCGCTGCCGGGGTGCACCGGAATCCACCCCGGCGCGGCCTGGTGCGCCGCCGTCCGGCGCGTCGACCCGGGCGGCACGTGGTGCGGTGTCGCGGGCGGCCCGCCACAGCGGCCAGAGCAGCGCGGGCAGCGAGACCGCCAGGCAGGACAGGTAGCGGGAACTCTCCACCGGGGTCCGGCCGGCGGCGCTGCTGACCGTGTAGGCCAACAGCGTTCCCACCGCGCCGGCGACCAGGGCGAGCCGGACCGCCGCCCCGGCCCGCGCCGGACCGCCCGGGTCCGAGGGCTGCGGGTCGCCCGCGCCGGGGCGCAGGGTGCGCCAGGCCGACCAGCCGGCCAGCGCCAGCAGCACCGGCAGGGCCACCGACCACCAGAGCTGCCAGGGCGCGCACCCGCCGGGGCCGCACAGGCCCATCCCGAGCGAAGGGCCCAGCAGCAGCCCCCCGGACAACCGGTCCGCCCAGCCGGCCGCCGCGTCCCCGCCGCTGGCCGCGAGCGCCGCCGCCACCGGGCTGCGGCCGGGCCCGACGCTGTGCCCGAGCAGCGGCGCGGCACCGAGCAGCAGCCCACCGGCCAGCAGGAAGCCGGCCCGGCCCCGCAGCTCCCGGCCGGTGGCGCCGACCAGCACCACGCCGAGGGCCAGCAGGTACGGCAGCAGCAGCGGGTCGACCCAGACGGTCAGCCCGGCGAGCAGCCCCCAGCCGGCGAACCGCCACCGCCGACCGCCCGGCAGCGCCCCCGTCCCGTCCGGTGCCGGGCGTACTCCGTCGCGAACGGCGCGGCGTCCGGTCGCCAGGTGGACGGTGAGCAGGGCCAGCGCCAGGCCGATCGGGTTCAGTTCGGGATACCCGCCGCCGGCGATGAGTTGGTTCTTGACCACCCGGTCCGAGCCCAGCGCCAGCACCGTCACCACCAGCAGCGCGAACCAGCGGTCCCCGCCGAGGCGGCGGGTCAGCCGCCAGCCGAGCGGCAGCAGGAGCGCGTACAGGGCCAGCAGCGGCAGGCGCAGCGCCAGCACCGAGGGGCCGGTGAGGGCGACCAGCGGGGCGGCCAGGTACGCCTCCAGCGTCCCCATGTACGCCTGGCCGTAGAAGAAGACGGGGAAGGCGTCGCCCCGGGCGATGTGCAGGGCGGCCAGCCCCATCGTCGCCTCGTCGCTGTTGGTGCGCGGGGTGTCGGCGAGCAGCAGGGCCAGCCGCCAGCCGACCGCGGCGACACCCACCAGCAGGGCGAGCAGCACCGGTGGCGACGGCCACCGGGGCGGGTGGGGGCGTGCCGTGTCGCGCGCCGGTCGGCGTACCCCGGTGGTCATGCCTGTGATCATGGCATCCGGTCACCGGCGGCGGTGGGTGACGCGGCGGTCGGCGGGGTGACGGGCCGACCGGGCGGGCTCAGCCGGTGACCGGGACCTGCTCGCGGGCCTCCAGGGCCTGCTTGTAGAGCCGCCCCGCCCGGTACGACGAGCGCACCAGCGGGCCGCTCATCACCCCGGCGAAGCCGATCTCCTCGGCCTCCTCGCGCAGCTCGACGAACTCCTCCGGCTTGACCCAGCGGCTGACCGGGTGGTGCCGGGGGGTGGGGCGCAGGTACTGGGTGATGGTGATCAGCTCGCAGCCGGCGTCGTGCAGGTCGCGCAGCGCCTGGGACACCTCGGCCCGCTCCTCGCCCATGCCCAGGATCAGGTTGCTCTTGGTGACCAGGCCGTCGGCGCGGGCCTGGCGGATCACGTCCAGGGAGCGCTCGTAGCGGAACGCCGGCCGGATCCGCTTGAAGATCCGCGGCACCGTCTCGACGTTGTGCGCGAGCACCTCCGGGCGGGAGCCGAAGACCTCGGCGAGCTGGCCGGGCACCGCGTTGAAGTCGGGGATCAGCAGCTCGACCCCGCAGCCGGACTGCAGCGCGTGGATCTGCCGGACCGTCTCGGCGTAGAGCCAGGCGCCGCCGTCGGGCAGGTCGTCGCGGGCCACCCCGGTGATGGTGGCGTAGCGCAGGCCCATCGCGGCCACCGACTCGGCCACCCGGCGCGGCTCGTCGGCGTCGAACTCGGCGGGCTTGCCGGTGTCGATCTGGCAGAAGTCGCAGCGTCGGGTGCACTGGTCGCCACCGATGAGGAAGGTGGCCTCCCGGTCCTCCCAGCACTCGTAGATGTTGGGGCAGCCGGCCTCCTGGCAGACGGTGTGCAGCCCCTCACGCGAGACCAGCCCGCGGAGTTGGGTGTACTCCGGCCCCATCTTGGCCTTGACCTTGATCCACGGCGGTTTGCGCTCGATCGGCGTCTCGGCGTTGCGCGCCTCGATCCGCAGCATCCGTCGCCCCTCGGGGGCGACCGTCGCGGAGCGCGCTGCCTGCTGGGTCGTCGGCGCGGAGTGCTCGATCGTCACAAAACCGAGCCTACGCCCGACGGCGGCCGTCGATGTACGTCGGGCGACGGGCGTCACGTCGCAGGTGTTGTGACACCGGCCACCGGCGGCCGGAAAAGCTCGTTACACCCGAGGGGCGCGGGTGCTAGCGTGCCCGGCAAAGCTGTGACGGAGCCGAGTACCGGCCCGATCCGCCAGTGCAGAGAGCCGCCGGTTGCTGGGAGGCGGTCTGGCGTCGGGCCGCGAAGACCCTCCCGAGCTGCGGGAAGAACGGCGCGTCCCCGCGCCCAGTAGAGCCCGTCCGGCTGGCCCCGGTCACCAGGCGACGAACGAGGCCCCCGTTCGCGGGGGCGAAGGTGTGGTGGCACCGCGAGGCTCCCGCTCGCCCACACCTCCCGGGGATCGCGTTGCGATTGATCGAGGAGGTAACCGCCGTGCAACGCATCCTGTCCGCCCAACTCCCCGCCCGGGTCGGCGCCGCCGTCCGGATCGCCGGGTGGGTGCACCGCCGCCGGCTGCTCAAGTCGGTGGCCTTCCTGATCGTGCGGGACGCCGCCGGCCTGGCCCAGGTGGTGGTCACCGACCCGGCCGTCCGCGCGGTCGTCGCGGCACTGCCCGAGGAGACCGTGGTCGAGGTGGTCGGCACGGTCACCGCTAACGGCACGGCGCCCGCCGGGGTCGAGCTGACCGACCCGACGGTACGTCCGCTCGGCCCGCCCGCCGAGCCGCCGCCGTTCGACCTGTACCGGCCGGCGCTCACCGCGACCCTGCCCACCCAGCTCGACCACGCGCCGGTGGCGCTGCGTCACCCCACCCGGTCGGCGGCGCTGCGGATCTCGGCGGCGGCGGTCGCCGGTTTCCGGGCCGCGCTGGACGCCCGGGACTTCGTGGAGGTGCACACCCCGAAGGTGGTCGCCTCGTCCACCGAGAGCGGGGCGAACGTCTTCGCGCTCGACTGGTTCGGCCGGCCCGCCTACCTGGCCCAGTCGCCGCAGTTCTACAAGCAGTTGCTGGTCGGTGTCCTGGAACGGGTCTACGAGGTCGGGCCGGTGTTCCGGGCCGAGCCGCACGACACCGTCCGGCACCTGGCCCAGTACACCTCGCTCGACGTCGAGCTGGGGTTCGTCGCCGATCACCGGGACGTGATGGTGGTGCTGCGCGACACCCTGGCCGGGATGCTCGCCGGGGTGGCCGGGCGGGCCGCCGGCGCGGTGGCGGCGCTCGACCTGGACCTGCCCGAGGTGCCGGCGGAGATCCCGGCCGTGCACTTCACCGAGGCGCTGCGGATCGCGGGCGCGCCGGCCGACGAGCCGGACCTGGCCCCCGCCCACGAGCGGGCGCTGGGCGAGTGGGCCCGCGCCGAACACGGCTCGGACTTCCTCTTCGTCACCGGCTACCCGATGGCGAAGCGGCCGTTCTACACCCACCCGGACCCGGCCCGGCCGGCGTACTCCAACGGCTTCGACCTGCTCTTCCGGGGTCTGGAGCTGGTCACCGGCGGCCAGCGGCTGCACCGGCACGAGGATTACCTAACGGCGCTCGCGGCGCGCGGGGAGCCGGTCGCCCGCTACGCCGGGTACGTCGACGCGTTCCGGCACGGGATGCCGCCGCACGGCGGCTTCGCCATCGGCCTGGAGCGTTTCGTGGCCCGGCTGGTCGGCGCGGCCAACGTCCGGGAGGTGACCGCCTTCCCGCGTGACCTGCACCGGCTCACCCCCTGAGCACCCGCCGGGACACCGGGCCGGGCACCCTCCGTGCCCGGTGTCCTGGGGCGGCCGGCCGGAGCGGGCGGGGGCGGTGGCGCGGTCCCGGACCGGGAGCGGTGCCGGGGGTCAGGCCGGGCCGAGCAGGTCCCAGCGGTTGCCGGCGATGTCGCGGAACACCGCGACCCGACCGTACGGCTCGGTGCGGGCGGGCTTCACGAACTCGACCCCGGCGTCGACCATCCGCCGGTGGGTGGCGTCGAAGTCGTCGACCTGGAGGAAGAAGCCGACCCGGCCGGCCACCTGGTCGCCCACGGCGGCCTGCTGCCGTTCACCGTCGGCGCGGGCCAGCAGGAGGCCGGTCTGCGCGCCCGGCGGGCGGACCACCACCCACCGTTTCGGGCGTCCGTCGTTGGTCAGCGAGGGCTCGTCCGCCACGAGGTCGAAGCCGAGCACCTCGGTGAAGAACGCGATGGCCGGGTCGTAGTCGGCGACGACGACGGTGACGAGGTCGATCCGCACCGGCTCAGCCGAGCAGGGTGGGCAGGCGGCGCTCGACCACCGGGAGGACGTCGGCAACGGTGACCGGGCGGCCCAGCTCGGCGGTGAGTGAGGTGGTGCCGGCGTCGGCGATGCCACACGGCACGATCCGGTCGTAGGACGACAGGTCGCAGTCGCAGTTGATCGAGAAGCCGTGCTGGGTCACCCCGCGGGCGACCCGGATGCCGATGGCGGCCACCTTGCGGGCCGGGCCCCGGTCGTCGGCGGGCACCCAGACCCCGCTGCGCCCCTCGACCCGGCCGGCGGTCAGCCCGAACTCGGCGCAGACGTCGATCAGTAGCTGCTCGGTGCGGCGGACGTAGGCGACCACGTCCACCGGGTCGGGCAGCCGGACGATCGGGTAGCCGACGAGCTGCCCCGGGCCGTGCCAGGTGATCTTGCCGCCCCGGTCGACGTCGACCACCGGCGTGCCGTCCATCGGCCGGTCCCACGGCTCGGTGCGCTTGCCGGCGGTGTAGACGCTCGGGTGCTCCAGCAGCAGCACTGTGTCGCCGCGCGCACCGGTCGCCACCGACTCGTGCAGCCGGCGCTGCTCATCCCAGGCGGCCAGGTAGTCGACCACGCCCGCCCGGACGGCCGTCAGGCCGGAAGTCGTCACGCTCACCCCGACAGCCTAGCCCCGCGAGGGCCAGGTCCCGGGCGTGAGCCTCGTCGCGCCGCCGCCCGCGATCGTGCCGTGGTGGCCCCGCCCGGGGCCGGTCCGGGCCGGAGGTGCGGGGCCGGGGTCAGGGAGCGGGGGTGGTGGTCCAGAGCCAGACGTCGTCGACCCGGCGGGGTGCGCCGAGCAGGGCGGTGGCGGTGCGGCGGAGGGCATCCTCGTCGAGGTCGTACTTGGCGCCGTGCACCTCGTCGGGGAGGACGACCGCCTGCACCCCCCAGTAGCGCAGGTCGGCGCGGGCGAGCCGGATGCTGCCCTCGGTGATGATCGGCACCAGTCCGGTCCGTCCGGCCTGGTCCATCAGGGTGTCGAAGGTGCGCGGCGGAGGGCCGATCCGGCCCCGGCCGTCGGGTCCGCCGGGGCCGAGGAAGAACCCGGCCGGAAGCCGGAACTCGCCCTGCCGGTGGGCCAGGGCGTACGCCTGCCAGCGCTGCCCGTCGGGGGTGACGTCGAGGGTGAGCGGGATCGGGGTGAGCACGCCGCCGGGTGAGACGTACTGGCGCCAGGTGCCGGCGGTGATGAACTCCGGCACCGGCGGGCGGGCGCTGGTCAGCAGCGGGGTCGGCAGCAGCGGCAGCAGCGCCGCGACGAAGCCGGCGACCCACGCCCACACCGCGCCCCGGCGCGGGGGCGTCGCCCGGAGCCGGTCGACGGTGTACGCCAGCAGCACCCCGATCACCGGGGCGACCACCAGCGCCAGCCGGGACGGCAGCGCGGCGTTGACCACCGGCAGGTTGTCCAGCACCCCGAACGGCAGCAGTTGGCCGGTGCGCCGCCCGTCCCACTTCGCCAGCGGCCCCCAGGAGAGCACCGCGAAGAGCGCGGCGGTCACCCCCAGCGCGGCCAGCGTGGCCCGGCGGCCGGGGGTGGCGCGGCGCCACAGCACGCCGAGACAGACCACCGCGAGCACCAGCAGCGGCAGCCCGAAGAAGCTGTTCTCCTCGGTCGGGTTGGGCGCCAGCGAGGTGCCCCACCCGGCCGCCCCGGCCAGCGACCGGCGCGGGAAGGCGCCGAACGCGGCGATGTCCTCGGAGTGGATGCCCGGGTCGAACCCGGTGCCGTGGAACCGCTGCGGCCCGGCGAAGTGCAGCCAGAGCGGGTACGCCAGCAGCACCCCGGCGACCAGCGCGGTCACCCCGAGCCCGCGCAGGAAGGTGGGCAGCGCGGCGCGCGCCTCGGCACGGCGGGCCGGGTGCAGCGCCCAGACGGCGAGGAACACGGCGAGCGCCAGGGCGGTGAAGAAGAGCCCCTCGGCGGCGATCGAGAAGGCGACCGCGACCAGTACGCCGAGGACGACCCCGCCGCGCAGCCAGCGTCCCGGCCGGCGCAGCGCGAACACGCCCTGCGCCAGCAGTGGCACCAGCCAGCCGGCGGTCCAGTTCAGATGGGCGTTGGCGTGCGCGACCATGCCGGGGGAGTAGGCGATGAACAGCGCGCCGACGCCGGCCGCGAGGCGGCTGCGGACCAGGTGCCGGGAGAGCAGCCAGTACCAGGCCAGCGCGGTGGCGGCCAGGTTGAGGGTGAGGATCACCAGGAACGTCGCCGGTGGCCCGATCAGGTACGTCAGCGGCGCGAAGACCGCCGCGTACACGGTGATCGAGGTGTTGACCGCGAGGTTCACCCCGTCGGGCACGTTGATCAGGTGGGTGAAGAGCGGGTTCTCCCCGTGGGTGAGCGCGTTCGCGCCGAAGGCGAGCAGCCACTCGAAGAGCGCCTGGTCGCTGGAGTTGACGGTGATCGCCCGGTTGTTCGGGTCCCGCCACAGCCCGCTGGTCACCCAGACCGCGAGCGCCACCGCGACGATCAACACGGTCAGGTCGGCGCGGCGGTCCCGGCCGGTGGGGGGCACGGCGGCGGGCGGCTGGTCGGCGGCCACGGTCGGGGAGGACGGCACGGAGCGGACGTTACCAACCGGATCTGGACACGCCGTCCGGACCCGGAACCTTGATTCCTTGTTGGAAATGACTTCCAATTGCATCAGTCGCGCCGGTACGCGGACCGCGTCAGTGCGCAGATCGGAGGAGAAGAATGTCTCTCGACGTACCCACCGCCCTGCTGGAGCGGGCCGAGACCGGTCGGGTGGACGACGACGAGTTCGTCGACTGCGTCCGGCGTTCGCTGCCGTACGCCTGGTCGGTGGTCGCCGACGTCGCCGGGCGGGCGGCCGGCGGCGGCCGGATGGCCGAGCACGCCGTGCCCCCGCCCACCGAGGTCGAGCGTGGGCAACTGCTGCGGGCGCTGGCCAGCGACGCGATCCGGGGTGGCCTGGAGCGGCACTTCGGCGTGACGCTGGCCTTCCAGAACTGCCACCGGGTGGCCGCCTTCCCGCCGGCGCTGGCCGGCGGTGAGGTCTGGCGGGAGTTCGTCTCGCCGCTGGCCCAGATCCGCAACCAGACGCCGGAGTTGCGCAACTGCTGACGCGTCCGGGGGTCCGCTCCGGCGGGCCCCCGGACCGGGTCCGCTCCCGGCGGCCGGCGGCCGGCGACCGCTGACCGCCACATCGGCGACAGCGAATGTGTGAGCGGCGGCCATGTCGCCACTTCGCAACACGGACGTAACGTCGCGGCAACTCGGGGTGACCCAGTTCACAGTCGCGACAGGAGGCCACCGTGCGCCGCTCCTCATCCATTCTCACCCGGCTCGCCGGGGCGGTCGCCGGGGCAGTGCTCGCGGCGACCGCCCTGGTCGCCGCCGCCGTGCCCGCCCAGGCCGCCACCCTGACCCAGGTCACCGGCTTCGGCTCGAACCCCGGCAACCTCGCCATGTACGCCTACCGCCCGGACGGCCTGCCGGCCAACGCACCCGCCGTGGTGCTGCTGCACGGCTGCACCCAGAACGCCGCCGGCTACTTCGCCAACTCCGGCTGGCAGAAGTACGCCGACCAGTGGAAGTTCGCCCTGATCGTGCCCCAGCAGTCCAGCGCCAACCAGGCGCTGAGCTGCTTCAACTGGTTCACCGAGGGGGACATCACCCGGGGCCAGGGCGAGGCCCTGTCGATCCGCCAGATGATCTCCTACGCGACGTCGACCTACGGTCTGGACGGCAGCCGCGTCTTCGTCAGCGGGCTGTCGGCCGGCGGCGCGATGACCTCGGTCATGCTCGCCACCTACCCCGAGGTGTTCGCCGCCGGCTCGGTCATCGCCGGCATCCCGTACCGCTGCTCGCCGCCGGCGTCGACCAGCACCTGCCAGTACAGCGGGGTGGACAAGACCCCGGCGGCCTGGGGCGACCTGGTCCGGGCGGCGTACTCCGGCTACACCGGCCGGCGACCCCGGGTGGCCATCTGGCACGGCACCTCGGACAGCACCGTCGTGCCGGCCAACGCCACCGAGTCCCGCGACCAGTGGACCAACGTGCTCGGGGTGTCCCAGACCCCGACCAGCACCTCGTCCCTGCCCGCCGGCACCAGCCTGGAGGTGTACGGCAACGACGCCGTCCGGGTCTACCGGGTCTCCGGCATGGGCCACGGCACCCCCGTCGACCCGGGTTCCGGCGCCGACCAGTGCGGCACCGCCACCTCGTACTTCCTGGACACCATCTGCTCGACGTACCGGGACGCGCTCTTCTTCGGCCTGAACGGCGGCGGCCCGCCCAGCCCCACCCCGACCGTCTCCGCCACCGCGTCGCCCACCCCCACGGCGTCGCCTACCACGGCCCCGACCTGCGTCACCGCCAGCAACTACGCGCACGTCGCCGCCGGCCGCGCCTACCAGTCCGGGGGCTACGCCTACGCCCTGGGCAGCAACCAGCGGATGGGCCTCTACAACACCTTCTACACCAGCACCCTCAAGCAGACCGCCCCCACCTACTGGGTCATCGGCTGCTGACCGACGCCCGCGGTCACCCGCACGGGGAGTGACCTTCCGCAGACCGGTATGCCGGTCCGGCATGTTCATGCCGGACCGGCATACCCGCCCCGGCCAGGTGACCGCCGAGGCGCACGCGCCGCCGAGTCCTAGTCGGTCAGGGCGGCGCGCAGCGCCGGGGGCAGGTCGGGGTGGGCCCACCGGAAACCGGCCTTCGCCAGCACGCCGGGGAGGACCCGGGCGCTGGTCAGGGCCTCCTGGGCGAAGCCGCCGAGGGCGACCCTGAGGGCGAGCCCGGGGATCGGGATGATCGCCGGGCGGTGGAGCTGGCGGGCCAGCTCCCGGGTGAACTCGGCGTTGGTGACCGGGTTCGGGCCGGCGCCGTTGACCGGGCCGGCGATCTCGTCGGCACCGAGCAGGAACACCACGGCGTCCAACCAGTCCCGCAGCGAGATCCACGGTAGCCACTGCCGGCCGCTGCCCAGCCGCCCCGCGATACCCAGTTTGAACGGCAGCAACTGCGGCTTGAGCAGCCCGCCGTCGCGGTGCAGCGGCAGCCCGGTCCGCAGCCGCACCACCCGTACGCCGGCGTCCTCGGCCGGCCGGGTCGCCGCCTCCCAGACCCGGCAGACGTCGGCCAGGAAACCCTCACCCGCCGGGGCGTCCTCCTCGACCACCCGGTCACCGGTGTTGCCGTACCAGCCGACCGCCGAGGCGTTGAGCAGCACCCGGGGCCGGTCCGCCGCCGGCAGCCCGGCGATGGTGATGGCCAGGGTGGTGGTGCTGTCCACCCGGCTCGACCGGATCAACCTGCGGTACTCCTCGTTCCACCGCCGGTCGCCGACCCCGGCGCCGGCCAGGTTGACCACCGCGTCGGCGGCGGCCACCAGGTCCGGGTCGAGCTGCGCGGCCGACGGGTTCCACTGCCGCTCGTCGGCGTTGCGTGGTGGCCGCCGGACCAGCCGGGTCACCTGGTTCCCGTCGGACGCGAGGCGGTCGACCAGCCGGGTGCCGAGGAAGCCGGACGCGCCGGCGATGAGGATCCGCATGTTCACATCTTCGGGCACGCGGGGGTGGTCGGATGCGGCGAACGCCCCCGACTCAGTGCACCGGGGTCGGACGGAGATCGGCGAGGAGCCGTTCCACCTCGGCGAACGCGTCCGCCGGCAGCGGGCCGAGGGCGAGGGTGGCGAAGTTCTCCGTTGCCTGCGCGACCGTCCGGCAGCCGGGGATCGGCACGGTCCGCGGGCTGCGGGCCAGCAACCAGCCCAGCGCGCCCTGGGCGAGGGTACGTCCGTCGGCGGTCAGCGCCCCCCGGATCGCCTCGACCCGGGCCGACCACTCGGGCGTGGGGCGGCCGTCGGTGAACCAGACCAGCCAGTCCGGCGCGATCCCGCGTACGTCGTCCCGGCCGACCGCCCGGTTCGACCCGGTGAGCAGGCCCATCGCCAGCGGCCCCCGGTTGAGGCTGGCCAGGTCGAACGTGTCGCAGACCGCCAGCATCTCCGCGTTGTCGTTCAGCACCGACTCGTCGTGCTGCACGACGGCGCAGTGCGGGCCCGCCTCGGCGAACGCCCGGGCCGACGCCGGGTTGTCGGTGCTCCAGCCGTACGACCGGATCTTGCCCTGGGTGACCAGGCCCTCCAGGGTGTCGACCAGGTCGAGCGCGACGGGCGCCGGCAGGTCGTTGATGTGGAGCTGGTAGAGGTCGACGTAGTCGGTACCCAGCCGGCGCAGCGACTCCTCCAGGCTGGTGACGGCGTACGCCGGGCTGGCGTCGGTGCCGGTCCACTGTCGGGTGGCCTCGTCCGCCCGGTTGGCGAACTTCGTGGCGATCACCGCCCGGTCCCGCCGGCCGGCGAGGGCCCGCCCGAGCACCCGCTCGCTGTGCCCGGCGCCGTAGTTGCTGGCCGTGTCGAAGAGGGTGACGCCCAGGTCGAGGGCGCGGTGGATGGTGGCGACCGACTCGTCGTCGTCCACCTGTCCCCACCCGAACGGCTGGCCGCCGTCGCCCCACAGCGGTCCACCGATCGCCCAGCAGCCCATGCCGACCGCGCTGGCCTCGATCCCGCTGCGGCCCAGAGTCCGTGTCATCGTCATGCCGTCCAGTTTTCAACCTGGAGCGCACTCCAGGTCAAGCGCTAGCATCCGGGAATGTACCCACCGTCGGAGGCCGCCCGCCGGAGCGGCTTCAGCCTCGACACCCTCCGCTACTACGAGAAGATCGGCCTGCTCAGCGACATCGGGCGTACCCTGGGCGGCCGTCGGGTCTTCACCGACGACGACCTGAGCTGGCTGCTGCTCTTCCGCTGCCTACGGGACACCGGCATGCCGATCGCCGAGATGTGCCGCTACGCCGAACTGGCCCGGGACGGGGAGCACACCGCCCGGGACCGGCAGGAACTGCTCGAACGGCATGCCGCCCGGGTCGAGGAGCAGATGGTGGTGCTCCAGCGCCAGCACGACCACCTGCGCGAGAAGATCCGCTTCTACCGCAGCGTCACCGGGGCCGCCCCCGCCTCCTGACCGGCCGGCTCACTCGCCGGTCCGGCCGTCGACCGGCTCCCGGAGGACGTCGGCGGGGCCGGCCAACCGGGCCAGCACCGGGGCCAGCGG
The DNA here is from genome assembly GCF_044755745.1 of Micromonospora sp. NPDC092111. Lineage (NCBI taxonomy): Bacteria > Bacillati > Actinomycetota > Actinomycetes > Micromonosporales > Micromonosporaceae > Micromonospora > Micromonospora sp. NPDC092111. The sequence goes on from NZ_JBIVRQ010000003.1 coordinate 127,099, forward strand.
TTCCCGCGCGTCCCGGCGGACCACGAACCGGGTGACCCCCCAGCGGCGCTGGTGCCCGGCGACCGCCGCGACGATCTCGTCCACCGTGCCGATCAGCACGAACGGGGTGGCCAGCAGTTCGTCGACGGTCAGGCCGAGCCGGGCCGCCAGGTCCGCGGCGGCGGCCCCGGCGTCGTCGGTGACCACCACCTGCTGCACCAGCGCCTCCAGCGCCGGTGGGTCGTCCCGCCCCGCGGCACCGGCGGCGACGTGGGCGAGCTGGGCCTCGATCTGGTCGGACCGCCAGCGCACGTCGTGGCGGTGGCCGTCGGCGAGGGTACGCCCGAAGCCGGTCAGCCCCACCACGTCGGCATGCGCGCCGGCCCACCGCAGCAGGGTCGAGTTGGCGGTGCCCACGGTGAGCGGGATGCGCCGCTGCACCGGCCGGGGCTCGGCCAGCCGGGCGGCCCGCATCGCCAGCTCGGCGGAGTCCACGCTGACCTCCGCCCCGTCCAGCAGGGCGCGGACCGCCTCGGCGACGGCGACGCAGCGGCGTACCCGGCCGGCGACGTCGGGGCGTTCCCGGCCGACGGCGGCCCACTCGGCGGGGGTGTGCCCGGCCCCGACACCGAGCCGCGCCCGGCCGCCGGAGACCAGGTCGAGGGTGGCCACGTCGGCGGCGAGCAGGATCGGTTCCCGGACGCCGAGGTTCGACACGTACGAGCCGAGCCCGATCGTGGAGGTCACCGACGCGGCGGCGGCCAGCGCGACGAACGGTGCCGTCACGTCACCGGGATGGTCGGCGGCGAGCAGGGCGTCGTAGCCGGCGGCCTCGGCGCTGCGGGCCAGGTCGACCCAGCTCGCCGCGTCGGTCGGGGTGGCCTGGAGGGAGAAGACGGTCACCGGCCCAGCCTGCGTGGTCACCGGCCGGCGGGCCAGCCCGGACCGGCCGATTCTGCCGACCGGCGAATTCGCCCACCGCTGAATCCGGTGCCGGACGGACCGCCCCGGTCACCTCAACCGGCGGGTGGGGCCAGGCCGAACAGCGCCTCGGCGTCGCCGGCCTCGGCGCGCAGCGCGTCGAGCGCGGCGACGATCCGCCGTTCCTCGAAGCCGAAGTGCGATTCGAGGATGGCGCCGAGCCCGTCCAACTCGCCGCGTACCCGCTCGGTGGCGGCCGGGTCACCGGTCGGTGGCTCGGCGACCAGCTCCTCGATCCGGCGCACGATCGCGTCGACCATCCGATGGTCGTGGGCGAGCTGCGCCAGCACCGGGCGTAGCTGTGGGGCCTCCTCGGCGAGCACCCGGAACGCCCCGGCGTCCTCGCCGGTGTGGTGCCGGGTCAGGGCGGCGCAGAAGGTGAGGCAGTGGGCCCGCAGGCCACGCAGCCGGTCGCCGCCGCCCGGCGGCCCGCCGGCCGGGTCGAGGCCGGCCCGGAGCCGGGCCAGCTCCTCGCGGAGCCAGTCGTGGATCTCGATCAACTGGGTGCCGAGTGCCGCGAGGCGGTCACCGGGTGCTGCGGAGGGGTGCACGTGGGTCCCATGCCGTCCCGCGCCTCCATGCCCTCGGCGGTCTCCTTGCCGGGTGCACCGCGACGCTGGAACGGAGTCTACGCCGGACCCGTCGTGTCGCGGGGCTCGTCCTCGTGCCAACGGGCCCGCCAGGCGGCCTCCTGCGCCTCGTGGTTGACCCGTTCGTCGTGCACCGCCTTGCGCAGGGCATTACGGGAGTCGGCCATGGTCGCCACCTCCACCGCGATCAGGCCGACGCAGATGGCGGTCAGCAGCGCGAGCGCGGCCAGCGCCGGCAGCCGCCCCGCGACCGGCATGCCGGCGGCCAGCACCACCAGCACGCCGACCCGGCTCCAGCTCAGCGTGTGCAGGGTGCGGAGCTGGAACAGCATGTTGGTGGCGAGATAGCAGATCACCCCGCCGAACAGCAGCGGCACGGCCGGTCCCTGGGCCTTCTCGCCCACCCCGCCCGCCGGGTCGGTGACCGCCCGGACCAGCTCGTCGCTGCCGATCGCGAACAGGATGATGCCCGCGATCATCGGCAGGTAGAGGTACGCGTAGGCGTCCCGGGCCATGGTCATCCGGGCGTGGCCGGTCGCCGCGTGCAGCGCGATCCGGGCGGCCGGGCCGATCAGGTCGAAGTGCGCCCACCAGAGTGCGGCGGTGAAGACGATGCCGAGCGTGGCCGCGGCGATCGCCGGCCAGGTGACCGGCTTGCCGAGCACGTTGCCCCCGACGCCCACCGAGATGATCGACTCACCCAGCGCGATGATCAGGATCAGGTCGTACCGCTCGGTCCAGTGTTCGGCGGAGGTCACGCTCCAGCCCCAGGTGCCGGCGACCAGCCCGGTGCCGTACTGGACCAGGACCACCAGGATCCAGAGCACGTCCCGGACGATCCCGGCCCGGCCCGGATCGCCGATCGCCACCGGGACCAGCGCCGCCGCCAGCAGCAGTACGACGCTGGCCACCAGCTCCGGCATGAAGTGCAGCAACTGGCGGCGGTCGACCGGATTGTCCCGACCGGCCCGCAGGAACAGCACCAGGTGCACGCCCCGGACGGCCACGTAGCTGACCGCCACCACCATCGGCCCGGCGAGACCCCCGTGCGGGGTGCCGAACGCCTGCGGCAGGGCCAGCGCGAAGGCGAACAGGGAGGCCATCGCGGCCACCATCAGCACCGGGACGAAGCCCTCGCCGAGCCGCAGCCGGGTGGCGGCCATGCTGTGCACCACATAGCACCACCAGAGCACGGCGAGCACCAGGCCGGCGTGCAGCAGCTCCTGACCACCGATCTCGGCCACGGTGGACCGGGTGATGATGAAGAACGAGACGACGAAGACCAGGTCGAAGAAGACCTCGAACTTGTCGACCCGGGCCCCGGGGGCGACGGCCACGGCCGGGCCCAGCCGCCCGCTCCACCGGTAGTCGCCCATTGCCCCACTCTCGCAGCGTCCGGCCGGCCGAGGGGCGGGATTCGGCTCAGCCAGCCCCCGGCCGACGCGGGCCTGGACGGTCTCCCGAGGACACCCCGCGCGGCGGACCGGCCGCACAGCCGCCGAGGGCGCCCCGGTCGACCGACCGGGACGCCCTCGCGGGTACGGGTGTTACAGGCCCAGCTCGGCCTCGAAGTTGCCGGCCTCCAGCCGCTCCTTGACCGCGACCAGGAAGCGGGCCGCGTCGGCGCCGTCGATCAGCCGGTGGTCGTAGGACAGGGCCAGGTAGACCATCGAGCGGATCGCGACGACCTCGCCCAGGTCCGGGTCGTTCACCACGACCGGACGCTTCACCACGGCACCCGTACCGAGCATCGCGGACTGCGGCGACGGCACGATCGGGGTGTCGAAGAGCGCGCCCCGGCTGCCGGTGTTGGTCAGCGTGAAGGTCGCCCCGGCGATCTCGTCCGGGCTGATCTTGTTGGTCCGGGTGCGCTCGGCCAGGTCCGCGACCCGCTTGGCGATGCCGCCCAGGTTGAGGTCACCGGCGTTGTGGATGACCGGCGTCAGCAGGCCCCGCTCGGTGTCCACCGCGATGCCGAGGTTCTCGCCGTCGGGGTAGGTGATGGTGCCCGCGTCGAGGTCCATCCTGGCGTTCACGATCGGGTACGTCTGCAGGGCCTCGATAGCCGCCAGGGCGAAGAACGGCAGGAACGACAGCTTCACCCCGTGCCGCTGCTGGAACGAGTCCTTCGCCTGCGCCCGCAGCTTGGCGACCCGGGTGACGTCCACCTCGATCACCGTGGTGAGCTGCGCCATCTCGTGCAGCGACTCCTGCAACCGGGTGGCGATGGCCTTGCGGATGCGGGTCAGCTTCTCGGTGCTGCCCCGCTTGCCGCTCGGCTGCGGCTTGGTGGCCGGCTTCGCCGGGGCCGCCGCCGCGGCGGCCGGCTGGGCGGCCGGAGCCGGGGCGGCCTTGGCCGCCTTGGCCTTCGCCGCCGCCTCCAGCACGTCCTGCTTGCGGATCCGGCCACCGACGCCGGTGCCGTTGACCGAGGCGAGGTCGACGCCGTGCTCGCCGGCCAGCTTGCGGACCAGCGGGGTCACGTAACCGGCGGCCTCCTCGCCGCCACCCTGGGCGGGGGCGGTCGGCCGCTGCGCGGCGGCCGGCTGGGCGGCCTGCTCGGCCCTGGCCGGCTGCGCCGCCGACTCGGCCTCGGCGGCCGGCTCGTTGTACGCCGCACCCGGGGTCGGCTCGGCGACCTTCTGCTCCGGCTCGGCCTTCGGTGCGGGCTTGGCCTCCGCCTTCGGCTCGGGCTTCGGCTCCGCCTTCGGCTCGGGCTTCGGCTCGGCCGGGGCCGCGCCCGCCGCACCGATGATCGCCAGGTCCGCGCCGACCGCGGCGGTCTCGTCCTCGGGGACCTTGATCTCCAGGACGGTGCCGGCGACCGGCGACGGGATCTCGGTGTCGACCTTGTCGGTGGAGACCTCCAGCAGCGGCTCGTCCACCTCGACGGTCTCGCCGACCTGCTTGAGCCAGCGGGTGACCGTACCCTCGGTGACGCTCTCGCCCAGGGCCGGCATCTTCACCGCGGTGCCCTCGCCCGACCCGGCCGGCGCGGCCTGCGCCGCCGGCTGCTCCTGGGTCGGCTGCTCCCGCTCCGGCTCGGGGCCGGTGCCCTCGGCGGCGGCCGTCGGCTCGGCGGCCGGCGCGGCCTGCTCCTGCGGGGCGGCTCCGCCGGCCGACTCGCCCTCACCGGAGATGACGGCCAGCTCGCTGCCCACCTCGGCGGTCTCGTCCTCACCGACCACGATCCGGCTCAGCACACCCGCCGCAGGGGACGGGATCTCGGTGTCGACCTTGTCGGTCGACACCTCCAGCAGCGGCTCGTCGACCTCGACGGTCTCGCCCTCCTGCTTGAGCCAGCGGGTGACGGTGCCCTCGGTGACGCTCTCGCCGAGCCGAGGCATGGTGACCGATACCGGCATGTTCTGAAACTCCTTCGTGGCCTGGTGCGATCCTCGCCCGCTTGCCGCCGGCGTCGCGGATTGAGTGTGGGTCAGGCGTGCGCGTGCAGCGGCTTGCCGGCCAGGGCCAGGTGCGCCTCGCCCAGGGCCTCGTTCTGGGTCGGGTGGGCGTGCACGAGCTGCGCCACCTCGCCCGGGTACGCCTCCCAGTTGTAGATGAGCTGCGCCTCGCCGATCAGCTCACCGACCCGCGCGCCGACCATGTGCACGCCGACCACCGGGCCGTCCTCCACCCGGACCAGCTTCACGAAGCCGGCGGTCTTGAGGATCTGGCTCTTGCCGTTGCCACCCAGGTTGTAGTTGTAGGTCTTGACCTTGTCGCCGTACTGCTCCTTGGCCTTGGCCTCGGTCAGGCCGACCGACGCCAGCTCCGGGTCGGAGTAGGTGACGCGCGGGATGCCGGCCTCGTCGATCACGGCCGGGTTCAGGCCGGCGATCTCCTCGGCGACGAAGATGCCCTGCTGGAAGCCCCGGTGGGCGAGCTGGAGGCCGGGCACGATGTCGCCGACGGCGTAGACGTTCGGCACGCCGGTGCGCAGCCGCTCGTCGGTCAGCACGAAACCCCGGTCGAGCTTGACGCCCTGCTCCTCGTAGCCGAGGTTGGCGGTGTTCGGGCCCCGGCCGACGGCGACCAGCAGCAGCTCGGCCTCGATGGTCTCGCCACCGGCGATGGTCAGCCTGACCCCGTTGTCGGTCTTCTCGACCTTCTCGAACGGCTTGCCGACCTTGAAGTTGATCTTCCGCTTGCGGAACGCCCGCTCCAGCGCCTTCGACGACTCCTCGTCCTCGGCGGCGACCAGCCGGGGCAGCGCCTCGACGATCGTCACGTCCACCCCGAAGGACTTCCACACGCTGGCGAACTCGACGCCGATCACGCCGCCGCCCAGCACGATCACCGACGACGGGACCCGGTCCAGGGTCAGCGCGTGGTCGCTGGTGATGATCCGCTCGCCGTCGACCTCCAGGCCGGGCAGGCTCTTCGCGTACGAGCCGGAGGCCAGGATCACGTTCCGGCCGGTGTAGCGCTTGCCGTCCACCTCGACGACGTTGCTGCCGACCAGCTTGCCGGCGCCCGCCACGAAGGTGATGTTCTTGGCCCCGCCCACCAGGCCCTGCAGGCCCTTGTACAGCCGGGAGATCACGCCGTCCTTGTACGCGTTGACCCCGGCCATGTCGATGCCGACCAGCTCGGCCTTGATGCCGAACTGCTCCGACTCGCGGGTCTGGTCGGCGATCTCCGCCGCGTGCAGCAGCGCCTTGGTCGGGATGCAGCCGTTGTGCAGGCAGGTGCCGCCGAGCTTGCCCTTCTCGATCAGCGCGACGGAGAGGTCAAGCTGGGCGGCACGCAGCGCCGCCGCGTAGCCGCCGCTGCCACCTCCGAGAATGACGATGTCGAAGGTTGCGTCGTTCGGCTCGCTCACGTCCAACTCCCAGGTCGCTTCGCTGCATCGGGGGTCACGGCGGGGCGGCACGGGCAGACCCCACCTCGGTCATCTTGTCACTTAGCTGTCCGAAGCGCGTAGTGAGGTGCCCAACGACACGTCATCGACACGTACTCTTGGCACCGTCTTCGATGACGGACGGGGGAGGGGAGGAGTCCGGTGGCGCTCTTCCGGCGACGCAAGCAGCCGGCCTCGGCCAACCACGACCGGCCGGCCGATCGCGCCGACCTGGACCATCTGGCGAACTTCGCCCGGACCCGGCGCGGGGTCGAGGCGTACCTGGAACCCCGCACCACGGTCACCGAGACCACGGTCATCATGATCGCCGACGACGGGGAGTGGACCCGGCGCCGCATCGACGGCCCCGAGGGTGCCCGCCGGTTCGCCCACGCCCTGGCCATCCCGATCTACGACGTCCGGCTGATGGGGTACCCGCAGCGGATGCGCGACTACAACGAACGCCGCAAGCGCCGCCCCGAGCTGTTCTGACCGCAGCCACGACGGCGGGGCGCCCCCGTGGGAGCGCCCCGCCGTCAGGTGTCGGGTGTGGGTCAGCCGTTCGCGGCGACGTCCTCCACCAACTGCACCAGGGTGCGGACCGGGACGCCGGTGCCGCCCTTGGTCCAGTAACCGGTCGCCTCTCCCGAGTGGTAGCCCGGCCCGGCGATGTCGATGTGCGCCCAGGCCACCTCGTCGGTGACGAACTCGCGCAGGAAGACCCCGCCCTGGAGCATGTGACCGGCCCGGTCCATGCCCGCGTTGACCTGCGAGATGTCCGCCACGTCCGAGTCCATGCCCTTGCGGACGTCGTCCGGCAGCGGCATCGGCCAGGCCGGCTCGCCCACCGAGTCGCCGACCACCTGCACCCGCTCGCACAGCTCCGGGGTGCCCATCACACCGGCGATCCGCTTACCCAGCGAGATCACCTGGCCGCCGGTGAGGGTGGAGGTCTCGAAGAGGTAGTCGGTGCCGTCCTCGCAGGCCCGGGCCATCGCGTCGGCGAGGATCATCCGGCCCTCGGCGTCGGTGTTGAGCACCTCGACCTTCTTGCCGTTGTACATGGTGATCACGTCGCCCGGCCGGTAGCTGGTGCCCGACGGCATGTTCTCCGCCATCGGCAGGTAGCCGGTCACCGCCACGGACGGCTTGAGCGCCGCGACGGCCAGCATCGCCGCGCCCACGGCGGCGGCGCCGGCCATGTCGGACTTCATCTCCCACATGCCCTGGGCCGGCTTGATCGAGATGCCGCCGGTGTCGAAGGTGATGCCCTTGCCGACCAGCGCGACCCGCTTGCCGGACCCGCCACCGGCCGGGGTGTAGGTGAGCTTGACCAGGCGCGGCGGGGCCTCCGAGCCCTGCCCCACGGCCACGATGCCGCCGTAGCCACCGGCGCGCAGCGCCTCGAAGTCCAGCACCTCGACGTCGAGCCCGGCGGCCCGGGCGGCGGTGGCAACGGCGTCGGCGAAGGCCGGCGGGCGCAGCTCGTTCGGCGCGGCGTTGACCCAGTCCCGGCTGGTCCGGACCGCGCCGGCCACCGCCGTGGCCCGGTCGACCTCGCCCCGGGCGGTCGCGTCGGTGGCGTCGGGCACGGCGATCAGCACCTCGGCCACCGGCTCCCGCCGGGCCGGCTGCGGCTTGGTCTTGTAACCGGCGAACCGGTAGCCACCGAGCAGCGCGCCCTCGGCGACCGCGCGCAGCGCGGCCGGGGCGTCGGCGTCGTCCGGCAGCGGCAGGCTCAGCGCCACCCGGGGTGCCCCGGCCAGCGCCCGGACCACCGCGCCGGCGGCCCGGCGCAGGGTGTCCGGGGCGGGGGCGGCGCCGGTCGGCTCCGGACCCAGCCCGACCGCCGCGACCACCGGGGCGGTGATCGTGCCCAGCGTGGCCAGCTTGATCACCTCACCGGGGGCACCGGTCGCGCCGAGCAGAGCCAGCGTCTCGGTCAGCTTGCCGTCGAAGGCGGCCGCGATGCTCTCGGCGCCGTCGGCCAGCAGCAGGGGTCCGACGGGGCCGCTCGTGGCGTCCTGCCCGCCGGTCTGGCTGTGCACGCCGATCACGATCGCGTCGACGGCGAGTTCGGCGGGGTCGGTGTCGACCAGGCTGAGGGTGGTGCTGGGCGATGTCACTGAAGCTACTCCGGGCGGGCCGGGCCGGCCGCGTCGTCGCGTACCGGCGGTGATGGTCTCCGGCGGAACCTACCCCCCGGAGCGCGGGTGCGTCCCGCCGATGTTGCCGACGGGTCCCGCCGATGCTAACCAGCGGCGCACCCCCCGGTAAGTTGCCACCCATGACGGACGTGACCACCGACGCCGCCGCGACCCGGCTGCGCCGTTCCCCGCTGCACGCGCGGCACACCGCGCTCGGCGCGAAGTTCGCCCCCTTCGGGGGCTGGGAGATGCCGCTGGAGTACACCGGTGGCGGCGTGCTCAAGGAGCACACGGCGGTCCGCACCGCCGTCGGCGTCTTCGACGTCTCGCACCTGGGCAAGGCGCGGGTCACCGGCCCCGGCGCGGCGCGGTTCGTCAACTCCTGCCTCAGCAACGACCTGGGCCGGATCGGGCCGGGGCAGGCGCAGTACACGCTCTGCTGCGACGACGCCACCGGCGGCGTGGTGGACGACATCATCGCCTACCGGTACGCCGACGACCACGTCTTCCTCATCCCGAACGCGGCGAACACCGCCGAGGTGGTCCGCCGGCTGCGCGCCGCCGCGCCGGCCGGCGTCGAGGTCACCGACGAGCACGAGCGGTACGCCGTGCTGGCCGTGCAGGGCCCCCGCTCGGCCGAGCTGCTCGACGCGCTGGCCCTGCCCACCGGGCACGACTACATGAGCTTCTCCCCGGCGACGCTGGCCGGGGCCGAGCTGACCGTCTGCCGCACCGGCTACACCGGCGAACTGGGCTACGAACTGGTGGTACCGGCGGCGCACGCGGTCGCGGTCTGGGACGCGCTCTTCGCCGCCGGCGAGGGCTTCGACCTGCGCGCCTGCGGGCTGGGCGCCCGGGACACGCTGCGCACCGAGATGGGCTACCCGCTGCACGGGCAGGACCTCTCCCTGGAGATCACCCCGGTGCAGGCCCGGTCCGGCTGGGCGGTCGGCTGGGACAAGCCGGCCTTCTGGGGCCGCGCCGCGCTGCTCGCCGAGAAGGCCGCCGGCCCCCGGCGTACGCTGCGCGGCCTGGTGGCCGTCGACCGCGCCATCCCGCGCGCCGGCATGACCGTGTACGCCGGTGCCGCCCCGGTCGGGACGATCACCAGCGGCACCTTCAGCCCGACCCGGAAGCAGGGCATCGCCCTCGCCCTGCTCGACACCGACCCGAAACTCGCCGACGGCGACCTAGTCGAGGTCGACATCCGCGGCCGCCGCGCCGAGATGCGAGTAACCCGCCCCCCCTTCGTCACCCCCTCCGTCAGATAACCCGTCACCCCCTGCCCCCTGCCCCCTGCCCCCTCGCCCTGCCCCCTGCCCCCTCGCCCTCGGCCTGCTCTCGGTGATCAAGAGGTTTGTGTCATGGGGAGCCCTGGATTTTGCCGCAAACCTCTTGATCACCGGGCGCGGCGGGGCGCGGCGGGGCGCGGCGGGGCGGGGCGAGGGGCGGGGCGCGGCGAGGGGCGGTGGGGCGAGGGGCGGCGCGGTGGGGTGGGGTGGGGGCGGGTGGGGTTAGTGGGAGGGGTGGGGGCGTTCGCCGGCGTCGAGGACGGCCTGGGTCCAGCCGCCCTCGATGACGCCGGTGCCGTCCAGGACCGCCCAGTCGACGACGTCGGACACCGCCACCACGACCGGTGAGCCGATCCGCACGGTCGGGTCGCTGTCGGCATCGCTGGCGCTCACGCCGACGATCCGCTCCGGGGCGTCCCACGAGGTCACCTCGGCCCAGACGTACTCGGGGCCCTCCTCGCCGGGCAGGCCGTACTTGACCACGAGCTGTGATTCCGAGGGCAGCGCACCGGCGCGGAACCGGGCCCGGATGTCGTCCAGCCCGGACCGGGCGGTGGCGACGGCCCGGCTCATCGCGTCGCCGGAGCGGGCGTACCGGACGTCCGGCTGGATGCCGGAGAAGAGGGTGGCGCAGGCGGCGGCGTAGTAGCGGCCGTCCGGCCCGGGGTGGCCGGGGGGCGGGCGCAGGCTGAGGAACGAGTCGGCCTCCGGGTCGGTGGCCGGGTCCAGCTCCAGCCGCAGCAGCACCGGAGCCGTCGCGCCGTGCTGCTCCGGGTTGCCGTACGCCACCGCGATGTCGTGCCCGGTCACCGTGGCCAGCACCGGTAGCTGCACGAACGCCGGTACCTCGTCGCCGGCCAGCCCGTCGGTCCAGTCCCGCAGCAGCCGACGGGCCGCCCCGGTCATCACCGCGCCCCAGGCCCGGGTGAGGTGGTCGGGCACCCCCTGGGCCTGCAACTCCAGCAGCCCGAACCGGCGCAGCCCCTTGGTGGTGAACCAGAGCCCCTCGGTGTCGGAGGAGTAGGGGACCAGTACCCAGTCGACCAGCCGGATCCGGCCCTGGGCGTCCGGCAGCGACCGCAGCGCCGTCGCCGGGTCCAGGAACTGCAGCCCGAACACGTCCACCACGTCGCCGTCGACCGACTCGGCGACGGCGGCGGCCACCGCGCGGGCCGCCCACTCGTGCGCCGGCGGCCAGCCCGGCCGGTACTCGGCCTGCACCACCACCAGGTGGCTGGCCGCGGCGAGCCGGCCCAACTGGGCCTCGGTCGCGCCGAACGCGGTGAGCAGGTCCGGTGGCAGCTCCGGGAACTCGTCGATCGAACGGGTGTCCACCGACATCAGCGGGCTGTCCAACATCTGGGTGGCCAGCCCGTGCACCGGCTCGGCGAGCCGACCCTCCAGCGCCCGGACCGCCGTCCTCGGGCTCACCCGCGGCAACCCCGCCATCGGCACCAGATAGGTCGCGCTGAGCGACTCCGGGACCGGTACGGGCAGGAAGTCGTCCGTGATGAGCAAGTCGTCCCCCGGAAGGCCGTGCCGGTGCTGTCGGGGCAAACGCTACCCGGCCCGGCGCGGCGTCCTCAGCCGGACAGCACCACTCCCAGGTAGACCAGCGTGGTCACCAGTTCCACGACGGCGCCGAGCACGTCGCCGGTGATCCCGCCGAGGCGGCGTACCAGGTGCCGGAGCAGCCCGGCGGCGACGGCGAGCGCGGCCAGCACGGCGACCGGCCCCTGCCACGGGCGGCCCGGCACGGCCGGCACCGCCAGCAGCGCGACGGCGGCGGACCCGGCGACCAGCGCCACCGGCCCGACCGTCCCGGCGACCAGCGCGCCCAGCCCCTCCGGCCGGGCCGCCGGCACGCCGCGCCGGCAACAGACAGCCACCCCGAGCCGGCCTGCCGCCGTCGCGGCCACCACCGCCGCGAGCGCCGCCGGCCACGGCCGCCCGACCAGCTCCGCGAGCGCCGCCGTCTGGAGCAGCAGTACGAGCACCAGCGCGACCACCCCGAACGGGCCGACGTCCGGCTTCTTCATGATCTCCAGCGCCGCCGCCCCCCGCCGGTACGACCCCAGCGCGTCGACGGTGTCGGCCAGCCCGTCCAGGTGCAGCCCCCGGGTGAGCAGGGCGGCGCAGCCGACCGTCACCCCGGCGGCGACCAGCGGTGGGGCCAGCGCGGCCAGGAGCAGCAGCACCCCGCCGAGCACCGCCCCGAGCAGCGCGCCGACCAGCGGGCCGAGCGCCATCGCCCGGCCCGCCGTCACCCGGTCGATCCGGCCGGCGCGGATCGGCGCGATGGTGAAGGTGGTCAGCGCCAGCCGCAGCCCGTCGGCCCGCCCCGGCTCAGCCGGCACGCCAGCCGGACGGGTCGTGCTCCGGGCCCGGGCCGGTCGGGCCCGGCGTCGTGGTGGTCGGCCCCGGCGTCGTGGTGGTCGGCCCCGGGCCGGAAGGTGCGGGCTCGGCGAAGTCCGGCTCGACGGAGTCCAGGCCAATGGAGTCCAGGCCAACGGAGGTTAGGCCGACGGAGTCCGGCTGATCGGTCTCCAGGCCGGACTCCGGGCCGGCCGGTTCGGTGCCGATGGTGGTCGGTTCGGTGCCGGTGGTGGTGGGTTCGGTGCCGGTGGTGGTCGGGTTGGAGCCGGTGGTGGTCGGGCCGGGGCCGGCCGGCTCCGGCTCGGCGAAGTCCGGCTCGTCCGCGTCGGGCTCACCGCCCAGCCGGGGGTGGGTGGGCAGCGCGGCGGCCAGCGCCAGCACCGAGCGCAGCAGCGGCAGCACGGCCAGCGCGTTCGCCCCCTCGCCGAGGTCGAGCCGCAGGTCCAGCAGCGGGGTCAGGCCGAGCACGTCGGCGGCGAGCCGGGCCGCCGGGTGGCCACCGTGGTCGGCCAGCAGGCACCAGTGCCGGGCCTGCCCGGCCAGGTCCCGGCTGACCATGCCGGCGGCCAGCCCGACCGGCCCGTCCAGCAGCACCGGCACCCGGCGGGCGGTCGCGCCGAGCAGCACGCCGGTGGCCACCGCCACGTCACCGCCGCCCAGCTCGGCCAGCACGTCCTTGGCGTCGCGCGGGGACCGGCGGGTGCGGTGCAGGGCGTCGCGGACCGCCGCGCAGCGGATCATCCAGGCCGCGTCGTCGATCTCCCCGTCGGGGGTGAACACCCGCCCGAGTACGGCCGGCGCCTCCGCGCCCGCGGTCGCGGCGAGCACCGCGGCGGCGGCGGTCTCGGTGCCGGCGCCGCACGCCCCCAGCACCAGCAGTCGGACGCCCGCGTCGGCGGCCTCCTCGGCCAGCCGCCAGCCGTAGCGCAGGGCCGACTCGACGGCGGCGACGCCCAGCGCCGGCTCGTGCTCCATCGGGGCCGAGGACGGGGTGTCCACCACCTGGAGGCTGGCCCCGCTCTCGGCGGCCAGCCGGGCCAGTGCCCCCCGGCCGGCCCGGGCCTGCCGGGCCCGGCGGGACGACTCCCCGGCCACCGTCCCGGCGGCGGCCCCGCCGGTGTGGTCGCCGTGCAGCAGCAGCACCCGCACCTCGGCCCACGGTGCCGGGGTCGGGGTGCCCTGGGTCGCGGCGGCGAAGCCGACCACCCGCTCCAGCACTCCCAACCCGACCCCGGGCAGGTCCAGCGTGCCGAGTCGGTCCACCGCCTGCGGGCCGGCGTACTCGTCGGGCATGGGCAGCTCCATGCCGGGCTGGATGACCAGCCCGGTGGCGACCATCGGCAGCGCCATGGTCGGTGCCGCCCAGCCGGTGCCGGCGGCGGTGGCCGTGGTGGCGGGGGCGGCCGGCACGGTCGGCGTCAGGACGTCCGGCAGCGGGGCCTCCGGCACGGCGGCGCTCGCGGTGGTCGGGGCGGTCGCGGTGGCCCCTCCGCTGGTCGCGGTGGTCGGGGCGGGTACGTCGGCGGGCCGGGCGGGTGCGGCCGGCTTGAGCCACGCCGGTTGGCCGGCGACCACCAGCACCACGGCGTCGCAGGCGTCCGCGACCGCCCGGTTGGCGGCGCCCAGCGCGTCGGTGAAGGCCCGCCCGAGCGGGGTGGTCGGCACCAGCGACAGCCCCACCTCCGGGCTGACCAGCACGATCCGCGCCTCGCTGGCGCGTACCGCGTCGGCCAGCTCGGCGATGGTGGCCACGTCGTCGGCCGGCTGGTGGGCCGGGTCGAGCAGCACCGTCACCCAGCCGCCCAGGTCGTCCACGAGCAGCGTCTCGTTCGGCCCGGCCGAGGCGAGCACGTCGGCCAGCCGGCGCGGGTCCGTCGCGGTCTCCTCGGTGGTCCAGCTTCCCGGCCGGCGTTCCCGGTGCGTGGCCAGCCGGGCGGCCCACTCGGTGTCCTCCGGGTCACCGGCGGCCGAGGTCGCCACATACCGCACCGTGGCGGCGTCACCCACCAGGGACTCGGCGAACTCCGACTTGCCCGAACGGATACCGCCGAGCACCAGGACCGTGTTCCACCCGTCAACGGACATGCCCGTACCTTAAGGCCGCCCGGCGTGACGTCGCCCGCCGGCCCGTGCTCAGCCGCAGTGCGAGAAGCCGCTGCCGTAGCTGGCCCCGCCGGTCGACCCGCCCCACTTCACGCAGACCCCGCCGGCCCCGGCCCGGACCGGCCCCGCGTAGTACTCGAAGGAGCCGCTGTCGGTGCTGCGGGTCTTGCCCTGCACCTCCAGGTATGCCGTCGTCGCCGTCCGCCGACCGGTTGCCTGCTCCTTCATGGTGACCACGCAGTTGGCCTTCGCCGTCTCGTTCCACAGCAGGTAGACCCGGCCCTGCCGGACCCCGCCGGCGGTCAGGGCCGCCGAGTCGATCACCTGGTAGCCGCTGCCGCAGACCTGGCGGGCCGTGTACGGGTTCGGCTTCGCCGGGCTGGTCGTGGTGGGCCCCGGCTGCGGGGCGGCGGTGGTCGCCGGGCTGCCCGGCGGCTGCCCGCCCGCCCCGGGGGTGCCGCTGGTCGTCGGCCCGCCGGACGGGGTCGGCGCGGCCGTGCGGACGGCGCTGGCGCTGGTACCGGGCTTCGGCATCCCGCTCCGGGTGCCGGCGACCGGACTCGACGGGGCGGTGGCTGCCTCCGCCGACTCGGCGGCCAGCTCCGGGCCGCGCTGGGTCGGCTCGCCGGGCTGGAACGCCAGCACGGCGCCCACCGCGGCCAGCACGGCCAGCACCGCCCCGGCGACCCCGGCGAACTCCCGGCGGCGCCGCCGACGGTCGACCGGCGGGTCCGGCCGGCCCGCCCCCTGGTACGTCTCCTGCTGGGCCCCCACCACCGCGGGGTACGGCGGCAGCGGCTGCCCCGCCGGTGGCGTCCCGTCGGCCGGGCCGGCGGCGTCGCCGGCCGCCAGCGCGGCGGTGGCGAGGGCGGCGGCGTCCGGCCAGCGGTCGGCGGGGCGCTTGGCCAGGGCCCGCGCGATCACCGCCGCCACCGCCGGCGGGGTGCCCGGCGGCAGCGGCGGCGGGGCGTCGTTGGCGTGCCGCAGCGCCACCTGCAACGGGTTGTCCCCGACGAACGGGGGCCGCCCGGCCAGGCAGAAGTAGGCCACCGCGCCGAGCGCGTACACGTCGGTGGCCGCCGAGACCGGCAGCCCGACGGCCTGCTCCGGCGACATGTACGAGGCGGTGCCGAGCACCATGTGGGTGGCGGTGATGCCGGCCGTCGCGGTGGACCGGGCGATGCCGAAGTCGACCAGCACCACCGTGCCGTCCGGCTGGACCAGCAGGTTGGCCGGCTTGACGTCCCGGTGCACGATGCCGGCGGTGTGCGCGGCGTGCAGCGCGGCGGCGGCCTGGGCCACCACCGCCATCGTCGCGGCCGGGTCGAGCGGGCCGGCCCGGCGCACCCGGGCGGACAGCGGCTCGCCGTCGACGTACTCCATCACCAGGTAGCTGACCCGGCTGCCGTCGGCGAGCGCGGCGGTCCCGACGTCGTGCACCGCGACCACCCCCGGGTGGCGCAGCGCGGCCAGCATCCGGGCCTCGGCCTGGAACCGGGTGGTGAACTCGGGGTCGGCCACCAGCGCCGGCAGCAGCACCTTGACCGCGACCGCGCGGTCGAGCAGGGTGTCGACCCCCCGCCACACCGCCCCCATGCCTCCGGTGGCCACCCGTTCGCCCAGCCGGTACCGGTCGCTGAGCAGCACCCCTCGATTCAGCACCGCGTCACCGTACCGGCCGGGAGCGACGGCGGTGACCACCCCGTCCGGGACGTGCGTCGGATGCGTTCCGCGGGCGGCCGACTACGCTTGCGGGGATCCGTCCCCCGGGGGCGGCGGAGCGGCGAGGGGAGACGCGGCATGGCGTGGAGCTGGCGGTACGAGGGCACGGACGGCGCGTCGGTCGACGGACCGGCGGAGACGTTCAGCAACCAGGCGGACGCCGAGTCCTGGATCGGCCAGACCTGGCGGGAGCTCGCGGCGTCCGGCGTCACCTCGGTCGCGCTCGTCGAGGACGACCGGGTGGACTACCGGATGAGCCTGCTGCCGACGGCGGAGTGATGGGGTACGACCGTCCGGGCGAGCCACTGGTGCTCGGCGTGCCCCGGGCGGCGTTCCGGCCCAGCCCGATCTTCCTCGCCCTGGTCGCGCTCTTCGTGGCCAGTGGCGTGCTGGCCTGGAACGGGTTCGGCAACGTCCGGCTCGACGTGTTCCTCTTTGTGATCTCCGGCTGGCTGGTCTCGCTCTGTCTGCACGAGTACGCCCACGCGGTGGTCGCGTTCCGGGCCGGCGACCGGGACATCGCGCACCGGGGCTACCTGACCTTGAACCCGTTCAAGTACACCCACCCGCTGCTGTCGATCGTGCTGCCGGTGGTCGTGGTGCTGCTCGGCGGCATCGGCCTGCCCGGCGGGGCGGTCTGGGTCGACCGGCACGCCATCCCGGGCCGGCTGCGCCACACCCTGGTCAGCCTCGCCGGCCCGGCCACCAACGTGCTGTTCACCCTGCTGCTGGTGGTGGTGCTGCGGGTCGGCCTGGCCACCGGCGGCCCGGTGCAGTTCTGGGCGGGCGTGGCGCTGCTGGCGTTCCTCCAGCTCACCGCGAGCGTGCTCAACCTGCTCCCGGTGCCCGGCCTGGACGGCGGCAACATGATCCAGCCGTGGCTCAACCCGCAGTGGCGACGGATGTACGACCTGTTCGCGCCGTTCGGGTTCGTCCTGCTCTTCGCGCTGCTGTGGAACCCGCGCATCGGCGGCGGGTTCTTCGCCGCGGTCCACTGGGTCAGCGACCTGCTCGGCCTGCCGCCGTGGCTCTACGCCACCGGCCTGGAACTGATCCGCTTCTGGCAGGGCTGACCGGGGCCGGCACGGGCTGACCGTGCTGACCCGGGCCGGCACGGGATGCCGCGCCGGCCCGGGGAGGCGTCACGGCCGCTGGGCCGGGCTCTCGGTCTTGGCCGGGTCCCGTTCGGTGACCGGCTCGACGATCTCGTCGATCGCCTTGAGCAGTTCGGCGTCGAGCCGCACGCCGGCCGCCTTGACGGTGTCGTGCACCTGCTCCGGCCGGGACGCCCCGATGATCGCCGAGGCGACGTTCGGGTTCTGCAGCACCCAGGCGACGGCGAGCTGCGGCAGGGTCAGCCCGGCCTGCTCGGCCAACGGCCGGAGCCGCTGCACCCGGGTGAGCACCTCGTCGGTCAGCCACTTGGCGATGAACGCGGCGCCGGACTTCTCGTCGGTGGCCCGGGACCCGGCCGGCGGCGGCTGGCCCGGCAGGTACTTGCCGGAGAGCACGCCCTGCGCCATCGGCGACCAGACGATCTGCGACACGCCCAGCTCCTCGCTGGCGGGAATCACCTCGGTCTCGATGACCCGCCACAGCATCGAGTACTGCGGCTGGTTGGAGACCAGCGGGACGCGCAGCTCCCGGGCCAGGCCGTGGGCCTCCCGGAGCTGCGACGCCTTCCACTCCGAGACGCCGATGTAGTGCGCCTTGCCGGAGTGCACGACGTCGGCGAACGCCTCCATCGTCTCCTCCAGCGGCGTGCTGTAGTCGTACCGGTGGGCCTGGTACAGGTCCACGTGGTCGGTGCGCAGCCGGCGCAGCGAGCCGTTGATCGACTCCATGATGTGCTTGCGGGACAGGCCCCGGTCGTTGCGGCCCGGACCGGTCGGCCAGAAGACCTTCGTGAAGATCTCCAGCCCCTCGCGGCGCTCCCCGGCGAGCGCCCGGCCCAGCACCTCCTCGGCGCGGGTGCCGGCGTACACGTCGGCGGTGTCGAAGGTGGTGATGCCGGTGTCCAGGGCGGCCCGGACGCACGCCAGCGCCGCGTCCTCCTCGACCTGCGAGCCGTGGGTGATCCAGTTGCCGTACGAGATCTCGCTGACCATCAGGCCCGAGCGGCCTAGGTGTCGGAATTCCATGAGCTGACCCTAGCCCCGCCCGCTCCCGCACACCCACCGGCGCGACCGCCGGGTGGCTCAGCGCACGGGACGGCCGGCCGGCTCAGAGCACCGGGTGGGCGTCGGCGAGCAGCCGGTCGATCTCCGCCACCACCGCCGGCAGCCCCCGGTGCACCGGATCGACAATCGGCGCGCCCCGCCGGTCCAGCGCGCCCCAGCGGCCCCCGCCGCCGTCCACCAGGAACGCCACCGGGTGGATCACCAGCGCCGGGTGGACCGGCGGGACGCGCACCCGACCGGTCCGGTCCACCACGCCCTGGCGTCCGGCCAACTCCACCACGGCCAGCCCCTCGTCGGTGAAGCCGTCGAGCCGGCTGCCGTCGACCAGCGCGGTCGCCACCCGGTGGTAGCGCGGCGGGACCACCAGCCGTCCCTGCCGGTCCACCGCCCCCCAGCCACCCCGCCGGACGGCCGCCACGCCGCCCCGGAACGGCCGCACCTCGTCGAAGCCGCCGGGCACCGCCACCGTGCCGTCCGGCTCGATCGCCGACCAGTCCGCGTCGCCACCGCGCGACACCCAGGCCAGGCCGTCGGAGAAGGGCAGCACCCGGGCGTACGTGGGGCCGAGCAGGGTGGTGCCGGCCTCGTCGATCAGCTCCCAGCCGGTGCTGTCCGGGCGGCGTACCCAGGCCGACTGCTCGTGGAAGGGCTGCGCCTCGGCATACCGGTAGTCGACGACGAGGTCGCCGGCGGCGTCGGCGTACCCCCAGCGGCCGAGGCCGCCGTCGAGGGTGGGCGCGGGGGACCGGCGGCCGTGCCGCACCTCGTCCCGGCCACGGGGGTACGGCCCGAAGCCGTCCGGTCCCGCCGCCCGGACGTACACCGCGTCCAGCGCGATCCGGATCCGGGCGGTCAGCTCCGGGTCCTCGGCCCGGTGCAGGTCCAAGGCCCGCTCGAAGTGCTCGCACGCCTCCATCAGCCGGCCCTGGTCGTAGCAGCAGCGGCCGGCGTGCTCGTGCAGGGCCGCCCGTAGCCGGTCCGGCAGCTCCGTCGAGGTGGCCTCGGCGAAGAGCCGGTCCGCCTCGGCGAACTCGCCCTTCCACCGCAGCGCCTCGGCCAGCCGGGCCCGGGCCAGCGCGGTACGGCGCAGCTCGCCGGTGGCCTCCGCGTAGGTCAGCGCGAGCCGGCCGTCGGCCAGCGCGTCGTCCAGGTCGTCCACCAGCCGGGAGACCACCGCCCGCAGGCTGAGCAGCCGGGCCCGGGTGCGGTTGTCGAGGGAGGAGCCGAGCTTCTCGGTGAGCCGGCGTCGGATGACCCGCAACTCGTCCGGGTCGTCGACGATCTCGCGCAGCGTCTCCGGGTCCAGTCGCCACCGGTACCCGGCCAGGATCTGCTCCGGGTCGCCCTGGAGCACGGCCGCCTTCCCGGGTGCCGGCCCGGCCCGGTCCGGCTGCCCGTCGGCCGACGGCAGCACGGCGCCGGCCGGTTCCGCCGCCGGGTCGACCGGGTCGGCGGCGGTGCCGGTCGGCTCCGCCGTCGGGCCGGTGGCACCGGTCGGGGACGCAGCCTCGTCGGTAGCCTCGTCGGTGGTGTCGGCGGGGGACGTCGTCGTGCTGGTCGGGGAGTTCGCCGGAGCGGCCTCGACGGCCGGGTCGGCCGTGCGGGTGTCCGGGATGGTGGGACGCTCCACCGGGTCCGCGCCGTCGACACGTCCCGGGACGGGTGTGCGCTCGGGGTGGGCCGGCGGGTCCGTCGCCGCCGGCTCGTGGGTCCCGTCCAGGGTGCCGGCGGCGTCGGCCGGGCTGTCCCGGTGCCCGGTGGGGTGGGTGCCGGCCGGGGCCGTCGGAGTGGTCGGTGCGTCCGTGGTGGCCGGGTCGAGCCCGGGCACGGCGACGTCCACGGTGGCCGGCCGGTCGTCCCGGGCCGGGGAGTCGGCGGGCCGTCCCGTCACCGGGGCGGGCGGCCGGAACGCGGGATCCTCGGTGCTGTGTGGCGGCGGGAAGCCGGCCGGCGGGTCGACCGGGGCCGGTGCGGGCCGGTCGGCCCCGGCCGGCGGGTCGGTCGGGGTGGTCGCGGTGTGGTCGATGGCCGGCCGTGGGCCGCCGGCCGTGCGGTCCGACGGCGGCCCGGAGCCGGGCCGGTCGGCGGGGACCGGTGGCCCGGAGACCGGTCGTCCCGCCGCCGGTGGTGCGGAGACGGGCGGCTCGGTCGACGGCGGTGCGGAGACCGGGCGCGCGGTGACGGGGCGCGCGGAGAGGGGCGGCTCGGTCGACGGTGGCGCGGAGACCGGGCGCGCGGTGGCGGGCGGCGCGGAGACCGGGCGCTGCGCCCACGGCGGCGTGCCCGCCTGGTGCCGCGCCGGCGGCGGGGCGGAGTCCGGCCGGGCGGGTGCCTCGTCGCGTGGGTCGGCGGGGACCGAGCCCGGTGTGCTGGCCGTCGCCGGGCGGGTGCCTGCCGGTCCGGTCGTGCTGCCGACGGTCGGCTCCGCGCCGCCGGCCGGTGCCGGTTCGACCGGTCCGGGCCGGTCGGCCGGTGCCGGCGGGCCGGCGGCCTCCGGTGCCGGTGTGGCCCGCTCCGCCGGTGCGGGGCCGACCGGTTCGGACGCGGGCGGTGGCGTCGGCCGGGCGGGCCGGAACCACGCCTCGGCGCTGTTCGGCGCGGCACCACGGGCGGCGTCCGGCTGGTCGGCCGGGTCGGGTTCCTGCGTCGGGGGTACGTACCGGCGGGGCTTGTCCGGGGTGATGGCCAGGCCGGGCCGCTCGGTGGGGGGTGCCGGCGGCGGGCCGGCCCCGGGCACCCGGGACTGCCCGAGAGTGGACCGGTCGGACGGCGGTGCCGAGCTGGGTCGGTCGGACGGGGGCGTCGAGGTGGGTCGGTCGGACGGGGGCGTGGGGACGGCCCGGTCGGACGGCGGTGCCGAGGTGGGTCGGTGGGACGGGGGCGCGGAGGTGGGCCGGGTCGCTGCCGGCGGCTGTCGGAACTCCAGCCGTAGCCGGGCGGCCGGCGGCGCGGAGACCGGCGCGTCCTCGTCGAAGCCGGCGGGGACCGGCCGCTCCCCGGCGGCGCGATCGACGGGCGGCACGGTGGCGACGGGCGGCACGGTGGCGGCGGGCGGCACGGTGGCGGCGGGCGGCACGGGAGTGCGCCGGTCCGCCGCCGGACCGGCCTCGGCCGGCCGGCCGGGACCAGCGGTGACCGGCTGACCGGACCACCGGCCGTCGGCGGTCGCCGCGCCGTCGGGCCGGCTCGACACCGGCGCCCCGGAGACCGGTGCGCCGTACGGCGGGCGGGGCGCGGCGTCGCCGGGCGGTGGTCCGCCGGTGCCGGGACCACCCGGTCGGGTGGGTGCTGCGACGTCGCCCGGCCGGGGTGGGCCGGAGACCGGGCCACCGGAGCGGGGCCCGCCCGGCCCGGCCGCCGGGGAGACGGGTGCCGGGGAGACGGGTGCCGGGGAGATCGGCGCGCCGGACACCGGGCGGCCCGGGGCGGGCGTCCCCGGCGACGGCAGGCCGGAGGTCGGTGCGCCGGAGACCGGACGCCCCGGCAGCGGGCCCTCGCCCGGCCGGTGGTCCGGCGCGCGTACCGGAGCGACCCGGGCGGCCGGGCGTTCGTCGTACCGGTGCGGCGGGGTGTCCGGCCGGACCGGCTCCGCCGGGTGGCGCTGCGGTCGTGGCGGTGCGTGACGGCCGACGTCCTGGCCGTGCTCCGGGCCGGACGGGGTACGGCGTACGTCGTCCCGGTCCGCGCCGGGACGGCCCCACGGCTCGCGGTACGCCTCGACCGGTGGGGCCGCCTCGCGGGGCCGGCGGTCCGGGTACGCCTCGGTGCGGGCGGCTGCCTCGCGCGGGTCCGGCTGCCGGCGTTCGTCGGGGCCGCGCTGGTGCTGCCACCGCTCCTCGGGGATCCGGGCGGTGGAGCGGTGACCGTCGTCGAGGGGGTGTGGCCGGTGGTCGTCGTGGCCGCGTGCGGCGGGGCGCTCGTCGTCCTCCCGGCGGGTCGGCCGGTGCCGTTCGTCCTCCCGGTACCGCTCCGGGACGTCCCGTTCCGGCCGGCGACGGTCGGCCGGGTACGCCTCGTACCCGTCGCCGGGCGGACGACGACGCCCGTCGTCGCCGGGCCGGCGGTCCGGACCGGGGGAGTCGGCGGCCGGCCGCCGGTCGTAGCCCCGGCTGTCGTCGGTGGTCCGGCGGCCGTAACCAGCGTCGTCGGTGGGGCGTCGGTCGTAACCACCGTCGTCGGTGGTCCGGCGGCCGTAACCACGGTCGTCCGTGGGGCGGCGGCCGTAACCACCGTTGTCGGTGGTCTGGCGGTCACGGCCAAGGTCGTCGGTGGGGCGGCGGTCGGCGGCGGGACGCTCGCCGGTGCCCCGCCGGCGGGGTGGCCCGGACTCGTCCGGTTCGGGCATCCAGCCCGGTTCGGCGACGCCCCGTCCGGGCGCGGTCCCGCGCGGCGATTCGTGCCAGGGCGCGGGGGAGACCGGCGGGTGACCGGGGGAGACGGGCGTGACGCCGGGGGCGGGCCGGTCCTGGCGGGGGCGGACGTCGTACCGGTCGGGGGCGGTGCGGTCGCGGTGCCAGGCGGCCTCCCGGGCCGGCTCGGCGGAGCCGCGTCGCTGGTCGGACCAGCCGGGCCGGGCGTCGTAGCGGTCCGGCTCGGGGCGGGCGTCGAACCGGTCCGGCTCGGGCTGCCGTCGGTCGCGCTGCCGGGCGGGCCCGTCGGACGACCGCCGGTACCCCTCGTCGGCGGGCCGCCGGTACGCCTCGTCGTCGGCGTGGCGCTCGTCGGACGGGCCGCCCCAGCGGGGTGGCTCGTCGTCGTGGTCGGCCCAGGACCGGCCGAGGTACGTCCCGTCGGGCCGGGTCGGGGCGAGCGGGGGCACCTCGGCGCGACCGACGACGGTGGCCCGTCCACGCGGGTCGGGGGGCCGGTGGCCGATGTCGCCCGGGTAGCGCTGGCCGGGGAACTGGGGGTGCCACTCGCTGGTCGGCTCGATCACCCAGGACGGCTCCGCCGGGTCGTGCCAGCGGTCGTGCCAGCCGCCCGTCATCGCGGGCCTCCGTCGGCGCGCGTGCGGCGCGGCCCGATGCCCGGCTCGCGTCGCTCGCTCACGGCGGTGTCACCTCGTTGCAAATTGTCGTCGCCGGGCGCCCCGGGATGCCGGTAGAGTCCCCCGTCCGGCACGGCGTGGCTGCGGAAGGAGGGTAGCGGCGTGGGCTTGGTCACCGCCACTGTGGCACCGCCCACGGACTCAAACGTTATCCGATGGATCCGGACATTCTCGGCGATATCCCGTTCCGGCTTCCGACGATACGCCACCTACCGCCAGGCCGCGCTGGCCGGTGTCATCACCAACACCGTCTTCGGCTTCCTCCGCTGCTCGGTGCTGCTGGCCGCCGCCGGGACCGGCACCGTCGCCGGGTACGACCGGGGGCAGCTCGCCACCTTCGTCTGGGTGGGGCAGGGGCTGCTGGCCGTCGTCCTGCTCTGGGGCTGGACCGACCTGGCCGACCGGATCCGCACCGGCGACGTGGCCGCCGACCTGCTCCGCCCGGTGCACCCGGTGACCAGCTACCTCGCCACCGACCTGGGGCGGGCCGGGTACGCGGCGCTGGCCCGGCTGCTGCCGCCGGTCCTGGTCGGGCCGTTCTTCTTCGAGGTGCACCTGCCGACCCGGTGGCCCACCGTCGTGCTCTTCGTGGTCTCCGCGGTGACCGCCGTGGTGCTCTGCTTCAGTTGCCGGTTCCTGGTCAACGCCACCGCCTACTGGTTGCAGGACGTCCGGGGGCCGATGATCCTCTGGGCGCTCGGCTCGGGGGTGCTGGCCGGGCTCTACTTCCCGCTGCGGTTCCTGCCCGACTGGCTCCAGGTGGTCCTCTGGTTCGGCACGCCGTTCCCGAGCCTGTTGCAGACCCCGCTCGACGTGCTGGTCGAACGGGACCCGCCGGCCGTCCAGGTCGGCCTGGTCGCCCTCCAGCTCGGCTGGGCGGTGCTGCTGCTGGCCGCCTGCCGGCTGGTGCAGCGCCGGGCCGAGCGCCGCCTGGTGGTGCAGGGTGGTTGAGCGGCGGCCGGCGGGTGAGCCGGGGCAGGGTGAGCCGGCTGGGACGTTGGCCGCGTACCGGGCGCTACTCGGGGCGCAGGCCCGGTCGCAGACCGCGTACCGGACGTCGTTCGTGGTGGACCTGCTGGGCAACGTCGGGGCGACCGTCTTCGACGTGGTCACCGTCCTGGTGATCTACGGGGTGACCCGTGAGCTGGGCGGGTTCACGCTGCGCGAGACGCTGGTGATGGTGGGGCTGTCGGCGAGCGCCTTCGCCGTCGCCGACCTGCTGGTCGGCAACATCGAGCGGCTGCCCGGGTACGTGCGCACCGGACGGTTCGACGCGGTGCTGGTCCGTCCGCTCGGCGCGCTGCCCCAGTTGCTGCTGATGGACCTGCCGCTGCGCAAGGTGTCCCGGGGGCTGTTCGGCGTCGGTGTGCTGGTGGTGGCGCTGGCCTCGGCGGGGATCGACTGGACCCCGGCCCGGGTGGCGCTGGCCGTGGCCGCCCCGCTGGCCGGGGTGGTCTTCTTCGGGTCGGTCTTCGTCGCCACCGCCACCGTGTCGTTCTGGTGGGTGGACTCCGGCGAGCTGGCCAACTCGGTCACCTACGGCGGGCGGGACTTCACGTCGTACCCGGTCACCGTCTTCGAGGGCTGGTTCCGGGCGGCGTTCGCGTACGGGCTGGGGTTCGCCTTCGTCAGTTACCAGCCGGCGCTGGCGCTGCTGGGCCGCGCCGACCCGCTCGGCCTGCCGGCCTGGGCCGGCTGGGCCGCACCGCTGGTCGCGCTGGTCGCCGCCGGGGGCGCGGCGGCGGCCTGGCGCACCGGCGTCCGCCACTACCGGAGTACGGGGTCATGAGCGTCATCGAGCTGCGCGGGCTGCGCAAGGAGTTCACGGTACGGGTGAAGGCGGGTCGGCTGCGCCGCGAGAAGCGGACGGTCACCGCGGTGGACGGGATCGACCTGCGGGTGGAGCGCGGCGAGATGCTCGGCTACATCGGCCCGAACGGGGCGGGGAAGTCCACCACCCTGAAGATGCTCACCGGGGTACTGACCCCGTCGGCGGGCGAGGCCCGGGTCTGCGGTCTGCGTCCGGTCGCCGAGCGCACCCGGTTGGCGCTGCGGATCGGGGTGGTCTTCGGCCAGCGGTCCCAGCTCTGGTGGGACCTGCCGCTGCGCGACTCGTTCGACCTGCTGCGGCACCTCTACCGGGTGCCGGCCGCCGCGCACGCCGCCCGGCTGCGCCGCTGCCGCGGCCTGCTCGACCTGGACGAGTTCCTGGACACCCCGGTCCGGCAGCTCTCGCTGGGGCAGCGGATGCGCGGCGAGCTGACCGCCGCGCTGCTGCACGGCCCGCAGGTGCTCTT
Source organism: Micromonospora sp. NPDC092111 (assembly GCF_044755745.1). Lineage (NCBI taxonomy): Bacteria > Bacillati > Actinomycetota > Actinomycetes > Micromonosporales > Micromonosporaceae > Micromonospora > Micromonospora sp. NPDC092111. Next base: position 152,656 of record NZ_JBIVRQ010000003.1, read on the forward strand.
CCTCGACGAGCCGACCATCGGGTTGGACGTGGTGAGCCGGCAGGCCGTCCGGGAGTTCCTCGCCGAGTTGGGCCGGGCCGGCGACACCACGCTGGTGCTCACCACCCACGACCTGGCCGACATCGAGCGGCTCTGCCACCGGCTGGTGGTGATCGACCACGGCCGGGTGGTGCACGACGGCTCGATCGCCGCCCTGCACTCCCGGTACGGCTCCCGCCGGCTGGTCGTCGCCGAGCTGGACGCCCCGCTGGCGGTGCCGCCCGAGCCGCCGGGCGCGCCGCTGCACCGGGTGGAGGCCGACGGCCGCCGGCTGGTGTACGCGCTGGAGTCGGCGGGGGTGGCGGAGGTGGTCGCCGCGCTGGCCGGGCTGGCCGCGTTGCGGGACGTCTCGATCGTGGAACCGGACATCGAGGAGGTGGTGACCCGGCTCTACCGGACCCCCGCCCCCACCCCGCGCCACCCGGCCTGACCGCCGGGCGAGGGGTGGCTCAGATCGGGTCGCCGACGTTGACCCGGGGGGCCGGGGCGCGCATCCGGCGGAAGGTGATCGACCGCATGATCGCGTAGAGGTAGAGCGAGCCCATCCGCTCACCGCTGTGGGGGAAGCGACCCCGCACCAGCTTCCTGATCCGGCGGGAGATCAGCACCGAGTCGATCACCACGCCGAGCGCGAGCGCGCCCCACACCACGTTGGAGGCGAGCCGGATCGCCGGCGGCATCGCCGCGTTCGACCCGATCAGCACGATCAGCGCGCCGCCGAAGAACCAGGTGCCGACGGTACGCCGGGAGTCGACCACGTTGCGGGCCAGCAGCCGCTCCGGGCCCCGGTCGCGGGGGCCGCCCTCGCGGCGGAACTCGGCCGCCGCCTCGGTGCGCGCCTTGCGGCGCTGCTCCCGGGCCTCCTCCTTGGTCAGCGGCCGGGTCGGGCCGGCCGGACGGCGGCCGGCGACCGGCCGCTTCGGGGTCTCGACGCCCAGTTCCTTCTTGCTCGGGGTGTAACCCCGGGGGCGCGCGGCGGACGGCTCCTCGGTCACCACCGGGGCGGTGGCGGAGGAGTCGGAGTCGGTGGACTTGCGGCGAAACAGCGACGGCACGAGGTGAAGGGTAGCCAACCGACGGCGCCCGGTGCACATCACGGGTGCACCGGGCGCTCGACGGAGCGGGTGGGACCGGGTTACGGGCGCTCGACGTGCGCGCCCAGGCTGGCCAGTTTCGCCTCGAAGTCCTCGTAGCCCCGGTTGATCAGGTCGACGCCGTACACCCGGGAGGTGCCCTCGGCGGCGAGCGCCGCGATCAGGTGGCTGAACCCGGCCCGCAGGTCCGGGATGACCAGGTCGGCGGCGTGCAGCTTGCTCGGGCCGGCGATCACCGCGGAGTGCTTGAAGTTGCGCCGGCCGAAGCGGCACGGGGTGCCGCCGAGGCAGTCCCGGTAGACCTGGATGTTGGCGCCCATGGTGTTCAGCGCCTCGGTGTAGCCCAGCCGCTGCTCGTAGACCGTCTCGTGGACGATCGACAGGCCCCGGGCCTGGGTCAGCGCGACGACGAGGGGCTGCTGCCAGTCGGTCATGAAGCCGGGGTGCACGTCGGTCTCCAGCGCCACGGCGTTCAGCTCGCCGCCCGGGTGCCAGAACCGGATGCCGCCCTCCTGGCCCGGGTCGCCGAGCTTCGGGGGCCGGGCGTCGGTGACCTCGTACTCGCCGCCGACCGACCGGAAGATGTTCAGGAAGGTCATCATGTCGGCCTGCTGCGCGCCGAGCACCTCGACGTGGCCGCGGGTGGCCAGCGCCGCCGCCGCCCAGCTCGCCGCCTCGATCCGGTCCGGGATCGGCCGGTGGGTGTAGCCGTGCAGCCGCTTGACGCCCTGGATCTCGATCACCCGGTCGGTGTGCACCTTGATGATCGCGCCCATCTTCTGCAGGATGCAGATCAGGTCGATGATCTCGGGCTCGACGGCGGCGTTGCGCAGCTCGGTGACGCCCTCGGCCATCACCGCGGTCAGCAGCACCTGCTCGGTGGCGCCGACGCTCGGGTACGGCAGGGCGAACTTGGTGCCGTGCAGCCCGTTCGGCGCCGACAGGTGCAGGCCCTCGGGGGTCTTGTCGACGGTCGCGCCGAACTCGCGCAGCGCCTGCAGGTGGAAGTCGATCGGGCGCGGGCCGATGTGGCAGCCGCCCAGGTCGGGGATGAAGGCGTGGCCGAGCCGGTGTAGCAGCGGGCCGCAGAACAGGATCGGGATCCGGCTGGATCCGGCGTGCACGTTGATCTGGTCGGTGCTGGCGCTCTCGACGTTGGACGGGTCGAAGACCAGCTCGCCGTCCTCGGTGCCGTCGGTCACCTTCACCCCGTGCAGGCCGAGCAGCCCGCGGACCACCTCGACGTCACGGATCTTGGGGACGTCGAACAGCCGGCTGGGCGAGTCGCCCAGCAGCGCCGCGACCATCGCCTTGGAGACCAGGTTCTTCGCGCCGCGCACGCGGATCCGCCCTTCCAGCGGAGTACCTCCGTGTACGACCAGGACGTCGTCGGTCAACGCAACCTCCAGCGCGCGTCGGGTGAAGCCGTGTGTCGATGGTGGGGCAGGCTGTCCAGCTTCCCGGTACAGGCTGTCCAGCTACCCGGAACGGGGGCGGATCAAAACGGTCCCCGTGGATCGTCGCCCCGGCAGCATAGCCCTCCGTGACGTGAATGGAATCGGTCACAGCGCCAGGCACGGCACGAACCGGCAATTCCGGTGCGTTTACGTACCAGCGAGGTGACCGTACGTGATCAAGCGATGGTCGGCGGCGGGGTGTCGGCGCCCGGCAGCGCGAGCATCTGGTCCAGCGCCACCCGGGCGTGGTGCGCGGTGTCCGGGTCGACGGTGATCTGGTTGACCACCCGGCCGGCGACCAGCTCCTCAAGCGCCCAGACCAGGTGCGGCAGGTCGATCCGGTTCATCGTCGAGCAGTAGCAGACCGCCTTGTCCAGGAACATGATCTGCTTGTCCGGGTGGGCCAGCGCCAGCCGGCGGACCAGGTTCAGCTCGGTGCCGACCGCCCACGCCGAGCCGGCCGGAGCCGCCTCGATCGCCTTGATGATGTATTCCGTCGAGCCCACCTGGTCGGCGGCGGTGACCACCTCGTGCCGGCACTCCGGGTGCACCAGCACGTTGACCCCCGGCACCCGCGCCCGGACGTCGTCGACGCTGTCCAGGGTGAACCGGCCGTGCACCGAGCAGTGCCCGCGCCACAGGATCATCTTCGCGTCGCGCAGCCGCTCCGGGGTCAGCCCGCCGTTCGGCTTGTGCGGGTCGTAGAGCACGCAGTCGTCCAGCGAGAGGCCCAGCTCCAGCACCGCCGTGTTGCGGCCCAGGTGCTGGTCGGGCAGGAAGAGCACCTTCCCGCCCTGCTGGTAGGCCCAGTCCAGGGCGCGCCTGGCGTTCGACGAGGTGCAGACCACCCCGCCGTTGCGCCCGACGAAGCCCTTGATGTCCGCCGACGAGTTCATGTACGTCACCGGGACGGTGTCCGCCGCGACGCCCAGCTCGGTCAGCACGTCCCAGGCCCGCTCGACCTGCGACAGCACCGCCATGTCGGCCATCGAGCAGCCGGCCGCCAGGTCGGGCAGGATCACCCGCTGGGCGTCCGAGGTGAGGATGTCGGCGCTCTCGGCCATGAAGTGCACACCGCAGAAGACGATGTACTCCGCGTCCGGGCGGGCCGCCGCCTCGCGGGCCAGCTTGAACGAGTCGCCGGTCACGTCGGCGAACTGGATCACCTCGTCGCGCTGGTAGTGGTGGCCGAGCACGAACACCCTGGTGCCGAGCGCGGCCTTCGCCGCCGCCGCCCGGGCCACCAGGTCGGGATCGCTCGGCGCCGGCAGGTCACCCGGACACTCCACGCCACGTTCGGTGGCGGGGTCGCTGCCGCGGCCGAGGAGCAGCAGCGCAGTCGCGGTGTTGGAGGGTTCCACCCAGGTCGAAGTCACGCTCTCATGGTCCCACAGCGGGCCCGCCGCACGACCGCTGCCGGTGTGGGCTGCCACACTGCCCCGCCCCGATGTGGCCTGCCACACTCTGGGCATGCGCGTGCTGCTCTGTCCGGACAAGTTCGCCGGCACCCTGGAGGCACCGGAGGTGGCGGCTGCGGTCGCCGCCGGCTGGCGCGAGGTGGACGACTCGGACGACCTGCTCATCCGGCCCCTCGCCGACGGGGGACCGGGCTTCGTCACGGTGCTCGCCGACGCGCTCGCCGGCCGGCGGATCCCGGTGCCGACGGTCGACCCGCTCGGCCGCCCGGCCGCCGGTGAGATCCTGCTCACCGCCGACGGCACGGCGTACCTGGAGAGCGCCCAGGCGTGCGGGCTGCACCTGCTGGCCGCCGCCGAGCGCGACCCGAAGGCCACCACCTCGTACGGCCTCGGCGCGCTGGTCACCGCCGCCGTCGAGCACGGCGCCCGGACGGTGGTGATCGGGCTGGGCGGGTCCGGCACCAACGACGGCGGCGCCGGCCTGCTCGCCGCGCTCGGCGGCACACCGCTCGACGACGCCGGCCGGGCCCTGCCGTACGGCGGGGCGGCCCTGGCGGCGGTCGCCGCCCTCGACGGTGTCCCCCGGCTGCGCGGGGCCACCCTGGTCGCCGCCACCGACGTGGACAACCCGCTGCTCGGCCTGCACGGCGCCAGCAGCGTCTACGGCCCGCAGAAGGGCGCCGACCGGGCCGACGTGCTGCTGCTCGACGCCGCGCTGGAACGCTGGGCGGCGGTGCTGGAGCAGGATCTGCCCGGCTGCCCGCCGGGGCTCGGCACGCTGCCCGGCGGCGGCGCGGCCGGCGGCCTCGGCGCGGCGATCCTCGCCCTCGGTGGGCGCTGCGAGTCCGGCATCGACCTGGTCACCCGGGCGATCGGCCTGGACGCCGCGCTGGACGGGTGCGACCTGGTGATCACCGGGGAGGGCTCCTTCGACCACCAGTCGCTGCGCGGCAAGGTGGTCGCCGGAGTCGCCGGAGCGGCCCGCGACCGGGGCGTGCCCTGCGTGGTGCTGGCGGGACGGGTGAGCACCGGGCGTCGGGAGGCCGCCTCGGCCGGGGTGACCGAGGCGTACAGCCTGGTGGAGCACTTCGGCGGCGAGGAGCGCGGCGGGGTGGCGGCGGCGATGGGCCGGCCCGCCGAGGGGCTGCGCGCGCTCGGCGCCCGGCTGGCCCGGCAGTGGAGCCGCTGAGCGGGGGCCCGCCGGCCCCACCTGCGGCGGCGGTCACGCCAGCCGGGTGGCGGCGGTCGGGGCGGCGTACCATCGGAACTGGACCACACCGGGAATCACTGGGCGACGCGTGACGTTGGCCAGTGCGTCCGGACCCATACCGCGCAGGGAGATTTCCACGTGACCACGCCAGCGCAGACCGAGTCGACCGAGGCCCAGGCCCCTACTTCCGTCGTCCTGACCGACGTCGCGGCGCAGAAGGTCAAGGCCCTGATCGAGCAGGAGGGCCGCGACGACCTGCGGCTCCGGGTCGCGGTGCAGCCGGGCGGCTGCTCCGGCCTGCGGTACCAGCTCTTCTTCGACGAGCGTTCGCTCGACGGTGACGTCGTCAGCGACTTCGGCGGTGTCGAGGTCGTCGTCGACCGGATGAGCGCCCCCTACCTGACCGGGGCGACCATCGACTTCGCCGACCGCATCGACGCCCAGGGCTTCACCATCGACAACCCCAACGCGGGCAGCTCCTGCGCCTGCGGCGACTCGTTCAGCTGAGTCGAGACCGGCGCACCGACGGGGCCGTCCCACACCGGGGCGGCCCCGTCGTCGTGTCCGCCCCGCCGGCCGGTGGCCGAGGGGCGACGGGAGGATGAGCAGGTGGTGGCCGACGGACGGCTGACCCCCGTCCGTCGTCCGGGCGGGACCGGTAGGCTGACCGGCGCCGTGCTCCCGACCCCGAGGGTTGACATGAAGATCGCCGTGACCGGCTCGATCGCGACCGACCACCTGATGAGCTTTCCCGGCCGCTTCGCCGACCAGCTCATCGCCGACCAGTTGCACAAGGTGTCCCTCTCCTTCCTGGTGGACGAACTGGTGCTGCGTCGGGGCGGGGTGGCCGCCAACATCGCCTTCGGCATGGGGCAGCTCGGGCTGCGTCCGGTCCTGCTGGGCGCGGTGGGGGACGACTTCGCCGACTACCGCTCCTGGCTGGAGCGGCACGGCGTGGACTGCGACTCGGTGCACGTCAGCGAGGTGGCGCACACGGCCCGCTTCGTCTGCACCACCGACACCGACATGTGCCAGATCGCCTCGTTCTACGCGGGCGCGATGAGCGAGGCCCGCAACATCGAGCTGGCCCCCGTCGCGGAGCGGCTCGGCGGCCTGGACCTGGTGCTGGTCGGCGCGAACGACCCGGAGGCGATGATCCGGCACTCGGCCGAGTGCCGGGAGCGCGGCTTCGCCTTCGTCGCCGACCCGTCCCAGCAGCTCGCCCGGATGGACGGCGAGGACGTGGTCTCGCTGATCGACGGCGCCGAGTACCTGATGACCAACGAGTACGAGAAGTCGCTGCTCCAGAGCAAGGCCGGGCTCAGCGACACCCAGCTCCTGGAGAAGGTGAAGGTCCGGGTCACCACGCTGGGCAAGGACGGCGTCGAGATCGCCGGCCGGGATGTCGCGCCGTTCCGGGTGCCGATCGCCCGGGAGACCCGGGCCGTCGACCCGACCGGCGTCGGCGACGGCTTCCGGGCCGGGTTCTTCACCGCCCTGTCCTGGGGCCTGAGCCTGGAGCGCGCCGCGCAGGTCGGCTCGCTGCTGGCCACCCTGGTCCTGGAGACCGTCGGCACCCAGGAGTACGCGGTGCAGCGCGACCTGTTCGTCAAGCGGCTCGCCGATTCGTACGGCGCCGCCGCCGCCGAGGACGTCCGGCCGCACCTGCTGCCATGACGCAGCTCCTGGTCGTGTTCGCCGGCCTGCCGGGCGTGGGGAAGAGCACCCTCGCCGGGCGGGTCGGCACGGCGCTGGGCGCCCCGGTGCTTGCGGTCGATCCGGTCGAGCGGGCGCTGGCCCGGCAGGGCCTGGTCGGCGTCGGGCCCGGCCTGGCCGCGTACGAGGCGGTCGCCGGCCTGGCCGAGGTGCAGTTGGCGCTGGGGCTGAGCGTGGTGGTGGACGCGGTCAACCCGGTGGCCGGTGCCCGGGGCCTGTGGCGCGACCTGGCCGATCGGGCCGGGGTGCCGCTGCGGCTGGTCGAGGTGCACTGCGGTGACGAGGCGGAACACCGCCGCCGGGTCGAGGCGCGCGGCGCCGCCGCCCCCGATCCGCTCACCTTGACCTGGGAGCAGACCCTGGTCCGCCGGGCGGAGTACGAGCCCCTGATCGGCGCCCGCCTGGTCGTCGACACCGCCGTCGCCGTCGACCCCCTCCCCGCCCTGCTCGGCTACCTGTCCTGAGCCCGCCCCCGATGGTCCTGCCGGTCCGGCGGGGTGCGGCGGCCGGGGCGGTGCCGGGCGGTGGTCGCCGGGCGGCGGAACCGGCCCGGGTGCTGACCGACGGCGAGGCTGGATCAGTGGGCGCGGCGGACGTCGTAGCCGGGGCCGTCGGGCCACCCGGCCACGAAGTCCTGGCCGCGCATCCGGCACCAGGCGGGAATGTCGACGGCCGCCGCCGGGTCGTCCGCGAGGACCCGCAGCACCGCGCCGACCGGCAGTTCCGGCAGCCGGCGGGCCAGCGCGATCACCGGCAGCGGGCAGCGCTGGCCCCGGCAGTCCAGCACCTCGGCCGGCCCGCTCACAGCCCCACCACCCCCGCCTCGGCGCGCAGCCCGGCGACGATCCCGGGCAGTTCGGTGAGGAACCGCTCGACGTCCGTCTCGGTGGTCTCCCGGTGCAGGGAGACCCGGACGTTGCCGTGCGAGAGCACCCCCATCGCCTCCAGCACATGCGACGGGCGCAGCGTCGAGGAGGTGCAGGAGGAACCGGAGGAGACGGCGAAGCCACGCCGGTCCAGCGCGTGCAGCAGCACCTCGCCGTCGACGTACAGGCAGGAGAACGTCACCAGGTGGGGGAGCCGGTCGACCGGATCGCCGACCACCTCCACGTCGGGCACCTCGGCGGCCACCCGGGCCCGGATCCGGTCGACCAGCGGCGTCAGCCGGGCGGCCTCGGCCGCCGCGTCGGCCGCCGCCGCGCGCAGGCTCGCCGCCGCCGACACCACCGCCGGCAGGTTCAGCACCCCCGGGGTACGTCCCGACTCCCGCTCGTCGGCCGGCCAGGGCGACTCCCAGCGGGTGCCCTTGCGTACCACCAGCAGCCCGACGCCGGGCGGTCCACCCCACTTGTGCGCGCTGGCGGTCAACACCGACCAGCCGGTCGGCACCGGGATCCGGCCGACCACCTGGGCCGCGTCCACGTACAGCGGCACTCCGGCGGCGGCGCAGGCGGCGGCGGCCTCGGCGACCGGCTGGACGGTGCCCACCTCGTGGCTGGCGGCGATCAGCGCGGCCAGCGCCACCCCCGGCGCGCGTACCGTGTCGGACCAGGCGGGCAGGTCGAGCCGGCCGGACCGGTCCACCGGCACGGACACCGCCGCGCCGCCGCCGGCCGTGTGCCGCTGCGCGGCGTGCAGCACCGCCGAGTGTTCGATCGCCGAGTGCACCAGGGTGCCGCCGGCCCGGTGCCGGCCGGCGAGACCGCCCAGCACCGCCCCGTGCGCGGCGGTCGTACCGCTGGGGGTGAAGGAGAGTTCGTCGGCGCGGACACCGAGCGTGGTCGCGGTGGCCTCGCGGGCGGCGTCGAGGAGTTGGCGGGCCCGGCGAGCCTGGGTGTAGAGCCTGCCGGGGTCGGCCCAGCCGTCGTCGAGGGCGGCCAGCAGCGCCTGCCGGGCGACCGGATGCAGCGGCGCGGCGGCGGCCGCGTCCAGGTAAACCGGGGGAGCACTCACGGCTGACCACGCTATCGCGCCGGTCCGCCCAAGATCCCCCGATGGGGGCGGACAGTGACCCCAACACGGTCGAGCCCGCCATGGTCGAGTAATCTGCGACCGTCGGTGACGCCTTTGCCGTCGGTGCTGATGGAAAACCCCACCGCGGCGCGCTAGGGAGGCAGGACCAGGTGGTCGCAAGGAGTTCGGAGGTACGGCCGTCGGCCGTACGGCACAGCGCTTCCCCAGGAGCCGGTGAGCGCCGGCGGCGTGGCGCTGGTCGGCTCGCCGGGCTCGGTCTCGGCGGAGCTGCGCTGCTGGTTCTGCTCACCGGGTGCGACGTCGGCAGTTCGGTCGCCGGCTTCGGCTGGCCGCAGGGCGGCATCACGCCCGAGTCGCACCGGATGTACGACCTGTGGATCGCGTCCTGCGTCGCCGCCCTGGCGGTCGGTGTCTTCGTCTGGGGCCTGATCTTCTGGTGCGTGGTGCGCTACCGCAAGCGGGGCAACGAGCTGCCGGTGCAGACCCGCTACAACCTGCCGATGGAGTTCCTCTACACCATCGCGCCGATCCTGATCGTCTCCGTGCTCTTCTACTACACGGCGATCATCCAGACCGACGTGGACAAGACGACGAAGAACCCGGACATCACCGTCGAGGTCGTCGCCTTCAAGTGGAACTGGCAGTTCAACTACCGCGACGGCCAGGGCCGGGACGCCAACACCGTGGCGTCGGTGCTGGGCACCAGCGAGGTCATCCCGGTGCTGGTGCTGCCGACCGACCGGTCGATCCGGTTCGAGGAGACCAGTCGCGACGTCATCCACTCCTTCTGGGTGCCCGAGCTGCTCTTCAAGCGCGACGTGATGCCCGGCAAGATCCGTAACGTCTTCGAGGTCTCGAAGCTGGAGTCCGAGGGCGCGTACGTCGGCCGCTGCGCCGAGCTGTGCGGCAGCTACCACGCCTTCATGAACTTCGAGCTGCGGGTCGTCTCCCCGGAGAAGTACGACCAGTTCCTGGCGGCCAAGCGGGGCGGCAAGTCGACGCAGGAGGCGCTCACCGCCATCGGCGAGGACCCGTACGCGCAGACCACGCAGCCGTACGACACGCGGCGCACCAAGGACAACTTCAACCCGGACGACGCGTCCGCCAGCGCGGGAAGCTGAGGTAGCCGGCATGAAGACCGAGTGGCGTATCTTCCTGATCATCGCCGGGTTCCTGTTCGGCGTGACCGTCCTCTACGCTGCCTGGACGTACGGGGACTCCGGCGGCGTCGAGTGGGTCGGCACGGTGGCCCTGCTGCTGTCCTTCCTGCTCTGCTCGATGTGCGGCGGCTTCTTCTGGTTCGTCTCCCGCCGTATCGACCTGCGCCCCGAGGACCGGCCGGACGGCGAGATCGCCGACGGCGCGGGCGAGATCGGCTTCTTCAGCCCGGGCAGCTACTGGCCGTTCGGCCTGGCCCTGGCCGCCGCCCTGGCCGGCCTGGGCCTGGTCTACTGGCAGTTCTGGCTGCTCGGCCTCGGCCTGGTCGCGGTCATCTTCAGCGCCTGCGGCCTGCTCTTCGAGTACTACTCCGGCACCCGGCGCACCGCCGAGCACTGATCCGAACCTCTGCACCGGCCGTCTGAGCCGTTGCCCGCAGGCCCGTGTCCCACCCTGGGACGCGGGCCTGCGGCGTCATTCCCGCAGGTGGGTAGCGGGGCCGGGCGGAGGACGGGGTTGCCGTTCGCGCCCTTTGGAGCTGATGGTGGTGGGAGTCCTCGTCGCCGCTGCTCGGACGGATCCCCGGTTCGGCCGAGGCACGACGTGCGGCAGGGTGACGATGTCCTGCCCAGAATCTGCTCAGGGTGTGATCAGGTTCTGCTCAGGGCATGGTCAGATCCTGGGCAGGGCATGGTCGGGATCTGCCTCAGCGCGTTCTCACGCGGCGCGGTGGTGGGGCGTGGGCCGGCGGCGGCGCCGGTCGGTCAGCCGGGTGGCCTGGAAGGCGAAGGTCGCGATCAGCACGGCCGCGCCGCAGCCGGTGCAGACCAGCTCGGGGCAGTCGGCGCCGTGGCCGTCCACGCAGGGCGGCGCCTCGAACGGCTGAACGCCCTCGCAGATGTCGCAGTGGAGTTCGCGGTCCGACACGGGCGTCTCCTCTCGCTCCGGAACCCGCCGACGGGCTTCGCCGCCATCGGTGGAAAACGGAAAATTACTCCCGTGTAGTTTCGCACGCCCCACCGACAGGCCCCAGCCGGGCCGGCCGGTCAGAGTGAGCGGGCGACCTCGACCCAGCGGTCCAGGGCGGCGGCAGCCGCCCCCGAGTCGACGGACTCGGCCGCCCGGTCCATGCCGGCGCGTACGGCCTCGGTGAGGTCACCGTCCAGCGGGGCCTGGGTGGCGAGCGCGACGGCCGCGTTGACCAGGACGGCGTCGCGGACCGGGCCGGTCTCGCCGGCCAGCAGCCGGCGGGTCACGCCGGCGTTGTGGGCGGCGTCACCGCCGCGCAGGTCGGCCAGGGTGGACCGGGGCACCCCGAGGTCGGCCGCGTCCAGCAGCGCCTCCCGGACGGTGCCCTGCTGGGCCACCCAGACGCGGGTGGGCGCGGCGGTGGTGAACTCGTCCAGGCCGTCCTCGCCGCGCATCACGACGACCGAGTCGCCACGGGCGGCGAAGACCTCGGCCATGACCGGGGCCATCCGGGCGTCGAAGCAGCCCACGGCACCGGCGCGCGGGCGGGCCGGGTTGGTCAGCGGGCCGAGGAAGTTGAACGCGGTCGGCACCCCGATCTCCCGCCGGACCGGGCCGGCGTGCCGCATGCCCGGGTGGAACCGGGCCGCGAAGCAGAAGCCGATGCCGGTCTCGGCCACGCAGCGGGCCACCTGCTCCGGGCCGAGATCCAGCGGTACGCCGAAGAACTCCAGCAGGTCGGCGGTGCCGCACAGGGACGAGGCGGCCCGGTTGCCGTGTTTCACCACCCGGACGCCGGCGCCGGCCACGACCAGCGCGGTCATCGTCGAGATGTTGACCGTGTGGGCGAGGTCACCGCCGGTGCCCACCACGTCGACCGCGGTGCGGCGCAGCTCCTCCGGGAGGTTCACCGCGACCGAGTGGCCGAGCATCGCCTCGACCAGGCCGGCCAGCTCGGCCGGGGTCTCACCCTTGGCGCGCAGGGCGACCGCGAAGCCGGCGATCTGGGCCGGGCTGGCGGCGCCGGCCATGATCTCGTTCATCGCCCAGGCGGTGTCGGCGGTGGAGAGCTCGTCACCGCGTAACAGCGCGTTGAGCAGGTGCGGCCAGGTCCGTTCGCCCATGGTGGGCCTCCCGAGCGGGCGTGGGGTGCGGGTGGACGGGCGCGCCCGTCACCCCGGGCGCCAGGGGCGCCGCCGAGTGTGCGACTCAGGCGGCGGCGTGCGTACGCAGCAGCTCGGCGACCGTGGTGCCGGTGGCCACCGGGTCGAGCGGGTGCATCAGCACCCCGTCGACCTGCGCGTACGAGGCGAGCCATCGGTCGGCCGCGCGGGCGATGACCAGGCAGGTGGGCGGGGCGTCGTCCCGATCGTCCTTGATCTGGCGGGCGATGCCGAGGCCGCCACCGGGCGAGGCCTCACCGTCGAGCAGCATGAGGTCGATCTCGTAGTCGTCGACCAGCCGGATGCAGCCGGCGTAGTCGGACGCGTCGACGAACTCGATCTGTAGCCCGGGTGCGGGGCGGGTGCCGACGGCCAGCCGCATCCGGTCCCGGACCTGCGGGTCGTCGCTGTAGAGCAGGACGGTGCAAAGACGATCGCTCATGCCGGCACTCCGCTTCGCTCCGTGCCGTGATGAGGCACCGTCACACTGCGCCTGACTCGCTCGCTGCGCTCACTCATTTGGCTGTACTCCTCGTAGCTGCCCGTTGATCGTACCGGTCGGTGTGGCGTACCCGACATCCCGCCTGCCGGCTCCTCGCGGACCGGGCGTCGCGGCAGCTCAGACCGGGGTGCCGGGGGCCGCGGCGGGGGCGCCGGCGGCCTCGGCCGCAGCGGCGGCGGCCCGCTCCCGGGCCTCCTGCCGGTCCAGCTCGCGGTCGACCCGGCGGGCCTCCCGCTCGGACTGCTTGACCCACTGCACCACCAGCACCGCGATCATCGTGACGCTGACGAACTCGCCGCCGGCCCAGAGGATCCCGCCGGCGACGACCTGGTCGTTCCACGGGTCCGACCAGGTCAGGCCCAGCGACGGGTACCAGTCGCCGCCGAAGAGCGTGCTGCTCTGCATGATGGTCAGCCCGAGCACGGTGTGGAACGGCACCGACAGCAGCATCAGCAGCGCCCGGGCCGGGTACGGCCAGCGGCCGGGCAGCGGGTCCAGGCCGAGCAGCGGCCAGAAGAACACGCAGCCGGTCATGATGAAGTGCGCGTGCACCAGTTCGTGTGCCCAGGCGTGTTCGAGGGTGTAGCGGTACAGGTCGGTGAAGTAGAGCGCGAACGGGTTGACCACGAAGATGGTGAACGCGACCAGCGGGAAGCTGTAGACCCGGGCGATCCGGCTGTGCACGACGGCCAGCAGCCGCTTGCGCGGGCCGACCGGCAGGGTGCGCAGGGCCAGGGTGACCGGGGCGCCCAGGGCCAGGAAGATCGGGGAGATCATCGACAGCACCATGTGCTGGACCATGTGCACCGACAGCAGGGCGGTGTCGTACGCGTGCAGCCCGCTGACCGTCACCGCGGCGATGCCGCCCAGGCCCGGGCCGAGGAAGCAGACGGTACGGACCACCGGCCAGCGGTCCCCGCGCAGCCGCAGCCGGTGTACGCCGTAGAGGTAGAGGCCGGCGGCGATGACCAGGCCCAGGGCGAGCCAACTGTCCAGCCGGGTCTCGGTGAAGATCCGGGTGATGTCGAACGGCGGCGGTACCTCGTCGCCGCCCGCCGCGAGGCTGGTGGGCGGGACCGCCGAGGTGGCGGCGAAGATCGAATCGACGTGCAGCACGCTTTTCAGGCTAGGCCAGGCGAACCGGACCGCCACTATCGGGCCATCCCTCACCCCGGTTTGGCCCCCCGCTGATCGCCCGCCCCGGTCAAGGGCAATAATGACCGCGTGACTGCGGCCCCAGCCATTGACAAGAGCCGGATCCACTCCCTGACCCGACCCAACATGGTCAGCGTCGGGACGATCGTGTGGCTCTCCAGCGAACTCATGTTCTTCGCGGCGCTGTTCGCGATGTACTTCTCGATCCGTGCGGCGGCGCCGGAGCAGTGGGAGAAGCACACCGAGGTCCTCAACATCCCCTACGCGACCACCTTCACGGTGATCCTGGTGCTGTCCTCGGTGACCTGCCAGCTCGGTGTCTTCGCGGCCGAGAAGGGTGACGTCCACGCCCTGCGGCGCTGGTTCACGATCACCTTCGTGATGGGCCTGATCTTCGTGCTCGGCCAGGCGAACGAGTACCGCACCCTGGTGCACGAGGGCGTGAAGATCAACGAAGACGGTTACGGGTCGATGTTCTACCTCACCACCGGCTTCCACGGCCTGCACGTGACCGGCGGTCTCATCGCCTTCATCATCTTCATGATCCGCACCACCATGGGCCGGTTCACCCCGGCGCAGGCCACGTCGGCGATCGTCGTGTCGTACTACTGGCACTTCGTCGACGTCGTGTGGATCGGGCTCTACGCCATGATCTACTGGCTTCAGTGATCTTGGCGCGTCACGTACCGCGCCGCTGCTTCGTCCCCTGAGACAAGGTCCAACCGGTTAAGGACACAGGTCATGACTTCTGACAACGACCGCCGACGCGGTCTGCTCGCGCGGTTGCGCGGGCGGCCCGCGGCGCGCAGCAGGGGCCGCCGCCGGCTGGGCGCGGCGTTCCGGCTGATCGCCGCGCTGACGCTGGCCGGCGGCGCCTACACCGTCTTCGCCCCCGGCGTGCAGGCGCAGGAAAACCCGCCGCTGACCGGCGCCGCGGCCGAGGGCAAGGCGCTGTTCGACGTGAGCTGCGTGACCTGCCACGGTCGCAACGCGCAGGGCGTCGAGGGTCGTGGCCCGAGCCTGATCGGTGTCGGCTCCGCCTCGGTGGAGTTCCAGGTCGGCAGCGGTCGCATGCCGATGGCCCGGCAGGAGGCGCAGGCCATGCGCAAGCCGCCGGTCTTCACCGACGAGCAGGTGCGCCAGCTCGGCCAGTACATCCAGGAGCTCGGCGGGGGCCCGCAGGTCCCGCAGGGCGACCTCCGCGCGGGCGCCAACCTGGCGACCGGCGGTGAGCTGTTCCGGATCAACTGCTCGCAGTGCCACGCCTTCGGCGGTGGCGGCGGCGCGCTCTCCTCGGGCAAGTACGCCCCGAGCCTGAAGCCCGCCAGCGACGCGCAGATCTACGCCGCGATGCTCAGCGGCCCGCAGAACATGCCGGTGTTCGGCGACAACCAGATCACCCCGGAGCAGAAGGCGGACATCATCGCCTACATCCAGGAGACCCTGAAGGCCGACCAGGACCAGGGCGGCCTCAACCTCGGCCGGTACGGTCCGTCCACCGAGGGTCTGGCGATCTTCCTGGTGGGCATCGTCGCGCTGGTCTTCACGAGCCTGTGGATTGCGGGCAAGTCGTGACCGAGCGCATCGTCAACAGCATTGCCGTGGTGCCGTGCGCCGGCACCGCCCGTAGCGAGGTGACGGCATGAGCACCCAGACCGAGCACCAGGCCCCGCAGGGCCGGGAGCCGCTCGACGTCAACGACCCCCGGGTGTCCCGGTTCGACATCGTTCAGGAGGGCGCGCGTCGGGACGACATCGAGATCGTCCACTACGAGGAGCAGGTCGTCCCGGGCAGCAAGGCCGAGCGCCGGCTGACCCGTACGGTCGCGGCGATGTTCCTGCTGACCGGCCTGGCCGCCACCGCCTTCCTGGTCGTCTACATCTGGTGGCCGTGGCAGTACGAGCCGGGTCGCGGCGGCGACAAGTGGTACACCCCGCTGCTCGGGCTCACCCTGGGCGTCGCGCTGCTCGGCATCGGCTTCGGCATCCTCACCTGGGGCAAGAAGCTGCTGCCCAAGGAGGTCTCGATCCAGGACCGGCACGACGGCCCCGGGTCCGCCGAGGAGCGCAAGATCACCGGTGAGACGATGCTCTACCTGGCCGACGAGATGGGCGTGCGGCGGCGTCCGCTGCTCGGCGTCTCGCTGGTCGCCGGCCTGCTGCCGGTCGGGGCGGTGGCCGCGGCCCCGCTGGTCGGCGGGCTGATCTCCAACCCGCACAAGAACAACCAGATGTTCACCACCGGCTTCTCCCCGGCCGACGGCAAGAAGATCCGGCTGGTCCGTGAGGACGGCCGGCCGATCCGGCCCGCCGACGTCAGCGCCGGCGGTCAGCTCACCGTCTTCCCCGGCATCGAACACGGCGTGAGCAACAAGCACGCCGACTCGCCGACCCTGCTGATCCACCTGCGGGAGTCCGACGCGGAGAAGTCCCGGCAGGCCAACTCGCGGGTCGGCCACGGCGACTACATGTGGGGCAACTACGCGGCGTACTCCAAGATCTGCACCCACGCCGGCTGCCCCGCCAGCCTCTACGAGCAGCAGACCAACCGGCTGCTCTGCCCGTGCCACCAGAGCCAGTTCCTGATCACCGACAACGCCCGACCGGTCTTCGGCCCGGCGAGCCGGCGGCTGCCCCAGCTACCGATCGAGGTGGACGAGGAGGGCTTCTTCGTGGCGAAGTCCGACTACACCGAAACCGTCGGCCCCGACTTCTGGGAGCGGCCATGAAGCGCCGAAAGTTTGACGTAGCAGCGGTGCCGGGCAAGGCCGCCGGGGGAGTGGACGACCGCTTCCAGGTGGCCACCCCGCTGCGCAAGCTGCTGAACAAGGTCTTCCCGGACCACTGGTCGTTCCTGCTCGGCGAGATCGCGCTCTTCTCGTTCGTCGTGCTGCTGCTGACCGGTGTCTTCCTGACCTTCTTCTACGAGCCGGCGATGACCGAGGTGGTCTACAACGGCAGCTACGCCCCGCTGCGGGGCACCCCGATGTCGGCCGCGTACGCCTCCAGCCTGGACCTGTCGTTCGACGTCCGGGGTGGTCTGATCATGCGGCAGATGCACCACTGGTCGGCGCTGCTGTTCATGGCCGCGATCGTGGTGCACATGATGCGGGTCTTCTTCACCGGCGCGTTCCGCAAGCCGCGGGAGACCAACTGGATCATCGGTTCGCTGCTGTTCTGGGTCGGCTTCCTGGCCGGCTTCAGCGGCTACTCGCTGCCGGACGACGGCCTGTCCGGCACCGGTCTGCGGATCGCCTCCGGCATCATGCTGTCGATCCCGGTGATCGGCTCCTGGGTCACCTCGTCGATCTTCGGCGGGGAGTTCCCCGGTGAGATCATCATCAGCCGGTTCTTCATCGCCCACGTGCTGCTCATCCCGGGTCTGCTGGTCGCGCTGATCAGCGCCCACCTGGGCCTGGTCTTCAAGCAGAAGCACACCCAGTGGCCCGGCCCCGGCCGGACCAACGAGAACGTGGTCGGCGAGCGGATGTTCCCGCGCTACGCGCTCAAGCAGGGCGGCTTCTTCATGGTCGTCTTCGGCGTCATCGCGCTGATGGGTGGCCTCTTCCAGATCAACCCGATCTGGTACTTCGGCCCGTACGAGGCGTGGGTGGTCTCGGCCGCCAGCCAGCCCGACTGGTACGTCATGTTCCTCGACGGCTCGACCCGCCTGATGCCGGCCTGGGAGATCAACATCCCGATCGGCGACGGGTACGTCATCCCGCCGCTGTTCTGGCCGACGGTCGTGCTGCCGGGCATCCTGGTCGGGCTCTCCACGCTCTACCCGTTCGTGGAGGCGCGGCAGCTCAAGGACTACCGGCACCACAACCTGCTGCAGCGGCCCCGGGACGTCCCGGCCCGTACCGCGGTGGGCGCGATGGCGGTCTCCTTCTACATCGTGCTGACCCTCTCCGGCGGCAACGACGTCATCGCCGACAAGTTCCACATCAGCCTCAACGCGATGACCTGGGCGGGCCGGGTGGGCCTGCTGGTGATCCCGCCGCTGGCCTACTACGTCACGTACCGGCTCTGCCTGGGGTTCCAGCAGCACGACCGGGAGGTGCTGGCCCACGGCGTGGAGACCGGCATCA
Organism: Micromonospora sp. NPDC092111; assembly: GCF_044755745.1. NCBI lineage: Bacteria > Bacillati > Actinomycetota > Actinomycetes > Micromonosporales > Micromonosporaceae > Micromonospora > Micromonospora sp. NPDC092111. Next base: position 170,601 of record NZ_JBIVRQ010000003.1, read on the forward strand.
TCCGGCGCCTGCCGGACGGCCGGTTCGTCGAGGTCCACCAGCCGCTCACCGGGGCCGACGGGCACGACGGGCACGCGGAACTGGACTACGTCGGCTGGGTGGTGCCGAAGAAGATGAACCGGCTCGGGGCACTCGGCCCGGCCATCCGGGGCTTCTTCTACCCGATCGAGAAGCCGGCCGAGGCGCCGGTCTCGCCGGGGCACCCGCCGGTCGAACCCCGCCCGGAGCGGGAGGAGATCGGCAGCGGCGAGCGCCGTTCCTGACCTCTCCGACACACCGACCGTGGCGCCCGCCGGGATCCCCCGGCGGGCGCCACGTCCGTTTCCGGCTCCGCCCGGAGCGTCCGCCCGCCAACCGCCCAGAGTGGGTCGGGCGGTGCCGGCCGGGGCCTGGGCGACGCGGATCGCCCCGGCCATCCGGCCCCCGGGGGCGGCAACCGGACACCAGGGGCTTCGGGGTCGCCTCCCGGTACCGCCGAGCCCCGGTCACCCAACGGGTGGAAACCCAGGAATAACCCTCGTCAGCCGGGTATCCGTGCGGTCCAACGAAAACGGGGAGGGAACATGTTGGGTATCAAACGCCTGGGACTGCTGGCCACCGTGGTGGTGGTCGGCCTGGCGCCCGCGGCGGCGGCACAGGCCGCGGCGCAGCCGTCGGCGCAGGACACCCAGTACCTGCAGGCGGTGCACCAGGTGAACCTGACGGAGATCGTCACCGGCAACCTGGCGCAGCAGAAGGGGCAGAACCAGCAGGTCAAGGATCTGGGTAAGCAGTTCGTCACGGACCACACCCAGCTCGACCAGACGGTGCAGAGCACCGCGCAGCAACTGAACGTGTCCCTGCCGGGCGCGCCGACGGCCGACCAGCAGAAGGTGATCGACAAGCTCAACGGTCTCAGCGGCGCCGAGTTCGACAAGGCGTGGGTGACCGCCGAACTGGCCGGGCACGTCCAGGCCATCCAGGCCACCCAGACGGAGATCTCGCAGGGCTCCGAGCAGTCGGTGGTCCAACTCGCGCAGGACGCGCTGCCGGTCCTGCAGGCCCACTACGACGCGTTGGTGGCCCTGGCGCAGGAACTGGGCGTCCCGGTTCCGCAGACCAGCGCCAGCGGCACGCCGGGCCCGGGTGGCAGCGGCACGCCGGCCCCGGGTGGCACGACCGAGTCGCCGGCTCCCGGCGGTACGACCGAGGCACCGGCCCCGGGCGCGACCGAGTCGCCGGCCCCGGGTGGCGCGACCGAGTCGCCCGCTCCGGGTAACAGCTGACGTCACCGCACCGACGACGGTGGCCGGTTCCCCGCACCAGGGGGACCGGCCACCGCGCGTACCGGATCAGTCGGCGCTGGCCAGCCCGATCGCGAACGCCTCCTCCAGGTCGTGCTGGGAGTACGCGCGGAACGCGATGTGCGACTCCGTGCCGAGCACCCCGGGCACCTTGGAGATGCTGCCGGCGATGACCTGGGCGATCTGCTCGAACTCCCGGACCCGTACGACGGCGATCAGGTCGACGTGCCCGGCCACCGAGTAGACCTCGCTGACGCCGGGCAGGTTGGCCAGGTTCTCGGCCACCTCGGGGATCGAGTCGGTGGCGCAGTCGATCAGGACGATCGCGGTGATCACTGGACGATTCTCCGTTCGTGTGCCCGGCGGGACGCCGGCCTGGCGTCGCTGACCATGCTAGTGCGGCGTCCAGGAACGTTTGCCGGGTTGGTCGGCTCGCCTGCCCAGCCATCCCGTCCGGCCGACGGAACGGAGATTCCGCCCAAACGTCCCTTGCTCCTCGGCATAACGCCCGACACCGGTATGCCGCTCCGGCACAAATATGACGCAGCGGCATATCCGCTTCGAGGGTGGTCGCCTTTCCGTGCGAGCGTGACTCAGCGCCAGGATGCACCGGGTCACCCGCGACAGCGGGAGACCCCGGCCACCCACCCTGGCTTGTCGCCCACCCGGTCTGGCCGCGCACCCCGGGCTTGTCGCTTACCCCGGGCTTGTCGCGCACCCGGGCTTGTCGCCGACCCCGGGCTTGTTGCTCACCCGGGCTTGTCGCCCACCCGGGCCTGTCGCTCACCCGGGCTGGTCGCCCACCTGGGCTGGTCGCCCACCGCCCCCGGGTTGTCGCCCGCCGAGCGAGAGGAAGGACGTGCAACCGCAAGATCGTGCTGGAACATGGATGTAGTGGCCTCGCGTGCTCGGGATACCACTACATCCATGTTCCAGCACGATCATGACCGGCGGGGTCCGGCCGGGTCGGGGTCGTGCCGGGCTGGCCGGGCTGGTCAGGCGGGTCAGGCTGGTCAGGCCAGGCGGGTCGGGGCCAGGCGGGCCAGGTCAGTACGGGCCAGGCGGGTCGGGGCCAGGCGGCCCAGGTCAGGTCGGGTCAGGCGGGTCAGGCTGGTCAGGCCAGGCGGGTCGGGGCCAGGCGGCCCAGGTCAGGTCGGGCCAGGCGGGTCAGGCGGGTCGGGTCAGGCGGGTCGGGCCGGGCCGGCCAGGCGGGCCAGGTCGGGCCAGGCCAGCCTCACAGTCAGGCCAGGCGGGTCGTGCCGGGCGGGTCAGGTCGCGGGGTCGGCGGCCACCGTGAGGCCGGCGTCGGCCCGGACCGCGTCGCGCAGCCGCTCGCCCTCCTCGACGGTCGCGCCGGGCCAGACCACCACCCGTGTCACGTCGCCGCGCACCGTCGCACCCGCGCCCACCACCGACCGGTGGATCCGGCCGGTCACGGTGGCGTCCGGGGCGACCAGGTCGCCGTCGCCCGCGGCGTGCAGGTTGGCCGCCAGGTAGTCGGCCGGGGTGCCGGTGTCGTAGAACGTGCCGGGGTAGGGCACCACGGTCAGCTCACCCGCCGCCTCCGCCGGCCGCCACACGGTGCGGACCAGGTCGCCGAAGGTCGCCGGCAGGTCCCGTACCCGGTGCCAGGGCAGCAGCGAGAACCCGGCGAAGACGTGCCCGTCGAAGGTGCCCGGGGCCGCCGGGTCGGCGGCCGGCCGGCCGAGCAGCCGTACGGACCGGAAGTCCCAGCCGTCCAGCAGCGCCGCCACGTCCGGTCCGGGGGCGGCGTGCGGGTCGGCCAGGTACGCGTCGGCGTTGCCGACCAGCAATCCCCGTCCGGCGATCCAGTCTCGCAGGTTGCCCAGAGCGCCGGCGGTGCCCAGCGGGTCGCCCGGCTCCACCGACAGGTGTGCCCGGTCGCCGACGTGCGCCACCACCTGGCCGGCCAGGTAGCAGGCGTTCACCGCGACCCGGTCCGGCCCGGTCAGGCCGAGACCGGCGAGCCGGTCCAGCGCCCGGTCGAGCAGCGGCACGTTGCCGACGGGGCAGAGCGCCTTCGGCACCCGTGCGGTGAGCGGACGCAGTCGGGTGCCCTCGCCGGCGGCGAGCACCACCGCGCAGAGCCTGTCCGGCGCGGCGGTCACGCCGGCGGTCGGTCGGCCTGCGGGCCGATGCCGTAGTGGCCGAGCAGGTTGGCGGTGGCCCGGCTCAGCCGGGGCAGGTCGTCCAGCGGGTGCCAGACCGCCTCGAGGACCTCCGCGCCGTCCACCTTTAGCGCGGTGGTGGCGGCGGGCACCTCCGTCTCGAAGACCATGTCCACCCAGCCCCTGGTGTGCACCAGGGCGTTCGGTACGGCCGGGCGGAGCCGGTCCGGGGTGAGCCGGACGCCAGACTCCTCGTACAGCTCGCGGGCCGCGCCGACGACCGGCGTCTCGCCGCGCTGGAGCAGCCCGGCGGGGAGCGTCCAGCTATGGCCGGGGGGCTGGCGCAGCAGCAGGAGCCGGCCGGCCCCGCCGGCCTCGCTGTCCCGGACCAGGGTCACCGCGCCGACGACGTACTTCGGCCCGGCGAGCCGGACCAGGCGGCGGCGTACCGTGACCGGCAGCCGGTAGAAGACCTTGTAGGCGATGGCCCGGCCGGTGGCGCGCGAGCGGGGGATCATGGGTCCAGGCTAGGCCGTCGGGGCGGTGCCGTGGTGTGCGGGGCGACCGGTCACCCGGGCAGGGCGACACGGGTTCCGGCTGCCCGACCTGGTGGCGAGCACGTGGTCGGGTCCGGGCCCGGTGCCGGTGCGCGCCGGCCGGCTCACTGCCGGTGGTCGACCAGGTCGATGAGCTGGCGTACCACGGCGTCCGGTTCGACCGCCCGGTCGAAGACCGCGACCAGCAGCGTCTCCAGGTCGGGGTAGCCGAGTTCCTCCGACAGTCGCAGCAGCGGCAGGTCGCTGGCCAGCCCCCGGTCGTGCTTGCGCAGTGCCAGCCCGATGGTGGCCCGGCCGAGGCGGACCTTGTCGGCGATCGAGATGCCCGGCTCGGTGTGCTCGGCGAACCACCGGTTGATCTGCATCTGCGCGTGCGGCGACTTGACGAAGCCGAGCCACTCCCGACGGGGGCCGCGCGGAGCGGCGTCGGCGTCGAAGCCGCTCTCCGCGTCGCTCTCGGTGAAGATCTCCACCACGTCGCCCTCGTCGAGTTCGGACGCCAGCGGGGCGAGCCGGCCGTTGATCCGTGCGGCGAGGCAGTGGTCGCCCCGCTCGGTGCCCAGCTCGTACGCCAGGTCGACCGGGGTGGCGCCGGCCGGGAGCACCACCTGCCGGCCGTCGGCGACCACCTGGATCTGCGCCTCGGCCAGGTCGCAGCGCAGCGACTGGAGGAACTGGACCGGGTCGGGTGCCTCCTGCTCCCAGTCGAGCACCCGGCGCAGCCAGGAGAGCTGGTCGGTCTTGCTGGCCTGCCCGGAGGCCCGGGGGAAGCGGAAGTCGGCGGCCACGCCGTACTCGGCGGACCGGTGCATCTCCCGGGTGCGGATCAGCACCTCGACGGTGCGGTCCTGCGGGCCGCAGACGCTGGTGTGCAGGGATCGGTAGAGGTTGTTCTTCGGCGAGGCGATGAAGTCCTTGAACCGGCCGGGGATCGGTCGCCAGCGCCCGTGCACCGCGCCGAGGGCGGCGTAGCAGTCGGTGGCCGGGCCGTCCACCACGATCGCGACCCGGGGCAGGTCGAACGGGGTGGTGTGTCCGCCGGCGACGGTGTCCTTCCAGATCGAGTAGAGGTGTCGGGGACGGGGGGTCACGTCGGCGTCGACCCGGCTGCGGCGCAGCGCCACCCGCGTCTGGGCGACCACGTCGTCGAGGTAGGCGTCCCAGCCGGGCCGGTCGTGCACGTGCCGGGCCAGTCGGGTGTGCTCGTCCGGCGCCAGGTGCAGCAGCACCACGTCGTCGAGCTCCCGCTTGAGGGTCTGGATGCCGAGCCGGTCGCAGAGCGGGACCAGCACCTCCTGGGTCTTGCGGGCGATCCGCTCCCGGGAGGAGGCCGAGCGGACCCCGAGGGTGCGCATGTTGTGCAGCCGGTCGGCCAGCTTGATGATCAGCACCCGGACGTCCTTGCCGGCCGCGATGATCATCTTGCGGATCGTCTCCGCCTCGGCGGCCTTGCCGTAGAACGCCTTGTCGAACTTGGTCACCCCGTCGACCAGGTGGGCCACCTCGTGGCCGAAGTCCTCACTGAGCGCCTGGAGGGTGTAGCGGGTGTCCTCCACCGTGTCGTGCAGCAACGCCGCCACCAGGGTGGTGGTGTCCATGCCGAGGTCGGCGCTGATCTGGGCGACCGCCAGCGGGTGGGTGATGTACGGCTCGCCGCTCTTGCGGAACTGGCCGCGGTGCATGTTCTCCGCGATGGTGTACGCCCGGCGCAGCACCGAGGCGTCCGCGCTGGCGTGGATGTTGCGGTGGGTGCGGACGAGCTGGGTCACCGGGTCGTTGTCGCTGGCCGGCCAGCTCAGCAGGGACCGCAGCCGGCGGGTCAGCGGCAGCTCGCCGGGCTGGGTCGGGAGCGCGCCCCCCAGGGCGGCGCCGTGTCCGGCGTCGACGTCCACGAGGGACACCTCCTCACCCCGGCTCCTCGGCCACCGTCACCGGCAACCGGAAGCAGGCCCACGAAACGGGCAGGACTGCACTCCCTTAACAGCCTAAGCGAGCCGAGGTCGTCCGATCGGTCACTTGCTCATGGGCGTTCGGTTGAGAGTTGGTGGGACCCGCCGTTTTCGGCCTTCGCCAGCAGGTCGCGGAAACGGGCCGCACCGGCCACCGGGGACGACCACTCGGAGGTCATCTCCACCAGCCGGGTCTCCGGTCGTTCCAACCAGGACAGGATCCGCTCGCTCTCCTCGGCGGAGGCCCGGGGGACCGGCCCGTGACCGCCCGGCTCCACCGTCTCGGCGGTGGCCCGGATCGCGGTGATGGTCGGTCGCGGGTGGACGCCCGGCGGGGACACCCCGGCGCCGGCGAGCCGCCCGTGCCGGACCAGTGCCAGCTCCCAGCCGCCCCCGGCGGCGGGCCGCGCGGCGGCCAGCTCGCCGATCCGGGTCAGCGCCGCCAGCCGCTGCATCCGGACGGCGGCCCGCAGCACCGCCGCCAGCCGGGAGCGCACCACCGCCGCCTCCTCGTAGCGCTCGGCCACCGACAGCGCCTCGATCCGGGCCAGCAGGGCGTCCACCACCACCTGCGGGTCGCTCGTGGTGGCGGTGCGGAACGGCGCGGCGGCGCGGTGGTCGTACTCCTCGGGGGTGATCCGGTGCTCGCAGGGCGCCGGGCAGCGACCCAGCTCGGCCAGCGCGCAGGCCGGCGTGACGGTACGCAGCGAGAGCCGGTGCGTGCACTGGCGCAGCGGGACCGCGTCGTGGAACCCGGCCGCGGCCAGCTCGGCGGCCTGCCTGGAGCGGAACGGGCCGAGGTAGGCGGTGTCGCCGGGGGCGAGGCCGCGCACCACCGACAGCCGCGGGTACGGCCCGTCGGTGAGCTTGAGCCAGACCATCCGCTCCGGATACTTGGACCGGCGGTTGTACGGCGGCGCGTGCGCGGCGATCAGCCGCAGCTCGCGGACCTCCGCCTCCAGCGAGTGGGCGCACTCCACCGCCTCCACCCGCTCGGCCGCGGCGAGCATCTCCGACATCCGGGCCCGCTTCTCGGCGGCGGTGAAGTAGCTGCGCACCCGGGTGGCGATGTCGCCGGAGGTGCCCACGTAGAGCGGCCGGTCGTCGGCGGCCCGGAAGATGTAGACCCCGGGCGCCTTGGGCAGCCCCTCGGCCAGGTGCCGCTTGCGCCGTTGGGTGGGGGTGACCGCCCGGGCGAACTCGATCGCCTCGCCGACCGTGTCGACCCGGTGCCCGCCGAGGCGGGCGATCAGGCCGTGCAGCACGTCCACGGTGGCCTTGGCGTCGTCCAGGGCACGGTGGGTCGGCTGGGTGGCGGTGCGGAAGTAGGCGGCCAGGGTGCCCAGCCGGCGGTTGGGCACCTCGTCGCGGGTCAGCACCCGGCGGGCCAGCGCCGCGGTGTCCAGCACCCGGGGGTTGGGCCAGCGGTAGCCGTGCTTCGCGCAGGCCGCCTTGAGGAAGCCCACGTCGTAGGGGGCGTTGTGGGCCACCAGGACCGCGTCGGAGATGAACTCCAGGAAGCTCGGCAGCACCTGCTCGATCGGTGGGGCCGGGATCAGCATGGCCTGGGTGATGCCGGTCAGCACGGTGATGAACGGCGGGATCGGCACCCCCGGATCGACCAGGGTGGCGAGCACGCCCAGCTCCTCGCCGCCGCGCACCCTGACCGCGCCTATCTCGGTGATGCCCCCGCCGTCCGGCGCGCCGCCGGTGGTCTCCAGGTCGACCACCACGAACGTCGTCGCGTACAGCGGCAGCGCCGGGTCGACCCCGCCGGCCGGCGTCGGTTCCAGACCGGCCAGCGTCTGCTGGACGTACTCCCCAGGTGCCACGGGCGGCAGGCTAGCCCGCCGGTCCGACACTCCTGTCCCAGCAGCCCCAGGCGTCTCCACGGGTCTAGGATGAGAGATCGGCTCACTCACCGGGCGGTGGGCCCGGTCGCGGTGGGAGACTTGCCACATGCCCCTCACCGAGCCGTACGACGACCACCTCCCCGAGGGGTCGTCCGCCGCCGCGCCCGAGGGCGGCGGGGACCCGGGTGCGGGGGCGCCCGAGCCCGAGCCCACTCTTCCCGAGCCGGTCCGCCAGCGGATCGTCGCGCTCACCGCCGCCGTCCTGCCCGGGTTGCCCGCCGACGAGGTGCCGGTGCCGCTGCGCCGGGTGGCGAAGTTCGCGCCGAACCGTCGGGCCCGGCTCGGTGCCCCGGCGATCGCCGCCCAGCTCACCGCCGACCCGCTGTTCCGCCAGCGGGTCACCGCCCGGGTGCTGGCCGACGCCGGCGACCTGGGCGCGGCCGTGGTGGAGGGGACCGCGCCGGCCGCCGCCGACCCGGTCGAGGTGGCCGCCCTGGCCTACCTGACCCGTCCCCGGGGCTGGCGGGAGCTGATCGACGCCAGCGGCGCGGCGGTCCGCGCCGAGGCGGACAGCGCAGTCGTCGCCGAGCTGGTCCGGGAGGCCGAGCAGCGGGCCACCCGCGCCGAGCACGACCGGGCGGTGGCCCGGGTGGAGGCCGAGAAGCTCCGCGACGAGCTGGCCCGGGTCCGCGAGGAGCTGGGCCAGCAGCGGGAGGAGAACCGCCAGCTCCAGCGCACCCTGCGGGAGATCCAGGCCCGGGAACGCCGGGCCAACGAGCTGCTCGCCACCGAACGCGGCCGGGCCACCCGGGCCGCTGCCGACAGCGACGCCGAGCTGCGCCGGGCGCGGGCCCGGCTGGCCGAGGCGGAGGCGGCGGCCGGGGTGGCCCGGGCCAGCGCCAAGGAGGCCCGCTCGGTCGACGACGCCCGACTGTGGCTGCTGCTGGAGACCATCGGGCAGGCCGCCGTGGGGTTGCGCCGCGAGCTGGCCCTCGGTCCGGTGGACAAGCTCCCCGCCGACTTCGTCGCCGACGCGTTCACCGACACGCCGACCGGCGTCGCGGACGGGCCGGCGGCCCGCGCCCGGGACACCGACGACCCGGCCCGGCTCGACCAGCTACTCGCCCTGCCCCGGGCGCACCTGGTCGTCGACGGCTACAACGTCACCAAGCGCGGGTTCGGCGAGATGTCCCTGGAGCAGCAGCGCAAACGCCTGATCACCGGGCTGGGCGGGATCGCCGCGCAGACCGGCGACGAGGTGACCGTCGTCTTCGACGGGGCGGAGCGGATGCACGGCCTGCCGCCCGCCCCGCGCGGGGTGCGGGTGCTCTTCTCCCGCAAGGGTGAGACCGCCGACGAGCTGATCCGCCGGCTGGTCCGGGCCGAGCCGGCCGGCCGGCCGGTGGTGGTGGTCTCCTCCGACCGGGAGGTCGCCGACGGGGTCCGCCGGCACGGGGCGTACCCGCTGGGCGCGGACTCGCTGCTGCGCCGGCTGTCCCGCTCCTGAGAGTTGATCACCGGTTGTCCGGTTGTGTCGTACCCGATGGCTAGTGTCCGACCTGACCGACGGTGGTCGGGTGGTGACGATGGTGTCGCGCCCGCCGCCGCACTGCGTCAGGAGGCACGATGCTCATCGACTGCGACGGCTGCCGGGCCCGGGGCCCGGGCTGCGACGGCTGCCTGGTGACGGCCCTGCTCGACGACGACTCGCCGGCCGCCGACCTGGGTGCGGCCGAGCACCGGGCGATCGAGGTGTTCGCCCGGGCCGGGTTCCAGGTGGAGGTGCTGGCCCACGAGAACCGCCGGGCCAGGCCCGCCCGCCGCCGCCGGGTCGCCTGACACCCGCCGGGCCAGGCCCGCCCGCCGCCGGGTCGCCTGACACCCGCCGGGGTCCGCGCCCGGTGGGCAATAGGATGGGCGCTCACGGCGGGAGGAGCGGCGGCATGACCCGGGTACGACGCCACACCGGCAGGCCCGTGCGCGGCGGGACACCGAGGTGACCCCCCGTGGATGGGCGGTGCTTACCCTGGCCGCGCTGGTGCTGGCCCTGCTCGTGGTCGGGGCGCTGCTGGTCCCGTGGAGCCGCCCGCCGGCGCCCCGGGCCGACCAGCTCGCCGCGCTGCGCGACCTCCCCGCCGACCAGGTGGCCCGGGGTCGGGCGTTCCACGCCGCGCTGCGCCCCGGCGCGTACGGCGGTCTGGCGGCCGGGCTGCTGGTGGCCCTGCTGCTCGGGCTCACCCCGCTCGGCGCCCGCCTGGTCGAGCTGGCCGGGCGTCCCTTCGGTGACCACTGGATCGCCCGCGCGGTGCTCGGCGGGATCGCCGTGGTGCTCGTCGCCGACCTGCTCACCCTGCCCTTCTCCGCCTGGCGGCAGTCGGTGCTCACCCGGTACGGGCTCAGCACCCACGGCTGGACCGGCTGGACGGTCGACCTGCTCAAGTCGTACGCGGTCAGCGCGGTCATCGGCGCGGTCGCCCTGCTCGGCTTCTACACCGTCACCCGGCTCGCCCCGCGCTGGTGGTGGGCGTTCGGCGCGGCCGGGGCAGCCGGGCTGGTGGTGCTGCTCTCCTTCGTGCTGCCGGTCGTGGTGGAGCCGGTCTTCAACCGGTTCACCCCGATGGAGCCGGGGCCGCTGCGCACCGAGCTGACGGCCATGGCCGCGCGGGATGGCGTACCGGTGCGCGACGTGCTGGTCGCCGACGCGTCCCGGCGGACCCGGGCGGTCAACGCCTACGTCTCCGGCCTGGGGCCGACCCGGCGGGTGGTGGTCTACGACACCCTGCTGCGCGAGGCCACCCCGGCCGAGGTGACCAGCGTCGTCGCGCACGAGCTGGGGCACGCGAAGGACCGGGACGTCTGGACCGGCACGCTGACCGGCGCGCTCGGTGCCGCCGCGGCGGTCGTCGCGCTCTACCTGATCGGCTCCTGGACACCGCTGCTGCGGCTGGCCGGCGTCGACTCGATCGCCGAGCCGCGCGCGTTTCCCCTGCTGATCGCCCTGGTGACGGTCGCCGGGCTGGTCGCCGCGCCGGTGCAGGCGATGGTCTCCCGGCGGTTCGAGGCCCGCGCCGACGCGCACGCGCTGGCGCTCACCGGCGACCCGGCCACCTTCGAGGCGATGCAGCGCCGGCTGGCCGGGGTCAACCTGGCCGACCCCGACCCGCCCCGCGCGGAGTACCTCTGGTCGGCGTCGCACCCGTCCACCGTGGAGCGGATGGCCGCCGCCCGCGCCTACGCCAGGGAGGCCGGTCGATGAGCCGGACGCTGCTGATCACCAACGACTTCCCGCCCCGTCCGGGCGGCATCCAGTCCTTCGTGCACCACCTGGCCGTCCGTCAGCCGCCCGGCTCGGTGGTGGTCTACGCGTCCAGTTGGCGGGGCGCCGCCGAGTTCGACGCCGCCCAGCCGTTCGAGGTGGTCCGGGAGCACACCCGGGTGCTGCTGCCCACCCCGCTGATCGCCCGCCGGGCCGCCCGGCTGGCCCGCGAGCGCGGCTGCGACACCGTCTGGTTCGGCGCCGCCGCCCCGTTGGGCCTGCTCGCCGCCGGGCTGCGCCGGCGGGCCGGCATCCGCCGGGCGGTCGCGCTGACCCACGGCCACGAGGCCGGCTGGGCGTCGCTGCCCGGGGCCCGGTCCGCGCTGCGTCGCATCGGCCGGAACACCGACGTGGTCACCTACCTGGGCGACTACACCCGGGTACGGCTGGAACGCGCGCTGCACGGGGTGACCGAGCTGCACCGGCTCGCCCCCGGCGTCGACGTGGACAGCTACCACTCGTCGGTGGACGGCGAACCGGTCCGGGTCCGGCTCGGCCTGGCCGACCGGCCGGTGGTGGTCTGCGTCTCCCGGCTGGTGCCACGCAAGGGCCAGGACATGCTGATCCGGGCGATGCCGGCGATCCGCCGCCGGGTGCCCGACGCGGCCCTGCTGGTGGTCGGCGGCGGGCCGTACCGGGCGACGCTGGAGAAGCTGGCCCGGCAGACCGGCGTCGAGCGGGACGTGGTCTTCACCGGCTCGGTGCCGTCGGCCGAACTGCCCGCGCACTACGCCGCCGGTGACGTGTACGCCATGCCCTGCCGTACCCGCAACCGGGGTCTGGACGTCGAGGGGCTGGGCATCGTCTACCTGGAGGCGTCGGCGACCGGGCTGCCGGTGGTGGCCGGCGACTCGGGCGGCGCGCCGGACGCGGTCCGCGAGGGCGAGACCGGCTACGTGGTCCGGGGCCGCGACGTCGGCCAGCTCGCCGACCGGGTCGCCACCCTGCTCGCCGACCGGGACCTGGCCCGTCAGCTCGGCGCGGCGGGCCGGGCCTGGGTGGAGAAGGAGTGGCGCTGGGAGACCCAGGCCCGCCGGATGGCCGACCTGCTGCGCGGGACGGGCTCCGCCGGCTGACCCCGGGGCCGGCGCGGCGGTCAGCGGAGCTGTTCGAGGATCCGGGCGGCGGGGGCGGGCCGACCGAAGTGCCAGCCCTGGCCGGCGTCGCAGCCGATGGCCCGCAGCCGGTCGGCCTGGCCGGCGGTCTCCACCCCCTCGGCGGTGACCGTCAGGTCCAGCGCGTGGGCCAGCGACACCAGCGAGGCCAGGATCCGCTCGTCGGTGCGGCTGGCCGGGTCGATCGCCGGGGCGCGCAGCCCGGCCACGAACTCCCCGGCCACCTTCAGCTCGGTCACCGGCAGGTCCCGCAGGTACGCCAGGTTGCAGTAGCCGGTGCCGAAGTCGTCGATGGCGATCCGTACGCCCAGGTCGTTGAGGACCCGCAGGGCCCGTACCGGATCCTCGGCGGTGCTCATCATGGTGCTCTCGGTGATCTCCAACTGGAGTCGTTCCGGGGGCAGGCCGGTCTGCGCCAGCAGCCCGCGTACCTCCTGCACCAGGCCGGGCCGGTGGACCTGCCGGACGGCGAGGTTGACGCTGACGAACGGCGCCGCCCCACCGGCGGTGGACCAGCTCTCCGCCTCCCGGCACGCCTCGGCGAGCACCCAGCCGCCGAGCCGGACGATCAGCCCGGTCTCCTCGGCCAGGCTGATGAAGCTGTCCGGCCGCAGCACCCCCAGCTCGGGGTGGCGCCACCGGACCAGCGCCTCCACGCCGAGCAGCGTGCCGTCGCGCAGCGAGGTCAGCGGCTGGTAGTCCAGGTAGAACTCGCCCCGGTCGAGCGCGTTGGGGATCGCCGCGGAGAGGGCGTACCGGGCCAGTTCGGTGCGGTGCCGGGCCGGGTCGAAGACGGCCCACCGCGCGCCACCGGCCGCCTTGGCCCAGTGCAGGGTGCTGTCGGCGGCCCGCATCAGCTCGCCGGGCGTGGTCCCGGCGACCCGCCGTTCGACGATGCCGATGCTGGCCGAGACGGTCAGCTCGTGCCCGTCGACCAGGGCCGGTTCGCCGACCGCCGCCAGCGCCGCGTCGGCCACCTTGACCACGTCGTCGATGCAGGTGGTCCGCTCGACGAGGATGACGAACTCGTCGCCGCCGAGCCGGGCCACCAGGTGCTCGCCGAGTGCCCGGCGCAGCCGCTGCGCCACCTGCACCAGCAGCGTGTCGCCGATCTGGTGCCCGAGGGAGTCGTTGACCACCTTGAACCGGTCGAGGTCGAGGAAGCAGACGCCGACCCGGTCGGCGCGGCGCCCGGGGTCGGCGATGGCGGCGGTGAGCCGTTCGGTGAACAGCGTGCGGTTGGGCAGGTCGGTGAGGGGATCGTGGGTGGCCTGGTGGCGGAAGCGCGACTCGCTGTCGCGCAGTGCCCGTTCGGCCTGCGCGCGGGCCACCATCGCGGCCCGCCGGATCGACTCCTGCTCGTCGAGGGTCCGGTCGCGCAGCGCCCGGGCGTACCCGGTGGCGATGGTGGCCAGCAGCCGGGCCATCCGGTCCTCGACGTCGTCGGCGACCAGGCCGAGGTCCCGGACGAGCCGGAGCTGGATGACCTCCACGGTGCGGCCCAGGCCCTCGGCGGAGGCGATGTGCGCGGCGACCAGCTCCGCGCCCACCTGGTGACCGACGCGCGGGTCGAACGGCTCGGCCAGCAGCGTGGCGGCCAGCCGTTCGGTGAGCTGTTGCAGCAACGCCTCCAACTGGGCCTGGGTCATCGGCAGGTAGCTGGTGCCGGAGACCGCCTTGGCCCAGGCCCGGGCGAACGCCCCCGGGCAGGACCGTCCGGTGGCCGCCGGCTCACCCACCGAGGCGTCCGACGCCGCCCAGGAAGACGGCCTGTTCGGCGTCCTCGGCGCTCTCCGGTGTCTCGGGACGCCACTGCGGCACCCAGACCACGCCCGGGTCGACCAGTTCGAAGCCGTCGAAGAACTCGGTCAGCTCGGCCCGGCTGCGGATCCACAGCGGATTGTCGGTGCGCCGGTAGACCCGCTCCGCCTCGGCCCGCTCCGCGCCGCCACGGGTGTCGTCGCTGGCCTGGGAGAGGACCAGGTAGCTGCCCGGGGCGAGCGCCGCGCGCAGCGTCCGCAGGACCTCCTCCGGGCGGTCGGAGTACGGGATGAAGTGCAGCACCGCCACGATCATCACGGCCACCGGCTGGGAGAAGTCGATCAGCCGGGTCACCTCGGGGTGGTGCAGGATCGCCTCGGGCCGGCGCAGGTCCTCCTGGACCACCCCGGCGCCGGGGTTGCCGCTGAGGATCTCCCGGCTGTGCGCCACGGCGACCGGGTCGACGTCGACGTAGACCACCCGGACGTCGGGGGCCGCCCGCTGGGCGATCTCGTGGACGTTGCCGACGGTGGGGATGCCGGAGCCGATGTCGAGGAACTGGCGTACCCCGGAGTCGACCAGGTGCTGCACCACCCGGCGCAGGAACGCCCGGTTGGCCTGGGCCATCAGTGGGGCGTCGGGCACCGCCGCCACCATCGCCCGGGCGGCGGCCCGGTCGGCGGCGAAGTTGTGCGAGCCGCCGAGGTAGTAGTCGTACATGCGGGCGACGCTGGGGCGCTCGATGTCGATGTCGTCGGGTGCCCAGTCCGGCCGCTGCATCCCCACCCCTTTGTCGAGATATCCGCGCGAGTCGTCGCCCGCACGGGCCACCCGGGTATTCTGCCCGCCCATCGCCCAGGTGCAAAGACCACGATCTGTGCGCGATCGTCTCTTCACTGCCCGCAGTCGGATCCGCCGGCAACGGCCGAGAGGCCCGGTCCGACCGGCGGACCCGGGCCTCTCGGCACGGCGGGGTGGACCACCCGGCTCAGAACTTCGGCGCGTCCGGCGCCTCGAGCAGGCCGAGCCGCAGCGCGGTCATCAGCGCCTGGGCCCGATTGGCCGCGCCCAGCTTCTCGTAGAGCTTCGAGATGTGGGTCTTGGCGGTGGACTCGCTGACGAAGAGCTGCTTGGCGATGCCGGCCACGCTCATGCCGTCGGCGAGCAGCCGCAGCACCTGCCCCTCCCGGGGGGAGAGCTGCGGGCCGGACGGGGCCAGCCGGCGCTTCATCGCCTCGGCCAGGTCGGCGGCGGTGAACGCGCTGGGGGAGGAGGCGGCGTGCCGGGCGGCGGCCACCACCTCGTCGGCCGGCGCGGTCTTCGGCACGAAGGCGCTCGCGCCCGCCTCCAGCGCGCCGAAGAGCTGGTCGTCGCCGGCGTACATGGTGAGCACCACGATGCCCATCGAGGCGCTGGACTTGCGCAGCGCGCGGGTGGCCTCCAGGCCGCTGCCGTCGGGGAGCCGCAGATCCATGATCACGACGTCCGGCTGAAGCGCGCCGGCCTGGCGTACGCCCTCCGCCGCGGTGGCGGCCTCGCCGACGACCTCGAACTGCCGGTCGCGCTCGAAGGCGTGCCGCAGCCCCTTGCGGATCAGATCGTGATCGTCGACAAGGAGGACCTTGGTACGGGTGGCCGGTGTCGGGCTTGTGGACATCCTCGGGTTACTCCCCTTCTGCTGCTGCGCTGCCACGCAGGTTATCGCGCCGGGGCGACGATCCCACCACCACCGCCACGGTCGTACCGCTGGGCTGCCGTGGCCTGATCTCCAATCGGCCCCGGATACGTTCCGCCCTCTCGGCCATGATCGCAAGACCATAGTGACCGTCGGTGCGCTGGTCACCGATGCCGTGACCGTCATCCGACACTTCGATCTGCGCGTACGGGGGGTCCACCTCACAGGTGACCCAGAGGTTGGCCGCGCCGGCGTGCTTGCGGGCGTTGGTCACCGCCTCCTGCGCGATGCGCAGCAACTCGGCCTCGGTGGCGGCCGGCAGCCGGGCGGTCGACTCGTCCAGCGACAGGTGCACCCGCAGCCCGCCGGACGCCCCGACGGTGCGGGCGTACTCGGCGATCGCGGCGGCCAGGCCGCCGTGCCGGTCCACCTCGCTGCGCAGCTCGAACAGGCTCAGCCGGAGCTCGGTGATCACCCGGGTCACCTCGCCGCGCAGGGTGCGCAGCGCCTCGGCGGTCTCCTTCGGGTCGTCCTCCACGTAGGCGAGCGCGTTGTCGATGCCGTAGCCGACCATCACCAGCTCCTGGGCGACCCCGTCGTGGATCTCCCGGGCCAGCCGCTGCCGCTCCTCGTTGGTGGCCAGCGAGCGCACCTCGTCGAAGAGCAGCGCCGCCTCCAGCCGCAGCGCGGCCGGGCCGGTCAGCGCGGTCACCCGGGACACCACCGGCGGCGGGTAGGCGTGCGCCGCGTCCGCCTCCAGCACCACCAGGCCGACCGTCCGGACGCCGGCGACCAGCGGCACGATCAGCGCGGAGACGTCCCCGCCGGTGTGCGAGCGGGCCTGCGAGCGGGCCGCGGTCTGCGGCTGCTGGCTGGCCCAGGCGTCGGCGATCGCCGAGTCGGCGTCCAGCGTCGTCTCCCAGTCGACCCGGTCCACCCCGACCTGGGCGAGCACCACCAGCCGGCCGCCGCCGCTGGCGGAGAGCACCGCGGCCCGGTTGCCCGGGGCGACGGTGCGCAGCTCCTCCAGCAGGTGTTCGGCGATGCCGCCGGGGTCGAGGGTGGCCCCGGGAAGCTGCCGGGCGACCGTGCGGAGCTGGGTCAGCAGCCGGGTCGCCTCGGCGTACGGCTGGGGTTTGCCGTCGGCGCGTACCCGCATCACCTGGTGCAGCGTGCCGGCGGTGTAGAGGCCGAGCCCGGCGAGGATCAGCCACTGTGCGCAGACCGCCAGGTAGCCGGGCTGGCCGAGCTGCCGTCCGCCGTCGACCTCGGTGAACGCGCCGGCCACCAGCAGGGTCGCCGCGGTGACCCCGAGCAGCACGGCCCCCTCGCGGAAGCGTCGGCGCAGCGCGGTGACGGTGACCGGCACCGCCAGGTACGGCAGCACCGCCGAGGCGCCCAGCCCGCCGACCGACGAGCCGAGCAGGGACTCGACGGCGACCTGGCTGGCGGCCAGCCCGATCAGCACCGCCTCGGCGAGCCGGCTCAGCGGGCCGAGCAGTCGGTGCCCGGGGGCCAGCAGGGCGGGCGCCCCGGCGAGCGCCAGCAGGGCGATCCACCAGAGCTGGGCGGGATCGCGGGTGGCGATCAGGGTCAGGGCGCCGACCAGCACGAGCAGCACCGCGCGCGCGGCGGCGGCGAGGGGACGCGTCTGGGGCCGGTCAGGTGTGGAGGCGGGCACGTGACGGATCGTAGTCAGCGTCGGTAGATGTCCGCGATCTCGGACGCGTACGTCTTGTGCACGACCTGCCGTTTGACCTTGAGCGAGGGGGTCAGCTCCCCGGTCGCCTCGGTGAAGTCCCGGGGCAGGATGCGGAACACCTTGATCGCCTCGGCCTTGGAGACCGACCGGTTGGCGGTGTCCACCGCGCCCTGGATCTCGGCCCGCAGCGCCTCGTCCTCCCGCAGCCGCTCGACCGGGGTGTCCTCGGGCAGCCCGTGGCCGGCCAGCCACTTCGGCAGCGCCTCCTCGTCGACGGTGACCAGGGCGGCGATGAACGGCTGCCGGTCGCCGACCACCAGGCACTGGCTGACCAGCGGGTGGGCCCGGACCTGGTCCTCCAGCACGGCCGGGGCGACGTTCTTGCCGCCGGCCGTCACGATGATCTCCTTCTTCCGGCCGGTGATGCTGAGGAAGCCGTCGTCGTCGAGCTGGCCCAGGTCGCCGGTGCGGAACCAGCCGTCGGTGAGCGCCTCGGCGGTGGCCGACTCGTTGTTCCAGTACCCCTGGAAGATCAGGTCACCGGAGATCAGGATCTCGCCGTCGTCGTCGATCCGGATGGTCACCCCGGGCAGCGGACGACCGACGGTGCCGATCCGGGTGCCGGTGGGCAGGTTCGCCGCGGCGGCGGGGGAGGTCTCGGTGAGGCCGTAGCCCTCGCAGACGGTCACCCCGATGCCACGGAAGAAGTGCCCGAGCCGGGCCCCGAGCGGCGCGCCGCCGGAGATCGCGTCGCGGCAGCGACCGCCGAGGGCGGCGCGCAGCTTGCGGTAGACCAGCTTGTCGAAGAGCGCGTGCTGGGCGCGCAGGGCCAGCCCCGGCCCCTGCGGGGTCTCCAGCGCCTCGCTCCAGGCGATGGCGACCTTCTCGGCCCGGTCGAAGATCCCGCCCTTGCCGTCCGCCTCGGCCTTCTGCCGGGCGCCGTTGTAGACCTTCTCGAAGACCCGGGGTACGGAGAGCACGAAGGTCGGCCGGAACTCCTGGAGCTCGGCGACCAGGTTCCGGGTGTCGGCGCAGTGCGCCATGGTGGCCCGGGCCTGCACCACGCCGATCTGGATGAGCCGGGCGAAGGCGTGCGCCAGCGGGAGGAAGAGCAGCGTCGACGCCTCCGGCCGGAACAGGTTCGGCAGCACCGGGACGGCGTTGGCGATGTCGGCGTACATGTTGCGGTGGGTCAGCACGCAGCCCTTGGGGCGGCCGGTGGTGCCGCTGGTGTAGATGATCGTGGCGACGTCACCGGCCCGGACCGCGCTGCGCCGGCGTTCGATCTCGGCCGGGTCGACCGAGGTGCCGGCGGCGACGAGGTCGTCCACCCCGCCCAGCTCGATCTGCCACACCTCGCGCAACTCGGGCAGCCGGTCCCGGACCCCGGCGACCAGGGTCGCGTGGCTGTTGGTCTCGACCACCACGGCGACCGCGCCGGAGTCGGCCAGGATCCAGGCGGCCTGCTCGGCGCTGGAGGTCTCGTAGATCGGCACGGTGACCGCGCCGGCGGTCCAGATGGCGTAGTCGAGCAGGGTCCACTCGTACCGGGTGCGGCTCATCAGCGCGACCCGGTCGCCCGGGTCGACGCCGGCGGCGACCAGGCCCCGGGCGACCGCGACGACCTCGTCGCGGAACTGCCGGCAGGTCACGTCGGCCCAGGCGCGGCCCTCGGCGGCGGGGACGGGGCGGACGAACTGCACCGCGTCCGGCGCGGCCTCGGCGTTGTCCCAGACCGGGTCGGTCAGGTTGGCCGCGTCGCCGACGGTGACGATCGGCGGAACGGAGAACTCGCGCACCTGCACTCCCTCGTGTTCGCACTGGTCGGGCCGCCACGGGTCGGCTCTGTCGAAACCTACCCGCACGTCCGGGTGGCCGGGGTGGGGAGGTTGCCCGCGCCGTGGCCGGACACCCGGGCCACCCGGCCGGCACGGCGCAGGTCCGGGCGCGGCGCGGCGGGGGTGGATCGGCGTACCCGGGGGCGGTGCCGGGTAGCCTCCCCCCATGGCGGACTCCTCCACCCAGTCGATCGTCGTCGGCGCGTCACCGGACCGGGTGGCGGCCGTCATCTGCGACTTCGCGAGCTACCCCGAGTGGACCGAGGCGGTCCGCCGGGTGGAGGTCGTCGAGGAGTACGAGGACGGTTACGCCAGCCAGGTCCGGTTCACCATCGACGCCGGGGTGATGGCCGACGAGTACGTGCTGGCCTACGAGTACGCCGAGGACCTGTCCCGGGTCGAGTGGCACCTGGTGGCGCCGTCGAAGATGCAGAAGTCCCAGCGTGGCGCGTACGACATCGTCGGCAACCCGGACGGCACCTGCACGGTGACCTACACGCTGGAGGTCGAGCTGTCGGTCGGCATGCTCGGGATGTTCCGCCGCAAGGCCGAGAAGATGATCATGGATACGGCGTTGAAGCAGCTCAAGCGCCGGGTAGAAGCACCCGGTGCGGCGCAGTGACGCGGCGGCCGGCGACACGGTAGAGGAGCCGACCATGGGGGGTACGGAACCGGGCTCGGCCCGGGAGGAGGCCGAGCGGCTGGTCGCCACGCTGCTCGCGACGGCCCGGCTGGCGTCCGCCGACTCCGGGGCGGGCCCCTGGGGTCCGCTCGGTGGGATCCTGTCGGGTGTCCTCGGTCACAGTGCCGGCGCGTCCCGCCCCGAGGCGGGCGCGCACCGGTCCGGAGGATTCGCCACCGGATCGCCCGAGTGCTGTATCTGTCCGGTCTGCCGGGGTATCGCCGCGTTGCGCGATCCGAGTCCGGAATTCGCCGAGCGGCTCGCCACCGGGGCGGGGGATCTGGCCGCCGGAATCGCCAGCCTGATGCGCGCGTTCGGGCCCGCCGGAGCCGGGGAAGCATCCCACGGGACGCCCGACGGCGCCAGCGCGGCGGCCGGCGGGAACACCGCGACCGATCCCGACGCCGATCACGTGTGGCGCGAGGCCACCCGTACCGGGCATGATTCTCCGTCGGCGCCGGAGCGGGACGTCTGGTCCGCCGCCACCCGGGCGGAGGACGCGGTCGTACCGGCCCCCGCCGCCTCGCCCGTCGACGACGCCGGGCCGGCCGCGCCGGTCCAGCAGGTCCGGCCCACGGCCGACCGTCCCGTGGTGCCCGCCTCGCGTGCGCCGGCCGGCGCGGACGGGGACGCACCAGGCGACGACGCCTGATCACCGGACATCCCGGCATCGCACGGCCGGTTCGGCCGATGTCGGGCAGCACAGCAGAGGGGAGTGGCCGCGGTGACGCTGACCATCGGAGTCGACGTCGGTGGGACGAAGGTGGCCGGCGGTGTCGTGGACGACACCGGCAAGGTTCTCGTGCAGGCCCGGCGGGACACCCCCGCGGACGACGTCGGCAAGACCCGTGACGTCATCATCGAGCTGGTCACGGAGCTGGCCGCCGGGCATCCGGTCGACGCGGTCGGGATCGGCGCGGCCGGCTGGATCGACGCGTCCCGCTCCACCGTGCTCTTCGCCCCGAACCTGGCCTGGCGCGACGAGCCGCTGCGCGAGTACGTCAGCAAGGCGACCGGCCTGCCGGTGATCGTCGAGAACGACGGCAACGTGGCGGCCTGGGCCGAGTTCCGGCACGGCGCGGCCCGCGACGCCGACGACTCGATGGTCATGTTCACCATCGGCACCGGCGTCGGCGGCGGCATCGTGCTCGGCGGGGAGCTGGTCCGGGGTGCCCACGGCATCGCCGCCGAACTGGGCCACATGCTCACCGTGCCGGACGGCCACCAGTGCGGCTGCGGCCGGCTCGGCTGCATCGAGCAGTACGCCAGCGGCAGCGCCCTGGTCCGGTTCGCCCGGGCCGGCGCCCGGCAGGAGCCGCAGCGGGCCACCGCCCTGCTGGAGCTGGCCGGCGGCGAGGCCGAGGCGATCACCGGCCCGATGGTCACCGCCGCCGCGCAGGGCGGCGACCCGATCTCGGCCGAGGCGTTCGCCCAGATCGGCCGGTGGCTCGGCACCAGCCTCGCCGACATGGCCCAGATCCTCGACCCGCAGGTGCTGGTGGTCGGCGGTGGCGTGGTGGAGGCGGGCGACCTGCTGCTCGGCCCGACCCGGCGGTCGTTCACCGACGCACTGGCCCAGCGCAGCCGCCTCCCGGTGGCCGAGGTGCGCCCCGCCGAACTGGGCAACAGCGCCGGCGTCATCGGCGCCGCCGACCTCGCCCGCCGACGGTGAGCGCCGGGCCGGCGGGCACCCGCCCGGACGCCGCCGAGCCGGCCGGCGACACCCGTTCCGGGGCCGCCGAGCCCCGGAACGCGGGTCCCGGCCGGGTGCCGCTGCGGGTGGTGTCGTACAACATCCACAGCCAGCGGGACGACACGGCGGCGCTGGCTGCGGTGGTCCGCGAGGCCGCCCCGGACGTGGTGATCGTGCAGGAGGCCCCGCGCCGGTTCCGGTGGCGGCAGAAGTCCGCCGCGCTGGCCGACTCGTTCGGCCTGGTGGTGGCCGCCGGCGGCCTGCCCTCGCTGGGCAACCTGCTGCTGACCAGCCTGCGGGTCCGGGTGACGGACACCCGGTGCCAGCGGTTCCCGCTGACCCCGGGCCGGCACCTGCGCGGCGCGGCGTACGCGCGGTGCCTGGTCGGCGGCGCCCGGTTCCTGCTGGCCGGCTCCCACCTGTCCACCGACCCGGTCGAACGGCCCGGTCAGGCCGCCCTGCTCAAGCGGGAGCTGGCCGGGGCCGACCTGCCGGTGGTCCTCGGCGCGGATCTCAACGAGGGCCCGGACGGTCCGGCGTGGGGCACCGTCGCGGCGGGCCTGACCGACGCGGCGGTGGCCGCCGACGCGGCCGACCGGCACACCTACCCGTGCGCCGGCCCGCGCCGGCGGATCGACGGGCTCTTCGTCGACCCGCGCGTCGAGGTGGTCGGCTACGACGTGGTCGACACCCCGACGACCCGCCGGGCCAGCGACCACTTCCCGGTCCTGGTCGACCTGCTGCTGCCCGTCGCCGGCTGACCCGGGCCGGCGAGCCGGCAGACCCCGGCCCGCCGGGCCCGGACCGGAGCCCCGGGCTGGACAACGGGCTCCGGGTACGGGGAGGATGCCCGTCGAACCGGCGTTCGTGCCGCACAAAGGAGATTTCCGGTGTCCCCCTCCACCGAGCACGGCCGGCCCGACCCGGAGACCACGACGCTCGCCCCGAGCCGGGACGGGCGCCCGGTCTCCGACCGGGGCGAGACGGTCTGCGTGATCGGCGCCGGGGCCAGCGGTCTCACCGCCGTGAAGAACCTCGCCGAGCATGGCTTCGGCGTCGACTGCTACGAGCGGGAGACCGGCGTCGGCGGCGCCTGGAACTGGCGGCACGACCGCAGCCCGGTGTACGCCAGCACCCACCTGATCTCGTCGCGGCCGTTCACCCAGTTCCCCGACTTCCCGATGCCGGACTCCTGGCCGGACTACCCGCACCACAGCCTGCTGCTGTCCTACTTCGAGCGGTACGCCGACCACTTCGACCTGCGCCGGCACATCTGGTTCGGCACGGAGGTGGTACGGGTGGAGCCGGTGGACGGCGACCGGTGGGACGTCACCACCCGCAGCACCGGCGGGTACGGCCCGGAGCGCACCTCCCGGTACGCCGCCGTGCTGGTCGCCAACGGCCACAACTGGTCGCCGAAGCTGCCCCGCTACGAGGGGCTGGAGGAGTTCCGGGGCGAGGTCATGCACGCCTCGTCCTACAAGGACCCGGCGCAGTTGCGCGGCAAGCGGGTGCTGGTGGTCGGGGCCGGCAACACCGGCTGCGACCTCGCGGTCGAGGCGGCCCAGCAGGCGTCCCGCTGCTGGCACTCCACCCGCCGCGGCTACTGGTACGCCCCGAAGTACGTCCTCGGCCGCCCGGCCGACCAGGTCAACGACCGGCTGCTGGCGTTGCGGGTGCCGCTGCGGATCCGGCAGTGGCTCTACCACCGGACGCTGCGGCTGACCGTCGGCGACCTGACCCGGTTCGGCCTGCCGAAGCCGGACCACCGGGTCTACGAGACCCACCCGATCGCCAACAGCCAGCTCGTCTACTACGTCGGCCACGGCGAGATCACCCCGGTGCCGGACGTGGCCCGGTTCCACGCCGGCGGGGTGACCCTGACCGACGGCCGGGAGATCGACCCGGAACTGGTCGTCTTCGCCACCGGCTACCTGCCGCGCTTCGAGTTCCTCGACCCGAAGATCCTCGGCGACGACGACGGCTCGGGCCGGCCCCGGCTCTGGCTCAACGCCTTCGCGCCGGGCCACCCCACCCTGGCGGTGGCCGGCCTGCTGCAACCCGACTCCGGGGTCTTCACCCTGGCCCACTGGCAGACCGTGCTCTTCGCCCGGCTGCTCCGGCAGCGCCGGGCCGCCCCGCAGCGGGCCACCGCCTTCGCGGCCCGGGTGGCGGCCGGCGCGGGGGAGCGGTACTCGGGGAAGGTCAAGGACAGCAGCCGGCACTGGTTCGAGGTGGGCCACGCCGACTACCTGCGCGCGGTGCAGCGCGCCCTCGACGAGCTGGAGGGCAAGTGAGCGGCACGACCGATGAGCGGGTGCGGATCATGCGGGGCCGGGAGTGGGCCCGCCCGGTCCGGCCGGCCCGGCGGGAGGTGCTGGGCGCCACCCCGGAGCTGGAGGAGGGGCGGCCACCGCTGCTCTTCGTACCGGGGTTCGGGCACGGGGCCTGGGCGTTCGCCGAGCACTGGCTGGAGCACGCCGCGGCGCGCGGCTTCCCCGCGTACGCGTTGAGCCTGCGGGGGCACGGCGGCAGCGAGCCCGCGCCGGGGGCGACGCTGCGGGCGTACACCCATGACGTGGTCCAGGTGGCGGCGGGCCTGCCGCGCCAGGCGGTGCTGGTGGGCCACGGGGCCGGGGCGCTGGTGGTGACGCACGCGCTGGCGCGTTACCCGGCCCGGGCGGCGGTGCTGGTCGCGCCGGTGCTCGGCGGCTGGGCGACGGCCGGGGCGGCGCTGCGGCGCAACCCGGCCGGGACGCTGCCCGCGCTGTTCGGCGGCCCGCTGCGGTTCAACCGGCGGCAGTTGTTCAGCCGGGAACTGCCGGACGCCGACGCCCGGCGGCACCTGGCCCGGCTGGGTCGGGCCGGCCGGCGGGCACAGTGGCAGCTCCTCGGCGGGCGGGCGGCCGAGCCGCCGGTGGGCCGTCCGCCGGTGCTGGTGCTGGGCAGCCCCGACGACCGGGTGGTCCCGCCGGCCGCGCTCAGCAGGGCGGCCGGCCGGTACGGCGCGGCCCCGCTGCTCTTCCCCGGCATGGGGCACGACCTGATGCTCGACGCCCGCTGGCGGGAGCCGTTGGACGCGATCCTCGACTGGTTGGTCAAGGAGCCGGGCCAGCCCTGACCGGGCCAGCCCTGACCGGGTCAGCCCTGACCGGGTCAGCCTGACTGGGCACGGCCAGGGCTGGCCCGGCTCGGTCCGGCACCGGCTCGGCTGGCCTGGTCCGGGCCCGGCCCGCCTCGGGGCGGGCCCGGGCTGCGGTGGGGCGGCCCGGTCAGCCGGTGCTGCTGAGCCGGGTGAGCAGCGAACCGGTGTCGTCCAGGGCGCTGAGGTAGGACCGGGCCCAGGCCCGGATGTCGTGCCGGTGCAGGTGGTCGCGCATCGCCAGCATCCGGTCGCCGACGTCGGTCGGGCCGGCCCGCAACGCCGACAGCAGCCCCTGCTTGAGCCCCTCCAGGTCGTGCGGGTTGACCAGGTACGCCTGCTCCAGTTCGGCGGCGGCGCCGGCGAACTCGCTGAGCAGCAGCGCGCCGGTGTCGTCGACCCGGGCGGCCACGTACTCCTTGGCGACCAGGTTCATCCCGTCCCGCAGCGGGGTGACCGCCATGACGTCGGCGACCCGGTAGAGCGCGGCCAGCTCGGTACGGTCGAACGGCTGGCTGAGATAGTGGATCGCCGGCTCACCGACCCGGCCGAACTCACCGTTGATCCGGCCGACCTCGCGTTCGATCCGCTCGCGCAGGATCTGGTACTGGCCGACCCGCTCGCGGCTGGGCATGGCGACCTGCACCAGCACCGTGTCCCGGACCTTCACGTCACCGCTGGCGAGCAGCTCGCTGTAGGCCTTCAGCCGCTGCTCGATGCCCTTGGTGTAGTCCATCCGGTCGACGCTGAGGATGACCTGCTCGGGGTCGCCCAGGTCGTGCCGCAGCCGGCGGGCCCGCGCGGTGACGTCCGGCCGGCCGGCGAGCGCCGCCATCTCCGCGGTGTCGATCGAGACCGGGTACGCCCCGATCCGCACCACCCGGTCGCCGACGCCGATCCGCCGGTCGGTGGCCGGCAGGTCCAGCACCTTGGTGACGAGCTGGGCGAAGTTGTGGGCGGCCTGCGCCCGCTGGAAACCGATCAGGTCGGCGCCGAGCATCCCGCGCAGCAGCTCCGCCCGCCGGGGTAGCTGCATGAACAGCTCCGGCGGCGGGAACGGCACGTGCAGGAAGAAGCCGATCCGTAGGTCGGGGCGGAGCTCACGGAGGATCTCGGGGACCAGTTGCAGGTGGTAGTCCTGCACCCAGACCACCGCGCCGGGGTCGGCCACCTCGGCGGTCGCCTCGGCGAACCGCTGGTTGACCCGCTGGTACGCCTCCCACCAGCGGCGGTGGTACTCGGGTTGCTCGACGGCGTCGTGGTAGAGCGGCCAGAGGGTCGCGTTGGCGAAGCCCTCGTAGTGGTCGCGCAGGTCCTCGGCGGTGAGCGGGACGGTCTGCATGCGGACACCGTCCACATCGGGCAGCATGGGCGCGGGGCCGGTGCCGCCGGCCCAGCCGACCCAGGTGGCGGGGGTGTGCCGCAGCAGTGGGTGCAGCGCGCTGACCAGCCCACCGGGGCTGCGGCGCCACTCGCAGGCGCCGTCGGGCGCCACGCTGTCGTCGATGGGGAGCCGGTTGGCCACCACCACGAGGGAACTCTGTCGCATCTCGGGCATTCCGATCAGCAGTGGACCGACCACACCGCGCAGGGAACAACCGGGCAGTCGGTGGGGGAAGTGACGTACAGCGGTATTCCTACTGACCGTAAGTTACACCACTGTTACGCCAGTCGCGGAGGTCGGTGGCGTCCCGGGATGCGGGCGGATCAGACGACCGCGCCGTCGTCCGGGTCGTGATCGTCGTCGTCGCCGGGGCGCAACCGCCAGATCAACGTGACGAACCCGGCGAGGATCCCGGTGAAGCCGAGCAGGGTCACCACCGAGGCGTCCACCGGCAGCAGCGCCGGGTTGAGGAAGAGGACGAAGCCGACCACGATGCCCAGCACGCCGACCACCGCGTACTTCGAGATCCGGGGCAGCGGCGGAGGCGGGGGCGGGGTGTAGCGCTCCTCCTCGTCGTCGGGCAGGTCGGCGCCGAAGGTGTCCAGGCCGTCCAGCAGCGACGGCTCGTCCGGCCGGTCCCGGGTCACCGAGATGTCCGAGACATCCGCCGCGTACGGCAGCCGCCGCACGTCGGTGACCGTCGGGGCGGTCGGCTCGTCGGCCCGGGTCGCGGTGCCACCGGCCCGGGTGGCCGGATCGGTCGGTTCCTCGTCGTCGACGTCCTCGGCGGCCGGCCAGGGGTGGCTGCCGGCGGTCGGGGCGGTGTGGAAGGCGGCGACGATCCGCTCCCACTCGGCGTCGACGTCCGGGTCGGCGCGGGACGGCTCCGGGGTGGCCTCGTCGGCGAGCTGGGTGAGGTAGTCGCGGGCGGTGGTCAGGTGCGAGCGGTCCACGTAGAGCCGGTCGACCGGCCGGGACGGCACGGTGGTCGTCCGGGTGATCGGGTTGAGGTCGGCGGAGGGCTGGAGGTACGCGGCGATCCCGCCCGCGGCGAGCACGTCGAGCAGGTGCTCACCGACGCGCGGATCGACGTCGCCCGCGACGGCGTACTCGCTGGCGTCGAGCCCGTTGTCCCGCCGTCCCCGGCGGGCCCCACCCGCTGACACCGGACATCCTCCTCCGCGCACCTCGTGGTGCGGTCCTCTCGGCGCCCCGTACGCCGTGCTCTGAATCGTGACACGTCGGGACCCGGTTCCGGGAGTGCGTTGTGGCGCGCCGCTCCCGGTTCGTCGGCTCCGGGCCGACGATCCCGCCCGCCGACGGCGTCTCCGGCCGGGTCGCCGGGGGCTCCCGGCATGCCCGGCGTGCCCGCCCGGCGGCCGGGTCGCCGCCCACACCTCGGGAAGGACACCGTTGCCGTACTGGCTGATGAAGTACATCATCCTCGGCCCGCTGCTCAGGCTGATCTTCCGGCCCCGGGTCGAGTGGCTGCACCACCTGCCCGCCGACGGCCCGGTGATCCTGGCCGCCAACCACCTCTCCTTCGCCGACTCGATCTTCACGCCGTTGGTCGTCCCGCGAAAAGTCACATTCATCGCAAAAGCGGAATACTTCACGGGGCGTGGCCTGAAGGGCTGGCTCTGCAAGGCGTTCCTCGCCGGCACCGGGTGCATCCCGGTCGACCGCCCCGGCCGCCGGGCCGCCCCAACGGCGCTGGACACCCAGTTGGTGCTGGACATCCAGTTGGTGCTGGTCACCCTGGCGGTGCTGGTCACCCTGGCGGTGCTGGTCACCCTGGCGGTGCTGGTCACCCTGGCGGTGCTGGACACCCTGGCGGTGCTGGACACCCAGCTCCGGGTGCTGCGCGCCGGTGGCATCGCCGGCATCTACCCGGAGGGGACCCGTTCCCCGGACGGGCGGCTGTTCCGGGGCAAGACCCCCGCCCCGCAGGACCCCGCCCCGCGCGTGCAGGTCGCCGCCTGACCCGGACTGAAGCGCGCCCTGCCCCACGCGGGGCCTTAGGCCCGCCACCCGTCCCGCCTTGCCTGTCGTCCCGCCTTGCCTGTCGTCCCACCTTGCCTGTCGTCCCACCTTGCCTGTCGTCCCGCCTTGCCTGTCACCCCGCCATTCCGCCTTGCCCGCCGCGTGCCTTGCCCGATGGTGCGCCTTGACTCACGGCTGCCTCTTGATCGAGTACCTTGATCGACTCCATTGCGGCGATATGGCGCTATCGAGGTGCCCGTGATCCCGCTACATCGCCGCAATGGAGTTGATCTCCGCCGGGCGGGCCCCGTGTCGGGCGGGCCCCGTGTCGGGCGAGGCCTGTGTCGGGCGGGCTCGCTATCCGGGGTCGGCTATCCGGGTCGGACTGGCGGGTCGGGGCTGGCTCAGGGCTGGTCGGCTGTTGCCGGGGCGGCCAGCCGGAGGAGTCCGGGCATGCCGTTGCGGTCGGCGAAGTCCCGCACCCGGTCGAGGGTGACCGCCGCCTGGGCGGGATCGGCGAGGGCCAGCGCTCGTACCGACAGTGCGGTGGCCAGCACGTGGTCGGTGGTGTCGGTCATTCGCGCATAGCTGTCCGCCGCCGCCCGGAACAACCGGCTGGCGCTTCGGGCGTCGCCGTCGGCCAGGGCCAGGGTGGCGTCGGCGACCTGCCCGGCGGCCTTCGCCCAGGGTGTCATCCGGGGAGCCCGGTCGAGCATGTCACGCACCAGCCGGGCCGCGTCCGGGCCGAGCACCGCGGCGACGTGTCCCACCGCCGGCACCCATTCGGCGAACGGGATCATCCGGGTCCGGCCCCAGTCCTCGTCCAGCTCCACCAGCAGCCGCATCGCCTCGGTCCGCCGGCCACGGACGGCCTGGCAGAGCGCGGCGTGCGCCAGCGTGGACTGGAGCACCCGGTGGAAGCCGCTGCGCCGGGCGGCGACCAGAGCCTGGGCCACCAGATCCGGCTCACCCATCCCGGCCTCGTCCGGCCCCGTCGGTCCTACCCGGGCTCCGTCCGGCCCATTCCGGCCCATCCCGGCGTCGGCCGACCCTGCGTCGCCCGGCCCACCCCGGTCCACCCGGGCGTCGACCGGCCCCGTCCGGCCTGTCCCTGCGTCGCCCGGCCCACCCCGGTCCACCCGGGCGTCGACCGGCCCCGTCCGGCCTGTCCCTGCGTCGCCCGGCCCACCCCGGTCCACCCGGGG
>NZ_JBIVRQ010000003.1:199966-227901 GCF_044755745.1 Micromonospora sp. NPDC092111
CGCCGACCGGCCCCGCCCGGCCTGTCCGGGCGTCGGCCGACCCGCCCCGGACCACCCCGGCTCCGTTCGGCCCGGCTCCGTTCGGCCCGGCCCCGCTTGGCCCGGCCCCGCTTGGACCCGTCCGGCCCGGCCCCGCCACGTCCGGCCCCGTCGGGCCCGGTCCGGTCCCGCTCGGCCCTGCCCGGCCCATGCTGCCGTCGACCACGCGGGCGTCGACCACGCGGGCGTCGACCACGCGGGCGTCGACCGTGCCGGCGTGGACCATGCGGGCGTCGACCGGGCCCGGTTGGGCCGGCACCACCGGCCGGGACGCCCGGTCAGCCGGCGCGACGCCGGCCCGCAGCGCCCGCATCCAACCCGACACAGCGACGATGTGCAGGTCCCACTCGGCGGTCGGGCGGCGGGTCGACTCCGTCGCCATCTCCAACGCCGCCACCCACTCGCCGGCGTAGTACGCCCGGGCCCACTGGTCGGCGAAGCTGGTCGCCAGGCTGTGCCCGCCGCCCAGGTCGAGCGAGCGCTGCTCGTCGACCAGCCGGGCCGAGCGGGCCAGGTCGCCCTCCTCCTGCGCCGCCCAGGCCAGGTTCTGCACCGCCCGACGTCGGCTGGCCAGCCGCTCCACCCGGCAGTGCTCGGCCACCTCGGCCAGCTCCGCGTACGCCGCCTGCTCGCCGGCCATGTACCGGGCCACCGCGAGGGTGATCCGGGCGTTGGCCCGGACCTCCGGCAGCAGCAGCCGTTCGGCCAGCTCGGCCGCCGACCGGGCCGCCGCGCAGGCCGGGTCGGTCTCCGCGTTGAGCATCCGGACCCGGGCCAGCTCCAGCAGCGCCTCGGCCTTCTCCTCGGACTCGGGCAGCTCGGCGTAGATGCCGATGGCCCGGTCCAGGCAGCGCAGCGTCTCGGACCGGTCGGCCCGGCTCCAGGCGGCCGTGGCGAGCAGGGTCCAGGCGCGGGCCGCCCCGGTCCGGTCCCCGGCGTCGGCCAGCCGGCCGGCGAGCCCGGTCAGCGTGTCGGTGCCCCCGTCGACCAGGAACGCGTCCCCGTCCCGGAAGAGGGCCAGCTCGGCGGCGAACAGCTCCAGCCCCGGGTCGGGCTCGGCACCGACCGCGAGGGCCCGGCCGACCAGCGTCGCCGCGTTGTCCAGCGCGTGCAGCGCGTACGCCCGGCGGGCGGCCCGGTGCAGCGCGGTCCGCGCCGCCTGCCGGGCGTACGGGGCCGGGTCCAGTCCGACGGTGCGGGCGATCTCGTGCGCCGTCCAGCGATGGTTGGCCAGCACCTCGGCCAGGTCGTGCTGCCGCCCGTCGGTGAGCTGTTCCAGCCAGTCGGCGGTGCGTTGGTGGCGCAGCACCCGCTCGGCCCGGGGCAGCCGCTGGTAGCACACGTCGCGTACCAGGATGTGCCGGAACCGGTACTCCGGCTGGCCGGGCATGGTGGAGGTGGGCAGCTCGAACACCATGTCCCGGCGCTGCAACCGGTCCAGCGCCCGCTCCACCCACTCCACCGGCCGGCCGAGCGCGGTCGCCACCGGCGCCGGCCAGAACTGCACCCCGACCACCGCGGCGGCCTGGAGCACCGCCCGGTCGGCCGGGTCGAGCAGGTCGAGCCGGTTGGCGATGACCGCCTGGACGGTGCGGGGCATGCCGGGCGTCGCGGCCGGGTCGAGCCGGGCGGCCGGCTCCAGCAGCCCGCCGTCCATCAGCATCCGGGCGTACTCCTGGGCATAGAGCGGGTTGCCGTCGGCGAACTCGATCAGCGGCGCCCGGGCCGCCGCCGGCAGCGCCGCCTGGCCGAGCAGCAGCGAGTAGAGGGTGTCGATGTCCGCGTCGTGCATCGGCGGCACCGAGATGGACATCGCGCCGCTGATCGTGCCGGTCCAGGCCGGGTGTCGCTCCCGCAGCTCCGGCCGCGCGGTCGCCACCACCAGCAGCGGTACGCCCCGGGCGGCGGCGCCGAGCTGCTCGACGAAGGTGAGCATCGCCTGGTCGGCCCAGTGCATGTCCTCGAAGACCAGCACGGTGGGGCCCTGCCCGGCCAGGGCGAGCAGGAACCGTCGCCACGCCGCCTCGGTCTCGCCCGGGGGCAGCCGCGCCCCGGCCACTCCGAGCAGCGGCCCGAGCGTACCGGCCAGCCGTGCGCCGTGCGGGTCGCCGAGCTGGCCCAGCCGCTGGCGCAGCCGGTCGCGTAGCGCGTCCGGGTCGTCGGTCTCCGGCACCCCGACCCAGCCCTTGACGATGTCCGCCAGCGCGGCGTAGGTGACGTTCTCGCCGAACGGCGGGCACTGTCCGACCAGCCAGGTAACCCGGTGCCCGGGCAGGTTGGCGGCGTGCCGGGACAGCTCGCGCAGCAGTCGGCTCTTGCCCACCCCGGCCGGGCCGAACACGGTCACGAGCTGGGAGGTGCGCTCGTTGACGGTGCGGTGCAGGGCGCTGACCAGCAGGCCGCGCTCGTGCTCCCGGTCCACCATCGGGGTCAGCTCGGCGGCCTGCGGGTCGGTACGTGGCCGGGCCTGGACCGCGAGCCAGATCCGGCTCACTGCGGAGCGACCGCGCAGGGTGACCGGCGGTCGGTCGACGTACTCCATCTCGTGCCGGGTGGCCGACCAGGTGCTCTCGTCGACGACCACGCCGCCCGGGGGTGCCAGCGACTGCAACCGGGAGGCGGTGTTCACCACGTCGCCGGTGACGAATGCCTGGCCGCCGTCGCGGGTGGCGGAGAGGTCGACCAGCGCCTCGCCGGTGGCCACGCCGACTCGGAAACCCAGCGGCGGCTGCGGTCCGGCGGCCTGCCGGGCCAGGTTGCGTTGCAGCTCCAGCCCGGCCCGTACGCAGCGCAGCGCGTCGTTGTCGGTGGCGACCGGGGCGCCGAAGAGCGCCATCACCGCATCGCCGATGTACTTCTCCACCACCCCGCCGTACTGGTGGACCAGCTTGCGGACGGTGGCGAAGTAGGCCTGCTGGAGGCTGCGGGCCTGTTCCGGGTCGGCCTGCTCGGCGTAGGTGGTGAAGTCGACGATGTCGATGAAGAGCACGCTGACCTGGCGGCGGTCCTCCTGCACCGTCACCGCGTGGTCGCGGAGCGGCTGGCCGCAGTTGGTGCAGAAGTTCGCCTCCGGGCTGTTGCCGTGCCCGCAGGAGGCACAGTCCAGCGTCAGGGCCTGTCCGCAGCCGCCGCAGAAGCGGTCGTCCGGTCCTGCCGTCCGGGAGCAGTGTCCACACTTGAGGTCGATGACGAACTCCGTACGTGAGGAGATTCCAGTATCCCGCCGCGCGGCTCAGTCGGGTACCCGACGTGCGGGCGGACCGTGCGGCTGATCGGCCGCCACTAGTGTTACCCACGAGGAAAGTTCGCCGTCAGGAGAGTGCCGTGCAGGTTCGACTGTCCGCCTACTGGACCGACCCGGACGGAACCGTCCGGTCTCCCGGGGAGACGGTCGACGTCGACGCGGTCACTCTCGCCAGACTGGAGGAGCAGGGCATGGTGGAGAACCCCGACGGCCAGACGGCCTCGGACACGAGCACGTCGGGCGAGCCGAGCAAGATCGGGCCTGGCCCGTCCGTACCGCCGAGCAAGATCGGCCCCGGTCCGGGCGTACCGCCGAGCAAGATCGGCCCCGGCCCGGGCGCACCGCCCGCGGACGACAGCGGCAAGTGAACCACCGGCGCGGCCGGCGGACCTCGGGTCCGCCGGCCGCGCCGTTTCCGCCTACCGGGTACGGCACGACGCGGCCAGGCCCGATGCAGCCCGCCCGGTACGGCACGACGTGGCCCGGTACGACGTGGCCCGGCATGACGTGGCCTGGCCCGGCATGACGTGCCTGGCCCGGCATGACGTGCCTGGCCCGGCATGACGTGCCTGGCCCGGCACGACGTGGCCTGGCCCGGCACGACGTGGCCTGGCCCGGCACGACGTGGCCTGGCCCGGCACGACGTGGCCCGGGACGGCACGACGTGGCCCGGCGGGACCGGGCGGGGCGTTCGGGGCGGCGGCCGGCACGCGGGCCGGGGCGAGGGTCGGGTCAGCGGTCGTTCATGCCGGCGCGCCGGCGCAGGGCCGACACGTCGGTGACCACGATCCGCCGGCCCTCGGTGCGCAGCCAGCCCCGGCTGGCGAAGGAGCCGATCGCCTGGTTGACACTCTGCCGGGAACCGCCGGCCATCTCGGCGAGCTGGCTCTGGTTGAGCTCGATGGTGATCATCGGGGCCTGGCTCTCGCCGGCCAGCCGGACCAGGGTCTTGGCCACCCGGCCGGGCAGGTCCAGGAAGACGTGGTCGGCGTTCTGCTCGGTGAGCCGGCGGATCAGCCCGCCCAGCGAGCGCATCACCGCGTCCAGGATGCGCGGGTTGGAGTGCACCAGTTCCATGAAGGCCGGACGGGACAGGGCGAGCGCGGCGCAGTCCTCGATCGCCTCGGCCGAGGCCGACCGGGTCGAGGCGTCCAACAGGGAGACCTCGCCGAGCACGTCGGGGGGTCGGATGACCGACAGCACGGCCCGTTCGCCGGTCGGCGCGGTGCGGAAGACCGCCACCGCCCCCCGGCGCAGCACGATCAGCGACTCGCCGGGATCGTTCTCGACGAAGAGGAGTTGACCCTTGCGGTAGGTGCGCGGCACGGCCGCGGCGATGACCCGCTGGCGCACCTCCGGCTCCAGCCCGGCGAACATCTCCACGCCCGTGAGGGCGTCACCCGGCTCCGGCAGGCGCATCTCCACGGCCGAACCCCTCCCCGGTCACGGACCACAACTCGCTCACCGGGTGAACCTGACGGCCCCTGAGAGGTGAACTGACACCGATCGGCGTCCGGTAGCGGTACACATCAGATCATGGCGGTCCAGTCGCTTGCTGTACACCCCTGTAAACACTTCCGTGACACTCCCGAGCTGCGGCGGACGGCCGGCTGAGGTGCCGGGGCGGCACCGGCGTGGCGTGTCGTGCCGGCCGCCGGCCGTGCGGGGCGGGCCACCCCGCGTCCGCCGCCGAACGGCCCCCGCCCGCCGCTGATCCCGGGGGGTGGGCGAGGATGGGCGGCGATGGCATACCGCTACTTCTACGACTGCGAATTCATCGAGGACGGCCGGACCGTCGACCTCGTGTCGATCGGCGTGGTCGACGAGCACGGCCGCGAGTTCTACGCGGTCTCCACCGAGTTCGACGACTCCCGCGCCGTGCCCTGGGTCCGCCGCAACGTGCTGGACAAGCTGCCGTCCCCGGCCGACCGGGCCTGGCGGTCCCGGTCGGCGATCCGGGACGAGCTGTACGACTTCCTGATGGAGCCGGTCCGGGACCGTCCGGGCGAGCAGCTCGAACTGTGGGCCTGGTACGCCGCGTACGACCACGTGGTGCTGGCCCAGCTCTGGGGGGCGATGCCCGCCCTGCCCCGGGAGATCCCCCGGTTCACCAAGGAGTTGCGGCAGCTCTGGGACGACCTGGGCCGGCCACGGCTGCCGGACGCCGACGCCGACCGGCACGACGCGTTGGTCGACGCCCGGCACAACCTGGCCCGGTGGCGGGCGATGACGGCCCGTGGCGGCCGGCAGGTTTGACCCGTTGCGTCCCGGGCACGGTGTCGGCGAGCCGATCCGAGGGAGTGCGCCATGGCCGACGTGCCGACCACCACCACCGACGCCCGGCGGCGGGTGACCGAGCTGATCCGGGACGCCCGGATCTGCATGCTGACCACCACCGGCGTCGACGGCCGACTGGTCAGCCGGCCGATGGGGCTCCAGGAGGCGGAGTTCGACGGCGACCTGTGGTTCTTCGCCTACGCCGACTCGGCGAAGGTGCGCCAGATCCGGGTCAACCCGGAGGTCAACGTCGGCTTCTCCGACCCGCGGCGGCACGCCTGGGTGTCGGTCTCCGGCACCGCCCAGGAGGCGTACCACCGGGCGAGGGCCGAGGAGCTGTGGCACCCGGTGCTCCGGGCCTGGTTCCCGGACGGCCTGGACACTCCGGGGCTGACCCTGCTCAGGGTGCACGCCGGCGCGGCCGAGTACTGGGACTCGCCGGGCGGCACGGTGGTCAACCTGCTCGGTGTCGCCAGGGCGGCGGTGACCGGGCAGCCGCCGAGGGCGGGGGAGAACCACGAGGTCAGCTACTGACCGGTAGGCGGCCCGGCGGGCGGGACGGCCGGGGCGCGGTGTCGGCGTACACCCACGCCGACTACAGTGCGCACTGACGGCCCGCCCCGGGCCGGCAACGGCGCCGATGGTCTGATCTGACACATATCCTGGGGCTTAACCGGGCTTCACCTGATGCTCCAGGAGGATGAGCAGATCATGCGTATCGGCGTGCTCACCGGCGGCGGCGACTGCCCAGGTCTCAACGCGGTCATTCGGGCGGTGGTCCGCAAGGGCGTCGCCACCTACGGTCACGAGTTCGTGGGCTTCCAGGACGGGTGGAAGGGCCCGCTGGAGGGCCTGTCCAAGCCCCTGGGCATCCCGGAGGTCCGGGGCATCCTGCCGCGCGGCGGCACCATCCTCGGCTCGTCCCGCACCAACCCGTTCAAGATCGAGAACGGCGTGGAGCGGATCAAGGAGAACCTCGCCGCGCAGGGCGTGGAGGCGTTGATCGCGATCGGCGGCGAGGACACCCTCGGCGTCGCCACCAAGCTGCACGAGCTGGGCGTCAACGTGGTCGGCGTGCCGAAGACCATCGACAACGACCTCGGCGCCACCGACTACACCTTTGGCTTCGACACCGCCGTCAACATCGCCATGGAGGCGATCGACCGGCTGCACACCACCGCGGAGAGCCACCACCGCACCCTGGTCGTCGAGGTGATGGGCCGGCACGCCGGCTGGATCGCCCTGCACGCCGGCCTGGCCGGTGGCGCCAACGTGATCCTGCTGCCGGAGCGGAAGTTCGACGTCGAGCAGGTCGCCGGCTACGTCGAGAAGCGCTTCCAGCACCAGTACGCCCCGATCGTGGTGGTCGCCGAGGGCGCCCAGCCGCTGGACGGCCAGATGGTCCTGCACAACCAGGAGCTGGACGCCTTCGGCCACGTCCGGCTCGGCGGCATCGGCCAGTGGCTGGCCGAGCAGTTGGAGGCCAAGACCGGCAAGGAGGCCCGCACCGTCGTGCTCGGCCACATCCAGCGCGGCGGCACCCCGACCGCGTTCGACCGGGTGCTCGCCACCCGGCTCGGCCTCCAGGCCATCGACGCGGCGCACGAGGGCGACTGGGGCAAGATGGTCGCGATGCAGAGCACGGACATCGTCCGGGTTCCGCTGGCCGAGGCCACCCGCGAGCTGAAGACCGTGCCGCTGGAGCGGTACGAAGAGGCCGAGGTCTTCTTCGGTAGCTGATCGCCCGACCCGGCGGCGGGGTGGGATCGCCCGCCGCGCCGCCGGTGTCCGCGACGGAAGGGGTACGACTGCGATGGCAGCCGCCAGGCACACGGTCGCGGTGATCGGCGCCGGCAAGATCGGCGAGTTGATGCTCTCCGGGTTGCTGCGCTCCGGCTGGCCGGTCCAGCGGCTGCTGGCGACCGCCCGCCGTCCGGCCCGTGCCGAGGAACTGGCCGCCCGCTACGGCGTCCGGGTGGTCGACAACCTGACCGCCGTGGACGAGGCGGCGGTGCTGGCGATCTCGGTGAAGCCGCAGGACGCGGGCGTGCTGCTGGACGAGATCGGCCCGAAGGTGCCGGCCGACAAGCTGGTCATCTCGCTCTGCGCCGGCCTGCCCACCAGCTTCTTCAGCCGCCGGCTGCCCGAGGGCACCCCGGTGGTCCGGGTGATGACCAACACCCCGGCCCTGGTCGACGAGGCGATGAGCGCGATCTCGGCGGGCGCGCACGCCACCGGCGAGCACCTGGCCCTGGCCGAGGAGATGTTCAGTCCCCTCGGCGCGACCCTGCGGGTGCCCGAGTCGCAGCAGGACGCGGTGACCGCGCTCTCCGGCTCCGGGCCGGCCTACTTCTACCTCCTGGTCGAGGCCATGATCGACGCGGGCATCCTGCTCGGCCTGCCCCGGCAGGTGGCGCACGAGCTGATCGTGCAGACCGCGATCGGCTCGGCGGTGATGCTGCGCGACTCCGGCGAGCACCCGGTCAAGCTCCGCGAGGCGGTCACCTCCCCGGCCGGCACCACCATCTCCGCCGTCCGCGAGTTGGAGAAGCACGGCGTCCGCGCGGCGCTGCTGGCGGCGTTGGAGGCGGCCCGGGACCGGGCCCGCGAGCTGGCCGCCCAGGCCGACTGAGCCCGGCCTCCGGCTCGACCGGGTGGCCGGTGCCGGTGACGGGTCGGTGTCGGCGCTTCGGGTGCCCCATACTGGCCCGGTGTTCACTCTCGCCCAGGCGCGCTACCTGGTGGCCACCCTGCGTCCCCGCGTCGACGAGCTGATCGGCATCCGGGCGGACCTGGCCGAGCTGCGGGTCGACCTGGCCGGCCCCGGGGTGTCGGCGTTGGGCGGCCGGGCCGAGGTGAAGGCCCTGGAGGCCCGGCTGCACGCCGTGCTGGAGGAGCTGAACTCGCACGACATCCAGGTCAAGGGCATCGCGCCGGTGCTGCTCGACTTCCCCGGCGAACGCGAGGGCCGGGCGGTGCTCTGGTGCTGGCTGGAGGGGGATGCCGACGTGCGCTGGTACCACCGGGTCGAGTGCGGCTTCGCCGGCCGCCGCCCGATCCGGTAGCGCGGCCGGACCGCACCCCGGCGGAGAACCAGGAGGCGCTGCGGCGGGCCGCCGGCCCGGTTCAGGCCAGCGTCGCCAGCAGGGCGGGGGAGACGTTCCCGCCGCTGAGGACCAGCACCGTCCGGGTGCCCGGGGCGGCCGTCACCCGGCCGGCCCGCAGCGCGGCCAGGGTGACCGCGGCGGCCGGTTCGACCGGCAGCCGGGTGACGTCCAGCAGGTCCCGCCAGGCGGGCCGGATCTCCTCCTCGGAGACCTCCACCAGGTCGTCGACCAGCTCCGCGACGTGCGCCAGGGTGAGCCGGCCGGCGAACGGCGCGGCCAGCCCGTCGGCCATCGACACCGGCCGGGCCGCCGGGATCCCGCCGCCGGTGCGCAGCGCGTGCCCGACGACGTTGGCGGTGGCCGGTTCGACCCCGACGATCCGGGCGGTCGGGACCGCCGCCCGGATCGCGGCGGCCACGCCGCTGATCAGGCCGCCACCGCCGACCGGCACCAGGACCAGGCCCGGCGGCGGGCCGTCGGCCAGGATCTCGCGGCCCACGGTGGCCTGCCCGGCGATGACGTCCGGGTCGTCGAACGGTGGCAGCAGGTGGTAGCCGCGCTGCTCGGCGAGCGTCCGGCAGGTCGTGAGCAGGTCGTCGGTGAGGACCACCTCGCCGCCCCACCGGCGGACCGCCTCGATCTTGGTGGGCACCGCGTGCGGCGGCATGCAGACGACCGTGGGCAGCCCGAAGGTGTGGCCGGCGAAGGCCACCGCCATCGCGTGGTTGCCCGCCGAGAAGGCGGCCAGCCCGGGTGGCATCCCCTGCCGTTCGGCGAGGGCGAGCAGCGCGTTGAACGCGCCCCGGGTCTTGAAACTGCCGGTGTGCTGGAGGTTCTCCGCCTTCACCGCGACGTCGAGACCGAACTCGTCGCCGAGTCGCGGGCAGGGCAGCAGGGGGGTCCGGACGATCCGCCCGGCGAGCCGCCGCTCGGCCGCGACGATGTCGTCCACGCTGGTCAACCGCACCGCCGGAGCCTAGCCGGGGCGGTGCGGTCCGGCTAGCCCGCGCCGGGGCGGGGGCGCGGTCAGCCGCCGGCCGGGCCGGAGAGCGGGTCGGCCGGCGGGTCGGCGACGGCGAAGACCACCACGTTGTCCCGATAGTGGCCGACGCGCCGGTCGAAGTCGCCACCGCAGGTGATCAGCCGCAGCTCGGGGCCGGGTGTCGGGCCGTACACGGTGGCGGTGGGGAAGGCGTCCTTGGGCGTCCGCAGCGCGCCGGTGACGCGGAACGACACCGGGCGGTCGCCGCGCCACACCTCGATCCGGTCGCCCGGGCGCAGCTCGCCGAGGCGGGCGAAGACCGCCGGCCCGCGCCGCGAGTCCAGGTGCCCGGCGATCACCGCCGGCCCCGGGTCGCCGGGTGCCGGGCCGCCGCCGTACCAGCCGGCCCGGTCGAATTCGGCCGGTGGGACCAGGGCACCGGCGCGGTCGAGGCCGAGCGTGGTGAGGGTGGAGTCGACGCCGATCCGCGCCACCCGTACCCGGGTGGGGGGACCCTGCGCGGCACGGAGGGTGCCGGCACCGGTGGCGCACCCGGCCGCGCAGCCGGGCTGCCAGCTACCGGCGGGCGCGGCCGGCCGGGCCTCCGTCGCCAGGCCGACCCCGGTGCCGGCGGCGAGGCAGAGCGCCGCGCCGGCCGCGACCAGCCCGGCGGCCGACGGCCGGCGGTCGCGGTGCCGCCGGATCGCGAAGCCGGGCCGGCCGGTCACCAGACGGGTCGCCGCCGACGCCGCACCAGCACCGTCGTCCCGACCACCACGGCCCCCGCGAGCACCCCGCCGGCGACCATCGGGTACGCCCCGAGCCCGCCGCCGGCCAGCCCGCCGGCCCCGGCCTGCACCCCGCCGGCCGGGGTGACCTCGCCGCCCCGGGCGTCCTCGCGCAGCTCGGTGGTGAGCCCGCCCCGCTTGCCGTCGAGCACCAGCAGCGAGTAGACCCGGCCGCCGTCGAGGGTGACCTCGGTGTCCGTGGTCGGCCCGCTGCCGCCGCCGAGGCGCAGCCGCCAGC
Source organism: Micromonospora sp. NPDC092111 (assembly GCF_044755745.1). Classification (NCBI taxonomy): domain Bacteria; kingdom Bacillati; phylum Actinomycetota; class Actinomycetes; order Micromonosporales; family Micromonosporaceae; genus Micromonospora; species Micromonospora sp. NPDC092111. Next base: position 210,642 of record NZ_JBIVRQ010000003.1, read on the forward strand.
GACCCGGGGTCACCTCCCGGTAGTCGGTGGTGGTGGCGAACCGGACGGCGTCGGCGATCGTCGGCCCGTCGGTGGCCGCCACGTCGACCACCGGGGCCCGCACGGACGCCTGGACGACCCGGATCTTGGCCTGCCCCCGCGCCGGGGCGCTCAGGTCGTCGACGAGCACCCGCAGGCCGAGGTCGGCGTAGCGGCCCACCCCGGCGACCGTGTATGCCTCACCGGCCCCGACCGCCACCTCGGTGGTGAGCACCGGCGGCTCGCTGACCGGGGCGCCGGCCTCGCGCATCGCCACCGCGTAGCGGCCGGTCGCCAGGGGTAGGTAGCGGGAGACCACGCCGTACCCGACGGCGGGGAAGACCTGCGGTGCCGCGTCGCCGGGGGCGGAGAGGTAGACGTCCACCGCCGGGGTGTCGGGGGAGAGATGGGCGAGCCGGACGTAGCCGATGTCGCGGGGCGCGGCACCGGCCGGCGGGGCGCCGGTGGCGGCCAGCGCGGCACCGAGCAGGAGCGCGCCGGCGGTGCCGGTCAGCCGGCGCGGCGCGGTACGGAGCTGGGGCATCTCGCCTCCGGGGTGGTAGTCGGGTCCCGGCACTCAGCGTCCCGTGGACGGGACTGGATCGCAAGGGCGACGCCCCGGGGCGGCCCGCCGTTTCCGGTCGGTGTGGTTCGGTCCCCGGATCCGGTACCGTCCGGTCATGATCAACGTGCGACGGGCCCACGTCCGGGCCGACGCTGCGGCTGAGCCTGCCCGTTCCGATCCGCTGAGGAGTTGCCGTTGTTCGCGCTGGCGTTGACCGACACCGCCGAGCTCCGCCCGCTGTCACCCTGGCACGCGGAGGAGTTCCTGACCCACCTCGACCGGGCCCGGGAGCACATCGCCCCCTGGGTGGGAGCGTCCTTCGTGGCCACCGACCTCGACTCGGCCCGACGCGTGCTGCGCCGGTACGCCGAGCGGTGGGCGGACGACGCCGGCGGCATCTGGGGGATCTGGGCCGACGGCACCCTGGTCGGCGGGGTGATGTTCGTTTCCTTCGATCCGCAGTCCGGGGTGGCCGAGGCGGGCTGCTGGCTGGAGCCCGGCGCGGAGGGGCGCGGCCTGGTGACCCGGGCGGCGAGCCGGATCCTGGACTGGGCGATCCGGGAACGCGGCATCCACCGGGTGGAGTGGCGGACCAAGGTCGACAACGTCCGCAGCATCGCGGTGGCCCGGCGGCTCGGCATGCGGCACGAGGGCACCCTGCGCGAGGTCGCCTCGGGGCCGGCGGGACGGATCGACATCGCGGTCTGGGCGGTGCTGGCCGGGGAGTGGCGGGCCGCCGGCTGATCCGCCGGGCGGTGGCCGGAGGGGCGGCACCCGGGCAGCCGGGTGTCGCCCCCCTCCGGTGGAGCGGGTGAGCGGTCAGCCGTCGGCGTAGCGCCGGGCGGCGGCCAGGGCGGCCCGCAGCCGCTCCGCGCCGACCGGGGCGGGCTGGTCGAAGTCACCCGCCGGGTCGGCCGCGTAGAGGGCGGCGTACGCGCTGGTGTCGCGCTGGAACCGCCAGCCCTCGGCGAGCGGGCCGACGTCGACCGTGTCGTAGCCGAGCGAGTCGAGGAACGCGGTGACCTCGGCCTTGGCCGTGGCGTCGTCACCGGCGACCGGCAGGGCGGTCCGGTCGGCCGCACCGGCCGGGCGGGCCAGGCCGAGCAGGTGCTTGAAGTAGATGTTGTTGAAGCCCTTCACCACCCGCGACCGGGGCAGGTGCCGCTGGAGCAGCTCGCTGGTGGTGGTCGACTCGTCGTCCAGCTCCGGGTACCGCCCGTCCCGCTCCGGGTAGTAGTTGTTGGTGTCGATGACGGTCGTGCCGGCGAGCGGCTCGGCGGGAACGTCGCGGTAGGCCCGCAGCGGGATGGTGACCACGACCAGGTCGCCCGCTGCCGCCGCCTCGGCCGGGGTGGCCGCCCGGGCCCGGGGGCCCAGTTCGTCGACCAGCTCCTTGAGCGTCTCGGGTCCGCGTGAGTTGCTGAGCACCACGTCGTGGCCGGCGGTGACCGCCAGCCGCGCCACGGTGCCGCCGATGTTGCCGCTGCCGATGAGTCCCACAGTTGTCATGCCCAGGCCAACCCGCCCGGCCCGGGCCGTATTCCCGACTATTCCACTCGGTTATCTTGGTGGGCGTGGTTTTCGGGCGATAAACCCCTAGCGACCCCGGCATTCGCCCGATGACCTTCCCTTCAGGACCGATTGAGTGATATCTATCTCCCACCACCACTTCCCCACCCCCAGGAGTGCGACGTGCGGAGATCCCGACTCGTGACCCTCGCCGTGAGTCTCGCGGCATCCATCGGCGTGACCATCGGCATGGCGGTGCCGGCCCAGGCTGCTCCCACCGACCGGTACGTCGCCCTCGGTGACTCGTACGCCTCCGGCGTCGGCGCCGACAGCTACACCTCCGAGAGCGGCGCCTGCCAGCGCAGCACCAACGCCTACCCGGCGCTGTACAACACCAACATCAAGCCCGCCTCGTACAAGTCGGTGGCCTGCTCCGGGGCCACCACCACCGACGTGGTCAACAGCCAGCTCTCCGCGCTCGCCTCGAACACCACGCTGGTCAGCGTCACCATCGGCGGCAACGACGTCGGCTTCTCGTCGATCATGACCACCTGCGTGCTCCAGGGGGAGACCCAGTGCGTCGCGGCCGTGCAGGCCGCCGAGAACAAGGCCCGCGCCGAGCTGCCCGGCAAGCTGGCCACCGTCTACAACGGCATCAAGTCCCGGGCGCCGTCGGCCCGGGTGATCGTCGTCGGCTACCCGGTCTTCTACCAGCTCGGCACGGTCTGCGTGGGGCTCAGCGCGACCTCCCGGGCGAAGATCAACGAGGGCATCAACCTGGTGGACGACCTCACCCGTACCGCCGCCACCTCGGCCGGGTTCACCTTCGCCGACGTCCGGTCCATCTTCGTCGGGCACCAGCTCTGCAGCTACGGCGAGAAGTGGCTGCACGCGCTGAACTACCTCAACCTCGGCATCTCGTACCACCCGACGGCGGCCGGTCAGGCCGGCGGCTACTACCCGGTCTTCCGCTCCGCGGCGGGCTGACCGGTTGCCGGGCCGACCGGCTCTCCGAGGCCGTGCCGGCCACCCGCGGGGGTGGCCGGCACGGCCTCTCGGTCGGCTTCGGAGGGTCGCCGGCGGCGGGCGTCCGACCGGGGGAGTCGGGCCGGTGTCCTCCGGTCCACAGTGTCGGCACCGGTCCGCCCGGCTGGCCCGGCCGTCGCACCGCCGTGGCCCTCGCACCGCCGTGGCCGTGGGCTGTTCGGCTCAGGTCGGGAGGACCCGTTCGATCGCGGCGCGCAGCTCGGCCGAGTCCGGGGTGACCGTCGGGGCGAACCGGGCGGCGACGGCGCCGTCCGGGGCGACGAGGAACTTCTCGAAGTTCCACCGCACGTCCCCGGTGTGTCCCTCGGCGTCGGGGGTGTCGACCAGCGCGGCGTAGAGCGGATGCCGGGCCGGCCCGTTGACGTCGACCTTCTCCGTCAGCGGGAAGGTGACTCCGTAGTTGACCTCGCAGAACTCGGTGATCTCGTCGGCTGTGCCCGGCTCCTGCCCGGCGAACTGGTTGCACGGCACGCCGAGCACCGCCAGGCCCCGGTCGGCGTAGCGGGTGGACAGCTCCTGGAGGCCGGCGTACTGCGGGGTGAGGCCGCAGCGGGAGGCCACGTTCACCACCAGCAGCGCCCGGCCCCGGTACCCGGCCAGGTCGACGGGGCCGCCGGCCAGGGCGTCGATCTCGATGTCGAAGACGGTCATGCCGCGAGGCTACGCGCCGGGGCGGTCGCCCGCGCGGGGCCGCAATAAATCGATGCATGCACATCTTGACGAAGTGATGACGGCGTGAGTAGCGTCTCCCCATCGATTTGGAAAGTTTCCTAACTGTTTGGGGAGGCGCCACATGAAGAGATCGCTCCGCCGCGCCCTGTGGGCCGGCGCAGTGGCCGCGCTGACCGTTGCGGCGGTACCAGTGACCTCGGCGTTCGGCGCCGGAAGTGTGACCGCGACGTTCGCCGCGGCCCAGGACTGGGGGACCGGGCACGAAGGCCGGGTCACCGTCGCCAACGGCTCCAGCGCCAGCATCAGCACCTGGCGTATCGAGTTCGACCTGCCGGCCGGCACCACCATCAGCAGCTTCTGGGACGCCGACGTCACCAGCAGCGGCAACCACTACGTGGCGGTGAAGAAGAGCTGGGCCGGGCCGCTGGCCCCGGGCGCGAGCTTCAACTGGGGCTACAACGGCACCGGGCCGTACAAGGCGCCGCTGAACTGCACCATCAACGGCGCGCCGTGCGGCGGGGGCGGCACCCCGCCCACCACCACGCCGCCCACCACGACCCCGCCGACGACCACGCCCCCGACCACCCCGCCACCCACCACGCCCCCGCCCACGACCCCGCCGCCCAGCGGTGACAAGAAGGTCGTCGGCTACTTCGCCGAGTGGGGCGTCTACGGCCGCAACTACCACGTCAAGAACATCGCCACCAGCGGCTCCGCCGCCAAGCTCACCCACATCCTGTACGCCTTCGGCAACACCACCGGCGGTCGGTGCAGCATCGGCGACAGCTACGCCGACTACGACAAGGCGTACACCGCGGCGGACAGCGTGGACGGCGTCGCCGACACCTGGGACCAGCCGCTGCGCGGCAGCTTCAACCAGCTCCGCAAGCTCAAGAAGATGTACCCGCACCTGAAGGTGATCTGGTCCTTCGGCGGCTGGACCTGGTCGGCCGGCTTCACCCAGGCCGCGCAGAACCCGACCGCCTTCGCCGACAGTTGCTACAGCCTGGTGAAGGACCCGCGCTGGGCGGACGTCTTCGACGGCATCGACGTCGACTGGGAGTACCCCAACGCCTGCGGCCTGCAGTGCGACGCCAGCGGCCCGAACGCCTTCAAGAACGTGATCAGTGCGCTGCGTACCAAGTTCGGCTCGTCCGCGCTGGTCACCGCCGCGATCACCGCCGACGGCAGCAACGGCGGCAAGATCGACGCCACCGACTACGCGGGTGCGGTGGGCAACCTGAACTGGCTCATGCCGATGACCTACGACTACTTCGGCGCCTTCAACGCGCAGGGCCCGACCGCCCCGCACTCGCCGCTCACCTCGTACACCGGGATCCCGCAGCAGGGCTTCAACTCCGACGCGGCGATCCAGAAGCTCAAGGCCAAGGGCGTCCCGGCCAACAAGCTCCTGCTCGGCATCGGGTTCTACGGCCGGGGCTGGACCGGGGTGACCCAGGCCGCCCCGGGCGGCACCGCCACCGGCGCCGCTCCGGGCACCTACGAGGCGGGCATCGAGGACTACAAGGTCCTCAAGAACACCTGCCCGGCCACCAGCACGATCGCCGGGACGGCGTACGCCAAGTGCGGCAGCAACTGGTGGAGCTACGACACCCCGGCCACCATCGGCGGCAAGATGACCTACGCGAAGAACCAGGGCCTCGGTGGCGCCTTCTTCTGGGAGCTCTCCGGTGACACGGGCAACGGCGAGCTGATCGGCGCCATCAAGGGCGGACTCGGCTGAGCCGAGCGCCGACGCACCACCCACCCGGCGGGGAGGGACCACGCACCGGTCCCTCCCCGCCCGCACGTCCCTCCCCGCCCGCACGTCCGTCCCCGCCCGCACGTCCCTCCCCGCCCGGACGTCCTCCTCGTCCGCACGTCTTCCCCGCCCGGACCCGCTCCGCCGGGCCGAACGGCGCGGAGCGCCGACGGAGACGGCGGGGCCGTGACGGGTTGCCATGCCACCGGTCCGATGTGACAGACTCGCCGCTCGGCATGTCCCGATATCCGTACGCCAGGGAGGACCCATGGGCCCGAAGCTGCGCACGACCGGCGTCGCACTGCTGGCGCTCGTGCCGTTCACCCTGCTCGGCTGCGGCATCGGCGGGGACGACGAGGCCGACGGCGGCACCGAGCGGGCCCCGGCCGAGGAGGCCGCCACCAAGGCCCGCGAGCGGGTGCAGGCATACCTCGACGCGATGGCCGCCAAGGACGCCGCCGCCGGCCGCAGCCAGCTCTGCGCGCCGATGCACGAGGGCTTCGACGCCGCCGCGACCGGCCCGAACGGCGACTTCGCCGACCACTTCGAGGTGCCGGGGGCGACCATCACCGACATCCGGTCCGGCGCGCGCGGGCAGGAGGTCAGCACCTCGGTGACCGTTTCGGTGGCGGCCAAGAAGATCGCCAAGCCGCTGTTGTTCACGGTCACCCGGGACGGCGCCGACTGGTGCATCTCGGGTGAGGAGCCCGGTGGGCACACCCCGGAGCCGTCCGTCACCCCCTGACTCCCAACTACCGGAACCACGCCCCTCGCCGCCGGGCCGTCCGGACCGTCGCCGTACGCTTTCTCCCATGCGCCATGAGTGGCATCAGCTGAGCTACCCCGCCGTGAGCAGCCCCGGGCTGCAGACCAGCCGACCCACCGTCGACTCGGCCGAGGACGCCGCCCTCGGCCTCGACCGGTGGCGTGACCTGCCCCGCGAGCAGACCCCGCCGTGGTCCGACCCGGCCCAGGTCGCCGAGGTGTGCAAGGTGCTCGACACCGTGCCGTCGGTGGTCGCGCCCTACGAGGTCGACCAGCTCCGGCGGAAGCTGGCGCTGGTGTGCGAGGGCAAGGCGTTCCTGCTCCAGGGCGGTGACTGCGCCGAAACCTTCGCCGACAACACCGAGAGCCACCTGCTGGCCAACGCCCGCACCCTGCTCCAGATGGCGATCGTGCTCACCTACGGCGCGTCCCTGCCGGTGGTCAAGGTGGCCCGGGTCGCCGGGCAGTACACCAAGCCCCGCTCGCTGCCGACCGACGCCCGTGGCCTGCCCGCCTACCGGGGCGACATGATCAACGCGCTGGAGGCCACGCCGGGGGCGCGGGCCGCCGACCCGCAGCGCATGATCCGGGCGTACGCGAACTCGGCCGCCGCGATGAACATGCTCCGCGCGTACCTGGCCGGCGGGCTGGCCGACCTGCACGCGGTGCACGACTGGAACAAGGGCTTCGTGAAGAACTCCCCGGCGGGGGAGCGCTACGAGGCGATCGCCCGGGAGATCGACCGGGCGATCGCGTTCATCCGGGCCTGCGGCATGACCGAGGACGACGCGCTGCGCACCGTCACCCTCTACTGCTCCCACGAGGCGCTGGCCCTGGAGTACGACCGGGCGCTCACCCGGGTCTCCGACCGCCGGGCGTACGGCCTGTCCGGGCACTTCCTCTGGATCGGCGAGCGGACCCGGCAGATCGACGGCGCGCACATCGACTACATCTCCCGGATCGCCAACCCGATCGGTGTGAAGCTCGGCCCGACCACCACCCCGGACGAGGCGATCGAGCTGTGCGAGAAGCTCAACCCGGAGAACATCCCCGGCCGGCTCACCCTGATCAGTCGGATGGGCAACCACCGGGTCCGCGACGCCCTCCCGCCGATCGTCGCCAAGGTCACCGCCGCCGGGGCGAAGGTGGTCTGGCAGTGCGACCCGATGCACGGCAACACCCACGAGTCGTCCAACGGCTACAAGACCCGGCACTTCGACCGGATCGTCGACGAGGTGCTCGGCTACTTCGAGGTGCACCGCGGCCTGGAGACCCACCCCGGCGGCATCCACGTCGAGCTGACCGGCGAGGACGTCACCGAGTGCCTCGGCGGCGCCCAGGGCATCGAGGACCTCGACCTGCCCGATCGGTACGAGACCGCCTGCGACCCGCGACTGAACACCCAGCAGTCGTTGGAGCTGGCCTTCCTGGTAGCGGAGATGCTGCGTGGCTGACGAGAAGACGGGCGTGCCGGGCACGGCGGGCCCCACGGGCGGGGACACCCTGGTGGACCTGCGCTCCGACACGGTGACCCGGCCCACCGCCGGGATGCGGGAGGCGATGGCCACCGCCGAGGTCGGCGACGACGTCTACGGCGAGGACCCGACGGTCACCGCGCTGGAGGCCGAGGTCGCCGCGCTCTTCGGGCACGAGGCGGCGCTCTTCGCCCCCACCGGCTCGATGGCCAACCAGATCGCCCTCCAGTTGGTCGTCCCGCCGGGCGAGGAGCTGCTCTGCGACGCCGACGCGCACGTGCTGACGTACGAGGTCGGCGCGGCGGCGGCGTACGGCGGGATCTCCTCGCGGACCTGGCCCGCGGTCGGCGCGGACGTCGACCCGGAGATGGTGGCCGGGATGGTCCGGCCGGACGGCTACGTCGCGGTGCCGACCCGGGCGATCGCCGTCGAGCAGACCCACAACCGGGGCGGCGGCGGGGTGATCCCGCTGGCCACCCTGCGCGAGCTGCGCCGGGTCGCCGACGCCGACGGGCTGGCGCTGCACTGCGACGGCGCTCGGATCTGGCACGCGCACGTCGCCGACGGCGTACCGCTGGCCGAGTACGGCGCGCTCTTCGACACCCTGTCGGTCTGCCTGTCCAAGGGCCTCGGCGCGCCGGTCGGCTCACTGGTGGTGGGCAGCGTCGAGAAGATCACCCGGGCCCGGGTGCTGCGCAAACGGATGGGTGGCGGGATGCGCCAGGTGGGCGTCCTCGCCGCCGCCGGCCGGTACGCCCTCGCCCACCACGTCGAGCGGCTCGCCGACGACCACGCCAAGGCGGCCCGGCTGGCCGAGGCGGTCGCCCCGTACGGCGTGCTCGCCTTACCGGTGCGCACGAACATCGTCCCGCTGGACCTGACCAAGCACCCCCTCGACGCGAAGGCCCTGGCGGCTGCCGCCCGGGCCGAGGGGGTGCTGATCTCGGTGCTCGGCCCGCGTACCGCCCGCCTGGTCACCCACTTCGACGTCGACGACACCGCGATCGACCACGCCGCCCAAGTCCTCACCCACCTCCTAACCACCTAACCCCCCCCGCCTCCCCGGCCTCCCCACCCCCCGCCTGCCCCTGTTGATCAAGAGGTTTGCGTCACGATGCCAGCGGCAGGTGACGCAAACCTCTTGATCAACGAAGGGGGCGGGCCCAGCAGGGGCGGGCCCGGCAGGGAGTGGGCGGGTGGGTGGGTGGGGTTAGGGGTGGAGGCGGGTGAGGGTGGCGATGTCGGCGGCGTGGCCCTCGTGCTTCTCGGACGGGGTCTCCACCACGATGGGGACGCCGGCGGTCGCCGGGTGGGCCATCAGCTCGGCGAACGCCGGCTCGCCGATGCTGCCCTTGCCGATGTTCTCGTGCCGGTCCCGGGTCGAGCCGCAGAGGTCCTTCGAGTCGTTGGCGTGCACCAGCTTCAGCCGGTCCGCCCCGACGGTGGCGACCAGCGTGTCCAGGGTCGCCGTCATGCCACCCTCGACGGCCAGGTCGTGCCCGGCCGCCCAGGCGTGGCAGGTGTCGAAGCAGACCGCCAGGCCCGGGTGCCGGTCCACCGCGTCCAGGTAGGGGCCGAGGTGCTCGACGCGGGAGGCCAGCGAACGACCCCCGCCCGCGCTCGGCTCCACCAGCAGCAGCGGGCCGCCGGCCGCCATGGTCTGGTCGAGCAGCGGCAGTAGCGTCTCGCGTACCTGGCGCAGGGCCGCGTCGGCGTGCCCGGCGTCGACCGCGCTGCCGGCGTGGAACACCACGCCGCGCGCCCCGATCGCCTGGCCCCGGCCCAGCGCGTGGGCGAGGGTCTGGGCGGACTTCTCCACCGTCGCCGGGGTGGGCGAGCCGAGGTTGACCAGCAGCGACGCGTGGATGAAGACCGGGACGTCGCGTTCGGCGCAGCCGTCACGGAAGAGCGCGTCCTGCACCGGGTCGCCGGCCGGCAACGCCCAGCCGCGCGAGTTGGAGACGTAGACCTGCACCACCCGGGAACCGGTCGCGTCGACGTACGGCAGGGCCGCCTTGGCCAGCCCGCCCGAGGTGGGGGTGTGCGAGCCGACCCGGGGGGTGGTCACAGGCACCCCAGGGTGACCGGCGTGCCCGGCGGCACCTGCGTGTTCTCGGGCGGGTTCTGGAACCGGACGATGCCGTTCGGGTTGAACTGCACGGTCACCGGGAAGCCCGAGCCTTCCAACTGCTGCTTGGCCTGCTGGCAGGGCAGGTCCACCACCCGGGGGACGGCCACCTGCGGCGGGCCCTTGCTGACGTCCAGCTTGACCTGGGCGCCCTTCTCCACCCCGGCGCCGTCGGCCGGGCTCTGCCCGATGACCTCGTCGCGGGGCTTGTCCGAGTCCTTGTACGTCTCGACCGGCACCAGGCCGAGCTGGGACAGGGCGGTACGCGCGTCGTTGAGGTTCTTGCCGACCAGGTTCGGTACCGAGATGGGGGCCCTGCCCTTGCTCAGGATGACGGTGATCTTGGTGCCCGGCCTGACCTCGGCGCCCACCTTCGGGTTGGTGTCCACCACCACCCCGGCCGGCAGGTTGTCGTCGTAGCGGGGGGTGCCCTTGGTGACCACCAGCTTCGCGTCGGTGAGATCGGCTTCGGCCAGCTCGAACTCCTTGCCGACCACGTCCGGCACCGGGAACCGCTCCGGGCCCAGGGACAGGGTCAGCGTGATGGTGCCACCCTTGAGGATCTTGGCGGCCGAGGTCGGGTTCTGTGCCACCACGCCGTCCCGGGGGATCTTCTCGTCGTAGCGGGGCTCGGCGAAGGCCAGGGTGAAACCGGCCCGGTCGGCCTGGGCCTGCGCCTCGACCCGGCTCAGGTTCACCAGCTCGGGGGCCACCGTGTACCGGCCCACCCCGACCCACCAGCCACCCATCGCGGCGAGCAGGCCGAGCACCACCACGGCGGCGGCCACCGACAGCCGGCCCCGGGGGGTGCCCATCACCCGGGTACGCAGCTCGGCCAGGCGGGACCACAGGTCGGAGCCCTGTGCGGCGCGGCGCCGGTGCGGGCGCTGGGCGGCCGTCTCCGGCAGCCGCGCCCAGGGGGGCCGTTCCACCGGACGTACCGCCGCCACCACCATGGTCGGCCCGGACACCGCCGGCGCGTCCTCGGCCACCCGGCCCAGCACGGCCGTGTGGGCGTTCGGGTTGCCCAGGTCGTCCCGGGTCACCTGCACCTCGGCCAGCAGGGCGCCGGCGTCGGCGGGACGGCCACCCGGGTCCCGGCGGGTCGCCCGGGCGACCAGGTCGTCGAGCGACCGGGGCAGGGCGGGCACCAGCGTCGACGGGGACGGGACGTCCCGGTCGACGTGCTGCCAGGCCACGTCGACCGGGCGGTCCCCGTCGTACGGGACCCGGCCGGTGAGCATCTCGAACAGCACGATGCCGGCCGAGTAGACGTCGGTGCGCGGGTCGGCGTGCCCGTCGGTGACCAGCTCCGGCGCCACGTACGCCACGGTCGCCATGAGCTGGTTGCCGTCGGCCTCCTCGGCGCTCGCCTCGACCGCCCGCGCCAGACCGAAGTCGGCGACCTTGACCACGCTGTCGACCAGGTTGGCCACGCCGCCGGTGGGTGCCTCGGCGACCAGCACGTTCTCCGGCTTGACGTCGCGGTGGACCAGCCCGGCCCGGTGCGCGGCGGCGATCGCGGCGAGCATCTGCTCCATGATCGCCAGCGCCTCGTCGGGATTGAGCCGTCGCCGCTCGGCCAGCACCTCGCGCAGGGTGCGGCCCCGGACGTACTCCATCACCAGGTAGGGCAGGCCGTTGTGGATGCCCTGGTCGTAGACCGCGACCACGTTGGGATGGGTCAGCCGGGCGATGGTCTTGGCCTCGTCGGTGAACCGGTCGAGGAAGCCCGCCATCCGGGCCCGCGCCTCGGGCGCCTGGGACGGATGAATGATCTTGACCGCCACGGTGCGCTCCAGGCGCTCGTCGGTGGCGGTGTACACGGTCGCCATGCCACCACGGGCCACGCGACCGCGAATGCGGTAGCGCCCGTCGAGCAGCGAGCCCAGCAACGTGTCGGCGACCTGTGTGTCCATCGGCAGGCAGTCTATGTGTCGGAAGGGTGAAGGTTGAACAGGATGCTACAGCCGGGGTCCGATCCGGTACGTCCCGCCATGCTGACGCAGGCCATCAGGGGTGCCGGTGCAGCCCCGCGCGGGCGACGTGGCAGGGTGGTCCGGTGACCGAATCCGTACCCGCCGACCAGGCCCCCGGTGCCGACCTCGCCGGCCCGACCGACCCGGCCGACTGGCTGACCCTGCCCGACGTGGCCGAGCGGCTCGATGTGTCGATCAGCAAGGTCCACCAGATGATCCGGGACCGCGAGCTGATCGCCGTCCGCCGCGACGGCGTCCGCCGGATCCCGGCCGACCTGGTGGCCAACAAGACGGTGCTCAAGCACCTGCCCGGGGTGCTCAACCTGCTCGCCGACGCCGGCTACGACGACGAGGCCGCCCTGCGCTGGCTCTACCAGCCCGACGACACCCTCTCCGGTGGCACGGGCGCGGTCACCCTCGGCGGCGACCACGCCCGCGAGGTCAAACGCCGCGCCCAGGCCCTCGGCTTCTGACCTGCCGACCATTGCCACCCCGCCCGCCGGCCCGGCCCGTGATCGTGAAGTCGGCGGCCCTCGTCGACCGCTGTCGGGCCGCCGACTTCACGATCATGCTGGAGCGGGCCGGAGCGGGGTCAGTCGGCGCGGCGGGTGGCGGCGATGGCCAGGTCGACCAGGGACTGGCGGGCCTCGGTGTCGAGGTCGACGCTGCTGAGGGCGGCCAGGGCGGTGTCGGTGAGGGTGACGATGTGCTGTTCGGTACGGGCCAGCGCACCGGTGGCGATGATCAGCTCCCGCAGCCGGGCCACCCCGGACTCGTCCAGCTCCGGGTCGCCGAGCCGGCCCAGCAGCAGCGCCCGACCGGCGTCGTCGGCCGCCTCCACGGCCGCCGCCACCAGGTAGGTGCGCTTGCCCTCGCGCAGGTCGTCCCCGGCGGGCTTGCCGGTCTGCGCCGGATCCCCGAAGACTCCCAGCACGTCGTCGCGGAGCTGGAACGCCTCACCCAGCGGCAGCCCGTACGCCGAGTACGCCATGCGCACGTCCGGGGACGCGTCGGCCAGCGCGGCGCCGAGCAGCAGCGGCCGTTCGACCGTGTACTTGGCCGACTTGTACCGGGCCACCTTGCCGGCCCGTTCCAGCGAGGTGTCGCCGGTCGCCTGGGTGAGCACGTCCAGGTACTGCCCGACAGTCACCTCGGTGCGCATCTCGTCGAAGACCGGCCGGGCGCGGGCGACCGTGTGCGGGTCCAGCCCGGCGGAGTGCAGCAGCTCGTCGGACCAGACCAGGCAGAGATCGCCGAGCAGGAGCGCCGCCGCGTCACCGAAACCGTCCGGGTCGCCGCTCCACCCGGACGACCGGTGCCGGGCGGCGAACCGCCGGTGCACCGCCGGCTCGCCGCGCCGGGTGTCCGAGCGGTCCATCAGGTCGTCGTGGATCAAGGCGCTGGCCTGGACGAACTCCAACGCGGCCAGGGCGGTCACCACCTGGTCGGCGTCCACCCCGCCGGCCCCCCGGTACCCCCAGTACCCGAAGGCCGGCCGTAGCCGCTTGCCGCCACCGAGCACGAACGCCTCGATCGCCTCGGCGACCGGCACGAGGGCCTCGTCGACGCCGGTCAACCAGGTGCGCTGGGCGGCCAGGAACTCGGTCAGGGCCTTGTCGACGCGTTGACGGAGGCCGGCGCGGTCGACGGGTGAGACGGGAGCAGCGTGGGTCACGCCACGACGCTAGCCGGTTCCCGGTGGCCACGCCCCACCCACGGGTCGGCGCGTCGTCCCCGGTCGGCGGGGTGCCGGCCGCCGGGGCAGGAAGGGCCGGGCGGCGGCGAGCCGCCCGCGCCAGCGTCGTACCGCCGGCTCGGCCCGGTGTGCGGCGAGCTGCCGGTCGACCTCCACCAGCGCGGCGGCGGCCCGGGACGAGCCGGCCCGGACGGCGTCCCGCAGCGCCGCCCCGGCCACCTCGGCGGCCTGGTCGACCTCGCCGAGCTGGACCAGGCCACGGGCCAGCCAGCCGCCGTAGAGCGCCGCGCCGCGCGGCCCACGACCGGCCCGGACGGCGGCCCGCAGCAGTGGTACGGCCGGCCCGGGCCGACCCAGCGCGACCAGCGTGCGGCCGGTCATCGCCGTCAGTTCGCCGCCGTCCAACCAGTACAGCCACGGCGGTTCGGTCGCCGGGTCGACGGCCTCGGCCGCCCGCCGGGCGGCGTCCAGGACCTGCCGGGCGGCCGGCGCCGGGCCGGTCAGCGCGGCGGCCAGCGCGACCCGGTGCAGCAGCAGCGTCCGCAGCCCCCGGCTGGCCGACTGGCGGGCACCCGCGTACCCCGCGCGGGCCAGCAGCAGCGCGCCCTCCCCGTCGCCGGCACCGGCCAGCAGGTGGCTGGCCGAGCCGAGGACGTGCCCGGCGAACGCCCGGTCGCCGGTCGCGGCGGCGGCCCGCAGCCCGAGACGGTGGGCGTCCAGCCCGGCGGCCAGGTCACCCGCGTCGCCGTCGAGCCAGCCGGCGAGCTGGGCGGTCTCGGCCAGTACCGGCAGCAGCCGCCACCGGCCCGCCGGCCCGGACCGGCTGAGCGCGCGGGCCGCCCGCCGCAGCCGGTACGCCCCGGCGGGGGCCAGGTCCACGCCGCCGGTCAGGTCGTCGAGCCGGCGCAGGTCGGCCAGGTCGGCCAGGTCGGCGGCGTCGGGTGGCCTCGCCCCGGCCTCCTTCGCCGCCGGGCTCGTTTCGGCCTTCTTCGCTGGCGGCTCCGCTGCTGCCTCGTCCGCTGGCGGCCTCGCCCCGGCCTCGTCTGCCGGCCCGGCTACCCGCCGGACCGTCGCCGGGGCGAGCAGCAGGGGTGCGGACGGATTCGCCGCCCAGCGCTGCGCCAGGGCCAGCAGCGCCGCCCGGGACCGGGCCACGGCGGGGCCGGGTGGACCGGCCCGCCGGCTGCGCGCCGCCGCGCCGGCCAGCAGCCCGGCCGGCGCGTCGAGTACGACGGCGAGGTGCTGCCGCCAGCGGTCGCCCGGCAGCCGTACCGCCCGCTCCCAGCGGGACACCTCGTGTCGGGTCAGCGTGGGCGTACCGGCGGCGGCGCACAGCTCGGCGGCGAGCCGTTGCTGGCTCCAGCCACGGGCCAGCCGTAGCTGGGTGATCAGCGGCCCGAACAGGCTCGGGTCGGGCGAGGTCATCGGTCCTCCGGCGCGGGTGTCGGCGCGGCCCACGCCCGCCCGTCCACCAGGACGGACCGGCGCGCCGCCGGTCGGTGCTGACCCCCGCGCGTGGCCCCGGGCACCGACCCCCGACCGGCGCCACCCGCGCCCGTCCGTTCTACCCCAGGGGTACGACGTTCAGGCGTCGCGCCGGACCCGCCAGACCGGTCGCGCCGGACCCGCCGGACCCGCCGGTCGCGCTGGGCCGCCGGTCGCGTCGCTGCCCCTGTTGCCGAGCCGAGGGGTCCTGTCGCCGCCTCACCGTCGCCCCGAGGTCCTGCGCGCTCGGCTCGGCCGCGCTCGGCTGGGCGGGGTTGAAGGTGCGGGACCGTCGGCACGTCCTCGACCCACCCTGCGGAATTGCGGTGGTCGATGTATTGGTGGGAAGTGCGTGGGGTCGGCCGCCGCTGCCCGCTAGAGTCGTCACGTGGCGCTCGGTCTTCCCTCCGTCCTTCCCAATCCGCAGCCGGCGATCGGGGAGCTGATCCGCGACCGTCAGCCGACCTTCTCGTTCGAGTTCTTCCCGCCCAAGACGGCCCAGGGTGAGCGGCTGCTCTGGCAGGCCATCCGCGAGCTGGAGTCGCTGCGCCCGTCGTTCGTGTCGATCACCTACGGGGCTGGCGGCTCGACCCGCGACACCACGGTGGCGGTGACCGAGCGGATCGCCACCGAGACCACGCTGTTGCCGATGGCGCACCTGACCGCGGTCAACCACTCCGTCGCCGAGCTGCGCAACGTGATCGGCCGGCTGGCCGGTGTCGGGGTACGCAACGTGCTCGCCGTACGCGGTGACCCGCCCGGCGACCCGGGCGGCGAGTGGGTACGCCACCCCGAGGGCGTGGGCTACGCCGAGGACCTGGTCCGGCTGGTCCGGGAGGCCGGCGACTTCAGCGTCGGGGTGGCCGCCTTCCCGTACAAGCATCCCCGCTCGCCCGACGTGGAGAGCGACACCGCGCACTTCGTCCGCAAGTGCCGGGCCGGCGCGGAGTTCGCCATCACCCAGATGTTCTTCGACGCCGACGACTACCTGCGGCTGCGCGACCGGGTGGCGGCGGCCGGCTGCGACACGCCGATCCTGGCCGGGGTGATGCCGGTGACCCAGATCAGCACCATCGAACGGTCCGTGCAGCTCTCCGGCGCGCCCTTCCCGAGCGGGCTGGCCGAGCGGTTCGAGCGGATCGCCGACGACCCGGAGGCGGTGCGCCGGCTCGGCGTCGAACAGGCCAGCGAGATGTGCGCCAGGCTGCTCGACGAGGGGGTGCCGGGCATCCACTTCATCACCCTCAACCGCTCGCCCGCGACCCGGGAGGTGTGGCGCAGCCTGCGGGCCGACGCCCGGGTGTGAACGCGCCGACCCCGACACCTGAACCACGCCACGACGGTTGATCCATGGTGGGCACACGGCTGAGATGGGACGAGTACGCGACCGCGTGGGCACGGTTGCACGGTGGCTTCGACCCCCGGGTCGCGGCACCGGTGGTCCGTGCCTGGCTGCGCTTCGCGTACCACGTCGGATACGTGCTGGGTCGGCTGCGGGTCAGTCCGACCGCGGTGACGGTGGCCGGGGTGCTGCTCTGCCTCTGCGTGCCGCTGTTCAGCGTCCGGTCGACGCAGGGGCCGATCGTGGGGGCGCTGTTCGTGCTGCTCGCCTCGGTCGCCGACAGCGTCGACGGCGCGGTCGCGGTGGCCACCGGCCGGACCACCCGGCTCGGTTACGTCTACGACTCGGTCGCCGATCGGCTCGGTGAGATCGCCTGGCTGGTCGCGTTCTGGCTGGTCGGGGCACCCGGCGCGATGGTGGTCGCGGCCGGCGCGCTCTCCTGGCTGCACGAGTACGTCCGCGCCCGCGCGGTCGCCGCCGGGATGCGGGAACTCGGCGCGATCACCGTGGGGGAGCGGCCCACCCGGGTCTGCGTCGCCCTGGTCGGGCTGCTGCTGGCCGGGCTGACCGGGCTGATCGACCCCGACCTGGCCGCCGGCACCATCACCATGGCCACCGCCGTCTGGGTGCTGCTGGCCGGGTTCGGCCTGGGACAGCTTCTCTCCACCGTCCGCCGCGCCCTTGTCGACGCCGGCTGACCCGCGCCCGCGCTCGCGTACTCCGCCCGCGCTCGCGTACTCCGCCCGCGCTCGCGTACTCCGCCCGCGCTCGCGTACTCCGCCCGCGCTCGCGTACTCCGCCCGCGCTCGCGTACTCC
>NZ_JBIVRQ010000003.1:227993-248499 GCF_044755745.1 Micromonospora sp. NPDC092111
CGTACTCCGCCCGCGCTCGCGCACTGCGCTTCCGCTCGCGCGTTCCGCTCCGGTCCGTGCACTCCCGCCACCCAGCGCCGATGGCGATGATCGACTCAATGTCGGCGAAGTGGCGGTGTCCCGGGGATCGAATACCGCCACTTCGCCGATATAGCTGCCGGCCCGGCCCCGACCTGGCCCGATCCCGACCCGACCCGGCCCCGACCTGGCCCGACCCGGCCCCGACCTGGCCCGGCCCGGGCCCCGACCTGGCCCGGCCCGACCTGGCCTGGCCCGACCTGGCCCGACCTGGCCTGGCCCGACCTGGCCCGACCTGGCCTGGCCCGACCTGGCCTGGCCCGGCCCTGGCCCGGCCCTGGCCCGGCCCTGGCCTGGCCCGGCCCTGGCCTGGCCCGGCCCTGGCCTGGCCCGGCCCTGGCCCGGCCCTGGCCCGGCCCTGGCCTGGCCCGGCCCCGGCCCGGCCCGGCCCGGCCCGGCCCTACCCTGGCCCGACCTGGCCTGGCCCGGCCCCGACCCCCGGGCCGGCCCCGACCTGACCGGGTTTACCAGGCGGGGCCGATCTCGTCGGCGACGATCTGTGCCGACATGGCGACCATGGGTAGCCCGCCGCCCGGGTGGCTGGAGCCGCCGACCAGCCACAGCCCGTGGGCCGGGCCCCGGTTCGCCGGGCGGAGCAGGCCGCCGGCCGTGCCGTAGATCGACCCGCCGGGTGCGGCGGTGGCCGCGTCCAGGTCGGCCGGGGTGCGGATCTCCCGGAACATCAGCCGGTCCCGTACGTCCACGCCCCGCTCGGCGAGCACGTCGAGGATCCGGTCGGCGTACCTGTCGGCGAGCCCCGGCCGGCGCCAGTCCACGGCGCCGGTGGCGGTGCCGTGGCGGGCGGCGTTGACCAGCACGAACCACGCCTCGTGCCCGTCCGGACGGATTGTCGGGTCGTCGGCGACGGTGACGAAGACCGTCGGGTCGGGTGCCGGCCGGGCCCGGATCCCGCGCCCCGGGTCGCCGAAGACGGCGTCGAACTCGGCGTCGTGGTCGCCGGGGAAGAAGACGTTGTGGTGGGCCAGCCCGGAGTCGCCGCGTACCCCGAGCAGCAGCACGAACCCGGCCAGGCTGCGGTCGGTCAGCCCGGCCAGCCGGCGCGGGTGGGGCAGCAGGTCCCGGTAGACGGTGAGCGCGTCGGCGTTGGCGACCACCACGTCGGCGGGTACGGGTGCGGCGACGCCGGCCAGGCGTACCCCGTGGACCCGGCCGCCGGCGGCGTCGATCCGGGTGACCGTCTCCCCGGTGCGCACCGTCACGCCCAGGTCCAGGCAGCGCGACAGCAGCGCGTCGGCGAGGGTGCCCAGCCCGCCGCGCAGGTACCAGCCGCCGAAGGTCAGCTCGGCGTAGGGGACGGCGACCAGCGCGGCCGGGGCGCGGCGCGGGTCGGCGCCGGTGTAGGTGGCGTACCGGTCGAGCAGCATCCGCAGCCGGGGGTCGGACAGGTGGCTGCGGCCCAGCCCGCGCAGGGTGCGGCCGGGGCCGATGGCGGCCAGGTCGCCCAGCCGCCAGGCCAACGCGGCCAGGTCGCGGGGGGAGTCGACGGGACGGCGCAGGATGTCCCGGTGCGAGGCTGCCCAGACCCGGGCGGCCCGCCGCCACAGCCGCTGCCAGTCGGCGGCGGACCGGCCGCCCAGCGCCGCGCCGATCCGGGCGACGAACTCGTCCGGGTCGGCGCACGAGTCGAGGGTCGGCCCCCCGCCGGGGAAGACGTGCCGCACGATCGGGTCCAGCGGGGTCAGGTCCAGGTACTCGTCGAGCTTCGCCCCGGTCGCCTCGAACAGGTCGTGGAAGACCTGCGGCAGGGTGAGCAGGCTCGGCCCGGTGTCGAAGTGGAACGTGCCCGCCGTGGTGTGGTGGACGTACCGGCCGAGCTTGCCGCCGACGGTGCCGGACCGTTCGAAGACGGTCACCTGGTGCCCGGTGACGGCCAGCCGGGCGGCGGTGGCCAGCCCGCCCACGCCGGCGCCGATGACCACGATCCGCGCCATGCCCGTCCTCCTAGCTGACCGGACGACCACGCCAGGACAGGCGTCGCCGCTTCCGCAGATGGTACGACCGCAGGGTCAACCAACCGAGGACCACGACCGACACGGGGTGTGCCAGCGCGTCGGGCCAGGCCCGTCCGCCGGTGGCCCGGGCGCTGCGCACCCGCCCGGCGACCCCCGCCGCGTACGCCGCCGCGGCGAGCCCGGCCACCACCGGCGCGCCGGCCGCCAGTGCCACCACGGTGACCAGCGGCGGCGCGGTGTAGAGCAGGAGCAGCAGGGTCACCACCGTCGCGGCGGCGCCCGGATGGCCGAAGGTGGCCCAGAGCGACTTGGTGTAGCCGTCGCGTAGCTGCGGCCAGGTCTCGTACATCCGGCAGGCGGCCAGCCGGGAACCGTCGGCGAGGGCGATCCGCCCGCCGGAGCGCTTGACCGCGCGGGCCAGCCCGATGTCCTCCAGCACCTGGTCGGCGACCGCCGCGTGTCCGCCGGCCCGCGCGTACCCGGCCCGGTCCACCACCAGGAACTGCCCGCCGGCGGCGGCCAGCGACGGCCGCGCCGAGCGTTCCATCGCGCGCAGCGGCAGGAAGGTCAGCCACAACCACTGCAACAGCGGCTGCACCAGCCGGTCGGCCGCCGTCCGCACCAGAATCCTCGGGTACGCCGACAGCAGCGTCACCCCGGCCGCGCGCAGCTCGGTCACCGCCGCCGCGACCGCGTACGGGGTGAGCACCACGTCCGCGTCGACGAAGGCGAGCGCGGTGGCGGCCGGATCGGCCCGGCCGGCGAGCTGGTGGCAGGCGTACGGCTTGCCCAGCCAGCCCGGCGGCGGTGCGACCCCGCTGAGCAGGGTGACCCGGGGGTCGTCGCCGGCCACCGCGCGGACCAGCTCGGCGGTGCCGTCGGTCGAGCCGTCGTCGAGCACCACGATCCGCAGCCCCGGAACGCCCTGCTGGGCGAGCAGCGCGCGTAGGCACGGGGTGAGCCGGTCCGCCTCGTCGCGCAGCGGCAGCAGCACCGCCACCGGCTCGGTGACGGCGACCGGCCCGCCGGTGGGCCGGCGCAGCCAGCGGCCGGCGTTGACCCAGGTGTGCGCGGTCAGCACGACCACCGCGACGGCCAGGACGAGGGCGGCGACGGTCATGCCGGCGCGTCGACGCCGGGCCGGTCCGGTGCCGGCCGGACGGCGTGGTGCCGGCGGGCGCGGAGCAGCGTCACCGCCAGCGGCACCGCCGCCAGCGCCATGCCGGCCGCGCCCCAGGCGGCCGAGGCGGGCAGCCGGAGGAACACGGCGTGGGCCAGCACGCTGGAGAGGTACGTCCAGAGGTAGAGCGCGAACATCGGGTCGTCACGACCGTCGGTGACCGCGACGGCCGGCCCGGCCAGCGGGCGCAGCGCGGCCATCAGCAGCACCGCGAAGAGCAGCCAGCCCAGGTAGTTGCTGACCGGGACGCCGGGCAACCCGGGTAGTGCCGGGGTGGCGCCCCGCCACACCCAGTACCCCTCGGCCACCATCTGCGGGTCGAGGAAGAGGTCCCAGCCGGCCAGCCCGACGGCGGCCAACGCGATCCGCCCGACGCGCCGGCCCCACCCGTCGTCGGCTGCCCGGCGACCGGGCGTGGTCAGCCGGACGGCCGCCAGCCAGGCCGGCCAGGCCATCCAGGTCCAGGCGAGCGGGATGATCAGCGGCACCCCGGCCAGCTTCGGCCCCAGCTCGCCCGAGTAGTCGTAGCTGCCGAACGGGAATCCGGTGGCCACCCCCAGCGCCTCGATCGCGAACCCGCCTCCGGTGGCGACCGCGACCAGCGCCGCCGCCGTACGCGGACCCCGGCTGAGCAGCGCGTGGCCGACGGAGAGCAGGTAGCCGAGGACGACCGTGGCGACGGTCAGCCGGGCCCGGGTGGTGCCGCCGGTGAGCGGATAGCAGATCTGGGCGAGGACCAGGACGGCCAGCAGCGCCCAGGGGACGTGCCGGCGGGTCACGGCGCGGCCGGACCCGGCGGGTCGGGGGCGACCAGCGGCAGGTCCCGGCCGAGCACCCCGAACGGCCGCTCGTCGCCGGGGAAGTGGAAGTGCCGCAGCACGTCGACGAAGCCGAACCGCCGGTACAGCCGCCAGGCCCGGGACGTCCGCTCGTCGGCCTCGGGGGTGGACAGCAGGGTGGTCGTCCCCTCGGCGAGGGTGAGCAGGGCGGTGAGCTGCCGGCCGCCCAGGCCGTGCCCCTGCGCGGGCGGTCGGACGTGCAACTCGACGACCTCGAAGCAGTCGGTGAGCCAGCGCCGCCGGGCGTCCGGGGTCAGCGCCCGGTGGACCTGGTCGTGCCACCACTGCCCGGCCGCGCCGAGGTAGCCGTACCCGAAACCGGCCAGGTGGCCCTCGGTGGTGAGGCTGGCGACGGCGCGGAACCCGGGCCGTCGGGTGTGGGTGGCGATGTAGCCGCGCCGGGCCTCCAGCAGGTCGGTGCGGTAGCCCATCGCCTCCCCGTAGACGGCGACCACGTCGTCGAGCCGCCGGACGAGATCCTCCGGCGTCCACCGCACCAACCTCATGCGTGTCCTCTCACGGTTGCGGGTCACCGTCGGCGACCCATCCCAGCACCGACCGGTCGCCGACCACGTCGCGCACCTCGAAGCGGGCGAAGAGCTCCTCCGCGTACCACCCCTCGGTGGGGGTGCGGGTGATCGCCGCCCGATGCTCCGGGTGACGGTACGCGAACGCCACGAGGTCCGTCGGGTGACGCCACACGCTGACCGTGCCCTGCCAGCCCAGCGGGGCCTCGCCGACGCCGAACCGGGCGAGCAGCCCCGGCGCGGCGCGCAGCGCGGCGGCGACCGGCGGGACCGCCTTCCAGAAGGTGACCGCGCGGCGCGGACGCAGCCGGGCCCGGGTCAGCGCCAGCACCGGCCCGTCGACCCGGCCGCCCGCCGGCTCGCCGAACGGACGCCGGCCGGACCACTCGCCCCGGCTGGTCACCGGGCGCAGCTCCAGCCGGGCCGACGAGTGGGCGATGCGGGCCCAGGACCGGCCCACCGGCGAGCCGTCGAAGCCGGCCGCCAGGGCGGGGGAGTCCCACACCACCAGGGCGGCCCACCGGGTCAGGTCGGCGTCACCGGGGCCGAAGCCGGTGCCGGTCCCGGTGCCGAGCAGCTTGCCGAACCGTACGCCGGGGGTGCGCCGCAGGTGACGCGGATGCCGTGCCATCCGGGCCAGCGCCCGGCCGACGGCGGTCCGGGGGATCCGCCAGACGTGCAGGGTGACCAGTTCCGGGGTGGTGTTCACGCCACTTCTGCCGCCGTGCCGCCGGTGATCCGCAGCAGCTCCGCGTACGTGGTGGGGAAGACCGCCTGGGGCACCCCACCGGCGGCCCACACCTCGTCGTACCCGGTCAGGGCGGTGTCGACCAGGGTGCGCAGCGGCCCGGGGTGCCCGACCGGGGAGACCCCGCCGATCACCTGGCCGGTGTGCTCCCTGACGAAGTCGGGGCTGGCCCGGCGTAGCCGGGTCACCCCGAGCGAGGCGGCCAGGCCGGCGGTGTCCACCCGGTGCGCGCCGGAGGTGAGCACCAGCAGCGGGGCGCCGTCGGCCTCGAAGACGAGGGAGTTGGCGATGGCGCCGACGTCGACGCCGAGCGCCCCGGCCGCCGCGGCGGCGGTGTGCGCCGCCTCGGGCAGCAGGTGGACCTGGCTGGCCGCGCCGGAACCGTCGTGCGCGCCCGCCTCGTCGAGCGCCCGCTGCACCGCCTGCACGTTCGGGTGTGACTGCATGTGCTCCATTGTCTCCGGTACGCCCCGGCGGCCCGCACCCGGCCACGCCGGGTCCGGCCCGGCCCACTCGGCCAGGCGGGGCCGGCGGTCCGGTCCGACTATCCGGCGCGGGTCCGCGTCGCCGGTCGGTCGCCGGGCCAGTCCGGGGTGGCCCGGACCCGACCATCGGCGGCCACCAGCAGCGCCTCGTGGCCGGCCAGGCCGGTCAGCCAGGCCAGCGCGTCGTCGGCGTCGCGGGTCATCGCGGCGGTGGCGTACACGTCGGCCCAGAGCAGTTCCGGCCCGACCACGGTGACCGACCGCAGCGCGGTCGCCGGCCGTCCGGTGCGCGGGTCCACGATGTGTGCCCCGCGTCGGGCGGTGCCGGAGGTGGCGACCGCGCCGTCGCGCCGGTCCAGCGCGTCCAGCAGCCGGCCCGGGCGGTCCGGGTCCTCGATGCCGACTCGCCAGGCCGGCCGGTCCGCCCCGGCGTGCAGCAGCACGTCCCCGCCGGCGTTGAGGCACAGGTCGTGTCCCGACAGGTCGGCCAGCCAGCCGGCCGCCCGCTGCACCGCCCACGCCTTGACCAGCCCGGACGGGTCGTACCCGGCGCCGCCGGTGGGCAGCGGCAACCGGCGCGCGTCGAACCGGCCGCCGGTGCGCACCCGGGCCAGGTCGCACAGCTCCACCACCTCGCGGACCAGCGGGCCGGCGGTGGCCGGGTCGGGTGACCGGCCGGCCAGCCGCCCGATCTCGCTGTCCGGCCGGTACGTGCTGAACGTCGCGTCGACCGCGCGCAGCTCGGCGAAGACCCGTTCCACCCGGGCGGCGACCGCGTCGTCGTGCACGTCCGGGCCGCGCAGGTGCACGCTCACCGGCAGCCCCATCACCTGCACCACCCAGGCCCGCCGGTCCAGCTCCGCCGCCAGGTTCATCGTCGGGCTCACTTCAGGTGTGCCGCGTCGATGGCGGCCTGGAGGGATTCGCGGTAGCCGTCACTGGTGACGGTCGCCCCGGAGACGGTGTCGATCCGGGCGCTCTGCGCGGTGAGCGCCGCCTGCCGCAGGATGGGCACCGCGTAGTCGTTGATCTGCTGGTCCCGGAAGTTGCCGTCGGGCACCTGGAGTGCGCTGACGTCGGTGATCCTCCCGCCGGCCACGGTGATCCGGACCTGCACCGGCCCCCACCGGGTGTGCGCCACCGACCCGTCGTAGCTGCCGCCGCTGCCGCCGTTCGCCGAGCCGGAGCCGTCCGACGGGGTGCCCTGGTCGGCGGACGTACCCCCGGAGCCGACGCTCGCGCCGCCGCGGTCGCCGCCGGCCGCGACGGCGCTGGTCTCCCCGCCGGCACCCATGGTGCTGGTCTTGTAGCTGAACAGCAGGACCAGGGTGGCCACCGTGCCGAGCAGCCAGCCGGTGATCCGTCGCATGGATCCTCCTCTACCGCCCGTCACCAGGCGAAACGTTCGTGATGGGTGTGCCGGTCGGGCACCCCGGCGGCCCGGGTGGCGGCCCGCGCCGCGTCGATCCAGCCGTCCGGGCCGCACAGGTAGACGTCGTGGGTGGCGATGTCGGGGGAGAGCCGGCGCAGCGCCTCGGCGTCGGCCAGCCCCTCCGCGTACGCGGGCAGCCAGGCCGGTCGCCGCCCACGCGGGCCGACCAGGTAGTGGACCAGCACGCCGCGCTCCGCCGCGAGCCGCTCCAGCTCCGCCCGGAAGGCCAGCTCCTGCGGGGTACGCGCGCGGTAGAGCAGCACCGCCTGCCCGGGGGCGTACGGCAGCTCCCAGAGCAGGGCCAGCAGCGGGGTGATGCCGACGCCGCAGGCGAGCAGGGTGATCCCGCCGCCGCGCCAGTGCTCCCCGGTCAGCCGCCCGTACGGCCCCTCCAGCAGCACCCGGGTGCCCGGTCGCAGGGCGGCCACCCGGGAGCTGTCGTCGCCGAGGTCCTTGACGGTGATCCGCATCAGGTCGCCCGACGGCGGCGCGGACAGCGAGTACGGGTGTGCCCGGGACCAGCCGGGTCCGGTGAGGAACCGCCAGCCGAAGAACTGTCCGGCCCGGACCGGCAGCCGGTGCAGGTCCCGGCCGCGCAGCCAGACCGAGGTGACCCCGGGCGCCTCGGGGACCACCGCGGCGACCTCGACCCGGTGCCGCAGCGAGCGGTACGCCGGCAGGCCGAGCCGGAACACCAGCACGCTGCCCAGCGCCGCCAGGTACGCCGTCCACCAGTACGCCCGGGCGGCGGTCGACGAGACGAAGTCCGCGCCGGTCCAGAGCTGGTGCGGCAGCGCCAGCCCGATCCCCAGGTACGCGTACAGGTGCAGCAGGTGCCAGGACTCGTAGCGCAGCCGGCGGCGGGCGGCCCGGATCGAGGTGACCACGACCAGCACCAGCAGGGCCAGCGCGGCGGTGGCCAGCAGCATCCCGGGGTACTCGGTGACCAGCAGCCACGCCTCGGTGACCACGTTCTCCCGGGCGGTGCCGGCGTAACCGAGGGTGGTCAGCAGCACGTGGGTCAGCAGCAGGTGGAAGGAGGTGAAGCCGGCGAGGCGGTGCCAGCGGGCGATTCGGTCCTGGCCGAAGCGCCGTTCGACCAGCGGCACCCGGGCCATCAGCACCACCTGGATGAGCATCAGGTCGGCGCTGAGCAGGCCGGTGAGCCGGCCGGCGGAGGTGAGACCGGTGGCCGCTCCGGAGAGCAGCTCCTGCACCCCCCGGTCGGCGGTCCAGAGCGCGGTGACGACCAGCAGGCTGAGCACGGCCGCGCCGCCGGCGACGTCGGCCCACCAGCCGGGCGCGGTGGGCAGCGGCCGGTGCGGGGTACGCCGGTCCAGGACGGTGGCGCTCATCCGAGGGCCGTCTCGGCGGCTCGTTCTCTCACAGGCTCCACCCTGCGGGGACGAACTCGGGCCACCCTTTGCCGTCGCTGTGCGTGGGCTGAGAATCGGCGCGGCACGCCGTCCGCCACACGTTGCGTTTTCGTCGGAGGCAGGGTGTACTGTCAGGGCAGTTAGAACGAGTGTTCGATTCGGTCGCACACCCGTTCCAACGCCCGGGAGTGGTGTTTCGCGGCACCGGCCCGGGGAGGTGCGGTTTCGCGGACCGCACCGTGGTTCCGGGCAGTCGCGAGCCCGGTCCCGTCAAGGCAGGTCGTCGCCCGCCGCCCACGACCCCCGGGCAGCGGGCGACGAACCCGCCGGTTCGCCGGCCGGGTGTGGTGTGGGGAAGCGTCCACACCCGGCCGGCCTCCACCCGGTGCGTCTTCCTCCGCACCACCCGTCCCGGGCGTGCCGCCGGTGGATCCCTCCGCCGCGCGCCGCGCCCGACCCGGTCACGCGGAGGAGACAGTCATGCCGACCAACCCGGCCCAGGCACCGACGGTGCCCGCGCACGTGCTGCCGCACCGCACCCCGGCCCAACTCCTCGCGGTCGCCCGGCACGGGCTGGCCGAGGCCGCCCAGACCCGCCCCGACGGGCTGCGCTACGCCGCCGCCCACCTGGCCGCGCTGCGCGCCGCCGCCGCCCTGCTCGCCGCCCGCGCCCGGCCCGCGCCCGCCCGCCGGCACCGGATCACCAGCGTCTGGGTGCTGCTCACCACGGTCGCCCCCGAGTTGGACGAGTGGTCCCGCTACTTCGCCGCCGGCGCCGGCAAGCGCGCCGCCGCCGAAGCCGGCATACCCCGGGTGGTGAGCGCCCGGGAGGCCGACGACCTGCTCCGGGCCGCCGGGCAGTTCGTGGCGGTGGTGGAGACCGCGCTCGGGCTCGCCCACCAACCCACCCTCGACGGCCTCGCCGCCTGACCCGGGCACGCCCGGGTCCTCGCCGACACCACCGCCGGCCCGGCACCTGGGCCACTACCCGCCGGGCTCGCCCGGCAGCTCACGACTGCCCGCGCGGGCCCGGACGCCAGCTCCGTCCGCTCACGGCGGGCACCTGATCCAGCAACGACACGACGGGGGGTTGGTCCGATGGCGGGCCGCATGGTGGTCGGTACCGCCGCACTGGCCGGTCTGGTGCGCCCGGCGAGCGCGCCGGATCCGGCGGGCGGTCACCGGCTGCTCCCGGTGGCCCCCGAACTGACCGGCCTGCTGCCCCACCGGGGGCTGCGCCGGGGCAGCACGATCGCGGTCTCCACCGGCCAGCCCCGGCACAGCGGCGGCACCTCCCTGGTGCTGGCGCTGCTCGCCGAGGCGTCCCGGGCCGGTTCCTGGTGCGCGGTGGTCGGGGTGCCCACCTTCGGGGCCGGCGCCGCCGCCGAGGTCGGCATCGCCCTCGACCGGCTGGCCCTGGTGCCCCATCCCGGTCCGGAGTGGCCCACCGTGGTCGCCGCGCTGATCGACGGGGTCGACGTGGTGGTGACCGCCGTGCCGCACAGCGTCTCCGCGTCGGTGGCCGACCGGCTGGCCGCCCGCGCCCGGCAGCGGGGCTGCGTGCTCGTCCCGTACGGCCGGTGGACCGGTGCGGACGTCACCCTCCAGGTGACCCGGGGAGTCTGGGAGGGGCTCGGCCCCGGTCGGGGGCGGCTGCGCCGCCGTGAGGTCACCGTGTCGGCGCGCGGGCGCGGGGCTGCGGCCCGCCCGAAGGAGGTCAAGGTCTGGCTGCCCGGCGATGCCCTCACCCGGGTCATCCCCCGGCCCACCCCCACCGTGGTCGGTGCCGTTCCCGCCAGGGCCCGCGCTGCCGCCGTCCGGTCCCGTCCGGTCCCGCCGGTCACCTCGTCCGGGCCGGTCCGTCCGGTGGCGTCGGTCGCCTCGTCCGTACCGGCCGTCGGGTCCCGGCCGGGTGCGCTCACCGTGGTCGGGCCGGCGTGACCGGCGCGCCGGTACGCACCCTGCTGCTCTGGTGCCCGGACTGGCCGGTGCTCGCCGCCGAGATCGTCGACGGGGTGCCCGCCACCGGCCCGGTGGCGGTGCTGCACGCCAACCGGGTGGTGGCCTGCTCCGAACAGGCCCGCGCCGAGGGGGTACGTCGGGGCCTGCGCCGCCGGGAGGCGCAGGGGCGCTGCCCCCGACTGACCGTGGTCGACCATGACCCCGGCCGGGACGTCCGGGCCTTCGAACCGGTCGTCGCCGCCGTCGAGGAGGTCGCTGCCGGGGTCGAGGTGGTCCGCCCCGGGGCCTGCGCGCTCGCCGCCCGTGGTCCCGCCCGCTACCTCGGCGGCGAGGAGGCGGCCGCCGAGCGGATCGTCGAGCAGGTGGCCCAGTCCTGCGCGGTGGAGAGCCAGGTCGGCATCGCCGACGGGGTCTTCGCCGCCGGTCTGGCCGCGCGCACCGGCCAGGTGGTGGCACCGGGCGGGACGCCGGAGTTCCTCGCCGGGCTGCCGGTCGAGGCGGTCGACCGCCCGGCCCTGGCCGACCTGCTGCGCCGGCTCGGCGTACGGACCCTCGGCGACTTCGCCGCGCTGCCCGCCGGCGACGTACTGGCCCGGTTCGGCTTCGACGGGGCGCTCGCCCATCGGCTCGCCGCCGGGCGGGACCACCGACCGCTCGCCGTCCGGCGACCCCCGGTCGACCTGGCGGTCACCACCGACTACGACGATCCCCTCGACCGGGTCGACGCGGCGGCCTTCGCCGCCCGGGTGCTCGCCGAGCAGCTACACGACCGGCTCGCCGGGCACGGGCTGGCCTGCACCCGGCTCGGCATCGAGGCGGTCACCGCGCACGGCCAGGAACTGCACCGGGTCTGGCGGCACGACGGACTGCTCACCGCCGCCGCCATCGCCGACCGGGTGCGCTGGCAGCTCGACGGCTGGCTCTCCGGCAGCACCGGCCGGGCCGGTGCCCGCCCGGCCCGGCCGACCGCCGGGATCATCCGGCTGCGGCTGCTCCCCGACGGGTTGTTGACCCGCGCGGGGCTGCAACCCGGCCTGTGGGGGGAGGCCGGCGAGGAACGGGACCGGGCACACCGGGCGTTGAGTCGGGTGCAGGGCATGCTCGGGCCGGAGTCGGTGGTCACCGCCGTACTGGGCGGCGGCCGGTCGCCGGCCGACCAGACCCGCCTGGTCCCGTGGGGGGACGAGCGGCTGCCCGCCCGGCCCGGCCCGCCACCCCTGCCGGGCGAGCCCGTCGAACGACCCGGCGGCGTCCCGTCGCCCGGCGTGCGGGCCGGCACGGGTGCGGCTGGCCGCCCGCTCTCCTCGTCGGGTGTGGCTGGTGCCTCGCTCCCTTCGTGTGCTGTGGCTGCTGTCGCCGGGCCCGCCCCGGACCGGCCGGGCAGCGCCCGCGCCGGCTCGTCGGTGGGGACACCGGGCCAGGTCGGGGCGGCACCGGGCCAGGTCGGGGCGGCACCCGGTCGGGTCGCCGGCGCCGAGCGGGTCGCCGACGTCGGACGAATCGCTGGCGTCGGGCAGGTCGCCGACGTCGGGCGGGTGGCTGGCGCTGGGCGGGTGGCTGGCACCGGGGGCGTGCGCGGTGGGAACGCCGTCCCGCCCTGGCCGGGGCGGCTGCCCCCGCCAGCGCCGGCCGTGGTGCTGCCCGTCCCGCTCGCCGCGACCGTGCACGACGCCGCCGGCGAGCCGGTGGTGGTCAGCGCCCGGCTGGCGGTGAGCGCCGCGCCCGCCCGGCTGGTCGTCGGTACGTCCGCCCCGGTGAAGATCGTCGGCTGGGCCGGTCCGTGGCCGGTGGACGAGCGCTGGTGGGCTCCGGCCGAGGCCAGGCGACGGGCCCGGTTCCAGGTCTGCCTCGCCGACGGGGCCGCCCTGCTGTTGGCCGTCGAGGCCGGTCAGTGGCTGGTGGAGGCGATCTATGACTGACTCCCGCCCCGCACCCCGTACCCCGACCGCACCACGACCCGACCGGAGTCGAGTCGGCAAGATGTCGACGCCACTCCACCGGAGAGCGGTCCGGTGAGCTTCCACAATCCCGAGCTGCCGTGGTCGGAGCTGGAACGGGTGCTCTCCGGTCGTCCCGGCGGCGGGCGGGCCGGGGACGGGGCCACCGGGGGGCGGTCGCGGGAGGCGCGGCACCTGCACGTGGTGGACCCGCTCGCGGTCGACGCCGATGGCGGCGACTCACCGGCCTGGAGCCGCAGCCGTGAGCAGTACGCGCCGCCGGAGCTGACCCGTCCGGACGGCACGGTGCCCTACGCCGAGCTGCACGCGCACACCAACTTCAGCTTCCTCGACGGGGCCAGCCACCCGGAGGAGCTGGCCGAGGAGGCCACCCGCCTGGGGCTGACCGCGCTGGCCGTCACCGACCACGACGGGTTCTACGGCGTGGTCCGGTTCGCCGAGGCGGCCCGCGCGCTGCACCTGCCGACGGTCTTCGGCGCGGAGCTGTCGTTGGGGCTGCCCGGCCCGCAGAACGGCGAGCCGGACCCGTGGGGCCGGCACCTGCTGCTGCTCGCCCATGGCCACGAGGGGTACGCCCGGCTGGCCGCCACCATCTCCCGGGCCCAGCTCCGCGGCGGCGAGAAGGGCCGTCCGCTCTACGGGGAGCTGGAGGAGGTCGCCGCCGAGCTGCGCGACCACGTGCTGGTGCTGACCGGCTGCCGCAAGGGGCACGTGCCGGCGGCGCTGCTCACCGAGGGGGTCGACGCGGCGGCCCGGGAGTTGGACCGGCTCACCGCGTTGTTCGGCGCGGAGACGGTGGCGGTGGAGCTGACCGACCACGGGCACCCGGTCGACGCCGACCGCAACGACGCCCTCGCCGAGCTGGCCGCCGCCGCCGGGCTGCCCACGGTCGCCAGCAACAACGTGCACTACGCCACCCCGGGCCGGCGCCGGCTGGCCACCACCGTGGCCGCCGTCAGGGCCCGGCGCAGCCTGGACGAGGTGGACGGCTGGCTGCCCGCCGCCGCCACCGCCCACCTGCGCAGCGGCGCGGAGATGGCGGCCCGGTTCGCCGGCTACCCGGGGGCGGTGGCCCGGGCCGCCGAGTTCGGCGCGGAACTCGCCTTCGACCTGCAACTGGTCGCGCCGCGGCTGCCGGCGTACCCGGTGCCGGCGGGGCACACCGAGATGAGCTGGCTGCGCAAGCTGACCATGGACGGCGCGCGGGAGCGCTACGGCCCGCCCGAGGCGCACCCCGAGGCGTACGGGCAGTTGGCACACGAGCTGCGGATGATCGACGAGCTGGGCTTCCCCGGCTACTTCCTGGTGGTCTACGACATCGTCGCGTTCTGCCGCCAGCAGGACATCTACTGCCAGGGCCGGGGCTCGGCGGCCAACTCGGCGGTCTGCTACGCGCTGCGGATCACCAACGTGGACGCCGTCCGGCACCGGCTGCTCTTCGAACGCTTCCTCGCCCCGGAGCGGGACGGGCCGCCCGACATCGACGTGGACATCGAGTCCGACCGGCGGGAGGAGGTGATCCAGCACGTCTACGCCCGGTACGGCCGGGAGCACACCGCCCAGGTCGCCAACGTCATCTCGTACCGGCCCCGGTCGGCGGTGCGGGACGTGGCGAAGGCGTTCGGCTACTCGCCCGGCCAGCAGGACGCCTGGAGCAAGCAGATCGACCGCTGGGGTTCGATCGCCGCCGTCGACGTGGCGGACATCCCCGAGCAGGTGGTGGCGTACGCCAACGAGTTGCAGACCTTCCCCCGGCACCTGGGCATCCACTCCGGCGGCATGGTGATCTGCGACCGGCCGGTGATCGAGGTGTGCCCGGTGGAGTGGGGCCGGATGCCCGGCCGCAGCGTGCTCCAGTGGGACAAGGACGACTGCGCCGCCGTCGGGCTGGTCAAGTTCGACCTGCTCGGCCTGGGCATGCTCTCCGCCCTGCACTACGGCTACGACATGATCGGCGAGATCCTCGACCTGGGCGACATGACCCTGGACGACCCGGAGGTCTACGAGATGCTCTGCCGGGCCGACTCGGTCGGGGTGTTCCAGGTGGAGAGCCGCGCCCAGATGGCCACCCTGCCGAGGCTCAGGCCGCGCGAGTTCTACGACCTGGTGGTGGAGGTGGCGCTGATCCGGCCCGGCCCGATCCAGGGTGGCTCGGTGCACCCGTTCATCCGGCGCAAGAACGGCCAGGAGCCGGTGACGTTCCCGCACCCGCTGATGCGCAACGCGCTGGAGAAGACCCTCGGTGTGCCGCTGTTCCAGGAGCAGTTGATGCAGCTCGCCATCGACCTGGCCGGCTTCGACGCGGCCGGGGCCGACCAGCTCCGCCGGGCGATGGGGGCGAAACGGTCGGTGCAGCGGATGGCGCAGCTCGCCGACCGGCTCTACGCCGGGATGGCCGAGCGGGGCATCACCGGTGAACTGGCCGACGACGTCTACCGCAAGCTCACCGCGTTCGCCAGCTACGGCTTTCCGGAGAGCCACGCGATGAGCTTCGCCTACCTGGTGTACGCCAGCTCCTGGCTCAAGCGCTACCACCCGGGGCCGTTCCTGGCCGCCCTGCTCAACGCCCAGCCGATGGGCTTCTACTCGCCGCAGACCCTGGTCGACGACGCCCGCCGGCACGGTGTGCAGGTGCGCCGGCCGGACGTCAACGCCAGCGGGGCGAAGGCGGTGCTGGAGTCCACCCCGCACACCCGGTGGGGGAGCCGGGCCGGGGAGCCGCCGCACGAGTGGGGGCTGGGCGGGCCGGCCGTCCGGCTGGGGCTGGGCGGGGTCCGTACCCTCGGCGACGGGGTGGCCGAGCGGATCGAGGCGGAGCGGACGGCGTGCGGGCCGTACCGGGACATGCCGGACCTGGCCCGGCGGGTGGGTCTCACCGCCGCGCAGCTTGAGGCGCTGGCCACCGCGGACGCCTTCGCCTGTTTCGGGCTGACCCGACGGCAGGCGCTGTGGGCCGCCGGGGCGGCGGCCCAGGACCGGCCGGGCCGGCTGCCCGGCACGGTGACCGGCGCGGCGGCGCCCACCCTGCCCGGGATGGAGGCGGTGGACCGCCTCGTGGCCGACGTGTGGGCCACCGGCCTGTCCCCGGAGAGCCACCCGGCCCGGTTCATCCGGGACCGGCTGGACGCCCTGGGCGCGGTGCCGATCGCCCGGCTCGGCCGGGTGGAGCCGGGTCGGCGGATCCGGGTCGGCGGGATCGTCACCCACCGGCAGCGCCCGGCCACCGCCGGCGGGGTCACCTTCCTCAACCTGGAGGACGAGACCGGGATGCTCAATGTCACTTGCTCCCCGGGGCTGTGGCAGCGCTACCGTCGAATCGCCCGCACCAGCGCCGCACTCGTGGTCCGTGGCCGGTTGCAGCGGTACGAGGGGGTCACCAGCCTCACCGCCGACCGGTTGGACGCGATCGCGCCGCCGGTGGCGCCCACGTCCCGCGACTTCCGGTGACCGGAGTGATCCACATTACGGTTTTCCGGGCCGCAAGACGGGAGACTTCCGGCACGTGCGGGCAGAGTGGCCCGCTCGCGGCAGGGGGGAAGACCAGTGACGCTGGACAGCACGTACACCGGTGGAGTGGCGAACGCCCGACGTACCCGGCTGGGTGCCGGCTGGGCGCCAATCCAGGACGCCGAACCGCGTGAGTACCAGGTGACCGAGGGGCCGGTGGCGAACACCCGCCGGTCCCGGGCGGAGGAGGACCCCGCCGGCGGCGGGGAGTCCTGAGTACCGGCCGGCACCGCCAGCGGGGGGTCGGGTGGCGCGGGTGACTAGGCTCGACCGGGTGGAACAGACCACCCGAGGCCGGTTCGCCGGGCCGCCGCTGACCCCCCGTACCGCTGTCATCTGGTCGGTGCTCGCCGCCGAGCTGGACCGGCGTGCCGGCGCCGAGCTGACCGTGCTCGACGTCGGCGGTGGCACCGGCGGTTTCGCCGTCCCGCTCGCCCAGGCCGGGCACCGGGTCACGGTGGTCGACGCCAGTCCCGACGCGCTCGCCGCGCTGACCCGCCGGGCCGCCGAGGCCGGGGTCGCCGACCGGGTACGCGCCGTGCAGGGCGACGGCGACGCGATGTCCGGTCTGGTCGAGCCGGCCACCGTCGACCTGGTCCTCTGCCACTCCGTGCTGGAGGTGGTCGACGACCCCGCGCCGGTGGCGTCCGCGCTGGCCACCGCCCTGCGCCCCGGCGGGGCGGCGAGCGTGCTGGTCGCCGGTCGGGCCGCCGCCGTGCTGAGCCGGGCGATGAACGGCCACCTGGCCGTCGCCGCCGCGCTGGCCGCCGCCCCGGACGGCTCCGCCGGCCCGCGCGACACCCAGCGCCGCCGCTTCGACGCCGAGGGCGCCGCCGCGCTGCTGCGCGCCGCCGGGCTCGCCGTGGAGGAGATCCACGGGGTACGCGTCCTCGCCGACCTGCTGCCCGCGGTCGTCGCCGACGGTCAGCCGGGCGCCCTGGTCGAGCTGGAACGGGCGCTGGCCGGGATCTCGCCGTACCGGGATCTCGCCGCCCAACTGCACCTCTTCGCCCGCCGCCCGGCATGACCACCGGATCGGACGGTCCACACCCGGCCCCCACGGGTCCGCCCGGTCCGGCCCCTACGGCACCCCCGACCCCGCCCGGTCCGGCCGCCACGACCCCGCCCGGTCCGGCCGCCACGGATCCGCCGGGTCCGGCGCGGGCCCGGGGCTCCGCTCCCGACGGCGCGGCGGAGGCGGACGCCACCGGCGCGACCCGCCACGCCGCCCAGGTCGGACCGTTGGACACCGTGCCACCGCGCTACGGCGGCGGGAGCCTGGCCGACGTGCTGCCGAGCGCCCTGGCCGTGCTGGGCGTGCCGGGCGCGGTCGACCTGCTCGGGCTCGCCCCGGGGCTGGCCGGGGTGCGCCGGATCGCCGTGCTGCTCGTCGACGGCCTCGGCTGGTACCAGATTCCCACCGCGGCCCGGTACGCCCCGACCCTGGCCGGGCTGGCCGCGACGGTGGGCCGGCCGCTGACCTCGGGCTTCCCCTCCACCACCCCGACCAGCCTGGTGACCCTGGGCGCGGGAGCGGCCCCCGGCGCGCACGGGGTGCTCGGCTTCACCGTCCGGGTGCCCGGCACCGACCGGGTGCTCAACCACATCGAGTGGGACGGCGACCCGGACCCGCTGCGCTGGCAACCGGTACGCACCCAGTGGCAGCGGGCCCGCGCCGCCGGGGTCGCGGTGACCGTGGTGAGCCGCCCCGAGTACGCCGGCAGCGGGCTGACCCTGGCCGCCAACCGGGGCGGCGACTACCGGGGCGCCGCCGGGGTGGACGCCCTCGCCCGGACGATGCTGGCGGCACTGACCGCCGGAACCGGCCCCACCCTGGTCTCCGGCTACCACCCCGACCTGGACCGGCACGGCCACCTCAGCGGGGTCGACTCGACACCGTGGCGGGTCGCCGCCGCCGAGGTGGACGGGCTGCTCGCCCGACTCGTCGACGGGCTGCCGCCGGACGCCGCGCTGCTGGTCACCGCCGATCACGGCCAGCTCGACGTGCCGGCGGCGCACCGCTTCGACCTGGACACCGACCTGCGGCTGCGGGCCGGCATCCGGGTGGTCGCCGGCGAGCCCCGGGTGCGCTACCTGCACGTCGTGCCGGGCGCGGTGGACGACGTGGTGGCCACCTGGTCGGCGGTGCTCGGCCCGGCCGCCCGGGTGCGTACCCGTGAACAGGTGGTGGCCGACGGCTGGTTCGGCCCGGTGGGCGAGGAGCACCTGCGCCGGGTCGGCGACGTGGTGGTGACCTGCCGCGACACGTACGCGGTGCTGGCCACCCGGGCCGAGCCGCCGGCGGTGTCCCGGCTGGTGGCGTACCACGGGGCGGACACCGCGACGGAGATGACCGTTCCGCTGCTGGTGGTCCGGGGCTGAGTCGTCCGGGCAGTCGCCCGCCCGGGCCACCAGCGGTGGTCGTCGAGCTGGTCCCGAGTGTCGACGGTGAGGGTGGGAGGCTGTCGTACCGGGCGGCTAGCCTGCGGGAATGGGTCGGAGTCAGTCGTTGCCGCGCGGCGGTGACCCGCGCTTCGGGCCGGACGCCGACGATTCGGCCAGCCCCATCCTGCACGTCGACATGGACGCCTTCTTCGCCTCCGTCGAGGTGCGCCGCCGGCCCGAGCTGCGGGGCCGGCCGGTGGTGGTCGGCGGGATCGGGCCGCGCGGCGTGGTCAGCTCCGCCAGCTACCAGGCCCGCCGGTACGGCGTCCGCAGCGCCATGCCCACCGCCCGGGCCCGGGCGCTCTGCCCGCACGCGGTCTACCTGCCCCCCGACTTCGCGGCCTACCAGACGGCCTCCGGTGCGGTGATGCGGATCTTCCGGGACGTCACCCCGCTGGTCGAGCCGCTCTCCCTGGACGAGGCGTTCCTCGACGTGCGGGGTGCCCGCCGGCTGTTCGGCCCGCCGGCCGCCATCGCCCGCCGGATCCGCGCCCGGGTGGCGGCGGAGCAGGCGCTGACCTGTTCGGTCGGGGTGGCGCCCAGCAAGTTCGTGGCGAAGCTCGGCTCCACCCGGGCCAAGCCGGACGGCCTGCTCGTGGTGCCGGCCGACCGGGTGCTGGAGTTCCTCCACCCGCTGCCGGTCGACGCGCTGTGGGGGGTGGGGGAGCGGTCCGCCGAGACGCTGCGCCGGCTCGGCCTGGCCACCATCGGCGACCTGGCCGAGGCACCCGTCGGGATGCTGCGCAAGGCGCTCGGCGTGGCGTCCGCGACCCACCTGCACGAGCTGGCCCGGGGGCGCGACCCCCGCGCGGTCAGCCCGGAGCAGGTGGAGAAGTCGATCGGCGCCGAGATGACCTTCGACGTCGACGTGGTCGACCCCCGCGAGATCCGCCGGGCGTTGCTGGCCCTCAGCGAGAAGGTGGGTGCCCGGCTGCGCCGGGCCGGCCAGGTCGGCCGGACGATCTCGCTCAAGGTACGACTGTCCGATTTCCGCACCGTCAACCGGTCCCGCACCCTCGGCGTGCCGACCGACGTGGCCCGCGAGATGTTCGACACCGCCTGGGCGCTCTGGACCGCGCTCGACCCGGGAGAGCCGGTCCGGCTGGTCGGCGTCCGGGTGGAGGGCCTGGCCGGGGCGGCCGACACGCCGAGGCAGCTCACCCTCGGCGCGCCCGAGCGGGGCTGGCGGGAGGCGGAAGCGGCAGCCGACGCCGCGGCTGCCCGATTCGGGCGGTCCGTCATAGGTCCGGCCAGTCTGCTCGGCAAGCGTGATCCCCGGCGCGGCGAAATTAGCACCGGGCCGTAGGTCGTCCCGCTTTCCGACGCGCGACCCCCCTCGTAGACTTGGCGGTAAGCAGCCGGTTGGCTGCCACGGTCTGTCGGCCCGTCCGGGCCGACCAACGTGACCGGGGAGGAGTGCCGTGCCGCTCTCGGAGCACGAGCAGCGGCTGTTCGAGCAGATCGAGCGGTCGCTTGCCGAGGACCCCAAATTCGCCTCGGCCGTGCGCGCCAGCGACCCGCGTTTCCACGCGCGGCGTCGCCTGCTCGTCGCTGCCGGCGTGGTTATCGTCGGCCTGGCCCTGTTGGTCTACGGCGCGGTGATCAAGACTCCGCCGCTGGCAGTGGCGGGGTTCGTCGTCATGCTGGCCGCGCTGGGTTACGCCGTGCAGTCGCACCGGCGGGCACAATCACCGGACCTGCACGTGGTGGGCGGTACGACGAGTCGTCGTCGCCCGCGTGGCCGTGGCGGCCGTCGGCCGTCGCTGCTGGACCGCATGGAGGACCGGTGGCGTCAGCGTCCGGAGGGACATCGCTGAACCCCGTCCACTGCTGAGGTGGCGGGCGTCCCCTGCGACGGCGGTGCCGGACGAGGTCTGGCCACCTCCGTCGTACCGCCACGTCCGTCGTACCGCCACGTCCGTCGTACCGCCACGTCCGTCGTACCGCCACGTCCGTCGTACCGCCACGTCCGTCGTACCGCCACGTCCGTCGTACC
>NZ_JBIVRQ010000003.1:248589-468428 GCF_044755745.1 Micromonospora sp. NPDC092111
CGTTCGTACCGCCACGTCCGGATCCGGCTGGCCGCCCGGCGGTACCTGCTCGTGGCCATTCTCCCCGGTAAGGCGCATCGTTCCGACCAGAATCACAGAGCCGGCCCGGCCGGCAGCCTGGCCACGAGCCGGCACAACCGTCCTGGTGCGTCCTCCTACCCCTTCCCGTCGTTGTGCCCGGCCACGCGCTGGTCGTTGCCAGGTCGACGCGTGC
The DNA here is from genome assembly GCF_044755745.1 of Micromonospora sp. NPDC092111. Lineage (NCBI taxonomy): Bacteria > Bacillati > Actinomycetota > Actinomycetes > Micromonosporales > Micromonosporaceae > Micromonospora > Micromonospora sp. NPDC092111. The sequence continues at coordinate 248,804 of NZ_JBIVRQ010000003.1, forward strand.
TTGCCGCTTGACGCGCCGCCAGCCCAGCCGCCGGCCCCAGTCGCCGGCCGCCGGCCGCCGGCCCCAGTCGCCGGCCGCCAGTCGCCAGCCGCCGGCCCCGGTCACCAGTCGCCGGCCGCCAGCCGCCAGCAGGCGCCAGGCCCCGGTCGCCGGTCGCCGGTCTCGGTCGCCGGTTCGGCGATGTGGCGGGATCCGAGTGTCGCCGACACCGCCACATCGGCGAACCGGAGTGGATCTTTGTCGGGAGTGGCAGATTGCCTGGGCCGCTACATGCCTGCGCCTCAGCCCTTCCATGATCGTGCTCGATCGTGGATGTAGTGGCCTTCCCGTCGCGGGATACCACTACATCCAGGATCGAGCACGATCATGGCCGGCGAGGGCGAGGGCGAGGGCGGGTGGTGGGGCGGGGTCAGGCGCGGCGGGTGGCCAGTAGCCGGCGGGGGTTCCAGCGCAGCAGCACGCGGCGGACCTGGCCGGAGGTCGTCACCAGCCGGGACGAGGTGTTCCCCAGCGCCAGCCGCCAGCGCAGCAGCACCGAGGGTGGGAGTACGGCGGCGAGGAACCTGGTCCGCCGGTCCGACCGGGCGGCGAGGGTGCTGCGGACCGTGCGCAGGGCCGGGTGCAGCGGCTCACCGGTGAGCGGGTCGCGGGCGTACCGGGCCCGTTCCTCGGCCCGGCCGAGCAGCCGGACCGCCGTCGACGAGTCGGCGTCCTCGCTGACCGCGTCCCGGACCAGGCGTTCGGCGGTTGCCCGGGGGGTTTCCGTCCGGTCGATCGGGACCCGGTAGTCGACCAGGGTGTCCAGCAGTTCGTCCCAGGCGGCGTGGGCGTCCGCCCGGGCCCGTTCGGCGTCCGCGCCCACCACCACCATCGGGGTGCCGTCGACGGTGGGCGCACCGGCCAGCACCGGGGCGGGGCGGCTGTGCCGCCGTCGGCGCAGGGCCCGCCGGCGCAGCGCCGGTAGGGCCAGCAGCGCCAGCAGCGCGAGCAGTACGCCCACCGTCCACCAGGGCCAGCTCGGGACACGTTGGACGGGGGCGCCGGTGTTCGGGTCGAACCCGGTGTCGGTTTCCTTGTCGGCGGCGTCGTCGCGCTGTGGTCCGGCCGACGCGCCCGGGTCGCCCGGGGCGGCCGGGGCGGTGGTGTCGGTGGGCTCCGGGTCGGGGGCGTCGCTGTCCGGCGCCCAGGTCGACCGGGTGGAGCCCTGCACGCCGTACGCCGGGGTGGCGTCGAACGGCACCCAGCCCATCCCGTCGAAGTAGACCTCCGTCCAGGCGTGCAGGTTCCGGTTGGTCAGCGTGTAGGTGTCACCGTCGGTGTTGCTGCCGTTGGTGAACCCGAAGGCGACCCGGGCCGGGATGCCGGCGGCCCGGACCAGCCAGGCCATCGCCGCCGCGTACTGCTGGCAGTAGCCGACCTTGTTGGTGAGGAAGTCGACGATCTCCTTGCCGCTGGTGCCGCCCTTGGTGCTCAGCGAGTAGCTGAAGCCGTTCTCCCGGGAGAAGTAGTCGTAGATCGCCCGGACCTTGTCGTACTCGGTGGACTTTCCCTCCACCAGTCGGGTGACCAGCAGCTCGACCTCCCGCACGGCGGGGGTCTGGGTCTGTTGGAGGGTGATCGGGTGCTCGGCCGGCAGCGACCGGGCCGTCCGCAGCGCCGCCGGGGTGTACGTCGAGCGCAGGTACTCGAACGAGTAGCGCTTGCCCCGGGAACTGTCCCGGTTGGAGAAGATCACCCCGAGGTTGGCGTCGTACGACCAGTTGCCGTTGAGCCCCTCGACGGTGACCGGGTCGGCGTAGACCGGCATGAACGGCATGTTCAGGGTTCGGCTGACCTCCACGGTCGCCCGGTACGTCTGCTGCTCCACCCCCCGCCCGGCCCGGTCCGTCGGGTCGGTGAGCTGCCGGTTGACCGGCCGGCCGTTCGGCGTACGCACCCGGAACCCGTCCGGACGCAGTTCGTCGGCGACCCCGAAGCGCAGGTAGAACGGGCTCGGCTCGGTCGTGGTGACCTTGAGCATGTCGGTCACCTCGGACTGGTTGAGCTGCCCGCTGAGCGACGCGAAGAGGTCGATCCGGCCGGGGCTGCCGCCCTGGCCCGGCCGCCCGTTGCCGGTGCCGTCGCCGGCCGAGTTGAGCTGGTCCAGCAGCCCGCCGGTCATTCCTGGCACGGCCAGCGGCAGCGCCACGGCCAACGCCACCCCGACCACCGCCAGCCGCCGGCCGGCGGCGGCCAGCGGGGACGACTCCCAGACGTCCACGTCGCGTCCCTCGCCGGTGAACCGGCGGCCGAACCGGCGTACCCGGTCGACGTTGTCGGTGACCAGCAGCCACAGGTAGCCGCTGGCGCCGACCACGAACGGAATCGCGGGGACGCTGTCCACGTAGACCGCGACCGGCACCGAGTAGATGGCCAGCATGGGCAGCCCGGCCAGCGCCGGCCGGCGCAGCCCGACCGCGAGCAGGTCGACCACGACCGCCACCGCGCCCACCCCGAGCACGGTGACGAAGAGCAGCGGGTTGGTGTCCGGCACCTTGACCCCGTACGAGCGCATGTCCTGTAGGGAGCCCTGCAACAGCCCGCCGAAGTGGGCCAGGGTCGCCGGGGTGGGCAGGAACGCGATCAGCTCGCCGCCGCTGGGGAAGAGCCAGGTCAGGGCCAGCAGCAGGCCGGCCAGCATGCCCAGCACCTGACCCCAGAGCGGGGCCCGGACCAGCCGGGTCAACGCGGCCACGCCGGCCACCACGGCGACCGCGATGGCGGCCTGGATCAGCCAGGTCCACCGCTCGAAGATCGACGACAGCGGGGCCGCGGCGAGCAGGGTCGCCGCGGCGGCCACGAAGCCGAGGTTCCGGGACGCGATCACGACGTCACCCTCCTGTGGTCGTACGCCGGCGGCGACTCATCGCACGCCCCCGGCCACCGTCTCGGCGAGCGCCGCGCGCAGCGCGAAGCCCTGCGAACCGCGTCCCGCCTGTGGCCAGAGCGCCGGAAGCTGACCGTCGTGGTCCACCCCGATCACCCGCCACCCGCCCTGCAACAGGGTCAGCGCGGCGGCGGCGTGCGTCTGCTCGGCCTCGAACCGGGCCTTCTCCGGCAGGTTGAGCCAGGTGGAGCTGTTGAGCAGGAACCCGACGCAGGTCGCCCCGCTGCCCCGCAGCCCGCCGAGCAGCTCCGCCTCGGTGGCGTTCAGGGCGCCGAACAGGGCGATGATCAGGCCGCCGTCGGCGCGTTGGCGGACCCGCTGCACCAGGCTCGCGACGTCGCCGCGCTGGTCCAGCCGTACGTCGGCGAGGTGGTCGAGCAGCAGCCCGTCCCCGGCGGCCTCGGTGGCGTCGACGTCCGCCCCGGACCCGGTGACCAGGCGCAGCTTGTAACCGGCCTGCCGCAGGTGCGACGCGACGCTGGCGGCGGCGGAGACCGCCCACTCGAAGCTGGCCGTCGGGCCGTCGCCACGGTGGCCGTACGCCCGGGTGTCCAGCACCACGGTGGCCCGGCTCTCCCAGGGCTGCTCCTCGCGGCGCACCATCAGCTCGCCGGTGCGGGCGGTCGACTTCCAGTGCACCCGGCGCAGGTCGTCGCCCATCCGGTACTCGCGGGTGGCGGCGTCGTCCTCGCCGTGTACGGCCACCGACCGGGCCCGGCTGTCGCCGCTGCCGGCGTACTCGCCGGGCAGGCGTACCGAGGGCAGCGGGGTGACCTGGGGGATGACGGTCAGGTGGTCGGTGCTGGGGAAGGCCCGGCTCAGCTCGCAGAGCCCGAACGGGTCGGTCATCCGGACCACCAGCGGGCCCACCTCGTACCGGCCGCGCACGTCGGCGCGGACCGTGTACGCCACCGAGCTGGCCTGGTGTGCGCCGAGCCGCTCCAGCACCACCCGGGGGCGGCTGCCCAGCGCGTACGGCAGCCGGTCCTCCAGCAGCAGGGTGCCGGTGGGCAGCCGGGACAGGTTCTGCAACCGCAGCACCACCCGGGAGGCGGCGCCGACCGGCACCCGGTGCGGTTCCAGCGAGCGGTTGCAGGCCAGCTTGTACCGGGTCCGGCCGACGTAGAGCGCGGCCAGCAGCGGCAGGACGGCGAGCAGCACGGCCACCCGGAGCAGGTCCCGTTCGCCGAGGATGGCGGCGGAGATGGCCGCCGCGATCGCCGCCGCCAGGAACGAGCGGCCCCGGGTAGTCAGGCCACGCAGCCCGTCACGCACGTCACGGCCTCCGCGGCTCGAACGGGGGACGACCGTTGCCGGCGGCGGGCCGGGGCGCGTCGTACGGGGTGGCGCGCTTGCGGTCCTGTGGCAGGGCCAGCCGGTGCACCAGCTCGGCGACGATCGCGTCGGTGGTGCGCCGGGCCAGTTGGGCGTCGGCGGTGGGGATGATCCGGTGCGCCAGCACCGGCACCGCGAGGGCCTGGAGGTCGTCGGGCAGGACGTAGTCGCGGCCCTCCAGGGCGGCCACCGCACGGGCGGTGCGCAGGAGCTGGAGGGTGGCCCGGGGGGACGCGCCGAGACGCAGGTCGGGGGCCTCCCGGGTGGCGGTGACCAGGTCGACGGCGTACTGCTTCACCGCGTCGGCGACGTGCACCTGACGGACGGTGGCGATCAGCCGGCGGACGGTGTCGGCGTCGGACACCGGGCGCAGCTCCTGGAGCGGGTCGGCGGCGCCGTGGCCGTCCAACATGGCCAGCTCGGCCTCCGGGCCCGGGTAGCCCATCGCGATGCGCGCGGTGAACCGGTCGCGTTGCGCCTCGGGGAGGGGGTAGGTGCCCTCCATCTCGATCGGGTTCTGGGTGGCGATCACCATGAACGGCGTCTGGAGCTGGTAGGTGACGCCGTCGACGGTGACCTGCCGTTCCTCCATGCACTCCAGCAGGGCGGACTGGGTCTTCGGCGAGGCCCGGTTGATCTCGTCGCCGACCACCAGGTTGGCGAAGACGGCACCCGGACGGAACTCGAAGTCGTGCGTCTCCTGGTTGTAGACGCTGACCCCGGTGACGTCGCTGGGCAGCAGGTCGGGGGTGAACTGGATCCGGCGGACCGAGCAGTCGATCGACCGGGCCAGCGCCTTGGCCAGCTTGGTCTTGCCGACGCCTGGGACGTCCTCGATCAGCAGGTGACCCTCGGCGAGCAGGACGGCCAGGGCGAGCCGCACGGTCGCCGTCTTGCCCTCGATGACCTGCTCGATGTTGGCCACGATGGCCTCGCTGGCGGCGCGGAACTCGTCGTGGGGCAGCACGCCACCCACCTCGTCCCAGGTCTGTTGTGTCACGGGCCTCCTCCTCGTCGCCGGAACGGCAGCCCTGTTAAGAGCACCTGGACCCGCCGTTCGGTTCGCGACGGGAGAGCCTCGTCTGCCGCAGGAATCTCACTGGTCTCTCAGGCTAACCATGTTTACGGTGATCGCCGACCCCTGCCGGAAGACAGCCGGGTGAGCGCCGGATATTCGTCAGGTCGGGGGACGCTGACGCGTCGGGTGGTCACCGGCGGTGATCATGCGGACGGGCGGGCGACCCGCCGGCCGGCGGAGCGGGGTACACTGCCGTTCATGGCTGGAGTCTTCCTGCTTCTTACCGGGCCGTGCTGATGCGCTGACGCGCGACAGCACGGCGGCCCCTCCTGCGCGAGGGGCTTTTTTGTGCCCGCAGCAGGGCTCCCCATATCCGACATGACCGCGCCAAGGAGACGCCATGAGTGAGGCAGCCGCACCGGCGGGCGACATTCCCCCGTTCCGGTACACCGCGGCCCTGGCCGACGAGATCGAGCGCCGGTGGCAGGACACCTGGGCGCGGGAGGGCACCTTCCACGCTCCGAACCCGACCGGCCCGCTGGCCGATCCGGACCACCCGAGGGCGGGCGCGGACAAGCTGTACGTGCTCGACATGTTCCCGTACCCGTCCGGCGCGGGGCTGCACGTCGGTCACCCGCTGGGCTACATCGGCACCGACTGCTTCGCCCGCTACCAGCGGATGGCCGGCCGTAACGTGCTGCACGCGATGGGCTTCGACGCGTTCGGCCTGCCCGCCGAGCAGTACGCGGTGCAGACCGGCACCCACCCGCGCACCACCACGGTGGCGAACATCGAGCGGTACAAGGCGCAGCTACGCCGGCTGGGGCTGGCCCACGACGAGCGGCGCGCGGTGGCGACCATCGACACCGACTTCTACCGCTGGACCCAGTGGATCTTCCTGCAGGTCTTCAACTCCTGGTACGACGCCGACGCCCGCCGGGCCCGCCCGGTCGCCGAGCTGGTCGCCGAGTTCGCCGGCGGCACCCGGCCCACCCCGGACGGCCGCCCCTGGGCCGAGCTGACCGGGGCCGAGCAGCGGGCGGTCGTCGACGACCACCGGCTGGCGTACGTCTCGCAGGCGCCGGTGAACTGGTGCCCGGGGCTGGGCACCGTGCTGGCCAACGAGGAGGTCACCGCCGACGGCCGCTCCGAGCGGGGCAACTTCCCGGTCTTCAAGCGCAACCTGAAGCAGTGGATGATGCGGATCACCGCGTACGGTGACCGGCTGCTGGACGACCTGGACACCCTGGACTGGCCCGAGCCGATCAAGCTGATGCAGCGCAACTGGATCGGCCGGTCGCAGGGCGCACACCTCGACTTCCCGACCTCGACCACCGACCCCGGTGCGGCGGGCGACGCCCGGATCAGGGTCTTCACCACCCGCCCGGACACCGTCTTCGGGGCCACCTACCTGGTGCTGGCTCCCGAGCACGAGCTGGTCGACACGCTGGTGCCGGCCGCCTGGCCGGCGGGGGCGAAGGACGTCTGGACCGGCGGGCACGCCAGTCCGCGCGCGGCGGTCGAGGCGTACCGGAAGGCGGCGGCGGCCAAGAGCGACGTCGAGCGGCAGGCCGACACCAGAGAGAAGACCGGCGTCTTCGTCGGCGGGTACGCCACCAACCCGGTCACCGGCGGGCAGATCCCGATCTTCATCGCCGACTACGTGCTGGCCGGCTACGGCACCGGCGCGATCATGGCGGTGCCCGCCCAGGACGAGCGGGACTGGGCCTTCGCCGAGGTCTTCGACCTGCCGATCGTGCGTACCGTGCAGCCCTCGGAGGGCTTCGACGGCAAGGCGTACACCGGGGACGGTCCGGCGATCAACAGCGCCGCGCCCGACCGTGGCCTGGACCTGAACGGCCTGGGCGTCGCCGACGCCAAGGCGACGATCATCGGGTGGCTGGAGGCCAACGGCCACGGCACCGGCGCGGTCACCTGGCGGCTGCGGGACTGGCTGTTCTCCCGGCAGCGCTACTGGGGCGAGCCGTTCCCGATCGTCTACGACTCCACCGGCGCCGTCATCGCGCTGCCCGAGGAGATGCTGCCGGTCGAGCTGCCCGAGGTGGACGACTTCTCGCCGAAGACGTTCGACCCCGACGACGCCGACAGCAACCCGGAGACCCCGCTGTCGCGGCGGCGCGACTGGGTGGAGGTGGAGCTGGACCTGGGCGACGGGCCGCAGCGCTACACCCGGGAGACCAACGTGATGCCGCAGTGGGCCGGCTCCTGCTGGTACGAGCTGCGCTACCTGGACCCGACCAACACCGACCGGTTCGTCGACGCGGAGAACGAGCGGTACTGGATGGGGCCGCGCGGCGAGGGCGACTGCGGCGGCACCGACCTGTACGTCGGCGGCGCCGAGCACGCCGTGCTGCACCTGCTGTACGCCCGCTTCTGGCACAAGGTGCTGTACGACCTGGGCCACGTCTCGTCGTTCGAGCCGTTCCGCAAGCTGTTCAACCAGGGCTACATCCAGGCGTACGCGTACACCGACGCCCGGGGCGCGTACGTGCCGGCCGACGAGGTCACCGAGCGGGAGGGCGGCTACTACCTGGGCGACACCCAGGTCAAGCGCGAGTACGGCAAGATGGGCAAGTCGCTGCGGAACGTCGTCACCCCCGACGAGATGTGCGCGGCCTACGGCGCGGACACCTTCCGGGTGTACGAGATGTCGATGGGCCCGCTGGAGGTCTCCCGGCCCTGGGAGACCCGGGCGGTCGTCGGGTCCTACCGGTTCCTGCAACGGGTCTGGCGGGCCGTCGTCGACGAGCAGACCGGTGCGCTGCGGGTCACCGAGGCGCCCGCCGACGAGCCGACCCGCCGGCTGCTGCACAAGGTGGTCGACGGGGTCCGGGGCGACATGGAGGCGATCCGGTTCAACACCGCGATCGCCAAGCTGATCGAGCTGACCAACGGGCTGACCCGGCTGCCACAGACCCCACGCGAGGTGGCCGAGCCGCTGGTGCTGATGCTGGCGCCGTTCGCCCCGCACGTCGCCGAGGAGCTGTGGCGTCGACTGGGCCACGACGACTCGCTGGCGTACGCGGACTTCCCGACCGCCGATCCGGCCCTGCTGGTCGCCGAGACCGTCACCTACCCGGTGCAGATCAACGGCAAGGTCCGGGGCCGGGTCGAGGTCCCCGCCGACGCGTCCGAGGACGACGTCCGCACGGCCGCCCTGGCGGCGGTGGCCGCCGCGCTGGCCGGCAAGGAACCCCGCAAGGTCATCGTGGTGAGGGACCGGATGGTCTCCGTCGTCGTCTGACCCTTGCCGCCGGAGGCGCGCCCCCGCACCGGGTGCGCCTCCGGCCCTGTCCGGCTCCGGCCGGTGCGGCTCCCGCCCTGTCCGGCTCCCGCCCTGTCCGGCTCCCGCCCTGTCCGGCTCCCGCCCTGTCCGGCTCCCGCCCTGTCCGGCTCCCGCCCTGTCCGGCTCCCGCCGGGTCGGGGCTGGCCGGGTCGGGGGCTGGCCGGTGCGGGCTCGCGCTGGTGGACGTCGCCTGGCGACGAGTGCGGCGACGACCGGAGGGAAGGGGGCGCTGTGGATCGGCCGAGGTCGGCTGCTGGTGATACGGCGACGAGCGTTATGCCACAGCGGCATATTTATGCGTCTGCGGCATAACGCTCGTGGGGGCAGATGCTTCCGGGGTACGCGACGATGGTCGGCGGCGGAGCGGGTCACCCTCCGCGATCCCCTCTCCGGCCGGCCGGAAGGCGGCGACAGGAGGCCGACGGGGAGGTCCCGGCACACCGGGGCCGGTCACCGGGAGGCGCACCGGGGCCGGTCACCCGGGAGGCGCAGCCGTGGCCCGCGCGCGCCAGCACCGTCGCCGCACCCGGGTCCTCGGCCGCCGGTCACCGGGGCTGCCCGGCCGGGCCGAGCCGGCGCTGGCGTTCGGCCCGCCACCAGCGGTGTGCCAGCACCACACTGGCGATCAGGCCGAGGCCGGCGGGGGCGGCGGCGTACCAGTTGACCTGGCCCGGCGAGCTGACCGCCGCGCCGAGGGCCGCGTAGCCGAACGCGGTCGGGGCGGAGGCGAGCACGCTGCCGAGGAGGAACGGCAGCATCCGCGCGCCGGTGGTGCCGTAGCCGTAACTGACCAGCCCGAAGCCGGCGATCGGCAGCAGCCGTACGGTGACCACGCCGAGGACGCTCTGCCGGGTGAACCAGCCGTCGAGCCGGGCCAGTCGGCCGCGGACCCGCTCGGCGACGAACTCCCGGCCCAGCACCCGGCCCACGGCGAAACCGATCGCGGCGGCCAGCAGCGCCGCGCCGAGCGCGTACGCCGCGCCTTCGAGGGGGCCGAAGATGGCGCCCGCGGCGAGCGTGACGAAGGTCCGGGGGACCAGCGCCACCAGCAGCAGCGCCCCGGTGGCGATGCCGGCGACCGGGGCGTAGCCGCCGAGCGAGTGGGCCAGCCGGGGCAGGTCGGCGACGTTCGGCCGGGGCATTACCAGCAGCAGCCCGGCGAAGCCGGCCAGCAGGAGCAGCAGCAGGGCGAACCGACGTGCCGACGGCTGACCGAGCAGCCGCCGGACGGCGGGGATCATGCCCGGACGGCGGCGGCCACCGCGGCGCGGCGCTCGGTACGGAGCCGGTCGGCCCAGGTGTCGTCCAGCGGGGGGAGCCGGTGCGCGCCGGTGGCCCAGCGCAGCAGCAGGTCGGCCAGGGCCGGGTTGCGGGCCAGCGCCGGCCCGTGCGAGTAGGTGCCCAGCAGCTTGCCCCGCCAGGCCCCCTCGGTGACGCCGTCGTTGCCCACCCCGGCGCTGACCCGGGCCAGCGGCGAGACACCGGGGCCGAGGTGGGTCCGGCCGCCGTGGTTCTCGAACCCGGACAGCGCCGGCACGCCCAGCCGGGGGTCGATCTCGCCGGCCAGCTCGCCGACCGCCCGGGTCGGACCCCGGTCGGAGGAGAGGTCGAGCAGTTCCAGGCCGGCGCACCGGGTGCCCTTGGCGAAGAACGAGGTGCCGAGGAGCTGGTAGCCGGCGCAGACGCCGAAGACCACCGAGCCCTGGGCGACCGCCCGGTGCAGGCCGCCGTCGGCGAGCAGCCGCTGCGCGCCGAGCGCCTGCGGGCCGTCCTCGCCGCCGCCGAGCAGGTAGATGTCGGCGGTGGCCGGCAGCCGCTGGTCGGAGCGGACCTCCAGCACCTCGACCGGCATCCCGCGCTGCTGCGCCCGGCGGGCCAGGATCAGCATGTTGCCCCGGTCGCCGTAGGTGGAGAGCAGATCGGGGTAGATCCAGACGATGCGCAGGCTCTCAGTTGACACGGTCCAACTCCGCTCGGATGTCCTGGAAGGCGGTGTAGTTCGCGATGACCTCCAGCCGGCCCGGCGGGACCGCCCGGACCGCCTCGTCGAACGCCCGCACGTGCTGGAACGGCACGTCGTTGACGTCGAGCCGGACCGCCAGGTCGTACGCCCGGTCGCCGGTGATCAGCACCTGACGCCCGCGGAGCGGGGCGAAGTCGACGTCGAAGAGCCAGGAGGTGTCCAGCCCGTCGGGGTCGCGGGCGTTGATGGAGAGCAGCGTCGGCGCCTCGTCGGCCATGTCGAACGCCTCCAGCCAACTCGCCGGGTTCTTGGCCAGCAGCAGCCGGATATTGCGGCCGTCCCGGTCGACCTGGGCGTACCGGCCGGCGACCGAGGTGACCGAGCCGAGCCGGGAGACCGCGTCGACGGGGCGTACCCCGAACTCGGCGGCGACCGCGAGGGCGGTGGCCGCGTTGCCGAGGTTGACCTTGCCGGGAAGTTGGAGGGTGACCTTGTGCCAGGCGCCGGTGGGGTCGAGGACGCCGTCGTCCTCGACCGTCCACTGCGGGTCGGGGCGGCGCAGCGGACAGCCGGTGCACCACCACTGCTCGCCGGAGCGCTGGATGGTGGAGCCGCACTCGGGGCAGACCCAGGAGTCGTCGTGCCAGCGCTGGCCGGCGCTGAACCAGGTGACGTGCGGCGGGCGGATTCCCTGCGCCGGGTCGGCCGGCGGGGTGGCCGCCCAGACCACCATCGGGTCGTCGGCGTTGGCGACCACCCGTACGTCGGTGTGCCGGACCAGCGCGGCGCGCCAGAGCTGCGCCATCATGGCGACCTCCTTGGCCCGGTCGAGCTGGTCGCGGGAGAGGTTGAGCAGGGCCACCACGTGCGGCTCGGTGGCCTCCAGCACCTGGGCGAGGTAGTGCTCGTCGACCTCCAGCACCGCGTACGGGGTGCTGCCGGCCTTGGCCAGCGCCGAGGTGTGCCCGGTGGGCATGTTGGCGCCGAAGGAGTTGGTGGCGACCCGGCCGAGCACGCCGACCGCGGCGGCGCTGAGCCGGGTGGTGGTGGTCTTGCCGTTGGTGCCGGAGACCAGCGCGATGGCGCGGCCGGCCGAGAGGTGGGCCAGCAGGTCCGGGTCGATCTTCAGCCCGATCCAACCGCCGATCACCGAGCCGTCGCCCCGGCCGGCGGCGCGCGACAGCGCCGCGGCGGTCCGCGACACGGAGCTGGCCACCTTCGCCCGCAGGGGCATCTTCGCGTCCGTCACCCGAGCGAGGTTACCGGACCCCGGCACCCGCCAGATCGCCGCCGACGGCGAACCGTTCGGTCGGGGTGGGCCGGGCGTCCGGCTGGACCGCGCTCGGCCGGACGGAGTCGATCAATGTCGGGTAGCGGACCCGGCGTGTGGGGCGCTCCGGCCCTCCACTCCGCTCCACCCCGCCTGACGTGCGGTTTTACCCGCAGAAGCGCCGCGCCGGGCGGGCGATTCTGGTTGCAGGTGGAGGGAAGTGGAGTAGAGTGGGGCGCGATGGTGAGGCCGGGAGGGCCCACCGGCCCGGGGGGTCAGCGGCGACGCGAACGCCGCTAAAGGGCGAGGGGGTTGGGCCGATGTTTCTCGGCACCCACACTCCACGCCTGGACGAAAAGGGCCGGTTGATCCTTCCGGCGAAGTTCCGGGACGAGTTGGCGGGGGGTGTCGTGATCACCAAAGGGCAGGATCGCTGCCTCTACGTCTTCCCCACCCCCGAGTTCCAGCGGATCGCCGACCAGTTGCGCGCGCAGCCGATGACGAACAAGGCGGCCCGGGCCTACAGCCGGGTCTTCTTCGCCAGCGCGCACGACGAGGTCCCCGACAAGCAGGGTCGGGTCACCATCCCGGCGCACCTCCGCTCGTACGCGGCGCTCGACCGGGACCTGGTGGTGATCGGAGCGAGCACCCGGGTGGAGATCTGGGACCGGGCGGCCTGGGAGACCTACCTCGCCGAGAGCGAAGACGACTTCGCCGACATCGAGGAGGGGGTGCTGCCCGGCGGTCTGTAGGGCGTGGCGACGCCCGGCGTACGGCGAGATCTCCAGCCGCTTTCGAGTTCCTGGCACCCCTTCCCCGGTGCCAGGCGCACGATCTTCTCTCCGGGTCCGCGGTCCGGGGCGGGGCGGGAGCGGATGGGGATCTGGCGGTACGACGGTACGGCGTCGTCCGACGAGCAGGGCGCGGAACAGACAGGACGTTTTCAACCAGTGGGGGTCGACATGGGGGAGCTACGCGGCACGCACGTGCCGGTGCTGCTCGAGCGGTGTCTCGAGTTGCTGGCCCCCGCGCTGGACCGGGGCGGTCGTACGGTCCACGTCGACGCGACGCTGGGTCTGGCCGGGCACGCCGAGGCGGTGCTGGAACGGCATCCGCACACGGTGCTGATCGGCCTGGACCGGGACACCGAGGCCCTGGCGCACGCCCGGGTCCGGCTGGCCCGGTTCGCCGACCGGATCCACCTGGAGCACGCCGTCTACGACGAGCTGCCCGAGGTGCTGGAGCGGCTGGGTTATCCGGGCATCGACGGGGTGCTGTTCGACCTCGGGGTCTCCTCGTTGCAACTCGACGCGCCCGACCGCGGGTTCGCCTACGCCCAGGACGCGCCGCTGGACATGCGGATGGACCAGACCCGGGGGGTGACCGCCGAGGAGGTGGTCAACACCTACCCGCACCCGGACCTGGCCCGGGTGCTGCGGGTCTACGGCGAGGAGAAGTTCGCCGGCCGGATCGCCTCGGCGATCATCCGGGAGCGTGAGCGGGGCCGGATCACCTCCTCGGCCCGGCTCGCCGAGCTGGTCAGGGAGAGCATCCCGGCACCAGCGCGACGAACCGGGGGACACCCGGCCAAGAGAACGTTTCAGGCTTTACGGATCGAGGTAAACAGGGAGCTGGCAGTGCTGGAGACGGCGCTGCCGGCCGCTCTCGACACGCTCGACGTGGGCGGTCGCATGGTGGTCCTGTCCTACCACTCGTTGGAGGACCGGCTCACCAAGCAGGCGTTCGCCGACCGGGTCCGCAGTAAGGGCCCGGTCGAACTCCCGGTGGAACTGCCCGGGTCGGGTCCGACGTTCCGGCTGCTCAGCCGGGGCGCCGAACTCCCCGGGGAGGCGGAGGTCGCCGCGAACCCACGGGCCGCCTCGGTGCGGCTGCGGGCCGCGGAGCGACTCGACCCGACCACCGGTCAGCGGGGGACCGACCGCGAACGGTCCCGCCGACGGGTCAGGGCGATGCACCAACCGGGCACCGGGTCGACGGCGGGTTCCACAGTGGATCCGGCGGCACCGCCGGGGGACGGCAGAGAGACGGACGAAGAGGGGGAGGGGACATGAACGTCAACAAGCGCGACGGCCGGGACGCGGTCGTCGGGCAGCGCGCACCGCGGTCGGGGGGCCGGACCACGGCGCAGCGCACCGGCATGACGGCGGACCCCGCCGGTCGGCAGGGGGAGACTCGCGCCCGGGGGGCGCGCGAGTTCCCCACCCAGGGCAGTGCCGCGCTGCGGCCGGCCGAGAAGCCGGCGGCCCGGGAGGCCGTCACCGACGCCGGGTCGCCCCGGCTGCGGGTGGCGCCACCGCCGCCGGTCCGGGTGCCCCGGGCGCCGTTCGCGGCGCTGATCGTGGTGCTCGTGATCGGCGGGGTGCTCGGCATCCTGGCGATCAACACGAAGATCAACGAGAACGCCTTCAAGCTCCAGCAGCTCCAGCAGCAGCAGGCCCGCCTCGACGTGGACGAGCAGCAGCTCAACAAGCAGATCGAGGAGGCCAAGGCGCCGGGCAACCTGACCGCCGAGGCCCGCAAGCTGGGTCTGGTCGAGGCCGGCGAGCCGGCGTACATCCGGCTGCCGGACGGCCGGCTGATCGGGGTGCCGCAGCCGGCCGACGGTCAGCCGGCGATCACCAGCCAGCAGGGCAACGGGGGGTAACACCCGTGCCACCGAGGTCGGAGGAACCGCGCCGGGACGCCACAGGCTCCCGGCGCGGTGCTGCTCGTGGCGGGACCGGCCGGGGCGGCGAGCCGCGGACCGGGGACGTCGGGGGGATCTCCGACGCCCGGGCGTACACCCCCCGGGGGCGCACCATCCGGGAGAGCAGCGAGGAGCGGGGCGGGCAGCGCCGTACCCCGCGCGCCGGCCGCTCCGGCGACCCGTTCCGCCCGGCCCTCCAGGTGCTCGACGGTGGCCGGGCCGCCGCCAACCGGACCGGCCGCCGGGAGCCCGCCGCCGGTCGCGGCGGCGTCATCCGCACCGTGCCGCCGCGGGCCGCCCCCGACGACGACGACGAGTTCGCCGAGCCGGCGCCGCCGCGCCGCCGGCCCGGCCGTACCCCGCCGCGCCGGACCGAGGCCCCGCGCCGTACCGACCGGCCGGCCGGTCGGCGACCGGTGCGCAAGCCGCGCCGCCCGCCGACGCTCGCCGAACCGCGCCGCCGGCTCCGGCTGGGCACCATGCTGGTCCTGGCGATCTTCGCGACCATCGGCATCCGGCTGGTCTTCCTCCAGGCGGTGGACGCCCCGGCGTACGCCGGGGGCGGCGTCAACTCCCGGCTCACCCGGGTCGACCTGCCGGCCCCGCGCGGGTCGATCGAGGACCGCAACGGCGCGCCGTTGGCCCGCAGCGTCGAGGCGCGGTACGTCTTCGCCGACCCGACCATGGTCAAGGACCCGACGGCGACCGCGAAGCAGCTCTCCCCGCTGCTCGGCATCCCGGTCTCCGAGCTGGCCGGGAAGATGAAGCCACAGGGCAAGCTCCAGTTCCGGTACCTGGCCCGGGGCGTCGACATCACCCGGGCCAAGCAGATCGAGGCGCTCGACCTCGCCGGCATCGGCACCCACCGCGACGAACGCCGCGAGGTGCCCGGCGGCGACCTGGCCGCCAACCTGGTCGGCTTCACCAGCCAGGACATGGACGGCCTGGAGGGGTTGGAGGCCCGCTACGACGACGTGCTGCGCGGCCAGGACGGCCGACGGGTCTACGAGGCGGGCCTCGGCGACCTCAACGCGCCGATCCCCGGCGGCTACAGCCAGACCACCCAGGCCAAGCCGGGCAGCTCGCTGGTGCTCACCATCGACCGGGACCTCCAGTACCAGGCGCAGCAGATCCTCAGCCGGCAGATGGCCCCGACCCGGGGGGCGGTCGGCGCGGCCGTGGTGCTGGACGCCAAGACCGGCGAGGTGCTGGCCCAGGCCAGCAACCCCACCTACAACGCGGCGGCCCCGGAGCAGAGCACCCGGCCGACCGACCGGGAGGACGCGGCCACCAGCTTCGTGGTCGACCCGGGCTCGGTGCACAAGGCGATCACCTACGGCGCGGCGCTCCAGGAGGGTGTCATCACCCCGGACACCAGCCTGCCGATCGCCAACACCATCACCAGGGGCGACACCACGTTCCGCGACACCCACCCGGCCGATGGCCGGCGGATGAGCGTGGCCGGGATGCTGGCGTACTCGTCCAACGTCGGCACCATCGAGATCGCCGAGAAGCTCGGCCGGGACCGGCTGATCGACTACCAGAAGCGGTTCGGGCTGGGGCAGCGCACCCACGAGGGGATGCCGGGGGAGGCGGCCGGGCGGCTGCTCCCCGCCGACCAGTGGAGCGGTTCGTCGTACGGGTCGGTGCCGATCGGGCACAGCGTGGACGCCACCCCGTTGCAGATGGCCGCCGCGTACGCCACGATCGCCAACGACGGCACCTACGTCCAGCCACACCTGATCAAGGAGGTGGTCGGGGCGGACGGCAAGCGCACCCCGGCCACCGCCCCGGTCACCCGCTCGGTGCTCAGCCCGCAGAACGCCGCCGCGCTGCGTACCCTGCTGGAGGCGGTCACCACCGTCGACGACGCGACCGGCCTGGCCGCCGCGGTGCCCGGCTACCGGGTCGCCGGCAAGACCGGCACCGGCCTGCGCTACCTCGACGGCAAGCAGCAACCCGGCGAGGTCGGCTCGTTCATCGGGATGGCCCCGGCGGACAACCCCCGGTACGTGGTGGCGGTCTTCGTGTGGAACCCCGACGGTGGCGGCGGCGCGGTCGTCGCGCCCGCGTTCCGCGAGCTGATGGGCTTCACGCTGCGCCACTACCGGGTCCCGCCGTCGAGCGGGAAACCCCCCAAGTTCGAGGTCTTTCCGCGCTGAACGGGAACGGCGGGACATCATCGGTGAGTGCCGACGAACCACCGGGGCGGCTGTGCGGCCGGAACCGGACGACCGGGTAGGGTCTGACGCCGTGCCCGGCAATCCACGTCCCCGTACCGTGCCCGGAGTCCGGCTCGGCGACCTCGCCGACCGGCTCGCCGTCGCGTCGCCGGCGGGAGCCGCCGCCGAGGCGGTGGTCACCGGGGTGACCCACGCCAGCCAGGAGGTCCGCCCCGGCGACCTGTACGCCGCGCTGCCCGGCGCCCGCCGGCACGGCGCGGAGTTCGCCGCCGGTGCCGCCACCGCGGGCGCGGTGGCCGTGCTGACCGATCCGGCCGGTGCCGCCGCGGTCGCCGCGACGGGGCTGCCCGCCCTGGTGGTGCCCGACCCCCGGGCCGTGCTGGGCGACCTGGCCGCCGCGGTCTACGGCGACCCCACCGACGGGCTCACCGTGATCGGGGTGACCGGCACCGCCGGCAAGACCTCCACCGCCTACCTGGTCGAGTCCGGCCTGCGCGCCGCCGGCCACGTCACCGGCCTGATCGGCACGGTGGAGACCCGACTGGGCGACCTGGTGATCGACAGTGTCCGGACCACCCCGGAGGCCACCGACCTGCACGCCATGCTCGCCGCCGCGCGGGAGCGCGGGGTGACCGCGGTGGTCATGGAGGTCTCCAGCCACGCCCTGGCCATGGGCCGGGTCGGCGGGGTCCGGTTCACCGTCGGCGGCTACACCAACTTCGGCTCCGACCACCTCGACTTCCACGTCGACGCGGCGGACTACTTCGCCGCCAAGGCGAAGCTCTTCGACGGGCGCTGCCGGGTCGAGGTGCTCAACCACGACGACCCGGCGCTGCGCCCGCTGTTCACGCCGGCCACGGTCAGCTACTCGGCGGCCGGTGACCCGACCGCCACCTGGTGGGCCGACGGCGTCGGCGGCGAGGGCTACGCCCAGCGGTTCACCGCGCACGGCCCGGACGACCTCGTCCTGCCCGCCGGGGTGGCGCTGCCCGGCCGGCACAACGTGGCGAACGCGCTGCTGGCCGTCGCCAGCCTGGTGGCCGCCGGGGTCGACCCGGTGACCGCCGCCGCCGGAGTGACCGCCTGCGGCGGGGTGCCCGGCCGGCTGGAGCTGGTCAGCGGGGACGCCCCGGTGCGCGGGGTGGTCGACTACGCGCACAAGACGGACGCCGTGGTGGCCGCCCTGGCCGCGCTCCGCGAGACGGGCACCGGCCGGCTGATCTGCGTGATCGGTGCGGGCGGGGACCGGGACCGGGGCAAGCGGCCGGTGATGGGCGCCGCCGCCGCCGAGGGGGCCGACGTGGTGCTGGTGACCGACGACAACCCGCGTACCGAGGACCCGGCGACGATCCGGGCCGAGGTGCTGGCCGGGGCGTACGCCGCCGACGCCGCCGCCCGGATCGTCGAGGTGCCGGGCCGGCGGGAGGCGATCGTCGAGGCGGTCCGGCTGGCCGAGCCGGGTGACGTGGTGGCGCTGCTCGGCAAGGGACACGAGCGCGGCCAGGAGGTCGCCGGCGAGGTGCTCCCGTTCGACGACCGTACCGAGCTGGCGGAGGCGCTGCGCGTCCGCTTCGGGGACCTGGCGGGTCAGCGGTGATCCCGCTGCGCCTGGCCGAGGTCGCCTCGGCGGTCGGCGGCCGGTTGGTCGCCGTCGACGACCCGGACGCCCGGGTGACCGGCCCGGTCGAGTTCGACTCCCGCAAGGTCACCGCCGGGGCGCTGTTCGTCGCCTTCCCCGGCGAGCGGGTCGACGGGCACGACTACGCGGCCGGCGCGGTCGCCTCGGGCGCGCTGGCGGTGCTGGGCACCCGGGAGGTGCCCGGGGTGCCGATGGTGCTGGTGGACGACGCGCTGGACGCGCTGGGCCGGCTGGCCCGGGCCGTGGTGGACCGGCTGCCCGGGCTCACCGTGATCGGGCTGACCGGGTCGTCCGGCAAGACCACCACCAAGGACCTGATCGCCCAGCTCGCCGTCCGGCTCGGCCCGACGGTGGCCCCGCCCGGGTCGTTCAACAACGAGCTGGGCCACCCGTACACCGCGTTGCAGGCCACCGGGGAGACCCGCTACCTGGTGATGGAGAAGGGCGCCCGGGGCGTCGGGCACGTCCGTTACCTCTGCGACGTGGTGCCGCCCCGGATCTCGGTGGTGCTCAACGTCGGGGTGGCGCACCTGGGCGAGTTCGGCTCGGTGGAGAACATCGCCCTGGCCAAGGGGGAGCTGGTGGAGGCGCTGCCGGCCGACGGGCTGGCCGTGCTCAACGCCGACGACCCGCTGGTCGCCGCGATGGCGTCGCGCACCGTGGCCCGGGTGGTCCGCTACGGCGAGTCCGTCGACGCCGACGTCCGGGCGGTGGACGTCACCCTGGACGGGCGGGGTCGGCCGTCGTACACCCTGGTGACCCCGGAGGGGACCGCCCCGGTGCGGCTCGGCCTGACCGGCCGGCACCAGGTCTCCAACTCGCTCGCCGCGGCGGCGGTCGCCCGCGAGCTGGGTATGCCGCTGGCCGAGCTGGCGGCGGCCCTGGGCGAGCTGGGGCTGGTCTCCACCCGCCGGATGGACGTCTTCGAACGTCCCGACGGGGTGCTGGTGATCGACGACTCGTACAACGCCAACCCGGCGTCGATGGCGGTGGCGCTGCGGGCGCTGACCGGCCTGGGCGCGGGCGGGCGGACCTTCGCCGCGCTGGGCTACATGGCCGAGTTGGGCGACTACGAAGGTCAGGGGCACCGGGAGGTCGGCCGGCTCGCGGCCGAGCTCGGTGTCGACCGGCTCCTCGTGGTGGGTGAGCCGGCCGCGCCGATCCACGAGGGCGCGACAGCGGTAAGTGACTGGGGAGGAGAGTCGGTGCTGCTCACCGATCAGGCGGCGGCCGTCGAGGTGCTGCGGAGCGAGCTACGACCGGGCGACGTCGTCCTGGTGAAGGGCTCCCGGTACCGCACCTGGGAGGTGGCCGACGCGCTGCGCGTCGACGCCGCCGCGAGCGCGGGTGGTGCCGCGTGAGGGCGGTCATCATCGCCATCGGGGTGGCGTTCCTGGTCTCGCTGCTGGCCACCCCGCTCGCGATCAAGGTGTTCGCCCGGCTCAAGGCCGGCCAGCCGATCCGATCCCTCGGGCTCGCCAGCAACGAGGGCAAGAAGGGCACGCCGACGATGGGCGGCGTGGTCTTCATCCTGGCCACGGTGATCGCGTACGTCGCCGGTCACCTGGCCCTGACCACCCTGCCGGACGCGCAGATCGCCCAGGTCGAGCCGACCATCACCGCGTTGGTGCTGCTGGGGCTGATGGTCTTCTCCGGGGCGGTCGGCTTCATCGACGACTTCCTCAAGGTGCGCAAGCGGCACAGCGGCGGGCTGAACAAGCGCGGGAAGCTCTTCGGCCAGATCCTGGTCGGGGCGATCTTCGGGGTGATCGCGCTCTACTTCCCGAGCAGCATGACCGACGCCAGCGGCGCGACGACGAACACCGAGACCGTGGGCAGCACCACGCTGAGCTTCATCCGGGACATCCCGGCGCTGGAGATCGGCAAGATCGCCTCGGTGATCGTGATCATCCTGGTGGTGATGGCGGCGACGAACGGGGTCAACCTCACCGACGGCCTGGACGGGCTGGCCACCGGCGCCTCGGTGATGGTCCTGGCCGCGTACGCGCTGATCGCGTTCTGGCAGTACCGGCACTGGTGCGCCGACCCGACGTACACCGCCAACCCGAACAACTACTGCTACGCCGTCCGGGACCCGCTGGAGATCGCGTTGATCGCCGGTGCGGCGGCCGGGGCCTGCGTGGGCTTCCTGTGGTGGAACACCTCGCCGGCCCGGATCTTCATGGGCGACACCGGCGCGCTGGGCCTGGGCGGCCTGATCGCCGGGATGGCGATGTCCACCCGGACCATCCTGCTGCTGCCCATCCTGGGCGGGCTCTTCGTGATCATCACGATGTCCGTGGTGATCCAGATCATCTCGTTCCGGACCACCGGCAAGCGGGTGTTCCGGATGTCCCCGCTCCAGCACCACTTCGAGCTGGCCGGCTGGAGCGAGGTCAACATCGTGGTCCGGTTCTGGATCATCGCGGGCATCGGCGTGGCCATCGCCCTCGGCCTGTTCTACAGCGACTTCCTCGCCAGCATGGGCTGACCCCGGCGGGCCGAACCGGTCGCCGCACCGACGCTGGCGGCCGGTCGGGACGCCCGCGGCGACACCGGCGGGGGCTCCTCCTAGCGGAAGGGGCCCCCGTTCCGCATTCCGACACGCCGACCGGGCCGAACGGCAGGAACGCGCCGCCGACAGCGGCGATGATGGGCGGGTGGGGGAGGACCGAGGCACGACCGGAACGACGACGGAGACCCAGCCACGGCGGGTCGCGGGCGCGGGACGTACCGCCGACCCACCGGCGGCGCTGCCGGGGCTGGACCCGGCCGGCGGCCTGGCGGCGCTGCGTGGCCTGCTGGCCCGCCCGCTGGCCTCCTACTACCTGCTGCTGTCCAGCGCCGGCCTGCTGCTGCTGATCGGTCTCACCATGGTCTTCTCGGCCACCAGCGTGCGGGACTTCGCCGAGGCCGGCGACGCCGCGGCGTCGGTGACCAAGCAGGCGGTCTTCGCGGTGATCGGCATCGTCGCGTTCTGGGCCTGCCAGCGGCTGCCGGCCAGCACCTTCCGCTCGCTGGGCCGGCCGCTGCTCGGTGTCGCCGTGGTGCTGCTGCTGGTGCTCAACCTGCTGGTGGCGTTGGAGGCGCTGTTCGGGCTGAAGTCCCTCGGGCCGCTGCGGGCCAACCTGCTCTGGCTCTACCTCGGCCCGATCCAGGTGCAGCCCGCCGAGCTGGCCAAGCTGGCGCTGGTGCTCTGGGGCGCGCACGTGGTGGCCCGCAAGGGCGCCGCGCTGGGCTGGTGGAAGGAGTTGGCCACCCCGATCTTCCCGGTGGTCGGGCTGCTCTTCGTCCTGGTCGGCTACAACGACCTGGGCAGCATGCTCTGCCTGCTGGCGATCGTGGTCGGGCTGCTCTGGGCGGCCGGGGTGCGGCTGCGGGTCTTCGCCGTGCTGGCGTCCGTCGGCCTGCTCGGGGTCGGTCTGCTGGTCGCCGCCGCCTCGCTCGGCGCCGGCTCCGGCTCCCGCGACGCCGACAACTACCGGCTGACCCGGCTCACCTCGTTCCTCGACCCCCCCGACCCGAAGGTCTGCGTCGAGCAGCAACTGGAGGGCTGCTGGCAGATGGTCCAGGCCCGCAACGCCATCGAGCACGGCGGCTGGTTCGGCGTCGGGCTGGGCAAGAGCAGCATGAAGTTCGGCTGGCTGCCCGAGGCGCACAACGACTTCATCTTCGCCGTCATCGCCGAGGAGCTGGGCGTGGTCGGCTGCACCGTCATCCTGGTGCTCTTCGCCGTGCTGGCCTACACCGGCCTGCGGATCGCCCGCCGGGTCGCCGACCCGTTCCGCCGGCTCGCCGCCACCGCCGTCACCGCCTGGCTGGTCGGCCAGGCCGTGATCAACATCGGTGGGGTGACCAAGCTGCTGCCGCTGACCGGCGTACCGCTGCCGTTCATCTCCGACGGTGGCAGCGCCCTGGTCGTCACCCTGGCGGCCGTCGGGATGCTGGCCTCGTTCGCCCGCGCCGAACCCGACGCGGCCCGAGCCCTGCATGCCCGTCCGCCGGCCCGATGGGTCCGACTAGTCTGGGCCCCGTTGCCGCCACTTCCCGGCGCGCGGAGCCGACCGGCGCCGCCGCCGGCTGCCCGAGGGTCCGTACCCCGGTCGCGAGCGCGGCGACCCGACGACCAGGCCGCACCGCGCGGCGTCCGGCAGGACCGGACCCGGGGCGGGTCGGCGAGCGAGAGGAGACGCTGATGGGTCCGCTGCGTTCGGTGGTGCTCTGCGGAGGGGGCACAGGTGGGCACATCTACCCGCTGCTCGCCTTCGCCGACTGCCTGCGCCGACACGACCCGGGCGTCCGGATCACCTGTCTCGGCACCCCCAAGGGGCTGGAGAACGAGCTGATCCCGCCGGCCGGCTACGACCTGCGGCAGATCCCGGCCTACCAGCTTCCCCGCTCGGTCAACATGGGCCTGGTGCGCACCCCGGACCGGATGTGGAAGGCCGCCCGCGCCGCCGGCAAGGTGATCGACGAGGTCGGCGCCGACGTGGTCGTCGGCTTCGGCGGGTACGTCTCGGTGCCCGGCTACCTCGCCGCCTGGCGGCGTGAGCTGCCGATCGTCATCCACGAGGTGAACGTCCCGCCGGGGGTGGCCAACCGGCTCGGCATGAAGTTCACCAAGAACGTCGCGGTGGGCTTCCCGCACCAGCCGGCCCAGTCCGAGGTGCTGCGCGACGCCCGGGTGGTCGGCGTACCGCTGCGCCGGGGCATCGCCGGGCTGGACCGGGCGGCCCTGCGCGACGCCGCCCGCGCCCACTTCGGACTCCGCCCCGACCTGCCGGTGCTCTTCGTCGCCGGTGGCTCGCAGGGCGCCCGCTCGATCAACCTGGCGGTCTCCGGCGCGGCCAAGGAGCTGGCCCGCAACGGGGTGCAGGTGCTGCACGTGATGGGGGCCCGCAACGAGCCGGTGCCGATCCCCACCGACCTGCCGGTGCCGTACGTGGCGCTGCCCTACCTGTCCGAGATGGAGCTGGGCTACGCCGCCGCCGACCTGATGCTGGCCCGGGGCGGGGCGATGACCTGCGCCGAGGTGGCCGCCATCGGGCTGCCCGCCATCTACGTGCCGTACCCGCACAGCAACCAGGAGCAGAAGCGCAACGCGCTGCCCGTGGTGGAGGCCGGTGGCGGGCTGCTCGTTGACGACGCCGAGCTGACCCCGGACTGGCTGGAGCGCACGGTCATCCCGCTGGTCCGCGACCCGCGCCGGTTGTACGCGATGGGTGCCGCCGCCGCCGCGTACGGCCGCCGCGACGGCGACGTGGCCCTGCTCAACTTCGTCTACCAGGCGGTGGCCCGGTGAGCCGGACCACCGCGACGGGAAGGTGCCTTCCATGAACACCGTGCAGTTCACCCCGGCCGGCACCCGCACGGCGGAGGACCTGGGCCGGATCCACCTGATCGGGGTCGGTGGGGTCGGCATGAGCGGCCTGGCCCGGCTCTTCCTCACCCGGGGCCTGCCGGTCTCCGGCAGCGAGCTGCGTGAGTGGCCCTCGCTGGCCGGGCTGCGGGCGCTGGGCGGCACGATCCACATGAGCCACGAGCCGGCCAACCTCGACGGGGTCGACACCGTGGTCTACTCCTCGGCCATCCCGCAGGACCACCTGGAGATGGTCGAGGCACGCCGGCGCGGGCTGCGGGTGCTGCACCGCTCCGAGGCGCTCGCCGCCGCGATGACCGGCCGCCGCACGGTGGCGGTCGCCGGCACCCACGGCAAGACCACCACCACCTCGATGGTCACCATGGTGCTCCAGCAGGCCGGCGTCGACCCGTCCTTCGTGATCGGCGGGGAGATCTCCGAGGTGGGCTCCGGCGCGCACCACGGCACCGGCGAGCACTTCGTGGTCGAGGCGGACGAGAGCGACCGGTCGTTCCTGATCTACCGCCCGTACGTCTCGATCATCACCAACATCGAGGCCGACCACCTGAACACCTACGGTGACCTGGCCAACCTGGAGGCCACCTTCGCCGAGTTCGCCCGGCTCACCGACCCGGCGGGGTTCATCATCACCTGCGCCGACGATCCGGGTGGCCGGCGGCTGGCCGAGACGCTGCGCGCGGAGGGCCGCCGGGTCTGGACGTACGGCGAGGCGGCCGACGCCGACCTGCGGCTGACCGAGATGGCCTCGTCCGCCCAGGGGGTGCGCTACCTGGCCGCGATCGACGGCCGTTCGCTGGGCGAGATCCGGCTGCCGGTGCCGGGACGGCACATGGGGCTCAACAGCGCCTCCGCCGTGCTCGCCGCGTACCTGCTGGAGCTGCCGGTGGAGGCGGCCGAGGCGGCGCTGGCCGCGTTCCCGGGGGTGCGTCGACGCTTCGAGCGCAAGGGCGTCGCCGACGGCGTCATCGTCTACGACGAGTACGCGTACCACCCGACCTCGATGACCCTGGCCCTGCGGACGCTGCGCGAGGTGGCCGGCGACGGCCGGCTGGTCGTGGTCTTCCAGCCGTACCGGCTGTACCGGACCCGGGACCTCCAGGCGGAGATCGCCGCGGCGCTGGGCATCGCCGACGAACTGGTGCTCCTGGAGGTCTTCGGCCCCGGTGAGCTGCGCCAGCCCGGCGAGGGGTCGGCGGCGCTGGTCGAGGCGGTGCCGCTGGACGCCGCGCACAAGGTCTTCGTGGACTCGTGGGACGACGCGCCGGTCGAGGTGGCCCGGCGGGCCCGGCCGGGTGACGTGGTGGTGACCATGGGCGCCCCGCCCATCTCGCTGATGGGCGACCAACTGCTCGACGCCCTGCTCGCGCGGACCGGGGAGGCCGCCGACGGGACGGTCCTCGGCGCGGCCGTCGACCCGGACGGCGCGGCCTCCACCGCCGGATGAGCCCGGGTCCGGCGCGGGGCCGTACCGCCGGCCCGGACGGCGGCGGCCCCCGACGCGGCCCGGCACGCCGCTGGCAGCTCGTCCGGGCCGGCAGCGACGCGGTCCCGGCGTCCACCCGGCGGTTCATGGCCCGGGCCCGGCAGCGGCGGATGCGCGCCGCGCTGCCCTGGGCGATGGCCGCCGGGCTGCTCGCCGTCGCCGGGCTGGTGGCCTGGGCGGTGCTCGGCTCCGGCCTGTTCGGCGTGCGGGAGGTCCGGGTGGTCGGGGCGCGCCTGGTCACCGCCGTCGAGGTGCGTGACGCGGCGGCGGTGCCGGACGGGGTCCCGCTGGCCCGGGTGGACCTGGCCGCCACGGCCCGGCGGATCGGCGCGCTGGCCCCGGTGGAGCGGGCCACGGTCACCCGGGACTGGCCGGGCACCCTGGTGGTGACGCTGGTGGAGCGGACCGGCGTGGCCGCGGTGCCCCGGGACGGGCGGTTCGCGCTGCTCGACCGGGCCGGGGTGGTGTTCCGTACGGTGCCCCGCGCCCCGGACGGCCTGCCGGTGGTCCGGCTGGCCACCCCGGGACCGGACGACCCGGGCACCCGGGCGGCGCTGCGGGTGCTGACCGTGCTGACCCCGCAGCTCCGGGCGGTGCTCGCCGAACTCACCGTGGAGGGGTTGGCCCGGATCACCCTGACCCTGCACGGTGACCGGACGGTGTTCTGGGGCGACGCGACCCGGGGCGAGGACAAGGCGAGGGTGGCCACCGCGCTGCTCGGTCGGAAGGCCGACAGGATCGACGTGAGCGCCCCGGACGTGGTCACCTTCCGGTGAGGTCCCGGGGGAACGTGAGTCGTTACGCTCCCGACGGCGACACGCCGGAGAGGTCCTTGGCTCTCGGCGTGGAGGCGCTTACGTTGCCCCGAAGAGGATCAGTGGTTGACATAACCGTAAGCCTCTAGTAGAGGGTTAGGGTTCACCCCTGGTCCTCGCTGGTGACAGCTCGTCGACCACCGGTTCTGGCCACGCCGTACCGGGGCGGTGCGAGCCAATCTCGAAGGGAAAGGACCGGAGATGACACCTCCGCACAACTACCTGGCGGTCATCAAGGTCGTCGGCATCGGCGGCGGCGGCGTCAACGCCGTCAACCGGATGATCGAGGTTGGGCTCAAGGGCGTCGAGTTCATCGCGATCAACACCGACGCGCAGGCGTTGCTGATGAGCGACGCCGACGTCAAGCTCGACGTCGGCCGGGAGTTGACCCGGGGGCTCGGCGCGGGGGCCAACCCGGACGTCGGCAAGAACGCCGCCGAGGACCACCGCGACGAGATCGAGGAGGTGCTCAAGGGCGCCGACATGGTCTTCGTGACCTGCGGCGAGGGCGGCGGCACCGGCACCGGCGGAGCGCCGGTGGTGGCCAACATCGCCCGTAAGCTCGGCGCGCTGACCATCGGTGTGGTGACCCGCCCGTTCTCGTTCGAGGGCAAGCGCCGCCAGGTGCAGGCGGAGGCCGGGATAGACGAACTGCGCAACCAGTGCGACACGCTGATCGTGATCCCCAACGACCGGTTGCTGGCGCTCGGTGACCGCAACATCTCCATGATGGACGCCTTCCGCACCGCCGACCAGGTGCTGCTCTCCGGTGTCCAGGGCATCACCGACCTGATCACCACCCCGGGCCTGATCAACCTGGACTTCGCCGACGTCAAGAGCGTGATGAGCGGCGCGGGCAGCGCCCTGATGGGCATCGGCAGCGCCCGGGGCGAGAACCGCGCGGTCGAGGCGGCCGAGGCGGCCATCTCCAGCCCGCTGCTGGAGCAGAGCATGGACGGCGCGCGCGGCGTGCTGCTCTCCATCGCCGGCGGCTCCGACCTCGGCCTGTTCGAGATCAACGACGCGGCCCAACTGGTCACCGACGCGGCCCACCCGGACGCCAACATCATCTTCGGCGCGGTCATCGACGACGCGCTCGGCGACGAGGTGCGGGTCACCGTCATCGCCGCCGGTTTCGACGGCGGCACGCCCGCGTACAAGGCGACCGAGTCGCCGCGCAAGAGCAACCAGAACCAGCCGACGCCGCAGGCCCCGGTGGTCACCCCGCCGACGAGCATGCCGGCGCCGCAGCAGTCGCCGCGCCGGGTGCTCTTCGACGACGTCGACGTGCCCGACTTCCTCAAGAACGGGTCCTGAGTCCCGCCGATGACCGATCAACCCGCCACGGTGCGCCCGGACCGACGTGCCGAGATCGCGGCCGGGCTGGCCCAGGTCCGGACCAGGATCGCCGACGCCTGCGCCGACGCCGGCCGGGACCGCGCCGACGTCACCATGATCGCGGTGACCAAGACGTACCCGGCCGGCGACGTGCTCGCGCTCGCCGGGCTCGGGGTCACCGACCTGGGGGAGAACCGTGACCAGGAGGCCGCCCCGAAGGCGGTCGAGGTGGCCGCGGCGGGGGTGACGGCCCGGTGGCACTTCATCGGCCAGTTTCAACGCAACAAGGCCCGCTCGGTGGTCCGCTACGCCGATGTGGTGCATTCCGTCGACAGTGTCCGGTTGGCCCGGTCGCTGGGCGCCGCCGCCGAGGCCGGACGGGACCGTCCGTTGGAGACGTTGGTGCAGGTCAGCATCGACGGCGACCCGGCCCGGGGCGGCGCGTTGCCGGATTCCGCCGACCCCGACCGGGGCCTGGGCCCGGTGGCCGAGGCGCTGGCCGGGGCGGCCGGGCTGCGGCTGGCCGGGCTGATGGCGGTGGCCCCGCTGGGCTGGCAGCCGGACCGGGCGTTCGCCCGGCTGGCCGAGGTCGCGGCGGCGTTCCGGGTCGGGCATCCGACGGCCACCGCGCTCTCCGCCGGGATGAGCGGCGACCTGGAGGTGGCGATCCGGTACGGCGCGACACATGTCCGCGTCGGCAGCGCGTTGCTCGGAATGCGCCCCACGCTGCGGTAGCCTGACCGCGATAGAAGCAAATTACATCAGTGTTGTTCAGGAGCGGCGTCCCGTGGTCGGGGGCCACGGCGGGCGAGCCGCGAATCGCGCGTCGGGGGATTGCCAATCCGATCCGGTGGGCATGGGAGTCCACTCGCGATCAAGGCGACACGGCACGGGGGTGCGTGCCGCACGGCGGACGGAAGGGCGCGGGATGGGTGCACTGCGCAAGGCGGGGGTCTGGCTCGGTCTCGTCGAGGAGGATGACGAGCGGGGCTACGACGAGGGCTACGACAAGCCCGGCTACCGCGAGTCGCGGTACCGGTCGAGCCGGTACGCCGAGGAGTTCGCCGACGACGACGAGGACGACGTGGAGGAGCCGCCGGCACCGCGTCCCCGGCTCGGTGAGCGGGGCCGGCTGACCGAACGGTCGAGCCGGGCGGCGGAGTCCGACCGCGCCGCCGACGAGCGTCCGGAGCGGGTCGAGCGGTCCAGCGTCCGGTCGATCACCCGGTCCGGGGCGTCGGAGACGTCGGGGGCGCTGAGCTACCACACCCGGGACAACCTGGCCCTGGCCCCGCAGACGCAGCCCCGCGAGCGTCCGGTGGTGGCCGAGGAGGAGCAGCGTTACCAGATCACCACGCTGCACCCGACCACCTACCGCGAGGCGCGGACCATCGGCGAGCACTTCCGCGACGGTGTCCCGGTGATCATCAACCTCACCGAGATGGACGAGGCCGATGCCCGCCGGCTGGTGGACTTCGCCGCCGGACTGGCGTTCGGGCTGCGCGGTACGATCGAGCGCGTGACCAACCGGGTGTTCCTGCTCTCACCGGCCAACGTCCAGGTCACCGCGGAGGACAAGGCCAAGATCGCTGAGGGCGGCTTTTTCTCGCTGAGCTAAGTCCGCCCGACCGAGGGACGTCACCTGCCGTGTTGTCGATCGTGCTGCAAGTTCTGTACCTGATCCTGTACATCTTCCTGATTGTGTTGTTGGCCCGATTCGTTCTCAGCGCCGTTCTCCAGTACGGTCGCCGGTGGCAACCGGGGCGCGGAGCGTCGGCGGGACTGGAATCCGTGTGGAGCGTCACTGATCCGCCTCTCAAGGCGTTGAGGCGTGTGATCCCCCCACTGCGAATTGGTACCGTGAGCATCGACCTGGCCTCCCTTGTGCTCCTGGTTATCCTGTTCGTGCTGATGGAGTTCGTGTTGAAGCGGTTGATCATCGGGTGACAGCCCGGTGACCCAGCCCGCTACGCGGCCGCAACTGACCCGAGGAGTTTCGATGCCGCTGACCCCGGCCGACGTCCACAACGTCGCCTTCAAAAAGCCGCCGATCGGCAAGCGGGGGTACGACGAGGAGGAGGTCGACGCTTTCCTGGACGAGGTCGAGCGTGAGCTTGCCCGTCTGATCGAGGAGAACAACGAGCTGCGCGCCCAGGTGGAGCGCGGCGGCCGTGGCGGGGCCCCGGCCGGCCCCGGCGGCGACGCCCGGCTCGCGGCGGAGCTCAACGACGTCAAGGCCCAGCTCGACCGGGTCCAGCGGGACAAGGCCGCGGCCGAGCAGGCCGCCCGGGCGATGCAGGCGGAGCTGGAGCAGGTCCGGGCCGCCGGTGGTCCGGCCGGCGGCGCCGACGGCGAGCAGCAGGCGCTGCGGGTGCTCATGATGGCCCAGCGCACCGCCGACGACCACGTCTCCGACGCTCGCCGCGAGGCCGACCAGCTCCTCTCCGAGGCCCGCTCCAAGGCCGAGGAGGTCACCCGCGAGGCCCGCGCCAAGGCCGACGCGCTGGAGCGCGACGCCCGTCAGCGGCACCAGGAGGCGATGGGCGGCCTGGACGCCAAGCGCACCGCGCTCCAGAAGCACATCGAGGAGCTCAAGCAGTTCGAGCGGGAGTACCGGACCCGGCTCAAGGCGTACCTGGAGAGCCAGCTCCGTGACCTCGACGGTCGGGGCCAGGGCCTGGAGGCCGAGATGACCCGTGGCGATGGCACCCGGGCCGCCGGCGGCAACGGTCTGGCCGCGGCCGGCCTCGCCGGCTCGTACGGCGGCGGGCGCTCCGGCGCTCTCGAAGCCGGTCGCTGACCCACGGTCGGCGGCCGTCGAGCCGGTCGCCGACCAGCCACACCACACGACGCGGCGGGGGTGAGCCGTGATAGTCGCAAGTCTGCTGCTCATCCTCGTCGCGGTCGTAATGCTGGTGTTCGGCCTCGCCGAGGGCTCCAGCACGCTGTTGACCAGTTCCATCGCGGCCAGTCTGCTGGCCGCCGTCGCGTTGGTGACGGGTGCCCGCCAGGCAGCCAGCACCCGGGCGAGGGCGGAGCGGGCCGAGTCGCGCGGTCGGAGCGCGGGAACACCCCCGACGACGCCCGCATCGGCCGCGTCCGCGGGTTCGGAGACTCCCGTCCCGCACGTATCGACGATCGGCACCGGCGACGGGTGGCGGCAACCGCCCGACCCGCCGGTGACCGGTCCGCCGGTCGACGCCCCCGGCCGGCCCCCCGCCGGTTCCTGGGAGCCCGACACCGAGATTCCCTGGGAGCCCGTTGTCGCGCCCCCTCGGCAACCGGACGACGCGCCCGGGTGGCAGCCGGATCCGGTGATCCCGGGGCAGCCGGTGGCCGACCCCGGGGACTACCCGGACGACCTCGCGCCGCCCTGGGAGCCGTCGGCCGACGCCGCGTCGCCGTGGGACCCGCCGGCCCAGCGGGTACCGCCCGCCGACGCCGCGCGGGTGGCCCGGCTCGACGCCGAGGTCCTGGTGGTCGACGGCCACCCCCGCTACCACCTGCTCACCTGCGCCCACCTGATCGAGCGGGAGCACGAGCCGCTGCCGGTCTCCGAGGCGATCTCGCTCGGCTTCACCCCGTGCGCTCTCTGCTCCCCGGACACTGCCCTGCTCGCCGACACCTACCCGCGCTGAGGCCGGCGTCGATGCCCACGGACGACACCTGCACCGTCGCGGTCCGGGTCAAGCCCGGCGCGTCCCGGGCCCGGGTCGGTGGCCGCTTCGACGGTCCGCACGGTCCGGCCCTGGTGATCGCCGTGCACGCGCCGGCGGTCGACGGCCGGGCCACCGAGGCGGCCCGCCGCGCGCTGGCCGGGGCGCTGGGTGTCCGTCCGGCCGCCGTGTCGTTGCGCGCCGGGGCGGCGAGCCGGGACAAGCTCTTCCTGGTCGAGCGTCCGACGTCCGGCCTGGCCGACCTGCTGCGGCGGCTGCGCGACGGATCGGCCGGGTGACGGCGCCCCGGGTCGGGCACCCGTGACGCCGGGGCTGGATCTCGCCCTGCTCCTCGGGGCGGCCGTGCTGCTGGTGGCGGTCGGCGCGGTGCGTTTCTCCACCCGGCTGGGCGTGCCCAGCCTCCTGGTCTACCTGGCGCTCGGGGTGGCGATCGGCGAGGGCGGGCTCGGCATCCGGTTCGACGACGCGGAGCTGACCCGGATGCTCGGCTTCTGCGCGCTGATCGTGATCATCGCGGAGGGCGGGCTCACCGCGCGGTGGAGCACCCTGCGTCCGGTGCTCGGGCTGGCAAGCGCGCTCTCCACCGTCGGGGTGCTGGTCAGCATCCTGGTGGTCGGCCTGGTGGTGCACCTGCTGCTCGGGTTGGACTGGCGGCTGGCCCTGCTCTACGGGGCGGTGCTCTCGTCCACCGACGCGGCGGCGGTCTTCGCCACCCTGCGCCGGCTGCGCCTGCCGCCCCGGCTGGTGGCCACCCTGGAGGCCGAGTCGGGCATGAACGACGCCCCGGTGGTGATCCTGGTGGTGCTGCTCTCCCGCAGCGGGCCGGTCGAGCACCCGTGGTGGTTCGAGGTCGTGCTGGTCGGCTACGAGTTGGGCGTGGGCGCGGCGGTGGGGCTGGCCGCCGGGCTGGCCGGCCGGTTCACGCTGCGCCGGGCGGCGTTGCCGTCGTCCGGGCTCTACCCGATCGCCGCGGTCGGCTTCACGGTGTTGGCGTACGCCGCCGGGGCGGTGCTGCACGCCTCGGGGTTCCTCGCCGTCTACGTGGCCGGGGTGCTGCTCGGCAACGCCCGGCTGCCGCACCGGCAGGCGATCCTGGGGTTCGCCGACGGGCTGGCCTGGCTGGCCCAGATCGGCCTCTTCGTGCTGCTCGGCCTGCTGGCCACGCCGACCCGGCTGCACACCGCCGTACTGCCGGCCGTGGTGACCGGGCTGGCCCTGCTGTTGCTGGCCCGGCCGCTGTCGGTGCTGGTCTCCGCGTTGCCGTTCCGGGTGCGCCTGCGGGAGCAGGCGTTCCTGTCCTGGGCCGGGCTGCGCGGGGCGGTGCCGATCGTGCTGGCCACCATCCCGCTGTCGGCCCGGGTGCCGGGGGCGGACCAGCTCTTCGACGCGGTCTTCGTGCTGGTGGTGATCTTCACGCTGCTCCAGGCCGGCACGCTCGCGCCGGCCGCCCGCCGGCTGCGGGTGACCGCGCCGGCGGAACTGGCGGAGATCCGGGTGGAGACCGCGCCGTTGGAGCGGATGCGGGCGGATCTGCTCCAGCTTGAGGTGCCGGCGGGGTCTCGGCTGGCCGGCGTGCACGTGGACGAGCTGCGGCTGCCGGTGGGCGCGTCGGTGACCCTGGTGCTGCGCGACGGGGTGGGTTTCGTGCCCGGTCCGGACACCCGGCTGAAGACGGGGGACAGCCTGCTGATCGTGGCGACGGCCGGGGTGCGGGACGAGACGGAGCGGCGGCTGCGGGCGATCAGCCGTCGGGGTCGACTGGCCAGGTGGTTTGGCGAGTACGGCGAGGATCGGGACCGCTGACCTGCTAGCGTTCCTTTTGCCCTGTTTAGGGCTTATTAGGGGCTGAATAGCGGTGCGACGGTGCGGCACGTTGTCGGACGCCTGTACGTTCCGTATTCTTGCCACCCTCCGGAGTGCGCGGCCGACGTTGCCGTGCGCCCGTTTTGTTACACGGGGACGCCAGGTCGGCGGACCCTGTCCAGGCACCGCCGACCGCCGCGTCCCGCGGCCGAGGGAGCTGACGATGGCGAAGCCAGCCGACACCAGGATTGCCGGTCGCAAGCCGGCGGCGAAGGCCACCCCGAAGGCCACCCGCAGCGCGGCCGAGACCGAGAAGATCCGGGCGGCCCTGGCGGCCCGTCGTGACGAGCTGCGCGCCGAGTACGATCAGACGCTGAGCGAGATCACCGAGCTGCAGCGCGACCGGCTGACCGACTCGGCCGGGGACGACCAGGCCGACACCGGCACCAAGACGTTCGAGCGTGAGCAGGAGATCTCCCTCGCCAACAGCATCCGGGAACGGATCACGCAGGTCGAGCGGGCGCTGGAGCGGCTCGACGAGGGTGGCTACGGATGGTGCGAGCGGTGCGGGAACCCGATCCCGGTGGAGCGGCTCGCCGCCTTCCCGTCGGCGACCCTCTGCGTGACCTGCAAGCAGCTGGAGGAGCGGCGCTGACGTCCGCTCCCCGGTGACCGCGCGAGACGGCGGACCGCCGCCGTCGCCACAGTCGATGGGGAGTCGATGACCACAGCACCGACCGCCGGATCCGGCACCACCGAGCCGGGCGGCGGCACGCCCCGCCGCAGGGCGGTCGTGGTCCTCGTCAGCATCGCGCTGGTCGCGCTGCTGGCCGATCTGCTCACCAAGCACCTCGCCCTGCTCACGCTCGACGACCGGGGCCCGGTACGCCTGCTCGGCGGGGCCGTCTACCTCACCCTGACCCGCAACAGCGGGGCGGCCTGGAGCATCGGCGCCGGCCACACCTGGGTGTTCCCGCTGATCACCACCGGGGTGGTCGGCTGGATCGTCTGGATGGCGCTGCGGCTGCGCTCCCTGCCATGGGCGGTCTCGCTCGGCCTGGTGCTGGGCGGGGCGCTGGGCAACCTCACCGACCGGATCTTCCGCGCCCCCGGCCACTTCGTCGGCCACGTGGTGGACATGGTCAGCCTCTTCGACCCGTACGGCCAGGTCTGGCCGGTGTTCAACCTGGCCGATAGCTGCCTGGTCTCCGGCGTGGTGCTGGCCGTGCTGCTGGAGCTGACCGGACGCCAGCGGGACGGGCGGCGGGTCGGGCCCCGGGGCGACGACGCGCCGGCCGAGAGCGCCACCGCCGGCGCCGAGCCGCGGGAGCGGGCGTGACCGCCGCCTTCGCCGCCGGCGGCGACCACCGCTCCCTGCCCGTCCCCGACGGTCTCGACGGGATGCGCCTGGACCAGGCCGTGTCCCGGCTCTTCGGGCTCTCCCGTACCGCCGCCGCGGCCCTGGTCGATGCCGGTGACGCGCTGGTCGACGGCGTGGTCCGGGCCAACTCGCACAAGGTCAAGGCCGGTTCCTGGCTGGAGGTGACGCTGCCCGCCCCGGCCGCGCCGCCGACCGTGGTGCCGCAGGCCGTGCCGGGCCTGACCGTGGTCCACGCCGACGACGACATCGTGGTGGTGGACAAGCCGGTCGGGGTGGCCGCCCACCCCAGCCCCGGCTGGACCGGGCCGACGGTGATCGGCGGGCTGGCCGGCATCGGGCACCGGATCTCCACCAGCGGCGCGGCCGAGCGGCAGGGCGTGGTGCACCGGCTCGACGTGGGCACCACCGGGATCATGGTGGTGGCCAAGAGCGAGCAGGCGTACACCGCGCTCAAGCGGGCCTTCAAGTACCGCGAGGTGGAGAAGCGCTACCACGCGGTCGTGCAGGGGCACCCCGATCCGCTGCGCGGCACCATCGACGCCCCGATCGACCGGCACCCGCACCACGACTACCGCTGGGCGGTGGTCTCCGGCGGCAAGCCGAGCATCACCCACTACGACACCATGGAGGCGTTCCCGGCGGCCAGCCTGCTCGACGTCCGGCTGGAGACGGGACGCACCCACCAGATCCGGGTGCACTTCTCGACGTTGCGCCACCCGTGCGTCGGCGACCTGACCTACGGCGCCGACCCGACGCTGTCGGCCCGGCTCAAGCTGGACCGGCAGTGGCTGCACGCCCGGTCGCTGAGCTTCGCCCACCCGCGCACCGGCGACCAGGTCACCTTCGTCAGCGAGTACCCGGACGACCTGGCCCGCGCGTTGACGATCCTGCGCGACTGACGCCCGTGCCGAGCCGTTCCCCGGGCCCCCGCCCGCCGGCCGCCGGGCCGTCGGCTGCCGATCCGTCGCGGGCCCGGGCACCGGCCGCCGGGCCGGCGCGCGTCGACCCGGCGCGCGCCGGTCGACGGCCGGGCTGGCTGGTGACGGCGGCGGTGCTCGGGGTCGGCGCGGTGCTGCTCACCGTCGGCTGGGCGGGCCGGCAGGACGCGCCGGTGGGCGACCGCACCGTCGGGCAGGTGGAGCGGGTCGGCGTCGCGCCGGGGGACGCCCTGCCCGGCTACGTCGCCGCCGCCGCGACGGAACTCACCGCGCTGACCGCCGGGGCGTACGCCCTGGTGCCGTTCGACGCGTACCTGACTCCGGACCGGCTGCCCGCGCTGCTCGCCGGCGTCGAGGTCTCGGCGGTGATCACCCGGGTGCCGCTGCCCGACCGGCAGACCGAGGTGATCCGGCTGCCGGCCCGGCTACTGCCGGGAGACGTGACCGCCGGGATGGCCGGGGCCGCCGCCCGCAAGGACCGGGAGGCCGCCGACTACCGGATCCGGGCGGCCGGCACCGCCGATCCCGAGCTGCGCCGGGTGTACGACACCGGGGCGCGGGTCGCCGCGCGGGAGGCGGACGCCTACCGGTCGGCCTGCGGCTGCGTCTACGCGGCCGTGGTGCGGGCCGAGCCGGCCGCCCTGCGCGCCCTGGCCGGGCGGGCCGGGGTACGCGCGGTCGACCCGGCCCCGGAGGTGACCCGGCTGGACCGGACGGTGTTCACCCCGCCGCTGCCGGAACAACGGGACGTGGCCCGCCCGCCCGCCGACACGGCGCTGGCCCCCACCCGGTCGGTGGGCGATTCGTCGGAAGCGGCACCGGCCGTGATCGGGTCCGTACGGCCGGGTCCCGGGGCCGGATCGGATCCACCTCCACCGACCCCCGTCCCCACCTCGCCGGACTCCCGTCGCGATGGGTCGCCGATCCGGTCGCCGTGAGTATTCCCCCCGGGTAATGTGCGCGGACCGGTGTGGTCCGAATAGGGTTTCGTTCGTAGCCTGTCAGGCGGAGATCGATGCGCGGGGAGGGCGAGCCTTGGACGGCACCGAGACCGGCTGGGGTCGGTCGGCCGAACCGGCACCGCGATGGCGTGCGCTCCTCGACCGCGCCCGCCTCGGCGGGCGCACCGCCGAACAGGCGGAGGCCGACCACCGGAGCGAGGACGCGTCGCCGCGGGAGTCGCTGCCCCGCCGTGGGTCCGGCGGCGGCTGGTCCGGTCGCGGATCGGCCAGCGTGCCCCCCGCCGATCCCGGGTACGGCCCCGACCCGGGCTACGGCCCGGACCCCGGCTACCGCGCCGAGGCCACCTACCGGGTCGACCCGGCCTACCGGGTGGAACCCGGTTACCAGGCCGACCCCGGTTACCAGGCCGACTCCGGTTACCAGGCTGAGCCCGGGTACCCGCCGGATCCGGTGGCGGAGTCCCGCTACGCCCTGCTGGACAGCGGCTACCGGCCCGAGCCGCCGCCCGAGTCCCGGTACGCGCTGCTGGACAACGGCTACCGCACACCCGGCTACGCGCCGCCCGAGCCGGCGTACCCGCAGCCGCAGCCGGCCTATCCCGAGCCCGGCTATCCGGTCGAGCCGGCGTACCAGCCGCCGGAGCCGGCCTACCCGCCGGCGGTGCCCACCGACCGGGGCTACCCGGCCCGGATCGAGCCGGCGCGGATCGAGCCAGCCCGGATCGAGCCGGCGCGGATCGAGCCGGCGCGGATCGAGCCGGCCCGGATCGAGTGGCGCCAGCAGGCCCCGCGGGACGAGCAGGAACGGGCCGCCGGGATCCTCCGCCGCGATCTGGGCACCCCCCGGGTGCTCGCCTTCGCCAACCCCAAGGGCGGGGTGCACAAGACCACCGCCACCGTGCTCGCCGCCGCCACCGTCGGCAGCGTCCGGGGCCGGGGCGTGCTCGCCTGGGACGACAACGAGCTGCGTGGCACCCTCGGACTGCGCGCCGGCAGCGCCCGGCACGCCCGGACCATCCGGCACCTGATCAGTGACCTGGCGCACATCGAGATCCGCGACGGCGCCGAGCTGCTGGAGTCCCTGGACGACTACCTGCGGCACGCCTCCGACGGCTCGTACGACGTGCTGGCCGGCGAGGAGAGCCCCCGGTTCGCCCAGCGGCTGGACCAGTTCACCGTCAAGCGGGTGCTGGAGCTGCTGCGGCGCACCCACGACGTGGTCTGCGTGGACACCGGCAACAACGTGGAGAGCGCCAACTGGCGCACCGTCATGCAGGCCGCCGACCAGCTCGTGGTGACCACCGTGCCGCGCGAGGACGCCGCGTTCAGCGCCGACTGGATGCTCGACCTGCTGCACGAGGTGGGGATGGGTGAGCTGGCCGACAACGCGATCACCCTGATCTCCTGCCCGACCCCGGGCCGGTCGCCCCTACAGGACGACCTGGAGCGGCACTTCGCCACCCGGACCAGGGCGGTCGCGGTGGTGCCGTACGACCCGGCGCTGGAGACCGGCTCCTCGATCGAGTACCACCAGCTCCAGCCGGAGACCCGGGCCGCCTGGCTGCGGGCCGCCTCGGTGATGCTGGAGCCGTTCGCCCGCTGAGGGGGTCTGCGGCCTCCGCCGCCCCGCCGCACAGCTTGGCCTGAGAGGATCACCGGGTGAGCCCGGACACCCCCGATCCGCACCGTCCCGCCGTCCCTTCCGACGCCCCGGACGGTGCCGCTCCCACCCCGGGCGGCCCCGCCCCGACACCCGCCGGGCCCGCCCTGACACCCGCCGGGCCCGCCCCGACACCCGCCGGGCCGCACCCGGGCGCTGCGGTACCGGGGCCGCACCCGGACGCCCTCACCGCCGGCCCGCAACCGGGCGGGACCCCGCCGGCACCCGGGTACGACCCGGCCGGGTCGTACCTGGCGTGGCCGCCGCCGTACGCCGGCCTGCCCGAGCCCCGTGCGGAACGGCCCCGGCACACCCCGGCGGTGGCCCTCGCCACCGTGCTCGGGCTCACCGTGCTCGGGGCGCCGCTCGGGCTGCTCTGGGCGGCGCTGGCCCCGGACACCCCGGTGCTGAAGACGGCCGAGGGGGCCGTCTACGCGCAACCCCAACCGGAGCAGCCGATCGCCGCCGACGGCTGGTTCAGCCTGCTCGGGCTCGGCTTCGGGGTGCTCGCCGCGATCGGGCTGTGGCTGCTGCTGCGCCGTCGGCGCGGGCCGGTGGGCCTGGTCGCGGTCACCGTCGGCGGGCTCGGTGCCGCGCTGGTCGCCTGGCAGGTGGGCCGCCGGATCGGGCTGGACGCCTACCAGCGGCTGCTCGCCACCGCGCCGGCCGGGACGCCCTTCGGCAAACCAGCCGACCTGCGGGCGGGCGGCATCGAACGGGTCTTCGGCGTGCTGCCGGTGCCGTACGGCAACGTGCTGCTGCCGGCGTTCGCCGCCGCCGTGACGTACACCCTGCTGGCCGGCTGGTCGCGCTGGCCGTCGCTGCGCCCGGAGCCGGAGCCGCTGGACGACCCCTACCGGGCCGGTGCCGCCGGCGGACCGGACGGGGTCAGTTGGGGGCCGGCGGCGACGCCAGCTCCGACAGCGGCACCGGAACCGCCCGCACCTGACGCAGCAGGGCCGACTCGCGGTTGAGCAGCCGCAGCTCGGCCCGGAGCCGGGCGGCGGTGTCGTCGATGGCGAGCAGCCGCTGGCGGTCCGCCACGGTCAGCACGGCGGTGGCCGCCACCAGGTGGGACAGCACCGTCGGATCCTCCGGTAGCTGCTCGGAGATCTCCTCCGGGTCGGCCCGGACCAGCCCCAGGTACTGCCGGAAGACCGAGATCACCCGGGCCGCCAGCAGCTCCGCCGCCTCGTCGGGACCGGCCGGCTCGGGCAGCCACTCCACGGCGGCGGTCAGGTAGGGGCCGGCCTGCCGGTCCACCTCGGCGATCCGGAACCGGCGCCGGCCCACCGTGACGATGTCGAAGCCGCCGTCGTCCAGCTCGGTCACCTGGCGTAGCTCGGCCGTGCAGCCCACCTCGTGCAGGGTCACCTCGCCGCCGCCCGGGGTGGGCCGGCCCGGGCCCGGGGCGACCTCCCAGCCGGCGCGGATCGCCACCACGCCGAACTCCCGGGGCGCGCCCTCGGGCCGCCCGACCAGGTCCCGGATGAGGGCGCGGTAGCGCTCCTCGAAGATGTGCAACGGCAGCACCAGACCGGGAAAGAGCACCGTTGCGAGCGGGAACACCGGCAGCCGTGCGGTCACGCGTCCGAGCGTAGCCCGATCCGTCGCGTCCGGCGTGTCCCGGCTCACCGTCCCGCCGTACGGGCGGCGCCGGCCGGCTCCCGGCGGCGCCGCCTAGACTCGCAGGGGTGTTGAACCGGATCGACCTGCGCGGTGGTGTCCGTGACCCGCGCCGCCTGCTGCCCCGTGCCCAGCTCGACGTCTCCGTGGCGGTCGAGCGGATCCGCCCGCTGGTGGAGGCGGTCCGGGAGCATGGGTACCCGGCGATCCGGGAGGCCAGCGAGCGGTTCGACGGCGTCTCGCCGGAGGTGCTGCGGGTTCCGGTCGAGGCGATCGCCGAGGCGGAGGGGACGCTCGACCCCGAGGTGCGGGCCGCCCTGCTGGAGTCGATCGCGCGGACCCGTCGGGTGCACGCCGACCAGCGCCGCACCGACCACACCACCCAGGTCGTGCCGGGCGGGACGGTGACCGAGCGCTGGGTGCCGGTCGACCGGGTCGGCCTCTACGTCCCCGGCGGGTTGGCGATGTACCCGTCGACCGTGGTGATGAACGTGGTCCCGGCCCAGGCGGCCGGGGTCCGGTCGCTCGTGGTGGTCAGCCCGCCGCAGCCGGACAACGGCGGCCTGCCGGACGCCCGGGTCCTCGCCGCCTGCGCGCTGCTCGGCGTCGACGAGGTGTACGCCGTCGGCGGCGCCCAGGCGGTCGCCATGCTGGCGTACGGTGCGGCGGTGGACGCCGGGGGCACCCGGCACTGCGACCCGGTCGACCTGATCACCGGGCCGGGCAACATCTGGGTCACCGCCGCCAAGCGGCTGCTGCGCGGCGTGGTCGGCATCGACGCCGAGGCCGGCCCGACCGAGATCGCCGTCCTGGCCGACGACACCGCCGACCCGGCGCACGTCG
This sequence comes from Micromonospora sp. NPDC092111, assembly GCF_044755745.1. Taxonomy (NCBI): domain Bacteria; kingdom Bacillati; phylum Actinomycetota; class Actinomycetes; order Micromonosporales; family Micromonosporaceae; genus Micromonospora; species Micromonospora sp. NPDC092111. The sequence continues at coordinate 289,058 of NZ_JBIVRQ010000003.1, forward strand.
CCGCCGACCTGATCAGCCAGGCCGAGCACGACCCGCTGGCGGCCAGCGTGCTGGTCACCCCCTCGGTCGAGCTGGCCGACGCGGTGGAGCGGGAGCTGGCCCGGCAGGTGCCGGCCACCAAGCACGTCGAGCGGGTCACCACCGCGCTCACCGGCGAGCAGAGCGGCGTCGTGCTGGTCGACGACCTCGACGCCGGGCTGCGGGTGGTCGACGCGTACGCGGCCGAGCACCTGGAGATCCAGACCCGGGACGCCCGGGAGTGGGCGCTGCGGGTGCGCAACGCCGGGGCGATCTTCGTGGGCGCCTGGTCGCCGGTGTCGCTCGGCGACTACTGCGCCGGCTCCAACCACGTGCTCCCCACCGGCGGCTGCGCCCGGCACTCCTCCGGCCTGTCGGTGCAGTCCTTCCTGCGCGGCCTCCACCTGGTGGAGTACACCCGGGAGGCGCTGCGCGACGTCGCCGGGCACGTGGTGACCCTGGCGAACGTGGAGGACCTGCCGGCACACGGCCAGGCGGTCGGCGTGCGCTTCGCCGGGGAGCTGTCGTGACCACGCTGGACGACCTGCCGATCCGCGCCGACCTGCGGGGACTGACGCCGTACGGGGCGCCGCAGCTCGACGTGGCGGTGCGGCTGAACACCAACGAGAACTCGTACCCGGTGCCCGAGCCGGTGGTGGAGGCGATCGGCAAGGCGCTCGCGGCGGAGCTGCGCGACCTCAACCGCTACCCGGACCGGGACGCGCTGGCGCTCCGCGCCGACCTGGCGGAACACCTCGGCCACGGGCTCACCGCCGACCAGGTCTGGGCGGCCAACGGCTCCAACGAGATCCAGCAGCAACTGCTCCAGGCGTTCGGCGGCCCGGGCCGCACCGCGCTGGGCTTCGTGCCGGCGTACTCGATGCACCCGCTGCTGTCGCTCGGCACCGGCACCCGCTGGGTCCCGGCCCGGCGCGGGGTCGACTTCGGGCTGACCGCCGACGAGGCGGTGGCCCAGGTCCGCGCGCACGCCCCGGACGTGGTCTTCCTCTGCTCGCCGAACAACCCGACCGGCACCGCGCTGGACCCGGCGGTGGTCGCCGCGGTGCTGGCCGTCGCGCCCGGCATGGTGGTGGTCGACGAGGCGTACGCCGAGTTCGCCCGACCCGGCACGGTCAGCGCCCTCGCGGTGCTGCCCGGCCACCCGCGCCTGGTGGTGACCCGGACGATGAGCAAGGCGTTCGGCTTCGCCGGCGGGCGGCTGGGCTACCTGGCCGCCGACCCGGCGGTGGTGGCGGCGGTGCAGCTCGTGCGGCTGCCGTACCATCTCTCGGCGCTCACCCAGGCCGCCGCGCGGGCGGCGCTGGCGCACCGCGACGCCCTGCTCGGCACGGTCGACGCGATCAAGGCGCAGCGGGACCGGATCGTCGCCGAGCTGCGCGCCCGGGGTCACCGGGTGGCCGACAGCGACGCCAACTTCGTGCTCTTCGCCACCGGCGGCGACCAGGCGGTCGCCTGGCGTGCCCTGCTGGACCAGGGCGTGCTGGTCCGCGACGTCGGCCTGCCCGGCTGGCTGCGGGTCACCGCCGGCACCCCCACCGAGACCGACGCCTTCCTCCGCGCGATGGAGACCCTCCGTCCAATGGAGGCCCGGTGAGCGGGCAGAGCGCCGAAACGAAAGGTTGCACAGCATGAGCCGGACCGCCCGGGTGGAGCGGATCACCAAGGAGACCAAGGTCCTCGTCGAGATCGACCTCGACGGCACCGGCCAGGCCGAGATCACCACCGGCGTCGGCTTCTACGACCACATGCTGCACCAGATCGCCCGGCACGGTGGTTTCGACCTGACCGTACGCACCGTCGGCGACCTGGAGATCGACGCCCACCACACGATGGAGGACACCGCGCTCGCCCTGGGCGCCGCGTTCGACCAGGCGCTGGGGGACAAGGCCGGCATCCGGCGGTACGGCTCGGCCACCGTCCCGATGGACGAGGTGCTGGTCCGGGCGGCCGTCGACCTGTCCGGCCGCCCGTACGTGGTGCACGACGAGCCGGCGCTGGCCCCGTACATCGGGCCGGTCTACCCGACGAGCATGACCCGGCACATCTGGGAGTCCTTCGGCCAGGCGGCCCGGGTGACCCTGCACGTGGACGTGCTGCGGGCGGCCCGGCCGGGCGGCCACCCGGACGCGCACCACGTGGTGGAGGCCCAGTTCAAGGCGGTCTCCCGGGCGCTGCGCGAGGCCACCGCCCTCGACCCGCGCAACGCCGGCGTGGTGCCCAGCACCAAGGGCGCGCTGTGACGGGCCCGGGCCGGGCGACCCGGCGGGGCCGCGCCGCCGGTGACGGGCGGCGATCCTGATGGGGCCGGTGCTGCCGACGTTGCTGCTGATCCTCGCCGGTGTCCTGGTCGGCGGGGTGTGGTCGTTGGTCCGGCAGGGCGCGCCGCGCGGGGCGATCGTGATCACCGGCCTGCTCGCCGTGCTGGCCACCGTCGGCGGGGTGCTCTGGCTGCTACCCGGGGAGGGCTGATGGGCCGCCGGATCGTGGTGCTCGACTACGGCTCGGGCAACCTGCGCTCGGCCGAGCGGGCGTTGGCGCACGTCGGCGCGGACGTGACGGTCACCGACGACCTGTCCGCCGCCGCCCGGGCCGACGGCCTGGTGGTGCCCGGCGTCGGCGCCTTCGCGGCCTGCATGGCCGGGATCGAGGCGCTGGGCGCCGGCCCGGTGATCGCGGAGCGGGTGGCGGCCGACCGGCCGGTGCTCGGCATCTGCGTGGGCATGCAGGTGCTCTTCGCGCACGGTGACGAGCACGGCGTGGTCACCAAGGGGCTCGGGCTGCTGCCGGGCGGGGTGACCCGACTGCCCGCCGACCGGCTGCCGCACATGGGCTGGAACACGGTCACGCCGCCGGCCGGCTCGGTGCTCTTCGCCGGCCTGCCCGCCGACAGCCGGTTCTACTTCGTCCACTCGTACGGGGTGGTCGACCCGGCGGGGTTGGCCGGGGCCGGTGCCCGGGTCACCACCGCGCACCACGGCACGGACTTCGTCGCCGCGGTGGAGCGGGGGGCGCTGTCGGCGGCCCAGTTCCACCCGGAGAAGTCGGCCGAGACCGGGGCCGCGCTGCTGCGCAACTGGCTGGCCACGGTTGACTGAGCAGGTGGGCCGCCGCCGGGTCGTCCGTCCCGGGCCGGGTGCGCGGTGAGCAAGGAGCGGGCCCGCCGGCGGGCGGCCCGGGAGGCCGAGGTGGCCCGGGAACGGGTCGTCCGGCAGCGCAAGCTGGCCCGCCGGCAGCGTCGCCGGGCCCTGGTACGCCGGGTCACCCCGCAGTTCCGGCGGGGCCGTACCGGCCGGCTGGCCCGGCGCAGCCGGGGGGAGCGGGCCGCCATCGTCGGGTTGACCGGGGCGGCCCTGCTGCTGATCTGGACGTTCGTCGACGACCTGGCGCTGCGGCTGGCGTTGGTCGTGCTGTTGCTGCTGGTCCTGCCGGCGGTCGTGGTGATCGCCCTGGACCGTCGGATCTGACTGCGAGGAGAAGAGACGTGAGCCTCACCCTGTTGCCCGCCGTGGACGTCGCCGACGGCCAGGCCGTCCGGCTCGTGCAGGGCGCCGCCGGCAGCGAGACCGCGTACGGCGAACCACTCGACGCGGCGCTGGCCTGGCAGGCCGACGGCGCGGAGTGGATCCACCTGGTGGACCTGGACGCCGCCTTCGGTCGGGGTACCAACGCCGAACTGCTCGCCGAGGTGGTCGGGAAGCTGGACGTGCGGGTGGAGCTGTCCGGCGGGATCCGGGACGACGCGTCGCTGCGCGCCGCGCTCGGCACCGGGGCGGCCCGGGTGAACATCGGCACCGCCGCGCTGGAGGACCCGCAGTGGTGCGACCGGGTCTGCGGCGAGTACGGCGACCGGGTGGCGATCGGTCTGGACGTGCGGGGTCGTACCCTCTCGGCGCGGGGCTGGACCCGCGACGGCGGTGACCTGTGGGAGGTGCTGGCGCGGTTGGACGCGGCCGGGGCGTCCCGGTACGTGGTGACCGACATCACCAAGGACGGCACCATGCGCGGGCCGAACCTGGAGCTGCTGCGGGAGGTCTGTGCCCGGACCGACGCCCCGGTGATCGCCTCCGGCGGGGTCTCGACCCTGGACGACCTGCGGGCGCTGGCCGGTCTGGAGGAGGCCGGGGTGGAGGGTGTGATCGCCGGCAAGGCGCTCTACGCGGGGGCGTTCACGGTGGCCGAGGCGCTGGCGACGTTGCGGGCCGGCGCGTGACGGACGTGCCGGCGGGTGGCGCCGTCCGCCCCGCCGCGACGATGGTCGTGGTGGCCGGTCTCGTCGACCCGGACCTGCTGGTCGAGGTGGAGCTGGAGGCGTACCTCCCCGGCGGCTGAGCCGCCCGCCGTTTCGGACCGGGCGGTGGGTGGGGGCGGCCACACTCCCCGCAGATAGATTGCGCACAACTCAATTGCGCGCTACGTTTCGATGGTGACCGATGATCTGGTGCTCCGTCGACAGGTGTGCTTCGCGCTCTACGCCGCGTCGCGCGCCGTCACCGACGTCTACCGGCCCATCCTCGACGAGTTCGGCCTGACCTACCCGCAGTACCTGGTGCTGCTGGTGCTCTGGGAGCGCGGCGACGCCGCCCCCACGGTCTCCGAACTCGGTGCCGCGCTGCGGCTGGACTCCGGCACGCTCTCCCCGCTGCTCAAGCGGCTGGAGGCGGCGGGCCTGCTGGTCCGGACCAGGGCGGCGCGCGACGAGCGCCGGGTGGAGGTGGGGCTCACCGCCGACGGTGCGGCCCTGCGGCAACGGATGGACGAGGTGCCGCTGCGGGTCGCCCGCGCCACCGGCCTCACCGAGGCCGAACTGGTCGGCCTGCGCGACACCCTCACCCGGGTCACCGAGACGATCCACCGACAGAAGGAGCAGTGATCCCCGTGCAGGTGCTCTACACCGCGTCCGCGCTCGCCACCGGTGACGGCCGGGACGGCCACGTCCGGACCGCCGACGGCACCGTCGACCTCGACCTGGCGATCCCGAAGGAGATGGGCGGCACCGGCCGCGCGGCCAACCCCGAGCAGCTCTTCGCCGCCGGCTACGCGGCCTGCTTCCACTCCGCCCTGCGGCTGGTCGCCCGCAGGGCCAGGGCCGACGTCACCGGCTCGGTGGTCGAGGCCGAGGTCGGCATCGGCCCGCACGGCGCCGGCTTCGGCCTGACCGTGGCCCTGCTGGTCGACCTGCCGGCCGTCGAGCGGTCCGCCGCGCAGCAGCTCGTCGAGGCCGCCCACCAGGTGTGTCCCTACTCGAACGCCACCCGGGGCAACATCGAGGTCGCCCTCACCGTCCGCGCGGCGGCGTCGGCCTGAGCGTCGCCCCAGGCCGTTCACCATCGGGTACGAAAGGACGACATCGCATGAGCACCAACCGTGAGATCCACCTGGCCTCCCGCCCCCAGGGCTGGCCGACCGCCGACAACTTCCGCCTCGTCAGCACCGAGGTGCCCACCCCGGGGCCGGGCCAGCTCGTGGTCCGCAACCAGTTCATCTCGGTCGACCCCTACATGCGGGGCCGGATGAACGACGCCACGTCGTACGTGCCGCCGTTCGCCCTCGACGCGCCGCTCGACGGTGGGGCGATCGGCGAGGTGGTGGCCGGCGAGGCCAACGGGATCACGGTCGGCGACACGGTGCTGCACGGCCTCGGCTGGCGCGAGTACGCGCTGCTCGACGCCCGGGCGGCCCGGCCGGTCGACCCGACCGTCGCGCCGGTCAGCGCGTACCTGGGCGTGCTCGGCATGACCGGGCTGACCGCGTACGCCGGCCTGCTGGAGGTGGCCGCCATGAAGCCGGGCGATACCGTCTTCGTCTCCGGCGCGGCCGGCGCGGTGGGCAGCATGGTCGGCCAGATCGCCAAGCTCAGGGGCGCCGGCCGGGTGGTCGGCAGCGCCGGCTCGAAGGCCAAGGTGCAGCGGCTGGCGGCGCTCGGCTTCGACGCCGCCTTCGACTACCACGACGGTCCGGTGCGGGACGCGCTGAAGGCCGCCGCCCCGGACGGCGTCGACGTCTACTTCGACAACGTCGGCGGGGAGCACCTGGAGGCCGCCATCGCCGCGATGAACCTGCACGGCCGGGCCGCCATCTGCGGCATGATCGCGCAGTACAACGCCGACCAGCCGCCGGCCGCGCCGCGCAACCTGGCACTGGTCATCGGCAAGCGGCTCACCCTGCGCGGCTTCCTGGTCGGCGACCACGGCAACCTGCGCGGCCAGTTCGTCACCGAGGTGGCCGGCTGGCTGCGCGAGGGCAAGCTCTCCTACGACGAGACGGTCGTCGACGGCATCGAGAACGCCCCGGCGGCGTTCCTCGGCCTGATGCGCGGCGAGAACCTGGGCAAGATGCTCGTCCGGGTGTGACCCCCCGGTACGACGGGTGGCGGTGGCTGGCCTCACCGGTCGGTCACCGCCAGGTGCCCGTTGGATAGGCTCGCGGCATGACGGTGGCGGTACGGGTGATCCCGTGTCTGGACGTGGACGCCGGTCGGGTGGTCAAGGGGGTCAACTTCCTCGACCTGCGCGACGCCGGTGACCCGGTGGAGCTGGCCGCGGCGTACGACCGGGCCGGCGCGGACGAGTTGACCTTCCTCGACGTCACCGCCTCCGCCAGCGACCGGGGCACCATGCTCGACGTGGTCCGCCGCACCGCCGAGTCGGTCTTCATCCCGCTGACCGTCGGCGGTGGCGTGCGTCAGGTCGCCGACGTCGACACCCTGCTGCGGGCCGGGGCCGACAAGGTGGGGGTGAACACCGCCGCGATCGCCCGGCCCGAGCTGATCGCCGAGATCGCCGACCGGTTCGGCCGGCAGGTGCTGGTGCTCTCGCTGGACGTCCGGCGCGCTCCGGCCGGCACCACGCCCAGCGGGTTCGAGGTGACCACCCACGGCGGTCGCCGGGGCACCGGGCTCGACGCCGTCGAGTGGGCCGCCCGCGGCGCCGAGCTGGGCGCGGGGGAGATCCTGCTCAACTCGATGGACGCCGACGGCACCAAGGCCGGCTTCGACCTGGCGCTGATCGAGGCGGTCCGGGCGGTGGTCGACGTGCCGGTGATCGCCAGCGGCGGTGCCGGCGAGGTGGCGCACTTCCCGCCCGCCATCGGGGCGGGCGCCGACGCGGTGCTCGCCGCCAGCGTCTTCCACTTCGGCGAGCTGACCGTCGGCGAGGTCAAGGCCGCGCTGCGCGGGGCCGGCCACCCCGTCCGCTGACTCGGCCACCCGGCCACCCGGTCCGCTGACCCGCCTCGCCCGGTCCGCTGACCCGCCTCGCCCCGGTCCGCTGACCCGGCTCGCCCGGTCCGTCGATCCCGCCGGCCCGGTCCGTCGTTCCCCGGCCGGGACCGTGATCGACTCCACCTCGGGGAGATGGCGGTGTCCGGCGGGGTAGGACACCGCCACTTCGGCGAAACGGCGAGGCGTGCCGAAACGGCGAGGCGTGCCGAAACGGTGAGGCGTGCCGGAATGGCGAGGCGTGGCGGGACGGCGAGGCGTGCCGAAATGGCGAGGCGTGCCGGGACGGATCAGCGGCCGGGATGGGCCTCCGGGGAGCGACGCGGGGCCGGGATCGACCGGACGACGTACTCCTGCACGGCGGCGGCGTGGTCCTCCTCGGGCAGGTGCCACTCCGCGCTGCCCGGGGCGTGCCGCCGGACGAGCACCCCCTGCACGCTGTCGACCGTGCCACCCACCCCGGCCCGGGGCCGGGTGCGCCAGAGCCGTTCACCGTCCGGGGTGATCCGGAACCAGCCGTCGGAGACCGTCACCAGCCCGGCCCCGACCAGCCGACGGACCGCCGTCTGCACGTCGTCCCGCTCGGGTATCGCCTGGTTGAGGTGGTCGGCGGTGGAGATGACGTCGGCGAGCCGGACGCCCTCCGGACGCCGGGAGTCCGCCGCGCGGCGGTGCCGTCCGGCTCCGCTCGCGATCACCAGTGACACGAAGATCCAGGCGTCCGTCCACCGCCACGCGTTCTCCCCCATGCAGGAATGATGCCCGGAGGTTTCCGTTGAGGAAACACCTACTTTCCCGCTGTCGTGTCAGCGCAGCTCAGCAAGGGTGCCCGACGGGACGTCCGGGGTGGACTCCGCCGGGACGGCGAAGAGCGGGATGAAGAACTGGGCCAGCGGGCCGATGGCGAGCGCGTACGCGACGGTGCCGACGCCCACGGTGCCGCCGAGCAGCCAGCCCAGGGCCAGCACGGTGATCTCGATGACGGTGCGGACCAGCCGGATCGAGCGGCCCGGACGGCGGGCGACGTACCCGGTCATCAGGCCGTCGCGGGGGCCGGGGCCGAGGCGCGCGCCCAGGTAGAGGCCGGTGGCCGCGCCGTTGGCGACGATGCCGCCGACCAGCAGGCCGATCCGGGTCGGCAGCGGCAGTCCGGCCGGCAGCAGCGCCAGGGTGGCGTCCACCACCAGACCGACCACCACCACGTTGCTCACCGTGCCCAGCCCCGGCCGTTGCCGCAGCGGGATCCAGAGCAGCAGCACCACCGCGCCGACCGCGATGGTCGCGGTGCCGAACGACAATCCGGTCTGCCGGGCCAGCCCCTGGTGGAAGACGTCCCACGGGTCCAGCCCGAGGCTGGAGCGGATCATCATGGCCATGCTGACGCCGTAGAGCACCAGCCCGGCGTAGAGCTGACCGAGCCGTCGGGCGGGACGGTGTCGCAGATTGCCAATCGCTGCCATGCATGCCACCCTAGGGTCCAATATCGGGCATGGAAGAGCCAATTGCGGAGGGGTGGCCGTGACCAGCCAGGTGCGAGGGGTCCAATTGGCGCGTCTGCTCGGCCAGTGGCATGCCCTCCCCGGCCGGCGGCGCAGTCCCGACTACGCCGCGCTCGCCGCCGCCGTCCGGGGTCTGCTCTCCGACGCTCGGCTCCCCCTCGGGGTACGCCTGCCGGCCGAGCGGGAGCTGGCCGAGGCGCTGCGGATCAGCCGGACCACGGTCACCGCCGCCTACCGTGAGCTACGCGAGACCGGCCACCTGGCCAGCCGGCGCGGCGCCGGGAGCTGGACCATGCTGCCCGGCACCCACCGGGTCGCCAGCACCGGCCTGTGGACCCCGCTGGACGACCGCGACATGATCGACCTCGGCGTCGCCGCGCTGGCCGCCCCGGCCGAGCTGGTGCCGGCCGCCCGGGCCGCCGCCGAGGACCTGCCCCGCTACCTCGCCGGCGCGGGCTACCACCCGACCGGCATCATCGAGCTGCGCGAGGCGGTCGCCCGGTCGTACACCGAGCGGGGTCTGCCCACCAGCGCCGAGCAGATCATGGTGACCAGCGGCACCCAGCACGCGCTGGACCTGGTGCTGCGGCTGGCCCTCGCGCCCGGCGGCAGCGTACTGGTCGAGTCGCCCACCTATCCCAACGCGCTGGCCGCGCTCGCCGCCCGGCGGGCCCGGATCAGCACCCACGGCCTCGCCACCGACGGCACCGGCTGGGACGCCGACCTGCTGCTGGGCAGCATCCGGCAGACCCGGCCCAAGCTGGCCTACCTGATCCCCGAGTTCCAGAACCCGACCGGTCACCTGATGCCCGCCGAGCTGCGCGAGCCGCTGGTCGCCGCAGCCCACGCCGCCGGCACCGACCTGGTGGTCGACGAGTCCTTCGTGGACCTGCCGCTGGACGGCACCACACTGCCCCCGCCGATCGCCGCCTTCGACCGGCACTCCCGGGTGGTCAGCATCGGCGGGATGAGCAAGCCGTACTGGGGTGGGCTACGGATCGGCTGGGTCCGGGCCTCCGCCCCGCAGGTGCAGCGGCTGGCCGCCGCCCGGGTCGGGGTGGACATGGCCAGCCCGGTGCTCGACCAACTCGTCGCGGTGCACCTGCTCGGCCGGGCCCCAACCATCGTCGCCGCCCGTCGGACACAGCTCGCCGCCCAGCGGGACGCCCTGCTCGGCGCGCTCGCGCAGCGGCTGCCGGACTGGCGGGTCAGCGTGCCGCGCGGCGGCGTCACCCTCTGGGCCGAACTGGACGGCCCGATCTCCAGCGCGCTGGCCCGCGCGGCCGAGGAGGTCGGCGTACGGCTGGCCCCCGGCCCCCGGTTCGGCCTGGACGGCACGCTGGAGCGCTTCCTGCGGCTGCCCTTCACCCTGCCCGCCGCGGACCTGGTGGAGGCGGTCGGGCGGCTCGCCGCCGTCCGGTACGACCTGGACCGGGGCACCGGTCGGCCGCGCTGGCGGGAGCCGGCGGTCATCGCCTGACCGACCTGGTCGGGCCGATCCGGCCTGCCGGCCGGGTGCCGGCTGGGACACTGCCGGTGTGGGCAGCCCGGGATGGTCGCGCTGGGTCCGGCCCGGCGCGCCCGGCTCCCGGGCCACCCGGCTGGAACTCTTCTACGACCTGGTCTTCGTCTTCGCCTTCCTCAACGTCACCGCGCTGACGTCCACCGAGCCCAGCGCCACCAACCTGTTCCGCTGCCTGCTGGTGCTGGGGCTGCTCTGGTGGTGCTGGACCGGGTTCGCGGGGCTGGGCAACACGGTCCGCGCCGACCAGGGGCTGCTGCCCATGATCGGCTTCCTCACCATCGCCGCCACCTTCCTGCTCGCGTTGAGCATGCCGGGGGCGTTCACCGACCGGCCGGGCGGGTTGGACGGCCCGTTGGTCTTCGCCGGCTGCTACTTCCTGGTCCGGGCCTCGCAACTGGCCGTCTTCGGCTGGGTGGCCCGGGGCGATCCGACCCGGCGGCGGCAGTGGCTGCTGCTCGCGCTGCTGCCGGTGGCCGCCACCGGCCTGCTGGTCGCCGCCGCCCTGCTGCCCCGGCGGGTCGCCGAGCACAGTACGGCGGTCGCCCTCCAGTTGACCCTCTGGACGGTCGCCCTGGTGCTGGAGTACGTGGCCGGGGTGCGGCTGGGCGGGTCGTACTGGGCGGTGATCTCCGCCGGGCACTGGGCGGAGCGGCACGCGCTCATGGTGCTCATCGCGCTCGGTGAGTCGATCATCGCGCTGGGGATCGGCTCGAAGTTCGTCACCGGGCTGCCGCTCACCTGGCCGGTGGTGATCGCCGCGGTGCTCGGCATCGCGGTCGCGTCGGTGCTGTGGTGGGCCTACTTCGACACCCTGGCGCTCGCCCTGGAACAGGCGCTGCACCGCAGCCGCGACCCGGTCGCCCGGGCCCGGCTGGCCCGGGACGCCTACACCTACCTGCACCTGCCGCTCATCACCGGGGTGATCTTCTTCGCCCTCGGCCTCAAGGACCTGCTCACCGAGGTGGCCGACCCGGCCACCCCGGAATGGGGGGTGCCGTTGGGCTGGTTCTGGATCCTGGTGCTCTACGGCGGGGTCGGCCTGTTCCTGCTCAGCATCGTCGCCTGCGGGTTGCGGGCCACCCGGGTGCTGCGTTGGCCGCCGGTGCTGGCCGTGCTGGTGCTGGGTCTGCTCACCCCGGTCGGCGCCGGGGTGCCCGAGGTGGGCGCGCTGGCCCTGCTGGCGCTGGTGTGCGTCGTCCTGGTGCTGGTCGAGACCCCGGGCCAGGGCCGGCGGCGGCGTCGGGTGCGGCAGTTGGCGCTGGAGGAACAGCGGGCCGCCGAGATCGAGGAGAGCCGCTGGCGTGGCGAACACCTGTGACCGGCCGGCGGCCGTGTCCCGGGACGGGGGGACAGGGACGCCGGCCGGTCCGGGCGGATCAGATCTCGGCCAGGCTGCCCTCGTACATCTTGTCGATCTCGGCGGCGAAGTTGCCCTCCACCCCGCGCCGCTTGATCTTCATGGACGGGGTCATCTCGCCGTCCTCGATGGTCAGGTCGCGCGGCAGGATGGTCACCTTCTTGATCGTCTCCCAGCGGTTGAGCCGGGTGTTGAGCTGGGCGACGTACTCCTCGACCATGGCCCGGGCCTCCGGTGAGGCGACGATCTCGGCGTACTCGCGCCCCTCCAGCGGGCCGCCCGCCGCCCAGCCCCGGACCGCGTCCGGGTCCAGGCTGACCAGCATGGTGCAGTAGTTGCGGGCCTGGCCGATCACGATCGCCTGCGAGGTGTACGGGCAGATCGCCTTGAACATGCCCTCGATGTGCGACGGCGCGATGTACTTGCCGCCCGAGGTCTTGACCAGGTCCTTCTTCCGGTCGGTGATGCGCAGGTAGCCGTCGTCGTCGAGGCTGCCGATGTCACCGGTGCGGAAGAAGCCGTCGGCGGTGAACGCGGCGGCGGTCTCCTCCGGCAGGTGGTGGTAGCCGCGCATCACCGGTCGGCCCCGGACCAGGATCTCGCCGTCGGTGTCGATCCGGCACTCCAGGTCGCCCATCGCCCGGCCGACGGTGCCGATCCGCAGCCCGTCCGGCGGGTTGACGAAGTTGCCGGCGCTGGTCTCGGTGAGGCCGTACCCCTCAGAGATCGGCAGGTTCGCCGCGGCGAAGAAGGTGGCGATCTCCTTGCTCAGCGGGGCGGCACCGGAGACGAGCACCCGGATCCGGCCGCCGAGGCGGGCCTGGAGCTTGCTGAAGACCAGCTTCTCGGCCACCGCGTACTTCAGCCTCAACCCGGTCGGGACCGACCGGCCGGCCTGCTCCAGGGCGACCTTCTGCTTGCCGACCGCGACGCCCCAGGCGAAGATCTTCGCCTTCGCGCCACCGGCGTCCTGCGCGGTGGTGACCGCCTTGTTGTAGACCTTCTCGAAGACCCGGGGCGCGCCGCACATCAGCGTCGGCCTGATCACGGCGAGCATGTCGACCAGCTTGTCGACCCGGCCGTCGACGTACGTCGGCAGGCCGACGTGCGTCGAGCCGCAGAGCAGCGTCTTGCCGAACGAGTGGGACAGCGGGAGCCAGAGGTACTGCACGTCGTCGGGGCGCAGCAGACTCGTCTCGGCCTGCACGACCGCCTCCCAGCACCAGCCGCCGTGCAGCAGTTCCACACCCTTCGGGCGCCCGGTGGTGCCCGAGGTGTAGATCAGGGTGGCCAGGTGCTCCGGGCCGATCGGGGCGACCAGCCGGTCGATCAGGTCCGGCTCGGCGGCGAGCGCCCGCGCGCCCCGCTGCTCCAACTCGGCGAGGGTGAGCTGGGGTACGGCCGCGGCCGGGTCGGCGGTGCCGTCGAAGAGCACCACGTGGGTCAGCGCGGGCAGTTCGGCCCCGGCGATCTTCGCCGCCTGGGCCGGGTCTTCCGCGAACAGCACCCGGGAGCCGGAGTCGGCGATGATGTAGGTCGCGTCCTGGGGCTCCGTGGTCGGGTAGACGGTGGTGGTCGCGCCGCCCGCGCACATGATGCCGAAGTCGGCGACCACCCAGTCCAGCCGGGTGTTGGCCAGGATCGCCACCGGATCCTCCAGACCGACGCCCAGGCCGTGCAAGCCGGCGGCGACCGCCCTGGCCCGCTGCCCGACCTGCTCCCACGTCAGCCAGACCGGGCCGGAGTCGTCCGATGCCGGGTGGGCGAACGCGTGCTGGTCGGGGGACGCGGCCACGCGCTTGAGGAACATGTCGGGAATGGAACGGTACGGTACGTCGAGAGCCATCGCTGTAGCCGCCTTCAGGGGGTGGGTGACGTGACGGGGGTCACGTCGCTCTGCGGTTACCGAAGGGTATTGCCTGCACCGGGGCATCGGCTAGCCCTCGAACCTGTGAGCCGGCTGAGCCCGGCGAGGTGGCACCGGTCGGTCAGGCGTACCGGTCGGCCCGCAGCGACCAGTCGTAGGTGGCCCGCAACCACGACCGCCGGGCGGCGAGGTACGGCTCCAGCCCGGCCTCCAGGCGGGCCACGAGCGCCGCCTCGCGGACCAGGTACCGGGCCAGACCGTCGTTGAACCACCCGGTGGCGAGGTCGAACGCGGCCTGCTCGCTCCGCCCGGTGTGCGCGGCGAGGACGGTCACCAGATTGTGCGGGTCGGCCGCGGTGTCCTGCTCCTTGCGGTGGGAGAACAGGTCGTTGCACCAGCAGACCAGGTCGACCGCGAGGTCGTCGAGCGCGGTCAGCGCCGGGTCCACCCGTTGGCCCGGATCGGGCAGCCCCGCGTACGCCAGGTCGGTGAGGGTGAGGCTGGGGCGCACCCCGCCGGTGTGCCGGCGCATCTGGAGGTACTCGGCCACCCCGGGCACCCGCTGCTGCTCCCGGTTGGACGCCTCCCACAGCAGCGCGAGCAGGTACTCCCGCAACTGGCTGACCAGGCACAGCAGCAGCTCCGGCCGCCGCTGGCCGCGTACCCGCCGGCAGATGTCGGCCAGCGCGACCCCGAGCCCGCCGGCCGCCGGGACGGGCTCGGCGGGGACGCCGTGCCGGTCGAGCACGTCCAGCAGCGCGGCGACGGTCGGTGCGAGCCGGGTCGGCGCGTTGCCGAGACCGTCGTCGTCGCAGGCGTCGTCCACCACGAAGAGCCAGGAGAACAGGTCGGTGAGCAGCCGTAGCCGGTCCACCTGCGCCTGCGGGCAGGCCCGGCCGGCCAGTTCGGCGGCCCCGGCCCGGCGTAGCCGGTGCTCCGACCGTCCGGCCCCGATCAGGTCCAGCCGGCGGGCCCATTCCAGGCTCTCCGTGGCCACCCGGTCGGTGGCGGGGTGCCGCCGCGCCGCGAAGGGCGGTTCGAGTAGCCCCGATAGGTCGAACCTCCGCATGGTCCCCCCAGTCGGCCTCCCCGGCGGGGCGGCGTCGCCGCAGAGTACGGCAGAAGGGATCGGTACAAATCACTGGGCGCGGGAGGTGGACGACCGATCCCGCCCCCGGCAGCCAGCAGCCACCCGGTCCGTTCCGCGCGGTGATCCGGCGGGTGCGGAGGGTGTTCGCCCGACCTGATCCGTCAGAGGCCGAGCCGGGCCGTCCGCAGCCGCTCGGCCACCGTCGGCGGGCCGTCGAGCTGGACCCGGGCCACCCGCTGTCGCCCGGAGAGGAAGAGCGCCAGCTCACCCGGCGACCCGACCAGGCGGACCCGGTCACCGCCCCGGCCCACGGTCAACTCGCCGTGGCCGGGCGCCTGGACCAGCAGGTCCGCCGGGAAGCGGCGGGCCGTCGTCCGGGCCAGCAGGGCGGCCGACCGCCACAACCGGACCGCCAGCCCGGCCGGGACGTCCCGCGGCTGCCAGCCCGGCCGGGCCCGCCGCACGTCCTCGTGGTGGATGAAGAACTCCATCGTGTTCGCCAACTCGTCGGTGAGCGGGTTGCTCAACGGGCTCCACACCGGCGGCCGGCGTACCTGCCCGACCAGCTCCGGCCAGGGCCGCCCGGCGGTTCGCAGGCGCACCCGCTCGCCGTACCCGCGCAGCGGCGGCAGCAGGATCCCACCGGCGGCGTCCGGGCGGCGCTCCCGCACCACCAGGTGGGCGGCGAGGTCCCGGGTCGTCCACCCCTCGTCGAGGGTGGGGGCGTCCGGGCCCAGGTCCAGCATCAGGTCGGCGAGCGCCGCGCGCTCCGCTCGGGCGTACCTCGGCATGTAAGCGATCGTAGGTCGGGACGGCGTCGTCGGCGCGTCGCGCGTCCGGCGCCCCCACCCGGCCCACTGACGTGACGGTGGACATACGGTTCCGGGGCGGCGGAGGTGGTCGCGACCGGTAAGGATGAGGGAGATAATTGCGGCTTACGGCGGGGGAGAGCGTGGCGAGCGGGACGAGTCGGGACGTGATCCACCGGGGACTGGCGGTCCTCGGCCGGGCGATCCGTGAACAACCGCGCATCTTCGCGGTGGCGGTCGCCGGCAGCGTGCTCTTCGGGTCCCTGGTGATCGTCAGCGCGTACGTGGTCGGCGCGGTGGTCGGCGAGGTGGTGGTGCCGGCCGTCGCCCGGGGCTCGGTGGGCACCGGCGCGCTCGCCCTGGCCGCCGTGGCGCTGCTCGGGATCAGCGTGCTGCGGGTGGTCGGCATCTTCGGCCGCCGGCTCGGCGCCGGCTACATGCAGTTCCGCCTCCAGGCCGCCTACCGGCGCCGGGTCACCCGCCGCTACCTGGACCTGCCGCTGTCCTGGCACCACCGCAACGCCACCGGCACGCTGCTGTCCAACGCCAACTCCGACGTCGAGGCCGCCTGGTACCCGATCGCGCCGCTGCCGTTCGCGGTCGGCACGCTGGTGATGCTGGTCGGCGCGATCGTCTCGCTCTTCCTGACCGACTGGGCGCTCGCCCTGGTCGGGCTGGCCGTCTTCCCCGCCCTCTTCGCGCTCAACGTGGTCTACTCCCGCCGGATGGCCCCCCGGCAGGCCCGCGCGCAGCGGCTGCGCGCCGAGGTCAGCGGCATCGCGCACGAGAGCTTCGACGGGGCCCTGGTGGTCAAGACGATGGGCCGCGAAGCCCAGGAGACCGCCCGGTTCGCCGGCCGGGCCGGGGAGCTGCGCGACGCGCTGATCTCGGTCGGCCGGCTGCGGGGGGTCTTCGACCCACTGCTGGAGACGCTGCCCAGCCTCGGCACGCTGGCCGTGCTCGTGGTCGGCACGGTCCGGCTCAGCCAGGGCGCGATCAGCGTCACCGACCTGGTCAGCGTCGCCTTCCTGTTCACCGTGCTGGCCTTCCCGGTGCGGGCCATCGGCTGGGTGCTCGCCGAGTTGCCGCGCAGCGTCGCCGGCTGGGACCGGCTCAGCCGGGTGCTCGACGCCACCGGCGAGATGCCCTACGGGGACGGCACCCTCGACGATGCCGGGGCCGGGCCGGCCACCCTCGCCTTCCACGACGTGCACTTCGGCTACGAGCCCGCCGAGGCGCACCTGCCCGGGGCGCAGGTGCTCGGCGAGGTCGCCTTCACCGTGCCGGCCGGGCGGACGGTGGCCCTGGTCGGGCCGACCGGCGCCGGTAAGTCCACCATCGCCTCGCTGGCGGTCCGGCTGGTCGACCCGCAGACCGGCACGGTCACCCTGGACGGCGTGGACGTCCGGGGGCTGACCGCCGCGTCGCTGGCCTCGACCGCCGCCCTGGTCGCCCAGGTGCCGTTCGTCTTCGACGACACGGTCCGGGCCAACATCACCCTGGACCGGCCCGGCATCGGCGACGACGACGCCTGGGCGGCGCTGCGGCTGGCCGAGGCGGACGGCTTCGTCGCCGCCCTCCCCGCCGGGCTGGACACCATGGTCGGCGAGCGGGGCACCTCCCTCTCCGGTGGCCAGCGGCAGCGGCTCACCCTGGCCCGGGCGCTGGCCGGCCGGCCCCGGCTGCTGGTCCTCGACGACGCCACCAGCGCGGTCGACCCCCGGGTCGAGGCGGCCATCCTGGCCGGGCTGCGCGGCCCGGCCCCCGGCCGGCAGGCCGCCGCGTCGATCCTGGTGGTGGCGTACCGGCGGGCCACCATCGCGCTCGCCGACGAGGTGATCTACCTGGAGCAGGGCCGGGTGCTGGCCCGGGGCACCCACCCCGAGCTGCTCGCCACCGTGCCCGGCTACGCCGACCTGGTCACCGCGTACGAGCAGGCCGAGCAGGAACGCGAGCAGAACCGGCCGTACGACGAGGCCGCCCCGCTGCCGTCGGGCCTGGAAATCGAGGTGGACCGGTGAGTGAGGAAGAGCGGGCCGAGAGCACCTGGCAGACGCTGCGGCGTGGGCTGGCGCTCTCCCCGGAGTTGCGGGCCGGGTTGGCCGGCACCATCGCCCTGGCGCTGGTCTACATGGTCGGCCGGGTGGCCGTGCCGGTGGCCGTGCAGCGCGGCATCGACCAGGGCATCGACGTACCCGGCGGTCCGGATCTCGGGGTGATCGCCACCGTGGTGACCGCCACCGCGGTGGTCCTGCTGGTCACCACCACCTGCGGCTACCTGATGATGCGCCGGTTGTTCACGGTCAGCGAGACCGCGCTGGCCAACGTCCGGACCAGGGCGTTCCGGCACGTGCACGACCTGTCGATGCTGCACCAGCAGTCCGAGCGGCGCGGCTCGCTGGTCTCCCGGGTGACCAGCGACGTCGACCAGATCACCCAGTTCCTCCAGTGGGGCGGGGTCATCCTCATCGTCAATCTCGGCCAGCTCGCCGTCACCACGGCGGTGATGCTCGCGTACTCCTGGCAGTTGACCCTGGTGGTGCTCGTCGCCTTCGCCCCGGCGGTGCTGGTGATCCGGCTGCTGCAACGCCGGCTCGCCGGGGCGTACGGCGTGGTCCGGCAGCGGACGGGCACCCTGCTCGGGACGATCGCGGAGAGCGTCGTGGGCGCGCCGGTGATCCGGGCGTACGGGATCTCCGGGCGGACGGCCCGGCGGCTGGACGCGGCGATCGAGGGGCAGCGGGAGGCCCAGCAGCGGGCCATCCGGATCAGCATCGTGGGCAGCTCGGTCGGGGAGATCGCGGCCGGGCTGGCGCTGGCCGGGGTGGTGGTCGTCGGGGTGCGTCTCGGGGTGGACCAGACGCTGTCCGTCGGCCAGCTCACCGCGTTCCTGTTCCTGGTCACCCTCTTCATCCAGCCGGTGCAGATCGCCACCGAGGTGCTGAACGAGGCGCAGAACGCCATCGCCGGCTGGCGTCGGGTGCTGGACGTGCTCGACGTCGCGCCGGACGTGGCCGACCCGGGGGAGCAGGGCCGGGAGCTGCCGCCGGGGCCGCTGGACATCCGCTTCGCCGGGGTGACCTTCGCGTACCCGGGCGGGCCGCCGGTGCTGCACGACGTCAGCCTGGAGATCCCGGCGAAGAGCCGGGTCGCGGTGGTCGGCGAGACCGGCAGCGGCAAGACCACCTTCGCCAAGCTGCTCACCCGGCTGATGGATCCGACCGACGGTCGGGTGCTGCTCTCCGGGGTGCCGTTGGACGAGGTGCGGTTCGACTCGCTGCGCTCCCGGGTGGTGATGGTGCCGCAGGACGGCTTCCTCTTCGACGCCACGGTGGGGGAAAATGTTCGCTTCGCCCGGCCCGAGCTGACCGACGCGCAGCTCACCACGGCCTTCACCGAGCTGGGTCTGGCCGACTGGCTGGACGGCCTGCCGGCCGGGCTGGCCACCCCGGTGGGCGAGCGGGGGGAGGCGCTGAGCGTGGGGGAGCGGCAGCTCGTCGCGTTGGCCCGGGCGTACGTCGCCGACCCGGACCTGCTGGTCCTGGACGAGGCGACCAGCGCCGTCGATCCGGCCACCGAGGTACGCCTGCAACGCACCCTGGACGCGGTGACCCGGGGCCGGACCACGCTCGCCATCGCGCACCGGCTCTCCACCGCGCAGGCCGCCGACGAGGTGGTGGTGGTGGACCGGGGCCGGATCGTGCAGCGTGGCTCGCACGACGAGCTGGTCCGCGACCCCGACTCGGTGTACGGCCTGCTCTACGCCTCCTGGTTGGAACAGACCCGCTGACCCCGGGCCGACCTGTCAGGCCAGGTCGCCGAGGAGGTAGCGCTGCACGGTCGGGCCGATCGCCGCGACCAGGGTCTCCGGGCTGGCGGAGGCGATCGGCTCCAGCCGGATCACGTAGCGCATGGTGGCCAGCCCGATCACCTGGGTGGCCACCAGCGAGCCGCGCAGCGGTCGCTCGGCCGGGTCCAGGTCGAGCTGGTCGAGCACCCGGCGCAGCACCTGGGTGACCAGGAACTCGCGCATCAGTCGGGCCGTCCACTCGTTGCTCACCGCCGAGCGGAGCAGGGCCACCGCCGCCGCCCCGGCCGGCGAGTCCCAGATCCCGAGGAAGGTGCGGACCAGCCGCTCCCCGACCCTGTCCGGGTCGCCGGCCAGCACCGCGGGGAGCAGGTCCGCCGGGTCCACCGGGATGTCCACGGTGGCCCGGAACAGCTCCTCCTTGGTGCCGAAGTAGTGGTGCACCAGGGCCGGGTCGACTCCGGCGGCACCGGCGATCACCCGGATCGAGGCCGCGTCGAAGCCGCGTTCGGCGAACGCCGTCCGGGCCGCGGCGAGGATCGCCTGCCTGGTGTCGGGATTGCCGGGGCGTCGGCCGCTACGGCGGGCCACGCGGTCAGCCGCTGCGCCGGCGGAGCGTCGCCGCCGCCAGCACCAGGGCCGCCACCGCCGCGCCGGCCACGATCGCCACGTCCCGCCACATCAGGCCGGTCGGCTCGGCGTGCGCGCCCACCTCCTGCAACGCCTCGACCGCGTACGACAGGGGCAGCACGTCGCTGACCGCCTGGAGCCAGCCGGCCATCTGCCCACGGGGCACGAACAGCCCGCAGAGCAGCAACTGCGGGGCGACCACCACCGGCATGAACTGCACCGCCTGGAACTCGGTGCGGGCGAAGGCGCTGCAGAACAGCCCCAGCGCGACGGCGAGCACCGCGTTGACCGCGGCGATCAGGATGACCAGGCCGGCGGCGCCGGCCGTGGTGAGCCCGAAGAGCCAGTACGCCACGGCGGCGGCGATGGTCGCCTGCACCACCCCGGCCAGCCCGAACGCGATGCCGTAGCCGAAGAGCAGGTCCAGCTTGCCCAGCGGGGTGGTGAGCAGCCGTTCCAGCGTGCCGGTGGTGCGTTCGCGCAGCATCGCGATGCTGGTCACCAGGAACATGATGATGAACGGGAAGAAGCCCAGCATCACCAGCGCGATCCGGTCGAAGTCCGACGGCCGGCCGGGCGGGGCGGACTGGTCGGCGTACATGTAGTAGACCAGGGTGAGCAGCACCGTCGGCACCAGCACCAGCAGCGCGACGGTGCGCCGGTCGTGCCGGAGCTGACGCAGGATGCGCCCGGTCGTGGCGGCCAGGATCCGGGGGTTCACGACGCGTCTCCGTCCGTTGCGGCGGGCCGCTCCGGGGCCGCCTCGCCCGCCCGGATCAGCCGCAGGAACGCCTCCTCCAGGTCGTCGACCCCGGTGTTGGCGCGGACGGCGTCCGGGGTGTCGTCGGCGACCAGCCGGCCGTCCCGGATGAGCAGCAGCCGGTCGCAGCGGGCCGCCTCGTCCATCACGTGGCTCGACACCAGCAGCGTGGTGCCGGCGGCGGCCATGGCGTGGAACCGGGCCCACAGGTCGGCCCGGAGCACCGGGTCCTGCCCGACCGTGGGTTCGTCGAGGATGACCAGCTCGGGCTCGCCGACCAGCGCGCAGGCCAGCGAGGCGCGGCTGCGCTGCCCGCCGGAGAGGGTGCCGACGAGCTGGCTGGCCGCCCCGGCCAGGCCGACGTCGGTCACCGCCCGGTCCGCTTCCGCCCCGCCCCGCCCCTGGAGGGCGGCGAAGTAACGGGCGTTCTCCCGGACGGTGAGGTCGGCGTAGACGCTGGGCGCCTGGGTCAGGTAGCCGACCCGGTGGCGCAGGTCGGCCGCCCCGGCGGGCCGGCCCAGCACGGTGACCGTGCCGGAGTTGACGGTCTGCACCCCGACCACGGCCCGCATCAGGGTGGTCTTGCCGCTGCCGCTCGGACCGAGCAGCCCGGTCACCGCGCCGCGCGGCACCGCGCAGGTTATGCCGTCCAGCACCCGTCGTCGGCCTCGGTCGACGACCAGGTCGCGGACGGCGACGGCGTTGTCCATCGCCCCGCCTCCCGAAAACTCATCACCTGTTGAACTCAACGGTAGATGAGTTACCTGTCGGCGCGCAAGGCGACGGCCCGGGTCGGCCTGACCACGCCCCGTCGACCCGGTGGTCGGCGAAAGGTATCCAGAGGCAGGAATGAGAACCGTCGGGCACTAGCCTTCGGACCGGACACGGAGTCCGGCATCGGGCATTGCGGCCCGATCGGACGTACGGCACGATGACGCCGTGGATCACGCTCCGTTGCCGGAGGGCGCCTTCCTGAACGACTGGACCGACCGGTTGCGTACGGCCGCCGAGCGCCCGGTGGTCGGCATCCTGCTGCGCGGCAGCCACGCCCGGCGGGCCGCCACCGCGCACAGTGACGTCGACCTGGACGTGCTCGTCACCGACGGCCGACCGACCCCACCCGGCCCGGACGGCGCCGACCCCACCCGGCCGGGACCGCCGGCCGGCCGGGCCGACGACCTGCCGTACGACGACCGCCGTGCCTACCTCACCGAGGTCGACGGCCGGATCGTGCACGTCTCGGTGGCCGCCCGGGACGTCCGCTCCTGGGTCGACCGGCTCGGCGAACCGGCCGACTGGGCGTTCGGGCTGCCGGTGGCCGCGCCCGCCCGGCTGCTCTGGGCCGACCCGACCTGGCGGCCCCGGATCGACCTGCCGGTGCTCTGCCAGCCCGCCGACCAACCCCGGCTGGAGGAGTTGGTGGCCACCCTCGGCAAGGTCGCCGGGGCCCGGGCGACCGACGACCCGCTCGGCGTCCGGCTGGCCGCCGCCGACCTGGCCCGGCTCTGCCCGTGCGTGCTGCGGGTGGCGAACCCGGGCGTCCGGGTGGCGTCCCGCCGGGCCGCCTTCGCCGCCGCCCTCGACCTGCCGGTCGCCCCGCCGGGCTACCGCGACGACATGCTGCTCTGCCTGGGGGTCCGGCCCGGCTCCACCGCCCAGGTCGGCGCCGCCGCGGCCCGGCTGGTGGCCGGGGTGCTGCCGCTGGTCCGGCCGTACGCCGACCGGATCGCCGAGACGGCCGGCCCGGACCTGGCCCTGGCCCTGGCCGACGGCCGGCTGGACCGGTACGTCGGCCAACTGTCCCGGGCGGCCCGGGGCGGGGACGGGCCGCAGGTGCCCGCGCCGCGTACGGGACAATGGGCCACTGTGCCCGTACCTGACTCTCCCGTGAGCGACGGCGGACCCGCCGGCGCGGTCCGCCCGTCCCGTCTCGACCCGGCCGTCGCCGCCCGGCTGCGCCGCACCCCCGACGGCCTGGTCGCGGCCGTCGTGCGCCAGCACGACACCGGCGAGGTGCTGATGGTCGCCTGGATGGACGACGAGGCGCTGCACCGGACCCTCACCACCGGCCGGGCCACCTACTGGTCGCGCAGCCGCCAGGAGTACTGGGTCAAGGGCGCCACCTCCGGCCACCACCAGTACGTCCGCTCGGTGGCCCTGGACTGCGACGGCGACGCGCTGCTGGTCAGCGTGGACCAGGTCGGCGCGGCCTGCCACACCGGCCAGCGCACCTGCTTCTTCACCGAACTCCCGGTCAGCACCGGGACGGACGCCCGGTGAGCGCGAGGAGTGCGGCGTGGCGGAGCCCCGCAGCCGCGGACGAAAGGCTGGCTCGACCATGACCGACGGCGCGCTCAGCCCCGACCTGGGCACCTTCACTGAGCTGGCGGCCCGCTGGCGGGTGGTGCCGGTGACCCGGCGGCTGCTGGCCGACGCGGAGACCCCGGTCGGGGTCTACCGCAAGCTCGCCGGTGGGCCGGGCACCTTCCTGCTGGAGTCCGCCGAGCAGGGCGTCGGGTCGGCCGGGATGGCCTGGTCGCGGTACTCGTTCATCGGCGTGCGCAGCGGCGCCACCCTGGTCGAGCGGGACGGCGTCGCGGTCTGGACCGGCACCCCGCCGGCCGGGGTGCCGGCCTCCGGCGACCCGGTCCACGTGCTGCGGGAGACCGTCGCGGCGCTCGCCGGCGGCGTACCTGACCCGGCCGGCGACCTGCCGCCACTGACCGGTGGCATGGTCGGCTACCTCGGGTACGACCTGATCCGCCGGTTCGAGCGGCTGCCCGAGCTGACCGAGGACGACCTCGGGCTGCCCGAGCTGGGCATGATGCTCGCCACCGACCTGGTGGTGCTGGACCACTACGACGGCTCGGCGATCCTGGTCGCCAACGCGGTGCTGCCGCCGCTGGACGACCCCGACCGGGCGGCCCACGTCACCGCCGCCTACCACCACGCGGTGGGCCGGCTCGACGCGATGACCACCGCGCTGTCCCGACCGATTCCGCCCATGATCTCCACGGTCGACCGGCCGCCGGTCGGCGACGTGGTCAGCCGGACCCCCGACGGCGGCTACCCGAAGGCGGTCGAGGCGGCGAAGGAGGCGATCCGGGCCGGCGAGTGCTTCCAGATCGTGCTCGCCCAGCGGTTCGAGCGGGACACCGACGCCGATCCGTTGGACGTCTACCGGGTGCTGCGCACCACCAACCCCAGCCCGTACATGTACCTGCTCCGCTTCGACGGGTTCGACATCGTCGGCTCGTCCCCGGAGGCGCACCTGAAGGTCAACGCCGGCCCGGACGGGCAGCGGCGGGCGCTGCTGCACCCGATCGCCGGCACCCGGCCGCGTGGCGGCACCGCGGCGGCCGACGCCCGGCTCGCCACCGAGCTGCTGGCCGACCCGAAGGAGCGGGCCGAGCACGTGATGCTGGTCGACCTGGGCCGCAACGACCTGGGCCGGGTCTGCCGGCCGGGCACCGTCCAGGTGCCGGAGTTCGCCACCATCGAGCGGTACAGCCACGTCATGCACATCGTCTCCACCGTGGTGGGCACCCTGCGCGACGACCGGACCGCCTTCGACGCCCTCGCCGCGACCTTCCCCGCCGGCACCCTGTCCGGCGCGCCGAAGGTACGGGCCATGGAGATCATCGAGGAGTTGGAGCCGGTCCGGCGTGGGCTGTACGGCGGCACCGTCGGCTACTTCGGCTTCGGCGGCGACCTCGACATGGCGATCGCGATCCGGACCGCGCTGATCCGCGACGGCCGGGCGTACGTACAGGCCGGAGCGGGGGTGGTGGCCGATTCGGAGCCGGCCGCCGAGGACCAGGAGACCCGGAACAAGGCCGCCGCCGTACTGGC
This sequence comes from Micromonospora sp. NPDC092111, assembly GCF_044755745.1. Lineage (NCBI taxonomy): Bacteria > Bacillati > Actinomycetota > Actinomycetes > Micromonosporales > Micromonosporaceae > Micromonospora > Micromonospora sp. NPDC092111. Next base: position 313,510 of record NZ_JBIVRQ010000003.1, read on the forward strand.
CGCCATCGCCGCCGCCGAGACCCTGCGGCCGGCCCGGTGAACGCCCGGCAGGCGCCGGCCACGCGGCGGACCCGGTGAGCGCGCCCGAGGTCGCCGGGCCGGCGGCCACCGACGGCGGCGTACCAACCGCCCGTGGGCGGCGCGAGCTGGCGTACGCGGTGCTGCTCTGCCTGGCCGGCGCGGGCCTGGCCTGCTGGGCGGTGACCCGCACCTGGTCGGTCGAGGTGACCGCCCGGGGCGCGCTGCCGCCGACCCGGCAGGACCGCTCCGGGGCGGACCTGCTGCCCTGGCTCTCCGCGCTCGCGTTGGTCGCGTTGGCCGGTGCCGGCGCGGTGCTGGCCACCCGGGGGCGGGTCCGGCGGCTGCTGGGCGGGCTGCTGGTCGGGCTCGGCCTGGCCGTCGCGGCCGGCGGTGGCTACGGGCTGGCCGCCGATCTCGGCGGCGCGGTGAGCCGGCAGTGGCCCGCGTGCTGTCTGATCGGCGGGGTGCTGGCGGCCGGCGGCGGACTGCTCACCGCGCTCCGTGGCGCGGGCTGGCCGGCGATGGGCGCCCGCTACGAACGGCCGTCCCGCGCGGACGCCGGGACCGACCGGCAGCCGATCGGCGAACGGGGAAACCGCGAGGCGTGGGACGCGCTCGACCGGGGTGAGGACCCGACGGTCAGCTGACCGGCTGCGGGTCGCGGGCCTCGTGGCGGTCCCGGGCCGCGGCCCGGGCGGCTGCCAGCTCGGCGACCAGGCGGTCCAGCTCGGCCCGCTGGTCGGCGCGGGCCCGGTCGGCGCAGACCGCCTCCCAGGCGTTGCCCCGGGCGGTGCGCACCCGGCGCTCGCCCACGACGGCCCGCTCCAGGGTGTGCACCACGCCGACGGCGAGCGACGCGACCGTCCGGGAGATGGTGGTGAGTCCGATGGTGGCGTTCGGCCCCGCAGTGCTCATAGGTCACCCCGCGCGATGAGATCGGATGGTGGGCAGGCGCGTCGTCGAGTCTGCCCGAGTCCGATGCTGCCCGGCGCAGGTTTCACCCCGGTGACGGGCCGGTCAACGGTCCCGTCGGGCGAACCACCTGCGCCGGACCGGACTTCCTTGAGCTTGGTCACAGCCCGCGCGGCCGGCCGACCCCGGGCTGCGCGGCGGGCCGGATCGTGATCCCATATCCCATGGGCATCGATCGATGGCTGGGCGGGCGGTGGACGATGGGCGTCGATGACGCCGGCCGACGGGCGTGGTGGCGCTGCGTGACATCCCGTTCACCGGAGGTCGGCCATCATGCCACAGCCCAATTCGTGAGGAGCGCCATACCCCCGGCACCTGTCGCCAGGTGGCGCCCCCTAGCATCGGCCCATGACACCCGGAGAGGGGAGTCCGTTGGTGACTGCTGAGCATGCGCACGCGGAGGGGGACGGGGCCGGTCCGGCAGCGTCCGGAAGCGTGCTCGACGAGATCCTGGCCGGCGTCCGCGAGGACGTGGCGCGGCGACAGGAGCAGGTTCCGCTGGAGCGGATCCGCGAACTGGCCGCCGCCGCGCCACCACCGCTGGACGCGTACGCGGCCCTGCGCAAGCCCGGCGTGGCCGTGATCGCCGAGGTGAAGCGCTCCTCGCCGAGCAAGGGCCGGCTGGCCGAGATCGCCGACCCGGCCGAGCTGGCGGGCGAGTACGCCTCCGGCGGCGCCCGGGCGATCAGCGTGCTGACCGAGGGCCGCTGGTTCGGCGGGTCGCTCGACGACCTGGCCGCGGTGCGGGCCGCCGTGCAGATCCCGGTCCTGCGCAAGGACTTCGTGGTCTCCAGCTACCAGGTGCACGAGGCCCGCGCGCACGGCGCCGACCTGGTGCTGCTGATCGTCGCCGCGCTGGAGCAGAACGCGCTGGTCGGGCTGCTGGAGCGGATCGAGTCGCTGGGCATGACCGCGCTGGTCGAGGTGCACACCGAGGAGGAGGCCGACCGGGCCCTGGAGGCCGGCGCGCAGGTGATCGGGGTCAACGCCCGTGACCTGCGTACCCTGGAGGTCGATCGGTCCGTCTTCGAGCGGATCGCCCCCGGCCTGCCCAGCAGCGTCGTCAAGATCGCCGAGTCCGGCGTGCGCGGCCCGCACGACCTGATCCGGTACGCCTCGGCCGGCGCCGACGCCGTCCTGGTGGGCGAGGGACTGGTCACCCAGAAGAGCCCCCGCGAGGCGGTGGCCGAGCTGGTCAACGCCGGGAACCACCCGGCGACGCCCCGCCCGGCGCGCTGACCCGAGCGGGCAGACTTCCGCAGCGAGAGGACATCGCGATGAGCGCCAACGTGTCGGCTCCGGCCGGCCAGCTTCCCGACGCCGCCGGACACTTCGGCCGGTTCGGCGGGCGGTTCGTCCCGGAGGCACTGGTCGCGGCGCTCGACGAGCTGGACGCCGCGTACCGCAAGGCGATGACCGACGAGGTGTTCCTCGCCGAGTTCGCCGCCCTGCTGCGCGACTACGCCGGCACCCCGTCACCGCTGTACGCCGCGCGGCGGTTCTCCGCGTCGGCCGGCGCCCGGATCCTGCTCAAGCGGGAGGACCTCAACCACACCGGCGCCCACAAGATCCGCAACGTGCTCGGCCAGGCGCTGCTCACCAGGCGGATGGGCAAGACCCGGGTGATCGCCGAGACCGGCGCCGGCCAGCACGGGGTCGCCACCGCCACCGCCGCCGCCCTGTTCGACCTCGAGTGCGTGGTCTACATGGGCGAGGTCGACACCCGGCGGCAGGCGCTCAACGTGGCCCGGATGCGGATGCTCGGGGCCACCGTCGTCCCGGTCACCACCGGCTCGCGCACCCTCAAGGACGCGATGAACGAGGCGATGCGAGACTGGGTCGCCAACGTCGACGACACCCATTACCTGATCGGCACCGCCGCCGGCCCACACCCGTTCCCGGAGCTGGTCCGGGACTTCGTGCGCGGCATCGGCGAGGAGGCCCGGGCGCAGTGCCTCGACCTGACCGGCGCGCTGCCGGACGCCGTCGCGGCCTGCGTCGGCGGCGGCTCCAACGCGCTGGGCATCTTCCACGCCTTCGCGCCCGACCCCGACGTCCGGCTGTACGGCTTCGAGGCCGGCGGCGACGGGGTGGAGACCGGCCGGCACGCGGCCAGCATCACCGGCGGCAGCGCCGGGGTGCTGCACGGCACCCGCACGTACGTGCTCCAGGACGCCGACGGCCAGACCGTCGAGTCGCACTCGATCTCGGCCGGGCTCGACTACCCGGGCGTCGGCCCGGAGCACGCCTGGCTGCACGACACCGGCCGGGCCCGCTACCTGCCGGTGACCGACGCCGAGGCGATGGCCGCGTTCGAGCTGCTCTGCCGTACCGAGGGGATCATCCCGGCGATCGAGAGCGCGCACGCCCTCGCCGGCGCGTTGACGATCGCCCCGCAGCTCACCGCCGAGCTGGGCCGGGAACCGGTCATCGTGGTCAACCTCTCCGGCCGGGGTGACAAGGACGTGCACACCGCCGGCGAGTACTTCGGCATCCTCGACAAGGAGTGAGCGTCGTGAGCGAGCGAGTCATCGGGCTTCGCGCGGCCCAGGTGCCGGCCGGCGTCGACCGGGCGGAGGTGGCGGCGTGAGCCGGATCGGCGTCGCCTTCGACAAGGCCCGCGCCGACGGGCGGGCCGTACTGGTCGGCTGCATGCCGGCCGGGTTCCCCACCGTCGAGGGCAGCATCGCCGCGATGACCGCGATGGTCGAGGCGGGGGTGGACGTCATCGAGGTGGAGATCCCCTACTCGGACCCGGTGATGGACGGCCCGGTGATCCAGAAGGCCAGCGACATCGCCCTGGCCGGCGGCGTCCGCACCGCCGACACGCTGCGCATCGTCGAGGCGGTCGCCGCCACCGGCGCGCCGGTGGTCACCATGACCTACTGGAACCCGATCGAGCAGTACGGGGTGGACGCGTTCGCCCGCGACCTGGCCGCCGCCGGCGGCACCGGCCTGATCACCCCCGACCTGATCCCCGAGGAGGCCGGCGAGTGGCTGGCCGCCTCGGAGGCGCACGGGCTGGACCGGACGTTCCTGGTCTCCCCGTCGTCCACCGACGCCCGGCTGCGGATGACCGTCGGGCACTGCCGGGGCTTCGTCTACGCCACCGCCATCATGGGGGTCACCGGGGCCCGGTCCTCGACCTCCGACGCCGCACCGGTGCTGGTGTCCCGGCTGCGGGAGGTGACCGACCTGCCGGTCGGCGTCGGGCTCGGCGTCGGCACCGGCGCCCAGGCGGCCACGGTCGCCGGGTACGCCGACGGGGTGATCGTGGGCAGCGCGCTGGTCCGTTGCCTGCTGGACGTCCCGGACCTCGACACCGGCCTGACCGCCCTGCGCGCCCTCTCCGCCGAACTCGCCGAGGGCGTCCGCAACCCGGCCCGCTGACCGCCCACCCGGTGCGGGCCCACCGCCCTGCCGCTGGTCGCTCGTCGGGCGCCGGCCTGCTGGTCTGCTGGTCGCCCGCCGCTCGCCGAGCGCTCGCCGGCGGCCCGCCGTTCGCCGCTCGCCCGCCGCTCGCCCGCCGCTTGCCGGCCGGGCAGATCGGGTGGATCAACCCGGATGGGCGAGGTGGCGGTGTCCGCAGCGCGGGATACCGCCACCTCGCCCCACTGGCGCCGCCCCGCCGCCCCGCCGGCTCGGCGATTCGGGCGGGCCCGGGCGGGGTGGGCGGTCGGTCGGGGCAGGTCTGACCGGACCGGGGTGCCACAACGGGGGTCCGCAGCGGTAGCCTCTGCACCCGTGACCCTCGCCTCGATGACGCCCCTGGCGGCGCTGCCCAGCCCGACGACCGCCGTCTGGCAGCTCGGGCCGGTGCCGATCCGGGCGTACGCCCTCTGCATCGTCGCCGGCATCGTGGTCGCCTGCCTGGTGACCGAGCGCCGACTGCGCCAGCGGGGTGTCGCCCCCGGCGCGGTGCTCGACATCGCGGTGTGGGCGGTCCCGACCGGCATCATCGGCGCCCGGATCTACCACGTCATCACCTCACCGGAGAAGTACTTCGGCACCGGTGGCGACCCGTGGAAGGCGTTCGCCATCTGGGAGGGCGGCCTCGGCATCTGGGGCGCGGTCGCCGGAGGCGCGCTCGGCGCCTGGATCGCCGCCCGGCAGCTCGGCATCCCGTTCGCGGTGGTCGCCGACGCCCTGGCCCCGGGCCTGCCGTTGGCCCAGGCGGTCGGCCGGTTCGGCAACTGGTTCAACAACGAGCTGTACGGCGGGCGGACCACCCTGCCGTGGGGCCTGCAGATCCACCGGATGGACCCGGACAATCCCGGCCACGCGCTGCGTGACGACGCCAACCAGCCCATCCTGGAACCGGGCCTCCACCACCCGACCTTCGCCTACGAGGCGCTGTGGAACCTCGGCGTCGCCGGCCTGGTGTTCGCCCTGGACCGCCGGTTCAAGCTGGGCCGTGGCCGGGCCTTCGCGCTCTACGTGATGGGCTACACCGCCGGCCGGTTCTGGATCGAGCTGATGCGCACCGACGAGGCGAACCAGATCCTCGGCGTACGGCTCAACGTCTGGACCGCCGGCCTGGTCTTCCTCGGCGGGTTGATCTACTTCCTGCGGGTCCGTGGCCCCCGCGAGTACCTGATCCCGGTGAACGCCCCCGCCGTGCCGGTCCCGCCGGCCGGCGGCGACGTCTCCCAGGTCGACCTCTCCCGTACCGGCGAGGGGCCGGCGGCGGTCGCCCCGGAGGGCTACCGGGTGGTCAGCGAGGAGCAGTTCACCGCGTACCGGGAGACCGGCGCGGTGCCCGACGCTCCCGGCACCGACGACGCTCCCGGCACCGACGACGCTCCCGGCACCGACGACGCTCCCGGCACCGACGACGCTCCCGGCACCGACGAGGCTCCCGGCACCGACGACGGGCGGGCCGCCGACGACGGGCCGAGCACCGACGACGCTCCTGGCCCTGACGCCGGGCCGAGCACCGGCGACCGGTCATCCGCCGACGACGCTCCGGTGGCCGACGCGGGCGCGGAGCCGGCCGGGACGACCAGCGGCGAGCCCGCCGGCGGCGCGAGCGCCGACGCGGCGGGGCGGGCCGACCGGGCCGGCGCCGCCGGTGCCCGACCCGCCGACCGGGATAGCTGAGCGGGCGCGGCATGCGCAGCGCGGTGGTGGTCGGCGCCGGACTCGGCGGGCTGGCGGTGGCCGGCGCGCTGGCCCGCTCGGGGTGGCAGGTCACCCTGCTGGAGCGGGCCGACCGGGTCCGCCCCGACCCCACCGCCGTGGTGCTCTGGCCCAACGGGGTACGCGCGCTCCAGGCGCTCGGCCTCGGCGCCGGCCTGGACGCCATCGCCACCCCGCTGCCCGACGCCGGGATACGCCGCCCCGACGGTCACTGGCTGGTGCAGCCCCGCCCCACCCCGGCCGACCGGATGCCGGTGGTGGTGCACCGGGAGGACCTGCACGACGCCCTCATCGCCGGCCTCGGCGACCGGGTCGAGCTGCGTACCGGCGCGGCGGTGGACACCGTCCGGTCCACCGCCGGCGAGCGGCCCGGAGTGGGTGTCGGCCGACAGTTCGTCGAGGCGGACCTGGTCGTCGCCGCCGACGGTGCGGAGAGCGTGCTGCGTCGCCAGCTCGCCCCGGAGGCCGCCGTGGTCAGCTCCGGCTGTGCCGCCTGGCGGGCGGTGATCCCCTGGTACCGGGCACCCCGGCTGCCCGCCGACCAGCCGGTCGGCGGTGAGGTGCTGGGCGCCGGCTACCGGTTCGTGGCCGCCTCGCTCGGTGAGCGCGGTTCCTCCGGCGCGTCCCGCCGGGGCGGCATCTACTGGGTGGCGACCGCCGCCGGCGCGCCCCGGCCGGAGCCGCCGGAGACCCAGCTCGCCCTGCTCAAGCGCTGGTACGCCGGCTGGCCCGCGCCGATCGGCGAGCTGCTGGCCGCCACCGAGCCGGACGACCTGGTGCAGCAGGAGGTACGCGAGCTGCGCCCGCTGCCCCGGTCGTACGGCTTCCCGGCCGGGCCGGGCGGGGTGGTGCTGCTCGGTGACGCCGCGCACGCCATGCCGCCGCATCTCGGGCAGGGCGCCTGCCTGGCCTTCGAGGACGCGGCCACCCTGGCGTCGCTGCTGCGCGAGTCCCGGCTGCCCGACGCCGTCCAGGCGTACGACCGGCTGCGGCGCCCCCGCGCGGCCACCGTGGTCCGGCAGACCCGCCGGATGTCGGCGGTGTTGCAGACCCGGGGCCGGCTGGCCCTGCGGGCCCGCGACGCCGCCCTCGGCACGATCAGCCCCCGCCTGCTCTCCGGCGCGGCTGCGACAGCCGCCCAATGGCGCCCCCCACCCACCACCTAACCCCACCCCCCCCCGCACGCCCACCCCGACCCTGCCCATCTCCCGGCCTGGCTGGCTCCCGGCCTGGCTGGCTCCCGGTCTGGCCGGTCCCCGGCCTGGCCGGTCCCCGGCCTGGCCGGTCCCCGGCCTGGCCGGTCCCGGTCCGTTGCGCCCGCCCCGGCCGGCTGCGCCCCTCTGGTGGTGATCAAGAAGTTTGTGTCAGCCGCCCTGCGGCCCCATGACGTAAACCTCTTGATCGACACAGGCGGGGCGGATCGACACGGCCGGGGGCGACACGGGCGGCCGGGGGTCAGATGAGGGCGGTGGGTTCGGCGATGCAGGCGGTGCCGATGCGGCGGAAACCGACCCGTAGGTAGACCCGGGCGATCTCCTCGCTGCCGGCCGACAGGAACACCAGGTCGGTGCCGGCGTCGAGCAGGGCGCGGGCGAGGGTGGCGGTGACCGCCGCGGCGAGCCCCCGGCGGCGGGCGGCCGGCAGGGTGGCCACCCCGGCGATCTCGGCGACGTCGCCGACCCGCATCGCCATCCCGCTGGCCAGCACGCCCTCGGCGGGCGTCTCGGCCACCGCCGACAGCCGCCGTCCGTCGGCGATCCGGGCCCGCTCCTCGTCCAGCGCGGCCACGTCCAGCTCGGTCAGCGCGGCGTCCCGCTGCGCCGGGCCGGCCTCGCTGCGCGCGGTGCCGGCGGCGGAGAACCCGACCGCGGCGACCGCTCGCCGGGCGGCCACGTCGAGCGCGAAGCCGGGCGCGTCCGGGGCCAGCATCCGCAGCCGTACGTCGGTGAGCGTCGCCGGGTCGGGCAGCGTGGACGGGTCGAGCACCAGCAGTGGCGCCTCCAGCACGCTCAGCCCGGCCGCGCGGGCCGTGGCGAGTAGCTCCGGGGTGGTCTCGTGCACCCACTCGAAGGTTTCCGGCTGGCCCAGTTCGCGCTGCCGCTCCCGTACCACGTTGACGTCGGCGAGTGACGGGGGCTCGGTGGCGTCGAGCCGGGGTCGGGCGTAGAACGGCCAACCGTCGCCGTCCCGGACGAAGAGCACCAGAGCGCCGTGTTCCTCGGGCCGGGCGGCATCGCGGGGCACCGCGTCGTAGAAGCGTTCCAACCGGGCGAACAGGTGGCGGTGTGCGGAATCCACCGCGCGAGACTACACGTCCCAGAGTCTGGAAGGTGTGATCAATCTGCACTGGCCTTGCCAGGGTCGCCCTAACGTAGACTCAATAGACCGCCAAAGGGCCGACGTCGTCCCGACCATGATCGAACCTGAGTGACGACAGGAGACCCGGTGGCCTTTCCGTACCCGCACAGCCCGCAACCGGCGCCGTCCGCGACCGGTCTCTACGACCCGGCGCACGAGCACGACGCGTGTGGGGTGGCCTTCGTCGCCGACCTGCACGGGCGGCGCTCCCACGCGGTGGTGGCGAACGGTCTCGGTGCGCTCTGCCGGCTGGACCATCGCGGTGCCCGGGGCGCCGAACACAACACCGGGGACGGCGCGGGCATCCTGATCCAGGTGCCGGACGCGTTCCTGCGCGCGGTGGTGGACTTCCCCCTGCCGCCGGCCGGCCAGTACGCCACCGGCCTGGTCTTCCTCCCCGACGAGGACGCCGCCGAGTCCCGGGCCCGCCAGGTGGTGGAGAAGTACGCCCTGGTCGAGGGGGCCGAGGTGCTCGGCTGGCGGGACGTCCCGACCGACCCCGGCGGGCTGGGCGAGACGGCGCTGGCCGCGATGCCCCGGATCCGGCAGCTCTTCCTGGCCGCGCGCCGGCTCACCGACACCCCGGCCGGACCGGCCGGCTCCCCGCTGGTCGGCCTCGACCTCGACCGGGTGGCGTTCTGCGTCCGCAAGCAGGCCGAGCGGGAGACCGCCGAGCGGGGCGTCCCGGCGTACTTCCCGTCGCTGTCGGCGCGGACCATGACCTGGAAGGGCATGCTCACCCCCGACCAGCTCCCGGCCTACTTCCCGGAGTTGACCGACGAGCGGGTCGACAGCGCGATCGCGCTGGTGCACTCCCGGTTCTCCACCAACACCTTCCCGTCCTGGCCGCTGGCCCATCCGTACCGGTTCATCGCGCACAACGGCGAGATCAACACGATTCGCGGCAACCGGAACTGGATGCAGGCCCGCGAGGCGCTGCTGCGCAGCCCCGACCTGCCCGGCAACATCCGGCGGATCTTCCCGGTCTGCACCCCGGGCGCCTCCGACTCGGCCAACTTCGACGAGGTCCTCGAACTGCTGCACCTGGCCGGGCGGAGCCTGCCGCACGCGGTGCTGATGATGATTCCGGAGGCGTGGGAGAACGACCCGGGCATGCGCCCGGACAAGCGCGCGTTCTACCGGTTCCACGCCAGCCTGATGGAGCCGTGGGACGGCCCGGCCTCGGTCGCCTTCACCGACGGCGAGATCGTCGGCGCGGTGCTGGACCGCAACGGCCTGCGGCCCGGCCGCTGGTGGCGTACCGCCGACGGCCTGGTGGTGCTGGGCAGCGAGGCGGGCGTGCTCGACCTCGACCCGGCCACGGTGGTGGCCAAGGGTCGCCTCCAGCCCGGCCGGATGTTCCTGGTCGACACGGTCAACGGCCGGATCGTCTCGGACGACGAGATCAAGACCGAGCTGGCCGCCGCCCGGCCGTACGACGAGTGGCTGCACGCCGGCCTGATCGCGCTGGACGAGCTGCCGCCCCGCGAGCACGTGGTCTACACCCACGACTCGGTGCGCCGCCGGCAGCAGACCTTCGGCTACACCGAGGAGGAGCTGAAGATCCTGCTCGCCCCGATGGCCCGCAGCGGCGCGGAGCCGCTCGGCTCGATGGGCACCGACACCCCGATCTCGCCGCTGTCGACCCGGCCCCGGCTGCTCTACGACTACTTCCACCAGCTCTTCGCCCAGGTCACCAATCCGCCGTTGGACGCCATCCGGGAGGAACTGGTGACCAGCCTGGCGTCGACCATCGGGCCGGAGGGCAACCTGCTGGACCCGGGGCCGGCGAGCTGCCGGCAGATCGTCCTGCCCTACCCGGTGATCGACAACGACGAGCTGGCGAAGCTGCTCTGCGTCGACGAGGACGGCGACCTGCCCGGCTTCAAGGCGGTCCGGGTCTCCGGGCTCTACCGGGTCCGCGACGGCGGGGCCGGCATCAAGGCCCGGCTCACCGAGATCTGCCGGCACGTGTCCGAGGCGATCGAGGACGGCGTCCGGATCCTGGTCCTGTCCGACCGGGACTCCAACGCCGACCTCGCCCCGATCCCGTCGCTGCTGCTCACCGCCGCCGTGCACCAGCACCTGGTGCGGGAGCAGACCCGGACCCAGGTGGCCCTGATCGTCGAGTCCGGCGACTGCCGGGAGGTGCACCACGCGGCGGTGCTCATCGGCTACGGCGCGGCGGCGGTCAACCCCTACCTGGCCTTCGAGTCGGTGGAGGACATGATCTCCACCGGGACGCTGGTCGGGGTGGACCCGGGGAAGGCGGTCCGCAACTACGTCAAGGCGCTCGGCAAGGGCGTCCTGAAGATCATGTCCAAGATGGGCATCTCGACGGTCTCGTCGTACTGCGGGGCGCAGGTCTTCGAGGCGGTCGGGCTGCACACCCGCCTGGTCGAGCGCTACTTCCGGGGCACCCCGAGCACCATCAGCGGCATCGGGCTGAACGAGATCCACGCCGAGGTGGCCGCCCGGCACTCGCTGGCCTGGCCGGCCCCGGGCGTCCCCGCGTCCGACCGGTTGGAGGTCGGCGGCGAGTACCAGTGGCGGCGCGAGGGCGAGCTGCACCTGTTCAACCCGGAGACGGTCTTCCTGCTCCAGCACGCCACCCGCAGCCGCCAGTACGACGTGTTCCGCCAGTACACCGCCAAGGTCGACGAGCTGGCCGCGCGGGCCGGCTCGCTGCGCGGGCTGTTCACCCTGCGTACCGGGGTGCGCCCGGCGGTGCCGATCGAGGAGGTCGAGCCGGCCACCGAGATCGTCAAGCGGTTCGCCACCGGCGCCATGTCGTACGGGTCGATCTCGGCGGAGGCGCACGAGACCCTGGCGATCGCGATGAACCGGCTCGGTGGCAAGTCCAACACCGGCGAGGGCGGCGAGGACGTCGACCGGCTGCACGACCCGGCCCGCCGCTCGGCGGTCAAGCAGATCGCCAGCGGCCGGTTCGGGGTGACCAGCGAGTACCTGGTCAACGCCGACGACCTCCAGATCAAGATGGCCCAGGGCGCGAAGCCCGGCGAGGGCGGGCAGCTCCCCGGCAACAAGGTCTGGCCGTGGATCGCCCGGACCCGGCACGCCACCCCGGGCGTCGGCCTGATCTCCCCGCCGCCGCACCACGACATCTACTCCATCGAGGATCTCGCCCAGCTCGTCCACGACCTCAAGTGCGTGAACCCGGCCGCCCGGGTGCACGTCAAGCTGGTCAGCGAGGTTGGGGTGGGCACCGTCGCGGCCGGCGTGGCCAAGCTCAAGGCCGACGTGATCCTGATCTCCGGCCACGACGGCGGCACCGGCGCGTCCCCGCTCAACTCGCTCAAGCACGCCGGCACCCCGTGGGAGCTGGGCCTGGCCGAGGCGCAGCAGACCCTGCTGCTCAACAAGCTCCGTGACCGGGTCACCGTGCAGGTCGACGGGCAGCTCAAGACCGGCCGGGACGTGCTGGTCGCGGCGCTGCTCGGCGCGGAGGAGTTCGGTTTCGCCACCGCCCCGCTGATCGTCGAGGGCTGCGTGATGATGCGGGTCTGCCACCTGGACACCTGTCCGGTCGGCATCGCCACCCAGAACCCGGTGCTGCGCGAGCGGTTCACCGGCCGGCCGGAGTTCGTGGAGAACTTCTTCCTCTTCCTCGCCGAGGAGGTCCGGGGCTACCTGGCCGAGCTGGGTTTCCGCAGCATCGCCGAGGCGGTCGGGCAGACCGAGCTGCTCGACATCGCCCCGGCGGTCGACCACTGGAAGGCGCACGGGCTGGACCTGAGCCGCGTCCTGCACACCCCGGAGCTGCCCGAGGGCGCCGCCCGCCGTGGCGTACGGGCCCAGGACCACGGCCTGGAGCTGGCCCTGGACAACGAGCTGATCGCGCTGGCCCAGCCGGCGCTGCGCGACGGCAGCCCGGTCCGGGTCGAGGTGGCGGTCCGCAACGAGCACCGCAGCGTCGGCGCGATGCTCGGCGGCGAGGTGACCCGCCGCCTCGGCGGCGCCGGCCTGCCCGACGACACGATCGAGTTCGTGCTGCGCGGCACCGCCGGGCAGTCCTTCGGCGCGTTCCTGCCGCGCGGGGTGACCCTGCGCCTGCACGGCGACGCCAACGACTACGTCGGCAAGGGGCTCTCCGGCGGGCGGATCGTCGTCCGCCCGGACGCCGCCGCGCCGTTTCTCACCGCCGAGGCCGCCGCCGGGCAGCGCGCCGAGGATCAGATCATCGCCGGCAACACCATCCTGTACGGGGCCACCGGCGGCGAGCTGTTCCTGCGCGGCCGGGTGGGGGAGCGCTTCGCGGTGCGCAACTCCGGCGCGGTGGCCGTCGTCGAGGGCGTCGGCGACCACGGCTGCGAGTACATGACCGGCGGCACGGTGGTGGTGCTCGGTGAGACCGGACGCAACTTCGCCGCCGGCATGTCCGGCGGGACGGCGTACGTGCACCGGCTGGACACCGACCGGGTCAACGCGGAGCTGGTCGACCTGACCCCGCTGCGGGACGCCGAGCGCGACCTGCTGCACGAGTTGGTGCGACGGCACGTCGCGGAGACCGGCTCGGCGGTCGGCGCGGCACTGCTCACCCGCTGGCCGGACGCGGCGCGGGAGTTCACCGTGGTGGTCCCGAGGGACTACCGCCGGGTGATGGAGATCATGAAGGCCGCCGAAGCCGCCGGCCGCGACGTCGACGACGCGGTCATGTCTGCGCTGACCGCGTCGGTGCCGCCCGCCCCGCGGGTGGCGGCCCAGGAGGTGGCTCGTGCCTGACCCGAACGGTTTCCTGCGCTACAACCGGCGGCTGCCGGCCCGCCGCCCGGTGCCGGTGCGGATCACCGACTGGCGTGAGGTCTACCCGCCCGCGGGCGAGGAGCTGATCCGCGAGCAGGCCACCCGCTGCATGGACTGCGGCATCCCGTTCTGCCACGACGGCTGCCCGCTGGGCAACCGCATCCCGGATTGGAACGACCTGGTCCGCACCGGCGGTTGGGACGCCGCGGTGGAGTCGCTGCACGCCACCAACAACTTCCCCGAGTTCACCGGCCGGCTCTGCCCGGCGCCGTGCGAGACGGCCTGCGTGCTCGGTCTGGGCGGCCAGCAGCCGGTCACCATCAAGCAGGTCGAGGTGGAGATCGCCGACGCGGCGGTGGCCCGGGGCGGGCTGCGCCCCCGGCCGGTGCCGGCGCCGACCGGCCGCTCCGTCGCGGTGGTCGGCTCCGGGCCCGCCGGGCTCGCCGCCGCCCAGCAGCTCGCCCGCGCCGGCCACGCGGTGACCGTGTACGAGCGGGACGACGCGATCGGTGGCCTGCTCCGGTACGGCATTCCCGACTTCAAGCTGGAGAAGCAGCACATCGACAGGCGGCTGGCCCAGCTCACCGCCGAGGGCGTCCGGTTCCGTACCGGGGTGCACGTCGGGGTGGACGTCACCGCCGGGCAGTTGCGCGCCGAGCACGACGCGGTGCTGCTGGCCTGCGGCGCGTTGCAGGGCCGGGACACCCCGGAGACGCCGGGCCGGGCGCTGCGTGGCGTACACCAGGCGATGACCCACCTGGTCGCCGCCAACCGGGTGGTGGCGGCGGCCGGTGACGGCCGGCCCGCGCTGGCCGTCCTGCCGGACGGCACCCCGATCGACGCGGCCGGCAAGCACGTGGTGATCATCGGTGGTGGCGACACCGCCGCCGACTGCCTGGGCGTGGCCCACCGGCAGGGGGCGGCCGGCGTGCACCAGCTCGACCTCTACCCGGAGCCGCCGCAGGACCGGGACGCCGCCCGTGACCCGTGGCCGACCTGGCCGTGGGTGCTGCGTAACTACCCGGCGCACGAGGAGGGCGGCGAGCGGGTCTTCGCGGTCGCGGTGCAGGAGTTCGTGGACGACGGCACCGGCCAGGTGAAGGGCGTCCGGATCGCCGAGGTGACGGTGGAGAAGCGGGACGGCCGGCGGGTCGTCACCGTGCTGCCCGGCTCGGAGCGGGAGTTGCCGGCCGACCTGGTGCTGCTGGCCATCGGCTTCGAGGGCACCGAGGAGCAGCCGCTGCTGACCCAGCTCGGGGTGGCCCGCAACGCCCGTGGCGCGGTCGACGCCCGCCCGGACTGGCAGACCGACGCCGACGGCGTCTTCGTCGCCGGTGACATGCACCGGGGGGCCTCGCTGATCGTCTGGGCGATCGCCGAGGGCCGGGCCGCCGCCGCCGCGATCCACGCCCACCTGGGCGGTGTCGGCGCCCTGCCCACCCCGGTCGACCCGGCCCGCCAACCCCTCGCCGCCCGCTGACCCCACCCCCGACGGTTCGATCGTGAGGTTGGCGGTATCCACCCCGGCAGTTCGGGCCGCCAACCTCAGCTCACCGCAGCCGGGTCGGGTGGGGGAAGGTGAGCGAGGGCACGGTCTTCGGGGTCCGGTTCGACGGTTCCGGGACCGGCCGCGCGGACGATCGTCGCTAGGCTCCGGGCATGGACACCGAGGAACGCCTGCGGCGGGTCCGCCGCTGGCTGTGGGTGGTGCTGTTGGGTCTGTTCCTGAGCGGAGCGACCGCGTTTCCGCTGGAGATCGAGGTGCGCTGGCTGTCGCGGGTGGCCGACCCGTTCGCCGGCCAGTTCCCCGCCCTGGTCGGCTGGATCGAGACGGTCCACACCGGACTCGTCGAGACCGGTGACCGCTATCCGTTCATGCGCTACGGCACCGACTGGCTGGCCTTCGCCCACCTGGTGCTCGCGGTGGCGTTCTGGGGGCCGCTGCGCGACCCGGTACGCAACGTCTGGGTGGTCCAGCTCGGCCTGATCGCCTGCGCCGGGATCGTGCCGCTGGCGCTGATCTGCGGCCCGCTCCGCGACATCCCGTGGTTCTGGACGCTGGTCGACCTGTCGTTCGCGGTCGGCGCCTTTCCGCCGCTCTGGTTCGCCTACCGGCACATCCGGGCCATCGAGGCGGCCACCGGCCCGGCGACGCCGTCGGTCCCGGTGCCGGCGTCCTGAGCGTACGGCCGGGTCGGTACGCCGGCCGTGGCCGCCGGTCGGGGCGCGTTGCCGCCGGCCGGTGCGGGCGCCCACCCCAAAAGTGGGGCGGGCACCCGCACCGGGTGCCCGGTCAGTGCGTCATCAGCTCGTGCGCCTCGCGGATCCTGGTCCACGACTTCGGCTGCGCCGGCACGGTCGCGGTGCGGGCGGCGCTGGCCGGCGTGGGGCGGCCGGCGGTGAACAGCCAGGTGGTGAGGACCGGGTCCAGGTCGAGCCCGGAGATCCGCTCGGCGAGGGCCTGGAACTGCGCGATGGTGCCGTTGCCGTACCGGTGCTCGGCGGTCCAGGCCGGCAGGATCCGGAAGAACGCGTCGTCGCCGACGGCCAGCCGGATCTGGTGCAGCGCCATCGCACCCCGGTCGTAGACGGCCCCGTCGAAGACCGCGCCGGCACCCGGGTCGCCCGGCAACACCTGCCAGAACTCGTCGTCGGCCGGGTAGTCGGCGTAGGTGAAGTCGAACAGTTCCTGCGCGGTGCCCTCGCCCTGCGCCTCCGACCAGAGCCACTCGGCGTACGAGGCGAAGCCCTCGTTGAGCCAGATGTTGCTCCAGTCGGCCACCGAGACCGAGTCGCCGAACCACTGGTGGGCGTTCTCGTGCACCACCACGTAGGTGTTGCTGCCGCGCCGCCAGAAGCCGGGCCCGTACACCGGGCGGGTCTGCGTCTCCAGGGCGAAGCCGATGCCGTCGACCGGCCCGGCCACGCCGCCCTGCGCCTCGAACGGGTACGGCCCGAAGATCCCGCTCTCCCAGTCGACGATCTCGGCGGTCCGCTCGATGCTGGCCCGTGCGGCGGGCCCCCGCTCGCCCAGCGTGGTGCTGTAGGCGTTCACCACCGGCTGCCCGTTCGGCGCGGTGTCGGTGACGATGTCGTACTGGCCGATGGCCAGGAACGCCTGGTAGGTGGCGCCCGGCTTGGTGCTGCGCCAGCTCCACCGGGTCCGGTTGCCGGCCTCGGCCAGCGGGGCCCGGGGCTGGACGCCGTTGCTGACCACCTCGACGCCGGTGGGCACCGACACCGAGATGTCCCAGGTGGCCTTGTCCAGCGGGTGGTCGTTGGCCGGGAACCACCACCAGGACGACTCGGGCTCGTTGACGGCGAGCGCGCCGTCGTCGGTGCGGGTCCAGCCGGTGTAGCCGTCGACCAGGGTCTCCGACGGCACGCCGGAGTACGTCACCACGACGGTCATCGCCTGGCCGTTGGTGATCCCGCGCGGCGCGGTCACCACCAGCTCGTGGGTGCCCTCCCGGGCGAACCGGGCGGTCCAGCCGTTGACCCGTACCGACTCGACGTCGAGCAGGAAGTCGAGGTTGAACCGGGAGAGGTCCTGGGTGGCAGTCGCCAGGATGGTGGTGGTGCCGGTGAGCCGGTCGCTGGCCGGCTCGTAGCGCAGCCGCACGTCGTAGTGGTCGACGTCGTAGCCGCCGTTGCCGTAGTCGGGGAAGTAGGGGTCGCCCAGACCGGGGCTGCCGGGTCTCGGCGCGGCCGAGGCCGGGACCGTCCGGCTCTTGCCCGGTCGGGCGTCGGCCCGGCCGGGGGCGCCGGTCACCAGGGTGCCGGCGGTGGTGACGGTCAGGACGGCGATGGCCGCCGTGAAAACGCGTCGCACGGGGTGGACTCCCTCCATTGGGGTGTTCGCTCCGTCAACCTAATCGACGGTGGTGAGCGCGTCCGCCCCGCCCGGCATCGCTCGCCGCGCTGCGGGTGACGCGGGTGCCGGACGTCGCCGCCGAGCCGGTCGAGGTGTTCCACTGCGGAGTGGCCGACAACGTGCCGGACCCCGGGTGCCGCCCGGCCTGACCGGTGGCGGCCCGTGCGCCGGAACCCCACGGGCGTTAGGGTTCCCTGGACCGTTCGAACGTCGGTGGGGAGCAGTGGGTGGGCAGGCTCGCGTCGGCGTACGGGCAGGCGGTCGCCGTGCACCGGCAGGCCCGCCAGCGGTGGGCGGCGGCCCGGACGTTGCTCGACCGGCTGGCCGGCCAGCCCGTACCGGAACGCACCGCCGACCTGGTGGCCCGCCTCGCCCGGCTCGCCGACGGGCTGGCCGCCCCACCCCCCGGCGGCACCGACCGGGCCGACGCCTCCTCCGCCGGCACCGGCCACACCGGAGCATCCCCGGGTGGCAGCGCGCCCACCGGCGCGCCGGCACCGGTGCGGATCGGCGAGGCGTCCACGGCGGACGGTCGCTTCCCGCTGCTGCTGCCGCTCGGCGCGGGCCGGCACCTGGCGGTCGACGCCGACGCCCGGGACCCCCGGGTGGCGGTGCTGCTGCGGGTGCTGGTGCTGCGGCTGCTCACCACCGCCGCGCCGGGCACGGTGCGGGTGGTCGGCATCGACCCGGCCGCGCTGGGCGCCACCTTCCTGCCGCTGCGCCCGCTGCGCGACGCCGGGGTGCTCGGTGCCACCGCCACCACCGAGGCGGAGATCGGCGCGCTGCTGGACGCCGCCGAGGCGCACGCCCGGACCGTCCAGCAGGCCGGCCCCGGTGAGCACGAGCTGCTGCTGGTGGTGGCCGCCTCCGCGCCTGCGCCGCGTGAGCTGGCCCGGCTCGGCGCGCTCACCCACGTCGGGCCGGGGGCCGGGGTCTGCGTGCTGCTCGCCGGCCACCGCGCGTCGCCGTCCGGGCAGGCCCCGCCGCCGCTGGGCGGCACCACCGAGGTACGCCTCGACGAACGCTACGCCCGCGTCGGCGACCCGCCGGGCCAGCCGTTCAGCGCCACCGGCACCGGGCTGCCGGTGCCGGTGCTGCTCGACGGCGACCCGCCCGCCTCGGCCGTTCGGGCGCTCGCCGGGCGGCTCGGCGCGGCCGTCCGCCGGGACGCCGCCCTGCACGTGGCCGACCTGCTGCCCGAGCGGCGCTGGACGGAGTCCGCCCGCGCCGGCCTGCGGACCGTGGTCGGCCGCGCCGGCCGTACCCCGGTGACCCTGGCCTTCGACGACGCCACCCCGCACTGGCTGGTGGGTGGACGCACCGGCGCCGGCAAGACGGTCTTCCTGCTCGACGTGCTGTACGGGCTGGCCGCCCGCTACTCCCCGACCGAACTCCAGCTCTGGCTGCTCGACTTCAAGGAGGGCGTCAGCTTCACCGAGTTCGTGCCCACCGAGCGGGACCCGTCCTTCCTGCCGCACGCCCGGGCCGTCGGCGTCGAGTCCGACCGCGAGTACGGCCTGGCCGTGCTGCGGGAGCTGCGCCGGGAGCTGGGCCGGCGGGCCGGGCTGTTCAAGCGGCACGGGGTGACCAAGCTCGCCGACCTGCCGGACACCGAGGCGGTGCCCCGCACGGTAGCCGTGATCGACGAGTTCCACGTGCTCTTCGCCGGCAACGACCGGCTGGCCCGGGAGGCCGTCGACCTGCTGGAGGAGCTGGCCCGCAAGGGCCGCTCGTACGGCGTACACCTGGTGCTGGCCAGCCAGAGCACCACCGGCGTGGAGGCCCTGTACGGCCGGGCCGAGTCGCTGTTCGGGCAGTTCGCGCTCCGGGTGGCGCTGCCCGGCGGGGAGGCCGTGCTCGGCCCGCGCGGCCTGGTCACCGGCGCGACGGAGATCGGTTCGGCGGTGGTCAACACCGCCGCCGGTGCGCCGGGCGCGGACACCCTGCTGCGCTTCCCCGACGCGCACGCCGACGCCCGGCAGATCGGCCGGCTGCGCTACGAGATGTGGGACGGGCGGCCCGCCGACGCCGGCCCGCCCGCCGTCTTCCGTGGGTACGCCACCGCGCACCTGGAGGACGAGCCGGCGGTCCTGGCACCGACCGGCGCCGGCGCGGGCGGTGCCTCGTCACGGCCCGCGGCCCGCCGCCCGGCGGTGCTGGTCGGCCGGGTGGTCGACGTGGCCGGCACGACCGCCCGGTGCGAACTCGACGGCACACCGGGCCGGCACCTGGCCGTGGTGGGCACCTCGGCGACCGGTGCGCACGTGCTGCGGGCCGGCGCGCTGAGCCTGGCCGGTCAGCATGTCCCCGGTGCGGCCGAGTTCGTGCTGGCCTCGCTGGTGGCCGCCGCCGACGACCTGGCCGACGACACGGCGGCCGGGCTGAAGGCCGCCGGGCACCCGGTCACCCAGGTCGACGCGGCCGGGCTGCGGCGGCGGCTCGGCGAGCTGGTCGCCGGCCCGGGGGAGCGCGGCCGGACGTACCTGGTGGTCTTCGGGGTGGACGCGGCCGGCGCGGCCCTCGCCGCCAGCGACCCCGGCACGTACCGTTCGGGCCACGACGACCTGCGCGCGCTGCTGCGCCAGGGCCCCGGCCACGGGGTGCACCTGCTCGGCTGGTGGCGCGGGCTGCGCCGACTCGCCGACGACCTCGGCGGCAGCCAGAACCGCGACGACGTGGCCTGCCTGGTGGCGCTGAACGTGCCCGCCGGTGACCTGGGGCTGCACCTCGGGGTGACCGACCTGGCCTGGACCCCGCGCCCGGACCGGGCCCTGCTGGTCGACCGGCACGCCCAGCGCACCGCGCTGATCGTGCCCTTCGTCCGCCCCGGGTACCGGCCCGAGGAGGAGGAGCGCTGAGTGTCCGGCTACGACGAGTACGCGGCGGCCGTCCGCCAGCTCTCCGCCCGGATCCGGGACGGGGAGCGGGGTGCCGCCGCCGAGGCGGAGCGCCGCCGCGCTTTGCACGCCGGGGTCACCCAGCTCGGCCAGCGGCTGGCCGCCCAGGAGCAGCGCCTCGACCAGCTCGGCGCGGCGATCGGCCTGCCGGCGGTAGCTGCCCCGGCCGTCGCCGGTCCCGCCACCGTCCCCGGCTCCGGTCCGGGTGCTGGTTCGGTGCTCGGCTCCGGCGCGGTCGCCGACGCCGGGGTGGACGTCGACCCGGCGGTCGCGCTGGAGGAGGCCCGCCGGCTGGTGGACGAGGCGGACCGGCTCGGCCAGCAGGCGGAGGCCCTGGCCCAACGGCCCGAGCTGCTGCCCACCTGGTCACCGACCGCCCGGGCGGTCGCCGTCTACGTCACCTGCGCCGCCGCCGGGGCACTGGTCATGCTGGTGCTGGTGGTCGCCAACGGCGTTGGGCTGGTCAGCGGCGTGACCCTCGGCGCGCTGACCTGCGCCGGCCTGCCGGTGCTCTCCTTCGTCGCCGGCTGGCTGGTGCTGGGACGGTGGGGACGGCCCGCCCTGGCCACCACCGACCCACCCCGGTACGTCCCGCTCGGCTTCGTCATCTGCGCCCTGCTGGTGCCGTTGGCGTACTGCGCCAGCCTGCTGCTGATCCGCTTCCTGCGCTGATCCGCGCCGCCGGCCCGCCACGGATAGCCGATCTTGGAGCGGAACGGCCCTCTCCGGGGGCCACTTCGCTGTGGTTCCGGTGGGTGGGTGGGGGTGACGGGGGCCGCGTGCCGCGATCACGGTGACCGGTCGCGTGGTCGCTTTGGGTGCGCGGATCTCGTACGCTCCCTTGTGGTCGACGCCGGTGCGGTGGCGTGACCGACCCACGCAGGGCGACCAGGGGGAGGGCGGATGAGCGCAGCGCAGATGATCGCGCGGCTGACGGCGGCGGCACAGAAGCTCGACGAGGCGAAGGCGAAGACAGCCGCCGCAACGCAGGACGCCGCCGAGGCGCGGGAACTCGTCGCCGGTGCGCTGGAGGGCGTGGCCGCCGGCCCGCTGATCGGCATCATCGATGCCTACCGGCAGGCGTTGACGCATGCCGTCCAGGGTGGCGAGCCCGCCAAGCAGCATGTCCAGGAGACGATCGCCAAGGTCCAGGCCCTGGGAAACTGAGTACGGGGGCAGGTGGCGCGACCCGCCAGCCAGCCATGCCCCTCCGGTCCGCCGCGCCCGTCATCGCCCCTACCGGTTGCTCGGCGACGACAGGAGCTTCGAGAGGAAAGGTCCCGACGTGAAGATTGACGACCGGGTGGAGCCCCTGGTCAGGTCCGTCCCGGATGCCGCCGTCCACCGTGATCCTTCGCGACTGGAAACAGCTCGGCGAGCGGTTGCGATCGAGGCGGCCCGGTGACCGCCGGATCAGCCGCCGGCTCCGGCGGTGGCGAGCTGGACGGATTCCGCATCGGCCACCTTCCGCAGCAGGTCGGCCCGGAGGTGTCGGACTTCGCCACCGAGTGGGAGGACGTCCGGTTCTCCACCCGGGTGTGGGAGCGCCCGGTCGACGACGGTTACCGGGTGGATCTGCGGGTGCACGTCCTGCGCGGCGAACGCCTGGCCACGCTCGCCGAGCTGCGCGACTTCCTGGCCGAGTACCACGAGCGCGATCCCGCCGAATGGTCGTTGACGGAGTTCGCCCACGGCGAGGGCGCCGGTCTCGTCGGTGACGGTGAGGCGTTCTGGCTGGTCGCACCCGGGCTCGGGGTCGACCTGCTGGCCGACCCCGAGCGGTACGACGGGGACGCCGTGCGCGGCATCGCGAACTCGATCGTCACCGTCCACTAGCGGCAGCGCGTGCCACCGGACCGGCCGGCCCGTAGCGTGCGGCCGGACCGGTGCTGCTGGTGGACCGGCGGGGCGGGGCCTGCGTCGTCGCCGAACGAGGCGGACAACTGCCGTGGACCGGCCGGGGACCAGGTCATCGCCGCTTGTCAGGTCGTTCGTCGTCGAGCGCCAACCGGGCCACCTCGTCCGCGCAGCCCCATGACAGCGTCACCCCCGCACCCCCGTGCCCGTACGCGTGCACCAGCCGCCCTCCCGGCCTGCCCTCCACCGCCACCCTCGGCCCGCCGTGCCGGGCCGGCCGCAGCCCGACCCGTGCACCGAGTACGGGTGCGTCGGCCAGCTCCGGCACCAGCGCCACGCACCGGTGGAGGATCGCCGCCGAGGTGGCCGGGTCGGGGCGGGTGTCCCACTCGCCCGGTTGGAAGGTGCCGCCCAGCACCACGTCGTGCCGGCGCGGGTGCACGTAGGTGATTCCGGCCGGGTTCTCCTCGTCGCGTACCGAGGTGGTCAGGCCCGGGTTCGCCACCAGCACCAGATGTCCGCGTACCGGGTGCACGGCCGGGTCGTCGGCGAGCCGGCCGGCGGCCAGTCCGGTGGCGTTGACCACCGTCGGGGCGAAGGTGAAACCGTCGCCGAGCCGGCCCAGCCGGCCGTGCCGCAACCGCCCGCCGGCCTGCGTGAACCGGTCCCGCAGCCAGTCCAGGTAGGGCGGCATCTCCACGGTCGGCGCGGTGAACCGCAGCTCGGTGGCGTACGGCCCGGTGCCCGGCCGGGCGACCAGGTCGCCGGTCGCCGCCGCCCACCACGGCGGGCCGGCCCACGGCCGGCGCAGCAGCATCCGGGTCGGCCGGGCCACCACCCCGGGCACCCCCACCTCGGCCTGTCGGCCCAGCTCCGCGTGGGTCGCGGTGGCCCAGCGCAGCACCCGGGGGTCCTCGTCGGTGTGGGTGGGATACCAGACGGCGGCGGCCACCGCCGAGACCGTGTCGCCGGGCTCGTCGGCGGCGAGCACGGTCACCCGCGCGCCCCGCTCCCGCAGCCGTACCGCCGCCGTCAACCCGATGATCCCGCCGCCGACCACCAGCACGTCCGTGTCCATCGTCGACCTCCCGTCGATGCCGCCCGGCGTGGGTGGCCGCACCTGGATCGTCGCCCCGGCCGGACCCGACGGGCCAAGACGGAATCGGCGGGCGGCGATAAGCGACGCTTATGCTTGCCGGATGGCGGCGACCCCGACCGGAGACCCGGACCGGCCGCACACCGGCCCGGACCGGCCGCACACGGACCGGCCAGACACCGGTCGAGACGGGCGGGACCTGCCCCGGGACGGGTGGGACCTGCGTCGGTGGCGGTACTTCGTGGTGCTGGCCGAGGAGCTGCACTTCACCCGCGCCGCCGTCCGGTTGCGGATCGCCCAGCCGGCGCTCAGCCAGCAGATCCGGGCCCTCGAACGGCAGCTCGGCGTGTCCCTGCTGCACCGGGACAGCCACGGCTGCGCGCTGACCGAGGTGGGGGAGCAGGTCGCCGGGGAGGCCCGCCGACTGCTCGCCGAGGTGGACGCGGCCACCGCCCGGATCCGGGACCTGGTCGGCGGGCGCGGTGGCCGGCTCCGGCTGGCGTACACCCGCTCGGCCCGGGGTGGCCGGGTGGACGCGCTCGTCGCCCGCTTCCGGGCGGCGCACCCCGAGGTGGAGGTGGTGCCCGAGACCGGCTGGACGGCGCCGAACGTGGCCGGTCTGCTCGCCGGCCGGCTCGACGCCGCCTTCGTCCGCCCGCCGGTGCCGGAACCGGGCCTGACCTGCCGGACCGTCGACAGCGAGGAGCTGCTGCTGGCGGTGCCGGTGGGCCATCCGCTCGCGGTCGGCCGGGGCCGCGTGCGCCGGGCCGAGGTGGTCGGCCTGCCCGCGGTGATGTGGCCGCGGCAGAACGGCCCCGGCATGTTCGACCGGACCATCGCCCAGGTCTGGCCCGACGGCGGCTTCCACCTGGTCCGGCAGGAGCCCGACGACGAACAGTTGCTACGCGCGGTGGCCGGCGGCGACGTGGTCGCGGCCGTGCCCGCCGGCCGGGCCCGGGCGTTGAAGGTGCCCGGGGTACGACTGCGTCGCTTCACCGCGCCGCAGCCCACCGTCGACGTCGCCCTCGCCTGGCGGCGGGGCACCACCAACCCCGCGGTACGCCGCCTCGCCGCACTCCTCGCCGCCGGTCGACCCGAACCGCTCTGACGACGCGGCCCGCCGGGGCTCGCGGACCGGCCAGCCACCACACCGGCCCGAGCTGACGCGACTGACCGGCAGGTGCACCGGGACCGGCATCCGGCCGCCCGGCGCCGTGCCGGACGACACCCCGCGTCCGCCGCCGGCCGGGGAGAAACGACGGGCGATGTCAGCGGACGGATATCCGACGTTCTCTCGGGTCGCCTACACCCTCGCCGGGCAGAAGCTGACGGCCGAGCTGTCGTTGCGCCGTGACGACGCGGCGGTGCTGGGGCTGTTCCATCGGTCCGGTAGGCCGGTTTGTGCGTCCGGTGCGACAAGAGGTTACCGGCGCGTAACTTTTCATTGACGACTGTGAAACTAGCCACGCATCATCGTTCCACGATCGATCGGATCCCCCACCCGCCGTCCCCGGGCTCCCGGGTACCTCCCGCCGGAGGTGCAGCCATGCTGCTCCGAACGATCCTCGCCGCCACCACCCTCACCGCCGCCCTGCTCGTCCCGGCCACCGCCGCCGGGGCCGCCCCCGCCCCCGGCGCCGACCGGGCCCCCACCACCGCCGCCTCCACCGCCGCCGCAACCACCGGCGCGGACCCGGCGGCCAGCCGGGTCGCCGCCAACGCCAACCCGGTCATCGTGGTCGGCGGCCTGATCGGCGTCTCCATCGCGTACGAGCCGATCGCCGCCCGGCTGCGCGCCGACGGCTTCCGGGTGTACGTCTACCAGCTACCCGGCCTCGGCTTCGGCGACATCACCGACTCCGCCCGCGCCTTCGCCACCTACGTCGACCAGGTCCGCGCCGCCACCGGGGCGGCCCGGGTCGACCTGGTCGGCCACTCCGAGGGCGGCCTGGTCTCCCGCTGGTACGTGAAGTTCCTCGGCGGGACCGACAAGGTCGCCCGCTACATCAGCCTGGGCAGCCCCCAGCAGGGCACCTACGTGGCCAACATCCTGAAGGTCGTCGGCCTGGGAAGCTGCGCCGGCATCGTCGCCTGCCAGCAGATGTCCATCGGTTCGGACTTCCTCGCCGGCCTCAACGCCGGCGACGGCACCCCCGGCGCGGTGCGCTGGACCACCGTCCGTACCAACCAGGACGAACTCGTCCGGCCGGTCGACAACGCGACCCTCGCCGACGGCGCCACCAACGTCCTGGTCCAGGCGTGGTGCCCGCTACGGGTGGTCGGCCACCTGGGCCTCGTCCTCGACGGCAGCACGTACACGGTGGTCCGGCAGGCCCTCACCGACGCCGCGATCCGCCCCAACTGCCTCGCCCTGTGAGACGCCGGCGGGCGGGTGGGAGTCATGCTCCCGCCCGCCCGGTACCGGCTCAGCCGGCCTTCGCCAGGGCCTCGTACTCGTCGTCGGTGAGCTGCACCTGCGCGGCGGCCACGTTCTCCTCCAGGTGCCGCACCGAGGACGTGCCCGGGATCGGGAGCATGACCGGCGAGCGGCGCAGCAGCCAGGCCAGCGCGAGCTGCGCGGGCGTCGCGCCGTGCCCGGCGGAGATGGCGTCCAGCGGGCCGCCCGGCCTGGCGAGGTCGCCGGTGGCGATCGGGAACCACGGGATGAACGCCAGATCGTGGCGCGCACAGTGGTCGACGACGCTCTCGGCGCTGCGGTCGGCCAGGTTGTAGAGGTTCTGCACGGACGCGATCGGGGTGATCCGCCGGGCCGCCTCGATCTGCTCGACGGTGACCTCCGACAGGCCGATGTGCCGGATCTTGCCCTCCTGCCTGAGCAGGGCCAGTTCGCCGAGCTGATCCTCCAGCGGCACCTTCGCGTCGATCCGGTGAAGCTGGTACAGCCCGATGGACTCCAGGCCCAGGTGACGCAGGCTCAGCTCGCACTGCTGGCGCAGGTACTCCGGCCGGCCGACCGGACGCCAGTCGCCCGGCCCGGAGCGGGTCAGGCCGGCCTTGGTCGCGATGACCAGGTCGTCGGCGTACGGGTGCAGCGCCTTCCTGATCAGCAGCTCCGAGACGAACGGCCCGTACGAGTCGGCGGTGTCGATGAAGGTCACCCCCAGCTCGTACGCCCGGCGCAACACCCGGACCGCCTCGGCCGGGTCCTTCGGATCACCCCACACCCCCGGCCCGGTGATCTGCATGGCCCCGTAGCCGAGCCGGTCGACCCGCAGGTCGCCCCCGATCCGGTAGGTGCCCGATGCCTTCGCGGGCTGCGTGCTGGTCGCCATGAGCCGGTCTCCGATCCTGTGCCTCGCCGTCAGCGGCAAATCTAGTGCGCTGACCACCGACGTCCACCGGAAAACGTCGCGGGTGCCCCCGGTGGATCCGGCGTGCAGTCATCGACCGGCGGCGGGGCGGCTCAGCCGGCGTGCCGGATCACCACCAGCGCCTGGTCGTCGTCCGAGCCGGAGAGCTTGGCCATGATGGTGTCGGCGATCGTCTCCACCGGCTGGTCCCGCACCGGCACGATCACCTCGTGCAGCGCCGCGACCCCGGCGTCGTACGGCTGGTCGCGCCGCTCCACCAACCCGTCGGTGTACGCCACCAGCAGGTCACCCGGGCGGAACGGCACGGTGGCCACCGGCACCGGGTCGCGGACCAGCCCCAGCGGCAGCGAGTGCCCGGTGGGCACCATCTCCGGCGGCCGGCCCGGCCGTACCAGCACCGGGTGCGGATGTCCGACCCGGGCCACCTGCGCCGTACCGGCCGCCGGGTCGACCACCATCGCCAGGCAGGTGCCGAGGAAGCCGACCCCGAGCAGCCCGGTCAACCGGGGGAACACCTCGGCCAGCGGCACCCCGGAACGGATCAGGGTGTTCACCACCGTCCGCAACTGGGCCATGTCGGCGGCCGCCTCGACCTGGTGGCCGACCACGTCGCCCACCACCACGGCCAGCCGGTCGCCGGCCAGGTCCACCAGGTCGTACCAGTCGCCGCCGAGGTGCAGGCCGCTCATCGCCGGCTGGTACCGGGTGGCGAGTTCCAGACCGGGTGGTCCGTTCGTCGCCGAGGTCCGCAGCCGACCCGCCAACCGGGTCACCAGATTGTGCTCGGCGGCGGCCAGCCGGACCCGTTCCAGAGTCTGTTCACAGAGGTCCGCGATGGTGTCCAGCAACGCCAGGTCACCGTCGTGCAGCCGGCGTTCCCGGCGCCAGCCGAAGCCGAGCGCGGCGATCGGCCGGCGTTGGGCGTCCAGCAGCGGCAGCGCCACCGTGGTCACCATGCCGTGCGCGCCCGCCGGGTCCGGCAGGCCGGGATGGCGGGCGGCGAACTCGGCCCGGTTCCGCAGGATGATCCGCTCGCCGGTGCGCAGTGCGCTCGCGATCGGTCGCGGGTCGTCGACGGTCAGCTCGTCGAAGGTGGCGGCCAGCCCGGCCGGCACCTCGCCGTGCCAGAGCCGTACCCGCCGGCCCTCGCCGCGCATCGCCAGGCCGGGCAGGGCCGCGCCGAGGGCCACCGGGGCCGCGTCCAGGATCACCTCGATCGCCTCGGCGGTGGAGCGGGTGACGCTGAGCCGGGCGGCGAACTCCGCCATGGCCCGCGCCGAGGCGGTCAGCTCGGCCCGCCGCAACGCCTGGCTGCACAGTCCGGCCACCGCGTCGAGCAGGATGCGCCGGGCCTCCTCGTCGGCGACCGGCCCGTCCCACCGCACCTCCAGCGCGCCGAGCACCCCGCCGTCGCCGTCGCGCAGCGGCAGGCAGACCCCGTCCGGCAGCGGCACGGTCGTCTCCCCGCGTACCACCCGGGCCAGTGGGTCGTCGCCGGCCACCGTCAGCCGGCGCGGCCCGGCCCCGCCGGCGACCGTCAGGTCCAGGCCGCCGGGGGTCGCGACCGCGACCCGCACCCCGGCGGCCCCCACCACCGCCGGGGTGGCCGAGGTGATCACTCCGACCATCTCGGTGCGGCCCCGGGCGTCGCTGAGCGACCCGGCGAGCCGGGCCAGCCCCTCGGCCTGCCGCAGCGCCCGCCGCCGGTCACCGGGCTCGTCGCCGCCCGGCGGCGGCGGGCGGTCACCGACCGGCTCCTCGGTGACCGTGGTGAACACCCCGCCCGGCCGTCCCGTCCCGTCGACGACCGGGCCGGACGAGTAGACCAGGCGCCGCCCGGTGCCGTCGGGCGCGACCGGCCCCGGTCGCTCGCGGCGGCAGGTGACCCGGGCGGCGGTCAGCACCTCGGCCAGCTCCGGCGCGGCGGCCGGCCAGACCGCCGCCCCGGGCCGGCCCAGCACGTCCGGCTGGTCCGGCCCGAGCAGCGCCAGGTACGCGTCGTTGTGCAGCAGCACCAGTTCCGGGCCCCACCAGACCAGCGCGGGGGAGGGCGAGTGCAGGCAGATGGTGAGGGCGGTACGCAGGCTCTGCGGCCAGCAGCCGATCGGCCCGAGCGGGGTGCCCGCCCAGTCGTGCCCGGCGATCCGCCGGCCCATCTCGCCGGCGGTGCCGAGCAGTTTCCGCCAGCGCGAGTCCGCCGGCGGCCGGGCGGCGGCGGGGCTCGTCATGGCGGGACCTCCGCTCCGGGCGCTCGAGCGTCTCCCCATCATTCGGACCGTACCAGCGGGGGAGGCCGGGGAGTGCTGTCGATCATCGCGGGTGTCGCCGCCGGCGGACGGGAGGCGTCCACCCGGTCGGCGACCGGGGTGCCCGGCGGGCCA
The DNA here is from genome assembly GCF_044755745.1 of Micromonospora sp. NPDC092111. Taxonomy (NCBI): domain Bacteria; kingdom Bacillati; phylum Actinomycetota; class Actinomycetes; order Micromonosporales; family Micromonosporaceae; genus Micromonospora; species Micromonospora sp. NPDC092111. The sequence continues at coordinate 342,201 of NZ_JBIVRQ010000003.1, forward strand.
GTTGACCGGACCGGCGGCGGCGGGCGGTCCGCCCGTGCGACGCTGGCCGGGTCGGGGGGAGACCGGGGCGCTGCGGCGCCGGCCGCGAGGGGGACGCCATGACGGGTACGCCGCGGGTGGACTTCGCGCTCGACACCTACGAGTGCATCGTCCTCTATCCCGGCCCGGCCGGGCGGGCCCTGCCGAAGGAGACCGTGCAGCGGCTCCAGGCCGAGCACTTCGCGCACATGCAGGCGTTGCAACGCCGGGGTCTGGTGCTGGTGGCCGGCTCGATCGACGGCCCGGCCCGGGAGCCCGCCCCGCCGATCGGCATCGGCCTGGCCCGCACCGGCTCGGTCGACGACGTGCGCAGCGTGATGGAGGCCGACCCGGCGGTGCAGGCCGGCCTCTACATGGTCGACGTGCTGACCTTCCTCTGCCCGGCCGGCTCGCTGGACTTCCCGCTGGTCAAGACGGAGAGCTGAGCCGCCGGACGACGAGCCGCCCGGCGGCCCGCCCGCCCCGTCGTACCCACCCCGCCGGCGACACCGGTCCGGGGCGGGCGGGCGCGGGGCGCGGACGTGGGAGCGCCCCCGGACACCGGATGCGGGCGGGCGGTACGATTCCCGGCGCGCGGTCGCCGATGCCCGCCACCTCCCGACGTACCCGGCGTGGCCCGCGTCCCGCCGGCCACGCGCCCGGACGCGCGTCGTTGGACAACTGTTCCGCAGTCCGCAAGGGGTCGGCCCGCAGGTCGACCCGGAGGAGAGACTAGCCTGATGGGCGTGACACGCCGCGCGAAGATCGTCTGTACCCTTGGCCCCGCCACCTCGTCCCCGGAGCGGATCCGGGGTCTCGTCGAGGCGGGCATGAACGTGGCCAGGCTGAACTTCAGCCACGGCAGTCACGCCGACCACGAGTCGGTGTACCGGCTGGTCCGCGAGGCCGCCGACGCCGCCGGCCGGCCGGTCGCCGTCCTGGCCGACCTGCAGGGCCCCAAGATCCGGCTCGGCAGGTTCGCCGACGGCCCGCACGAGTGGCGCACCGGTGACTCGGTGGTGATCACCGGGGACGAGATCCTGGGCACCAAGGACCGGGTCTCCTGCACCTACCGCAAGCTGCCGCAGGAGGTGAAGCCGGGCGACCGGCTGCTGATCGACGACGGCCGGGTCGCCGTCGAGGTCAGCGACGTCACCGGCAACGACATCCGCTGCCTGGTCACCGAGGGTGGCCCGGTCTCCAACAACAAGGGCGTCTCGCTGCCGAACGTGGCGGTCAGCGTCCCGGCGATGTCGGAGAAGGACGCCGACGACCTGCGCTTCGCCCTCGGCCTGGGCGTCGACCTGATCGCGCTCTCCTTCGTCCGGTCGGCGGAGGACATCAAGCTCGTCCACGGGATCATGGACGAGGAGGGCGTACGCCGTCCGGTGCTGGCCAAGGTCGAGAAGCCCGAGGCGGTCGACCACCTGGAGGCGATCGTGCTCGCCTTCGACGGCGTCATGGTCGCCCGGGGTGACCTCGGCGTGGAGCTGCCGCTGGACCAGGTGCCGCTGGTGCAGAAGCGGGCCGTGCAGCTCTGCCGGGAGAACGCCAAGCCGGTCATCGTGGCCACCCAGATGCTCGATTCCATGATCGAGAATTCCCGCCCGACCCGCGCCGAGGCCTCCGACGTGGCCAACGCGGTGCTCGACGGCGCGGACGCGGTGATGCTCTCCGGCGAGACCAGCGTCGGCAAGTACCCGGTGCTCACCGTCAGCACCATGGCGAAGATCATCACCACCACCGAGGCCGGTTCCATCGGGGTGCCCCGGCTCCAGCACGACCCGCGTACCCACGGCGGCGCGCTCACCGTGGCCGCGTCCTCGATCGCCCGGGCCATCGGCGCGAAGGCCCTGGTCGCCTTCTCGCAGACCGGTGACACCGTCAAGCGGCTGAGCCGGCTGCACTGCGACCTGCCGCTGCTGGCCTTCACCCCGGTCCCCGAGGTGCGCAGCCAGCTCGCGCTCTGCTGGGGGGTGGAGACCTTCCTGATGCCGTTCGTGCAGCACACCGACGACATGTTCCGCCAGGTCGACCAGGCCCTGCTCGGCCTCAACCAGGCCACCCCCGGCGACTACGTGGTGATCGTGGCGGGCAGCCCGCCCGGCACCCCCGGCTCCACCAACACGCTGCGCGTACACCAGCTCGGCTCGCTGGTCGACGCGGCCTCCGCGCGGGCCCTGCAGTGACCGAGCGCCCGGTGGCGACCGGCCAGGCCGCGGTCGACCAGCTCCTTGAGGTCCTCGACCTCGACCACACCGGCGAGATGACCTTCCGGGGGATGAGCCCCCCGGTCGGCCCGCAGCGGGTGTACGGGGGCCAGGTCGCCGGTCAGGCCCTGGTCGCCGCCGGGCGTACCGTCGAACCGGAGCGCTTCGTGCACTCGCTGCACGGCTACTTCGTCCGACCCGGCGACCCGGCCGAGCCGATCGAGTACCAGGTGGAGAACGTCCGCGACGGACGGTCCTTCTCGGTGCGCCGCTCGGTGGCGTTGCAGCACGACCGGCCGATCTTCTTCATGTCGGCCTCGTTCCAGCGGCAGGAGGAGGGGCTGGAGCACCAGGCCCCCACCCCGCCGGACGTGCCCGGCCCGGACGACGTCCCGACGATGACCGACCGGCTCTCCCGCTACCCGGAGCGGCTCGGCATCTGGGGGCAGATCCCCCGCCCGATCGACGTGCGCTACGTCGGCGAGCCCGGCTGGGTCCGCCCCGGCGACCGCCCGGCCGACCCGTACCAGCGGGTCTGGATGCGCATCGACGGCAAGCTGCCCGACGATCCGCTGCTGCACGCCTGCGCCCTCACCTACGCCTCCGACCTGACCCTGCTGGATTCGGTCCTCTCGGTGCACGGCGAGGTCTGGGGTCCCGGCGGCGTGGTCGGGGCGAGCCTGGACCACGCGCTGTGGTTCCACCGCTCGTTCCGGGCCGACGAGTGGTTCCTCTACGACTGCTGGAGCCCGTCCGCCTCCGGTGCCCGTGGCCTGGCCACCGGCCGGTTGTTCACCACCGACGGCCGGCACATCGCCAGCGCCGTGCAGGAGGGTCTGCTGCGCCGCGTCGGCGCGTGATCAGAAGCTGCTGACCACCTTCACCAACGCCTCGTCGATCGTGGCCGGGTCCTTGGCGTCGAACGCCTTGCCGGCCGACGCCTTGGCGATCCGGTCGAGGGCGGCGAGGTCGGACTCCTGGTCGAAGGCGACGCAGAAGACCTTGACCGGCCGCTTCGGATCCAACGCGATGTCCCGCAGCAGCCGGGCCAGGTCGCTGTCCTTCTGGTACTCGTTCTTGCCGTCGGTGAGCACGACCACCGCGTTGATCCGGTTCGGGTCGTAGTTGTCGAGCAGGGTGCGGTGCGCCGCGCGGACCGTCGCGTACAGCGCGGTGTTGCCCCCGATCCGCAGCCCGGCCAGCTTGCGGGTGAACGCCGTCCGGTCCAGCGGAGACAACGGCACTTCCGCGCTGTACGGCTTCTTCGGCCGCTGCGGGGTCTCACTGGAGAACGACCAGAGCGCCACCTGGTCGGCGGAGTTCAGCAGCTCGATCGCCTTCCCGGCGGCGCCGGTCGCCGCCTGGAACCGGGTCTGGTCGCCGACGCTGGCCTTCATCGACCCCGAGGTGTCCACGGCGAGCAGGATGTTGGCCTTCTTGCGCAGGGTGTCCCACCCGTCGAGGATCGCGTCGACCACCTCCGGCGTCGGCGGGTCGAAGTAGTTGAGCTGGTCGCCGCCCCGGCCGGGCACCGCGGCCAGGAGCGAGCCGGCGGGACGGCGTTCCTTGTCGCGGAAGCCCAGCTCGGCGAAGCTGCGCTGCTGCGGGTCGGCCTGAAGGAACCGGAGGAAGTCCTCGGCGGCCTCGCGCTGCGCCGGGTCGGCCGAGGGCAGCACCACGTACGGGTGGTCGAGGTTGAACGTCCCCTCCTTGGGGTGCACCGCCACCAGGGGGACCCGGGGCTTCTGGCCCGGGGTGGGGCTGAGCTGACCCTGGTTGTAGAGGTAGACCAGCTCCTCCTGGAGGACGATCGCGCTCATGTCCGTCGCCGGGGCGTCCCCGGTGGCGGCGGCGTCCGCCTCGGCGAGGTTGCGCAGCAGGTCCACCGAGTCGTCGCTGTAGTGCGACACGTTGGCCTCGATCCGCCGGACGAACTGGGTCACCGCCGGTTGGGCGAGGTCCTCACTGGTCAGATCGCTGGCCCGGTTGACCGCCGCGTAGTAGGTGGCGATGGTGGCCGCCAGGCCCGAGGTGGACAGGTGCGGGTTGTCCTTGCCGAAGGTGAACCGGCCCCACTGTGGTCGCCCGAACGCCGCCCAGCCGGTGTCGCCGGAGAGGCCGAGGACGTCCGCCCAGCCGAGCGGGCCGCGCTGCTGCACCAGTTCGCCCTTGTCCTGGGGCATGGCGATGACCAGCGGACTGTTGGCGATCGACGGGTACTGGCCGGGGGTCTGCGGGGCCCGGCCCGCCGCCTTGTCCAGGATGCGTAGCTGACCGGTCCACAGCGACGAGGTGGGCAGCCACACCTGCGGCGCCGGAAGCTGCGGCTGGGTGAGCGTCCAGCCGCCGGCCAGCGCCTCCATCGCCTCGCCCGAGTTGAGGCCGTTGACGCTCACCTGCGCGCAGCGCCCGCCGAAGCGCCGGTCGGCGGCGTTGTACCGGGCGGCGAGCTGGGTGACCAGCGCGCTCTTCTCGGTGGAGGAGTTGACCGCCAGCGGCACGCAGTCGGACCGGTCCGTGCCGGGCGTCGGCCCGACGAACAGGTACGCCGCGGCGATCACCACGAGCCCTGCGACGACGGCCGCCGCGTACGGAAGCCACGGCCGGGCGGGACGCTGACCGATGGCCATCGGGTCCTCCAGGGGTTCGGCGGGTCAGGCGTCGGTTCGGGGTGCCGGCACGGGCCGGTCGGTGGTGTCCGGTGGGACGCCGTCCGGCTCGGCGGTCGCGGTCAGCGCGGTGGCGACCAGCAGACGGACACCGTAGACCACGACGAAGGTGGTGGAGCCGACGGCGGCGGCGGTGCCCACGGCGGCGGACGCGACGTATCCGGCCGCCCCGCCGACCGAGCCGAGGAAGATCGCCGTCGAGACGCCCCACGGGTCGGCCCACTGCCGGCGCATCCGCCGGGCCCAGCCGGCCATCGTGGACGTCGGCTGCGGCGGACGCTCGGCTACCGTCGGCGTCGGCGCGTCGACCACCGTGGGCGTCGTCGGCGCGGCCGATGCGGGCGGCCGGTCCGCCACGGTGGGCGCGAGCGGCCGGTCTGCCACGGTGGGTGCGAGCGGCCGGTCCGTCACGGTGGGCGTCGCGGTGACCGGCTGCTCGACCAGGGTGGGCGTCGGCTGCGCCGCAGGTCCGTACGGTCGGTCCGCCACCGTCGGTGCCGATCCGGAGCGGGTCACCGGCTGGGTGGCGGCGGCTTCGTTGCCGGCCTGCAGCACGGACTGGATCGGCAGGTCCGTCCCGCCGCGCGCGCCGTACCCGAGCAGCCGTAGCAGGATCTCCTCGGCGTGGGGCCGGACCCGGTGGTCCTTGTCCAGGCACCGCCCGATCAGGTCGGCCAGCGGGCCGGAGAGCCCGGTCAGCTCCGGCGGGTCGTGCAGGACCCGGTGCATCACCACGGCCACCGCCCCGGTGCCGAACGGCGGGCGTCCGGACGCCGCGAAGGCGATGGTCGCCGCCCAGGCGAACACGTCGCTGGCCGGTCCGACCTCGTCGTCGCGGAACCGTTCCGGCGCCATGTACGGGGCGGTGCCCATGATCCGGCTGGTCATCGTCTCGGTGACGTCGAGCGCCCGGGCGATGCCGAAGTCGATCACCCGGGGGCCGTCCGCCCCGAGGATCACGTTGTCCGGCTTGAGGTCGCAGTGCACCACGTCGGACTGGTGGATCGCGGCGAGCGCGGTGGCGGTGCCCACGGCCAGCCGGTGCAGGGCGTTGCCGCTGACCGGGCCGTGCTGCCGGACGTGCCGTTGCAGGGTGACGCCCTCGATGAACTCGCTGACCACGTACGGCAGGTCACCGTCCACATCGGCGAAGAGGATCTGCGCGGTGCAGAACGGCGCGACCCGTCGGGCGGCGGCGATCTCCTTGGCGAACTGGGACTTGGCGCGGGGGTGCTGGTGCAGGTCCACATTGATCACCTTGACGGCGACCCACCGGCCCTGCTCGTCGCGACCCAGGTAGACCACGCCCTGCCCGCCCGCGCCGAGCCGGCCGATCAGCTCGTACGGCCCGGCCTGTCGCGGGTCCCGCGGGTTCAGCGGTGTCACGTCCGGCATCGCTGTCGCTGCCCCTATCGGCCAATGCTCTCGTGGTGAGGACGGGTCGTCCACCGGCAACCCCCGCCGGCGACACGGGTATGGTGCCACGTCCGCGCCACCGCGTGGCGTCGCCCGGCCGGCAGTCGGGACGGCGCCGGTCGACGAACCGCCGGCCCGGTCGACCGTTCGGTGGAGGGCGGCGACCCAGCCGGGTGGTCAGCCGACTAGCCTTGCGGTCATGCGCCTCTCCGCCCGGGTCGACTATGCCCTCCGTGCGGCCGCCGAACTCGCGTCGGTCGCCGATGGCGCGAACGCCGGGCGGAGCCGACCGGTCACCGCCGAGCAGATCGCCCGGGCCCAGGAGATCCCGCCGAAGTTCCTGGAGAGCATCCTGCTCCAGCTACGCCGGGGCGGCATCGTGCACGCCCAGCGTGGTCCGGAGGGCGGCTACTGGCTGGCCCGGCCGGCGGCGGAGATCTCGCTGGCCGAGGTGATCCGGGTGATCGACGGCCCGCTCGCCCATGTCCGGGGGCAGCGTCCCGAGCAGCTCGGCTACCACGGCGCGGCGCGGGCGTTGCAGGACGTCTGGATCGCGTTGCGGGCCAGCGAGCGGGAGATCCTGGAGCAGGTCAGCATCGCCGACGTGGCGACCGGCGCGTTGCCGGACCGGATCAACGAGCTGGCCGCCGACCCGCGCGCCTGGAGCTGACCGGCGTCCCACTCCCCGTCCCGCCAGCGCCTCGGCCGGTCCGGCCCGGTGTCCCGCGCCGGATCGCGCCTCCGCCGCCCGGTCCGGGGTTCCCCGCCGGGTGGCGGGCGTCCCACCCACCGATCGGGGGCTTGACCCGACCGGTGCCGTGCCGCATTGTCGACCAAGTCGATAGGAGATGCCGAAAAGTTCGGAGGGGCTCGTGCGCAAGCTTCTGGTTCTCGCCCTGGTCGGGCTGGCCGCACAGCTCGTCGACGGCGCGCTCGGCATGGCGTACGGGCTGACCTCGTCGACCCTGCTGCTCGTCGTCGGGGTCGCCCCGGCCGCCGCCTCGGCCTCGGTGCACCTCGCCGAGATCGGCACCACGCTCGCCGCCGGTGTCGCGCACTGGCGGTTCGGCAACGTCGACTGGCGGGTGGTCGGCCGGATCGCCCTGCCCGGTGCGGTCGGCGCGTTCGTCGGCGCCACCTTCCTCAGCTCCATCTCCACCGAGAACGCCGCCCCCTGGATGGCCGGCATCCTGTTCACCCTCGGCGCGTACCTGCTGGTGCGCTTCTCCCGGCCGCTGCGCTCGCGGCCGGGCGGCGGGCGGCTGCGCGGCCGGTTCCTCGGCCCGCTCGGCCTGGTCGCCGGGTTCGTCGACGCCACCGGCGGTGGGGGCTGGGGTCCGGTGGCCACCCCGGCGCTGCTGGTGTCCGGCCGGATGGAGCCGCGCAAGGTGATCGGCTCGGTGGACACCGCCGAGTTCGTGGTGGCCGGCGCGGCCAGCATCGGCTTCCTGATCGGCCTGGGCAGTGAGGGCTTCCTGCTGCCCACCGTCGCGGCCCTGCTGGTCGGCGGCCTGATCGCCGCGCCGGTGGCCGCCTGGCTGGTGCGGATCGTCCCCGCCCAGCTACTCGGCGCCACCATCGGCGGGGTGATCGTGCTGACCAACGCCCGTACCCTGCTCAACGCCGGAGACGCCGGGCCGGCGGCCCGCCCGGTCGTCTACGCGCTGCTCGCCGCCGGCTGGCTGGCCGCGCTGGTGCTGGCCGTCCGCGCGCTGCGCCGGACCCGCCGCACCCACGCCACCGTCGACGCCGCCGTGGCGACGTCGGCTCCGGACCACGCCGCCCCGGACGGCGCGGTCGAGCCCGCCCCGGTGGTGGCCGCCGGGCCGGTCGGGGCCGACGACCGGCTGGCCGCCGCCGAGCGCTGACCCTGACCGGGTACGTCACACCAGGGCCGCCCACCCGACCGGGCCTCGTCGCCACCGTGGGGTCGGTCCCCGCCGGTCCGGTCGGACGGCGGGGACCGGTCAGCCGGCCAGGATGTCGGTCGCCGCCGAGGCCAGCAGCTCCCACGCCTCGTCCACGTGCTCCGGTCCGGTCAGCGGTGACCCGACCGCCAGGCGCAGCGTGTACCGGCCGTTCACCCGGGTGTGCGTCAGGTGCACCCGGCCGCTGGCGTTGACCCGGGCCAGCAGCGCCGCGCTGGCCTCGTCGCCGGCCCGCAGCCGGAAGCAGACCAGCGAGAACGGGTGCGCGGCGGCCAGCGCGAACCGGTCGTCGGCGACCAGCCGGTCGGCGAACCGGTCGGCCAGGGCGACCCCCGAGCGGATGTGCGCGCGCAGCCCCTCGGCGCCGTACCAGCGCAGCACGAACCACAGCTTCAGCGCGCGGAACCGGCGGCCCAGCGGCACCTGCCAGTCCCGGTAGTCGAGCACCGCGCCGGACTCGGTGGCCGCGTTGCGCAGGAACTCCGGCATCACGGTCAGCGCCTCGGTCAGCTCGCCCCGGTCGGCCACCCAGAAGGCGTCGCAGTCGAAGCCGGTGAGCAGCCACTTGTGCGGGTCGAAGCAGTACGAGTCGGCGTACTCGACGCCGGCGTGCGACCAGCGCAGCTCGGGGCAGACCGCCGCCGCCCCCGCGTACGCGGCGTCGACGTGCAGCCAGACGCCGTACTCGGCGCAGATCGCCCCGATCTCCGGCAGCGGGTCGACGGCGGTGGTGGAGGTCGTCCCGATGGTGGCCACCACGATGGCCGGGACCTCACCGGCGGCCAGGTCCGCCTCGATCGCCGCGCGCAGCGCCGCCGGACGCAGCGCCTGGGTCACCGGATCCACCTCGATCGGGCGTACCCCCTCCCCGCCGAGCCCGGCGATGCGCACCGCCTTCTCGATGGAGGAGTGCCCGTGCGTCGAGGTGTACGCCCGGTACCGGCGGTCGACGCCCACCTCCCGCCACCGGCCCTTGCTGGCCCGGTGCAGGGCGGCCAGGGTGGCGACCAGGGTGGCCGAGGAGGCCGAGTCCTGGATCACCCCGCCGCCGGGGCCGGTGGAGCGGAACCGCTCGGGCAGGCCCATCAGGTCGGCCAGCCAGTCCAGCGTCACCGTCTCCAGTTCGGTGCAGGCCGGCGCGGTGGCCCAGAGCATGCCCTGTACGCCCAGACCCGAGCTGACCAGGTCACCGAGGACGCTGGGTCCGCTGGTGTTGGCCGGGAAGTAGCCGAAGAAGCCCGGGTGCTGCCAGTGGGTTAGCCGAGGGGTGATGATGTCGTCCATGTCGGCGAGGACCGCCGCGATGGGCTCGCCGTGCTCGGGCGCGGTGGCCGGTAGCGCGGCGACGACCGTGCCGGGCGGGTCCTGCGAGGTCACCGGGCGTTGCCCGAGCGTCGTCCAGTAGTCGGCGATCCAGTCCACCACCGCGTGCCCGGCGCTGCGGAACTCCTCCGGGTCCATGTGCTCAGCCATCCGCCGAGTCGATCAGTCGGGACCGCTCCGGGGCAAGGGCGGGAGCGGGTTGTGCGGCGGGAAAGCGTTGTCCTAGGATCCAGGGGCGCGGAGCCGGGTCGCGGATGTCGATGCAGGGCGTCCACCACCACCGTCAGCGCGGCGAACCGATCCCGCCGGTCCGGGCAGGCCGGCGTCACCGCCGTGTGCCTGACCTCCGCGAAAGGCATCCTCGTGCCCCTCAACCCCTACCGTCGCCGGACGGTGCTGCTCGCCGCCGCGGCGGCCACCACCCTCGTCGCCGGCACCCTCAGCGCCGTGGCGGCCTCCGCCGCCGCGGCCGGCTGCCGGGTCGACTACACGATCAGCAACCAGTGGAGTGGCGGCTTCGGCGCCGACGTCACCGTCACCAACCTCGGTGACCCGCTGAACGGCTGGACGCTCACCTGGTCGTACACCGCCGGCCAGCAGGTCACCCAGGCATGGAACGCCACCGTCACCCAGTCCGGCGCGCAGGTCAGCGCCAAGGACGCCGGCTACAACGCCGCGCTCGGCACCAACGGCACCGCGAACTTCGGCTTCAACGCGTCGTGGAACAACACCAGCAACCCGGTCCCGGCGAGCTTCGCCCTCAACGGCACCACCTGCACGGGCGGCACCGCGCCCACCACCGCGCCGCCGACGACCACCCCGCCCCCGCCCACCACAGCCCCGCCCACCACGCCCCCGCCGACCACCCCGCCGGCCGGGGCGAAGCAACTGGAGGACCTCGACCGCGGGCTGATCAGCGTCCGCTCCGGCAGCGCGAACCTGGTCTCCTGGCGGCTGCTCGGCACCGAGACCGCCGGGGTGTCGTTCAACCTCTACCGGGGCTCCACGAAGGTCAACGGCACGCCGATCACGGGGGCCACCAACTATCTCGACAGTGGGGCGGCGGCCGGCGCGGCGTACACCGTGCGGGCCGTGGTGAACGGCGCCGAGCAGGCGGCGTCCGCGCCCGCGCTCCAGTTCGCCAACGGCTACCTGGACGTGCCGATCCAGCCGCCGGCCGGCGGCACCACCCCGAGCGGCGAGGCGTACACCTACGCGGCCAACGACGCCAGCGTCGGCGATGTCGACGGCGACGGCCGCTACGAGATCGTGCTCAAGTGGGACCCGTCCAACGCCAAGGACAACTCCCAGTCCGGCTACACCGGCAACGTCTACGTCGACGCGTACACCCTCACCGGCAGTCGGTTGTGGCGCATCGACCTGGGCCGCAACATCCGTGCCGGCGCGCACTACACCCAGTTCCAGGTGTACGACTACGACGGCGACGGCCGGGCCGAGGTGGCCATGAAGACCGCCGACGGCACCCGCTCCGGCACCGGCCAGCTCATCGGCTCCTCGTCGGCGGACTACCGCAACTCCAGCGGTTACGTCCTGTCCGGCCCGGAGTACCTGACCATGTTCAACGGCCAGACCGGCGCGATCCTGTCCACCGTCGACTACGACCCGCCGCGCGGCACCGTCTCCTCCTGGGGCGACTCGTACGGCAACCGGGTCGACCGGTTCCTGGCCGGCACCGCGTACCTCGACGGGCAACGCCCCTCGCTGGTCATGGCGCGCGGCTACTACACCCGCGCGGTCGTCGCCGCCTGGGACTTCCGCAACGGTGCCCTGACCAAGCGGTGGACGTTCGACTCGAACGCCTCCGGCAACTCCGCCGCCGCCGGCCAGGGCAACCACCAGCTCTCCGTCGCCGACGTCGACGGCGACGGCCGGCAGGAGATCGTGTACGGCGCCGCCACCATCGACGACAACGGCCGGCTGCTCTACTCCACCGGCAACGGGCACGGCGACGCCCTGCACGTCGGTGACCTCGACCCGAGCCGGGCCGGCCTAGAGGTCTTCAAGGTCGACGAGGACGGCAGCAAGCCCAGCTCCTGGTTCGCCGACGCCCGTACCGGCCAGATCCTCTGGTCGACGGCGGCCAACGGCGACAACGGCCGGGGCGTCTCCGCCGACATCTGGGCGGGCAGCCCCGGGGCCGAGTCGTGGTCGGCGGCGGTCGACGGGCTGACCAACACCAGGGGGCAGAACGTCGGACGCAAGCCGTCGTCGATGAACTTCCTCGCCTGGTGGGACGGCGACCCGGTACGCGAGCTGGTCGACGCCACGAAGATCGACAAGTACGGCACCGGCGGCGAGACCCGGCTGCTCACCGGCAGCGGAGTGGCCTCCAACAACGGCACCAAGTCCACCCCGGCGCTCTCCGGCGACATCCTCGGCGACTGGCGGGAGGAGGTGGTCTGGCGGACCAGCGACAGCACCGCGCTGCGGATCTACAGCACCCCGACGCCGACCAGCACCCGGATCTACACCCTGATGCACGACGCCCAGTACCGGGCCGCCATCGCCTGGCAGAACACCGCCTACAACCAGCCGCCGCACCCGAGCTTCTTCATCGGCGACGGCATGTCCACCCCGCCGACGCCCAGCATCTACCTGCGCTGACCCGCCTGGCCCGAAGACGCAGGCACCGGGCCGCCAGCCGCGGAATCCGCACAGCTGGCGACCCGGTGCACCACACCGCAGCACCCCCGACCCGTCCCGACCGGGAGTGCCGTACCACCACCGGTCATAAAGTTAGAGGTCCTGCGCGACGGTGGGGTGACGTGGCTATGAAGAGCGTGTTTCAGGCGTTCCGGGTAAGCCCGCCGGCCACCGCGTCGGCCACCAGCTCGAACGAGCGCACCCGGTCGGCCACGTCGTACACCATGGTGGTGAGCATCAGCTCGTCCGCGCCGGTGCGGGCCAGCAGCTCGGTGAGCTGCCGGCGGACCGTCTCCGGCGAGCCCATCGCCTGGCCGTCCCGCCGTTGCCGGACGAACTCGCGGTCCACCTCGCGGTACGGGTACCCGGCGGCGTCCTCGGGGCTGGCCAGCGGCTCCGGTCGCCCCGAGCGCAGCTTCAGGAAGGACAGCGCGCTCGGGCCGGACAGCCACTCGGCCCGCTCGTCGGTGTCGGCGCAGACCACGTTCACCGCCACCATCGCGTACGGCCGGTCCAGCCAGCGCGACGGCCGGAAGTGCTGCCGGTAGAGCTGGAGGGCGGGCAGGGTGTGCTGCGCGCTGAAGTGGTGGGCGAACGAGAACGGCAGCCCGAGCAGCCCGGCGAGCTGGGCGCTGAACCCGCTGGAGCCGAGCAGCCAGACCGCGGGGGACTGGCCCAGCCCGGGGGTGGCCGTGATCGGCCCCGGGTCGTCGCCGCTGAAGTAGTTCATCAGGTCGGCCAGCTCCCGGGGGAAGCCGTCGGCCGACAGCCCCTCCATGGTGCGGCGCAGCGCCAGCGCGGTCACCTGGTCGGTGCCCGGCGCCCGGCCGATGCCCAGGTCGATCCGGCCCGGGTGCAGCGCCTCCAGGGTGCCGAACTGCTCGGCGACCACCAGCGGCGCGTGGTTGGGCAGCATCACCCCGCCCGAGCCCAGCCGGATCGTCGAGGTGTGGGCCGCCAGGTGGGCGAGCAGCACCGCCGGGGCGGAGCTGGCGATCGCCGGCATGTTGTGGTGCTCGGCCACCCAGAACCGGCGGTAGCCCAGCTCCTCGGTGCGCCGGGCCAGCTCGGTGGTGTGCGCGAGCGCCTCACCGGCGGAGGCCCCGGCGGCGACCGGAGCAAGATCAAGAACAGACAACGGTACGTCGATCACGACAGGAGCCAACCCGGCCCGCGCCGGATCTGTTCCCCGGCCCGGGGCGGATCGGGCAGGTGGCGGTATCCGGGCCCGGCCGACACCGCCACTTCCCCGAGCCGGAGTGGATCGAGCGCCGGCAGGTGCCGGGGTGGCTGCCGCGCTCAGCCCATGCCCCGGGCCTGCTCGAAGATCAGGCTGGTCTGGGTGTGCTGCACCGCCGGGTCCACCGCCAGGTGGTCCAGCACGAAGTCGCGCAGCGCGTCACCGGAGGCCGCCCGCACGTGCAGCACGTAGTCCTCCGCGCCGGCCACGTGGAACACCGACACCACCCCCGGCAGCCGCACCGACCGGGCCCGGAACGCGTCCACCGCGGCCCGTTCGTGCGCGGTGAGCCGCACCGACACCAGGGCCTGCAACGGCAGCCCCACCGCCGCCGGGTCCACCTCGGCGTGGAAGCCCCGAATCGCCCCGCACTCGCGCAGCGCCCGGGTCCGGGTCAGGCAGGTGGACGGGGCGACCCCGACCCGCTCGGCGAGGGCGTTGTTCGGCAACCGGCCGTCCGCCGTCAGCGCGGTCAGGATCGCGCGGTCGACGTCGTCCAGCGCGGCGAAGGGCCGTACATCGTTCGGTGTGGAGGGCATCCGGCCATCCTTCTCCGAATGTGGCAACGAGGAAAGCCCTATATGAAGAATGTTCTTCGATCCCATTGCTCATTGCGGGGCTGATGTTCGACGCTTCCGGCATGACGACGGTGGACACCCGGGCCGTGCACGCCGGCCGCGACGACCTCGCGGCCCTCGGCGTCCACGTGCCGCCGATCGACCTCTCCACCACCAACCCGCTGCCGTCGGTCGACGCCGGCGGCGACGCGTACGAACTGCTCGCCACCGGTGGCACCCGCCCACCCGGCGGCAGCGCCGTCTACCAGCGCCTCTGGAACCCCACCGTGGCCCGCTTCGAAACCGCGCTCGCCGCCCTCGAAGGCACCCCGGAGGCGGTCGCCTTCGCCAGCGGCATGGCCGCCCTCACCGCCGCCCTGCTCGCCGCCACCCGCGACGGGAAACGGCACGTCGTCGCCGTGCGCCCGCTCTACGGCGGCACCGACCACGTGCTCGCCACCGGCCTGCTCGGCACCGAGGTCGGCTGGGCCCGCCCCGACCAGGTCGCCGACGCCGTCCGCCCGGACACCGCCCTGGTCCTCGTCGAGACGCCGGCCAACCCCACCCTCGACCTCGTCGACATCGCCGCCCTCGCCACCGCTGCCGGGGACGTCCCGCTGCTCGTCGACAACACCGTCGCCACTCCGGTGCTCCAGCAGCCCGCCCGGCACGGCGCCGCGCTCGTCCTGCACAGCGCCACCAAGAGCATCGGCGGCCACGGCGACGTGCTCGCCGGGGTCGTCGCCTGCGACGCCGACTGGGCCGCCCGACTGCGCCAGGTCCGCGCCGTCACCGGAGCGGTGCTCCACCCGCTCGGCGCGTACCTGCTGCACCGGGGCCTGCAGACCCTGCCGCTGCGGGTCCGCGCCCAGCAGGCCGGCGCGGAGAAGCTGGCGCTCTGGCTCGCCGGGCATCCGGCCGTCGACCGGGTTCACCACCCGGCCGTGCACGACCCCGCCGGGCTGGTCGGCCGGCAGATGTCCGGCACCGGAAGCCTGCTCGCCTTCGAGGTACGCGGCGGCGCACCCGCCGCCGCCCGGGTCGCCGGGGCCTGCGAGCTGATCACCCACGCGGTGTCGCTCGGCGGGGTGGACACCCTGATCCAGCACCCCGCCTCGCTCACCCACCGGCCGGTGGCCGGGGAGGCGAAACCGGGCGGCGGACTGCTGCGGCTCTCCGTCGGCCTGGAGGACCCGGAGGACCTGCGGGCCGACCTGGCGCGGGCGCTCGCCGCGAACTGACCGCCCCGCAGCCGGGGTCGCGGCTCCGCGAGGCGCCGGGGCCCTCGTGGCCGTGACGGGGTGTCCATCGCCGACGACAGCAGGCCGAGCCGGCGGGATGAAGGGCCGAGCAGGCAGGCGTACGCGGCCGGGTCTGTCGGATTGTCGACCTCGGACGAGCACCGGAAGCAGCGCCGCGCGGTGCCGACGACGCCGGCCCGGGCCGGTCCACGCACCAGTGCCGGACGGTGGTGCGGGGCGGCGCGAGGTGGCGGGGCGACCGCCCGCACGGGTGGCTCCCCGGGCCGGTACGCGGGCGCGGGCCCTGCATCCCGGGTGGATGCACCCGGCCAGCTTCGAACGCCCACATGACGCTTTGGTGCCCCCGGTGGGATTCGAACCCACACTGTATGCAGTTTGAGTGCATCGTCTCTGCCATTGGACTACAGGGGCCGTTCCGTGGTTCGGCCCCAACAGGGTACCCACTAGGCTAGGGGCGGCGGCACCCGGCACGGCGGGTGCCGGGCTCAGACTGGTGGGAGTGGCTCGTGGCCGAGACGCAGACGGACGCCGAGCGCAGGCGGGTACTGATCGCCGAGGACGAGGCGCTCATCCGACTGGACCTGGCCGAGATGCTGGTCGAGGAGGGCTACGAGGTCGTCGGCGAGGCCGGCGACGGTGAGACCGCCGTGCGGTTGGCCGAGGAGCTCAAGCCGGACCTGGTCATCCTCGACATCAAGATGCCGATCATGGACGGGCTGGCCGCCGCCGAGCGGATCGCCGGTGCCCGGATCGCCCCGGTGATCATCCTGACCGCGTTCAGCCAGCGGGACCTGGTCGAGCGGGCGCGGGCTGCCGGCGCGATGGCGTACCTGGTCAAGCCGTTCCAGAAGAGCGACCTGGTGCCGGCGGTCGAGATCGCCCTCTCCCGCTACTCCGAGATCGCCGCACTTGAGGCGGAGGTGGCCGGGCTCAACGACCGGCTGGAGATCCGCAAGACCGTCGAGCGCGCGAAGGGCGCGCTGATGACGACGTACGGGATGACCGAGCCGCAGGCGTTCAAGTGGATCCAGCGCACCGCGATGGACCACCGGATGACCATGAAGGAGGTCGCCGAGCGGATCCTCGCCGAGACCGCCGGCGGCGAGATGGCCGAGCAGCCGACCTCCTGAACTGGTGGGTCGGCGGGCCCCCACGGCGGCGCGCCGATCGATAGCATCGGATGCGTGTCGATTCGACGCGGGTTCGTTCTGCTCGGCATCCTCGCCGTGCTGGTCGCCGGCTGCGACCGCTCCGGCGAGCGGGACGCCGACCGGCCCGCGCCGCTGCGCCCGGCCTGGCAGGAGCTGACCCTCCCGGCGTCGCCCGGCCCGGCCGGCCGCCTGGTGCTGCGGGACGCGGTCTCCTGCGCCGGCCGGTGGTTCCTGGTCGGCGCGGTCGCCGACGCCGCCGGTGAGACCCGCCCGGCGGCCTGGTCCAGTGCGGACGCTGTCTCCTGGTCGCCGGTTCCGATCGCGGCGCGGACCTTCTACGGCCGCCAGCATGTGCTCTACGCGGCGGCCTGCGCCGACGGTCGGGTGGCCGCGCTGGGGGCCAAGAACGGCGGGGTGCACGGCAATCCACGTACCGGCACCTGGGTGCGCGACGGCGACGGGCCGCTGCGCGAGGTGCCGGCGGCGTTCGAGTTGTTCGGCGGCCCCCGGGCGGTGAACGCGGCCCGGCTGGCGGCCGGTCCCGGCGGTTGGTTGATCGCGGGTGCCCGGTCGGACGGCGCGGCGGTCTGGACCTCCCCGGACGCGGACGGGTTCACCCTGCGTGCGGGCGTGCCGCAGTTGGCCGGCGACGCTCGGGGGCGGACGTCGGCGGACGACGCGGTGGCCCTGCCGGCGGGCTGGCTGGTGGTCGGGTCGCTGCTGCCGGCGGGTGGACGTTCGCTGACGCCGTTGGCCTGGGCCTCGGCGGACGGGCGGTCCTGGCGGCGGGCCGAGTTGCCGGCCCCGGACGGCCGGGGCCAGGCCGAGCGGGTGACGCTGCTCGGCGGCGTGCCGGTGGCCGTCGGCCCGGGGCGGGACGGCCTGTCGGTGTGGCGGGCCGACGACGGGTCGCGGTGGCGTCGGGTCGGCGGGTTCGGGTCGGCCGGTCCGGGGGTGCTGTCGGTGGTGGGCCTGGCCGCGGTGGGCGATGTCCTGGTGGCGGTGACGGGTGACGGTGCCGGCCGTTCGGTCTGGTCGTCGGCGGACGGCGGGGGGTCGTGGCGCGCGGTGACAGTGCCGGTGCCGGTGGCCGACGGCGGCGACACGGCCCTGACGGTGGCGGCCGGGGGAGATCGATTGTTGTTGCTGGCCGACGACGGTCGTGGGTCCCGTGCCTGGTGGGGGGCGTTGTTGGTCGTCGATCGGTAGCGGGTGAGGGCCCTTGCACCCCTTACCTTCGAAATGATGGTGAAACCCGCTCGGAACCGATGGTTCTTACAGCGACCGTTTCCAATCCGCCACGGCGTGTAACGGTTCGATCAACCCCGCTTGCTGGGGCTTACGTCACAGCTTCCTGGTGGGATAACGTCCCGCCCCAGACCGGCGACGACGGTCTGGTTCGTCCGCCCCCCCGCAAGGGCCAATAGTCAGCGGGTGGTTCGGGCCATGCGACGGAGGAGGGTTCGGGCCTTGAGGCAGAAGCTCGCACGCGTGATCGGTGGAGTCGCCATGCTGGCGCTCGTCGCCGGTGGCACCGCTTGCTCCAGCGGCAGCGACGACACGGCGTCCGGTGGGGATAGCTGCGGTAACAAGATCGCGTTCTTCGGCGCGCTGACCGGTAGCTCGGCGGCGCTGGGCATCAACGAGAAGAACGGCGCCAAGCTCGCCGTCGATAAGTACAACAAGGAAAACGCCGACTGCAAGGTCGAGCTGGTCGAGCTCGACTCGCAGGGTAGCGGCGACCAGGCCCCCGGCCTGGCCCAGAAGGCGATCGACGACACCAAGATCCTGGGCATCGTCGGCCCGGCCTACTCGGGTGAGTCCGAGGCCGCCGGCCCGCTGTTCAACGAGGCCGGCCTGGTCACCATCACCCCCTCCGCCACCCGCCCGAGCCTCGCCGAGCAGGGTTGGAAGACCTTCTTCCGGGGCGTCGGCAACGACTTCAGCCAGGGCCCGGCGGCCGGCAACTACATCAAGAACGTGATGAAGGCCGACAAGGTCTACGTCATCGACGACCAGTCCGCCTACGGCGCGGGCCTGGCCGACGAGGTCAAGAAGGTGCTCGGCACCGCGGTCGCTGGCTCGGACAAGGTCCAGGGCGAGGGCAAGCAGACCGACTTCTCCGGCGTGGTGACCAAGGTCAAGGCCGCCGGCGTCAAGGCGGTCTTCTACGGCGGTTACTACCAGGAGGCCGGCCTGATCCGCAAGCAGCTCACCGCTGCCGGGGTCACCGCTCCGCTGGTCGCCGGTGACGGCGTCAACGACGGCGCGTACATCACCACCGCCGGTACTGCCGCCGCCGAGGGCACCATTCTCACCTGCCCGTGTGCCCCCGCGGAGCAGGCACGTGGCACGTTCGTCGAGGAGTTCAAGGCGCTCAACGGCACCGAGCCGGGCACCTACAGCGACACCGCCTACGACGCCGCGAACATCCTGCTCGCCGGCATCAAGGCCAAGAAGACCACCCGTGAGGGCCTGCTGGAGTTCGTGAAGGGCTACAGCGGCGAGGGTGTCGCGGCCAGCTACAAGTTCGTCGAGGGCGGCGAGCTGGACCCGGCGCAGGTCAAGGTCTGGGCCTTCAAGGTGCAGGGCGGCAAGGTCGTCCCCGACCAGGAGATCCCGAAGTCCTGACCACGGTCGCTGCGAGCGTTTGACGACAGATCGCGGGTGCGGCCGGGAGCTCGCTCCCGGCCGCACCTTCTCTTTCTCCACACCTGACGGAGCGGCCCTCCCGTGAACTTCGACGGACTGTTCTCCAACTTCGGGGAACTCACCACGACCGGCCTGACCCAGGGTGCTATCTACGCCCTGGTCGCGCTCGGGTACACGCTGGTCTACGGCGTGCTCAGACTCATCAACTTCGCCCACTCCGAGGTCTTCATCGCCGGCGCGTTCGCCGCCATCTGGACCTGGAACGGCTTCGGCCTCGACCAGGACTCCCAGGTCAGCGGGCTCGGCTCGATCCTGTTCTACCTGCTGGTCGCGATGATCGTCGCGGCCATCGCCTCCGCCGGCACGGCGACCGTGATCGAGCGGGTGGCCTATCGCCCGCTGCGCAAGCGCAACGCGCCGCCGCTGGCCTTCCTGATCACTGCGATCGGTGCCTCGATCGCGATCTCCGAAGCGTTCGGCGTCTACACCCGCAGGCTTCCGGAGAGTGCGCCCAAGCTGGTCAGCTCCGAGCCGGTGTTCCACCTGTTCGGGGTGCCGATCGACGGGGTGCAGCTACTCACCCTCGGCGCCGCGCTGGCGATGATGGTCGCGCTGGACCAGTTCATCAACCGCAGCCGGGTCGGCCGGGGCATCCGGGCGGTCGCCCAGGACGCCAACACCGCCGCGCTGATGGGCGTGAACAAGGACCGGATCATCCTGATGGTCTTCATCGCCGGTGGCAGCATGGCCGGCGTCGCCGGCCTGCTGTACGACGTGCGGATCCAGACCCTGACCTACAGCGTCGGCTTCCTGCTCGGCCTCAAGGCGTTCACCGCCGCCGTGCTCGGTGGCATCGGCAACCTGCGCGGTGCGCTCGTCGGCGGGCTGCTGCTCGGCGTGATGGAGAACTACGCCGCCGGCTTGTTCGGCAGCCAGTGGAAGGACTTCGCCGCCTTCGCCGTACTGGTGGTGCTGCTGATGTTCCGGCCGACCGGCCTGCTGGGCGAATCGCTGGGGAGGGCACGGGCATGACGACGACGGTAAATCCGCCGACCCCCGAGCAGCAGCAGGGGATCGGGACACGGCTGCGGCACGGCCGCGAGGCCGTCTCGCAGCGCTGGCACGATGCCCCTCGTTGGGTGCGCTGGGCGGCGCTGGTGGCGCTGATCGCGTTCTTCTACGCGCTGCCGAACAAGGAGTTCTACCAGTACCTGGGGCCGATCCCGACCACGGGCTCCAACTTCACCCAGGTGTTGTTCACCGTCTCGATCTACGTGCTGCTGGCGGTCGGGCTGAACATCGTGGTCGGCTTCGCCGGCCTGCTCGACCTCGGCTACTTTGGCTTCTTCGCCGTCGGCGCGTACACCGTGGCGGTGCTGACCTCGCCGAGCAGCGACATCAAGACGCTCTGGCCGTGGCTGCTGGTGGTGCCGGTCGCGATCGCGCTCACCATGCTCTCCGGCGTCATGCTGGGCACGCCGACGCTGCGCCTGCGCGGTGACTACCTGGCCCTGGTGACGCTCGGCTTCGCCGAGATGATCCGGGTCGCGGCGACCAGTTCCCCGTTCCTCAAGGGGCAGCGCGGGTTCAACCAGATCCCGCACCCGCCGGGCAAGTACGCCGACGGTAAGCCGCTGTTCGGGGTGCTCGATGCCCGGCCGTACTACTGGCTTGTGCTCACGCTGATCATCGTGGTGGTGATCGGGGTGCGGAACCTGACCCACAGCCGGGTCGGCCGGGCCTGGATCTCGATCCGCGAGGACGAGGACGCCGCCCAGCTGATGGGCGTGCCGACGTTCAAGTTCAAGCTCTGGGCGTTCGCCTCGGGCGCGGCGATCGCCGGTCTGGCCGGCGCGCTCTTCGCCGGCAAGCAGAACTTCGTCAACTCGCAGAACTTCGAGCTGCTCAACTCGATCATCATCCTGGCCGCGGTCATCTTCGGCGGCTCGGGCAACATCGTCGGCGCGATCGTCGGCGGCGGCCTGGTGGCGTACATGATCGAGCGGTTCCGTGGCATCGAGCTGTTCGGCGTGGAGCTGTACGAGTACCGGTTCCTCTTCTTCGGCCTGGTGCTGGTGGTCATGATGATCTTCCGGCCGCAGGGCCTCATCCCGAACCGACGACGGGCGGCGGAGTTCAAGGACCGCCGCAAGGAGGTGATCGTCGGTGAGTGACACCGAACAGACCCCGGCCGTACCGGCCCAGGCGGGCGCGCCCGCCGTCGAGACGCTGCCCGGGCGGGAGCCGCTGCTGGAGGTCGACCACGTCACGCTGCGCTTCGGCGGTGTGGTGGCCCTCAACGACGTCGACTTCACCCTCTACAAGGGGGAGATCCTCGGGCTGATCGGCCCGAACGGCGCCGGCAAGACCACCTGCTTCAACGCGATGACCGGCATCTACCAGCCCACCGAGGGGCAGATCCGGTTCCGTGGCCAGAAGATCAGCGGCCAGAAGCGGCACCAGATCACCAAAATGGGCATGGCGCGGACGTTCCAGAACATCCGCCTCTTCCCGGAGATGACCGCGCTGGAGAACGTGCAGGTCGGTGCCGACGCGCACCACAAGACCAGCGTGCTCTCGGCGCTGCTGCGGCTGCCCCGGCACTGGCGTGAGGAGCGCGAGGGCCGGGAGAAGGCCGAGCGGCTGCTGGAGTTCGTCGGCATCCGGCCCCGGATGCACGAGTTCGCCCGCAACCTCTCCTACGGCGAGCAGCGCCGGCTGGAGATCGCCCGGGCACTGGCCACCGACCCGGTGCTGCTCTGCCTGGACGAGCCGGCCGCCGGCTTCAACCCGGCGGAGAAGGAGGAGCTGCTCCAGCTCATCCGGCAGATCCGCGACACCGGCGTGACCGTGCTGCTGATCGAGCACGACATGCGCCTGGTCATGGGCGTCACCGACCGGATCGTGGTGCTGGAGTTCGGGAAGAAGATCGCCGAGGGTCTGCCCGCCGAGGTGCGGGACAACCCGAAGGTGATCGCGGCGTACCTGGGGGTACCGGACGATGCTGCTTGAGATTGACGACGTCAGCCTGCTGTACGGGCGCATCCAGGCGCTGCACGGGATCAGCCTGACCGTGGGCGAGGGCGAGATCGTCGCCCTGATCGGCGCCAACGGCGCCGGCAAGTCCACCACCATGCGGGCGATCTCCGGCATCCGGCCGATCGCCACCGGCGCGATCCGTTTCCAGGGTGAGGACATCTCCAAGCTCCGGGCCGACCTGCGGGTCCGGCGCGGGCTGTGCCAGGCACCCGAGGGTCGCGGCATCTTCCCCGGCATGAGCGTGCTGGAGAACCTCGACATGGGCGCGTACACCCGGCGCGACAAGGCCGGCATCGCCCAGGACCTCAACCGGGTGCTGGAGCTGTTCCCCCGGCTGGCCGAGCGGCGCAAGCAGCCCGGCGGCACCCTCTCCGGCGGTGAGCAGCAGATGCTGGCCGTCGGCCGGGCGCTGATGAGCCGGCCCAAGCTGCTGCTGCTCGACGAGCCGTCGATGGGGCTGGCCCCGATGCTGATCCAGCAGATCTTCACCATCATCACCGAGATCAACGAGCAGGGCACCACCATCCTGCTGGTGGAGCAGAACGCGCAGCAGGCGCTCGCCCGGGCGCACCGGGCGTACGTGCTGGAGACCGGCCGGATCGTCAAGAGCGGCACCGGCGCGGACCTGCTGCACGACCCGTCGGTCAAAGAGGCATACCTCGGCGTGGCCTGACCGTCGCCCCCCTCGCAAAGGAGTACACCCATGTTCCACCTCACCCCTGGTCGGCGGGCGGCGTTCGGCGTCGCCGGCGCGACCGCACTCTTGTTCTCCCTCGCCGCCTGCGGCGAGGAGGAGAACACCGAGCAGCCCGGTGGCGGCGCCTCGGTCAGCGCGTCGGCCGACACGTCCCTCGCGGACAAGGTGCCCGCCGCCATCAAGTCCGATGGCAAGATCGTCGTGGGCACCGACTCCACGTACGCCCCGGCGGAGTTCCTCGACGCCGACGGCAAGACGGTCATCGGTTTCGACGTGGAGCTGTTCAGCGCCGTCGCCCAGAAGCTGGGCCTCAAGGCGGAGTTCGTCTCCGCCCCGTTCGGCGACATCATCTCGGGCGTGAGCACCGGCAAGTACGAGGTCGGCGTCTCGTCCTTCACCATCAACGACGAGCGCAAGCAGCAGGCCAACATGGTCAGCTACTTCCAGGTCGGCACCCAGTGGGTGACCAAGAAGGGCAACCCGGCCGGCGTCAAGATCGACGATGCCTGCGGCAAGAAGATCGCCGTGCAGAAGGACACCGTCCAGGTCGAGGACGTCCAGAAGCGGTCCAAGACGTGCACCGACGCCGGCAAGCCGGCGATCACCATCGAGCAGTTCCCCGGTCAGGACGCCGCGACCGCCGCGGTGGTCTCCGGCAAGGACGACGCGATGCTCGCCGACTACCCGGTCGGGGTGTACGCGGTGACCCAGTCCAACGGCGCCCTCGACCTGCTCGACAAGCAGTACGAGGCGGCCCCGTACGGCTACGTGGTCAGCAAGGACCAGGCGGCGTTCGCCGAGGCGGTCCGGGACGCGACCAAGGCGCTGATCGCCGACGGGTCGTACAAGACGGTGCTCGACAAGTGGAAGGTGGCGGACGGCGCGATCACGGACCCCGCGATCAACCCGTAACGAGTCATGGAAACCCACGAGACAACCACCGTACGGGCGCGGCCGGAGCCTATCCGCGCCGTGCCCGTACGGCACCCGGGGCGCTGGGTCGCGGTCGCCGTGCTGGCCGTGCTGGTCGCCATGTTCGTCCATCTGCTGGTCACCAACGACGCCTTCAACTGGTCGTTCATGGTGGACAAGATGTTCCGCCCGCCGATCATCGAGGGGCTGCTGCGCGGCACGGTGCTGATGACGGTGACCGCGATGCTGATCGGGGTCACGCTGGGCGTGGTGGTGGCCGTGATGCGGCTGTCCGACAACCCGATCCTGCGTGGGGTGGCCTGGCTCTACACCTGGTTCTTCCGGGCGGTGCCCCGGCTGGTGCTGCTGGCGGTGTTCGGCAACATCGGCATCCTGTGGAGCCGGATCGAGTTCGGGGTGCCGTTCGACACCCAGCTCGGTCAGCTCTTCGGCATCGACAACCTGCAACTGCGGCTGTTCGGGTTCTCCTCCCGGGACATCCTCACCGGCTTCATGGCCGGCCTGCTGGGGCTCGCGCTCTCCGAGGCGGCCTACATGGCCGAGATCGTCCGGGCCGGCATCCAGTCGGTCGACGAGGGGCAGAGCGAGGCGGCCCAGGCGCTGGGCATGAGCCGGGGCCAACTGCTGCGTCGGGTGGTGCTGCCGCAGGCGATGCGGGTGATCATCCCGCCGACCGGCAACGAGACCATCGCGATGCTGAAGGACACCTCGCTGCTGCTCTACGTACCGGTGAGCGTGGAGCTGTTCTTCCAGCTCGACGCGGTGGGCAAGCGGACCTTCCAGATCTTCCCGATGTATGTGGCGGCCTGCCTGTGGTACCTGTTCCTGACCAGCATCCTGCTGGTGGGGCAGTATTTCCTGGAGCGGCATTTCGGCAAGGGCTACGGCCCGGCCGGGCGGGCCCGGTTGCGGCTGCGGGGGATGACGGCGGAGACGGGCGGGACCGCGGGGAAGGTGGAGCCGTGACCGAGCTGATCGTTCCGGCCCAGGCCGGCGTGCCGGCCGCCGAGTCCGGCGTGATGGTCCAAGCCGAGCAGGTGCACAAGGCGTTCGGGCCGCTGGAGGTGCTCAAGGGCATCGACCTGAAGGTCCGCGCCGGGGAGGTGTGCTGCCTGCTGGGGCCGTCCGGCTCCGGCAAGTCGACCTTCCTGCGCTGCATCAACCACCTGGAGAAGATCAACGCCGGTTCGATCCGGGTGGACGGCGACCTGATCGGCTACCGGGAGCGCGGCGGCAAGCTGCACGAGCTGCGGGAGAAGGAGGTGGCCGCGCAGCGCCGGGCGATCGGCATGGTGTTCCAGCGCTTCAACCTCTTCCCGCACATGACGGTGCTGGGCAACGTGGTCGAGGCCCCGGTGCTGCTGGGCCGGGAGAAGAAGGCGGCGGCCCGGGAGCGGGCCGCGCAGTTGCTGGAGCGGGTGGGGCTGGGCGACAAGCTCGGGGCGTACCCGGGTCAGCTCTCCGGTGGGCAGCAGCAGCGGGTGGCGATCGCCCGGGCGCTGGCCATGCGGCCGAAGCTGATGCTCTTCGACGAGCCGACCAGCGCGCTCGACCCGGAGCTGGTCGGTGAGGTGCTGGACGTGATGAAGGACCTGGCCCGGGACGGGATGACCATGATCGTGGTGACCCACGAGATCGGTTTCGCCCGGGAGGTCGGCGACAAGCTGGTCTTCATGGACGGCGGCGTGGTGGTCGAGGCCGGCGACCCCCGCGAGGTGATCGCCAACCCACAGCACGACCGGACCAAGGCGTTCCTGGCCAAGGTGCTCTGACCGCCGGCCCGGCGCGGCGTCCGCCGCCGCGCCGGGCCGCCGGTTCGCCCGGGTACGTCCCGCTGCGGGCCCGGCGTCCGGCCCGACCCGGCGTCGACCGTGGGTGTCCGCCGTGCCGCCGCCCGGGGATGTCGGCGGTACGGACTAGAGTCGCTGCCGTGACAGCTACGACGCCGCGCCTGCTTCTCGTCGACGGACACTCCCTGGCATACCGGGCGTTCTTCGCCCTGCCGGTGGAGAACTTCTCCACCACGACCGGGCAGCCGACCAACGCGGTCTACGGCTTCACCTCGATGCTGATCAACGTGCTCCGCGACGAGCAGCCGACCCACATCGTGGTCGCCTTCGACGTGTCCCGCCGCTCCTTCCGCACCGAGAAGTACGCCGAGTACAAGGCCGGCCGCAGCGAGACCCCGACCGACTTCAAGGGCCAGGTCAGCCTGGTCAAGGAGGTCCTCGACGCGCTGCGCATCCCGGTCGTCGAGCGGGAGGGCTACGAGGCCGACGACGTCATCGCCACCCTCGCGTGCCAGGCCCGCGACCAGGGCATGCAGGTGTTGATCAGCACCGGCGACCGGGACGCGTTCCAACTCGTCGGCGACCAGGTGACCGTGCTCTACCCGCGCAAGGGCGTCTCCGACCTGGCCCGGATGGACCCGGCCGCGATCGAGGCCAAGTACGGCGTCGGCCCGCAGCGCTACCGCGACCTGGCCGCGCTGGTCGGCGAGACCAGCGACAACCTGCCCGGCATCCCCGGCGTCGGCCCGAAGACGGCCGCCAAGTGGATCACCACGTACGGCGGGGTCGAGGGTGTGATCGCCCGGGCCGACGAGATCAAGGGCAAGGCCGGCGACAGCCTACGCGAGCGGCTCGCCGACGTGATCCGCAACTACGAGATCAACTGCCTGGTCTCCGACCTGGAGCTGCCGCTGCGTCCCGAGGACGCCCGCTGGCAGGGCTGGGACCGCGAGGCCGTGCACCAGGTCTTCGACACCCTCCAGTTCCGGATCCTCCGCGACCGGCTCTACCAGTACCTGGAGGCCGTCGAGCCGGAGGCCGAGTCCGGCTTCGACCTGGCCGGCGAGGTGCTCACCGAGCCCGGCGCGCTGGCCGACTGGCTGGCGACGCACGCCCCGACCGGCGCCGCCGTCGGGGTGGCCGCCAAGCTCGACACCGGTCCCAACCGCCGGCACACCGCCTCGGTGACCGGCCTGGCCCTGGCCACCGCCGGTGGGGCCGCCGCCTGGGTCGACCCGGCCGGTCTGGTGCCCGCCGACGAGACGGCGCTGGCGGCCTGGCTGGCCGACGCCGAACGGCCCAAGGTGCTGCACGACAGCAAGCCCGCGCTGCTCGCCTTCGCCGCCCACGGCTGGGCCCTGGCGGGCATCGCCCGGGACACCCAGATCGCCGCCTACCTGGCCCGTCCTGACCAGCGTTCCTACGACCTGACCGACCTCGCCCTGCGTTACCTGCACCGCGAGCTGCGGGTCGACGCCCCGGAGACCGGCCAGCTCACCCTCGACGGGCTGGGCGACGAGGGGGTGGCCGAGCAGAACCTCATGCTCCAGGCCCGAGCCACCCTCGACCTGGCCGACGCGATCGACGCCGAGCTGTCCCGCGACGGCGAGCAGTCCGCGCGGCTGATGGCCGGGGTGGAGCTGCCGCTGATGCGGGTGCTCGCCGGCCTGGAGATCACCGGCATCGCCGCCGACACGCACTACCTCTCCGAGTTGGAGGCGCACTTCGCCGCCGAGGTGAAGGCCGCCGCGCAGGGCGCGTACGTCGCGGTCGGGCGGGAGTTCAACCTGGGCTCGCCGAAGCAGTTGCAGGAGATCCTCTTCACCGAGCTGGGCCTGCCCAAGACCAAGAAGATCAAGACCGGCTACACCACCGACGCCGACGCGCTCCAGTGGCTCCACGCGCAGAACCCGCACCCGGTGCTGGCGCACCTGCTGCGGCACCGGGACGTGGCCAAGCTGAAGTCGACGGTCGACGGGCTGCTCAAGTCGGTCTCCGACGACGGCCGGATCCACACCACCTTCAACCAGACGGTGGCGGCCACCGGGCGGCTCTCCTCCACCGAGCCCAACCTGCAGAACATCCCGATCCGCACCGAGGAGGGCCGGCGGATCCGCCGGGCCTTCGTGGTGGGGGAGGGCTACGAGTGCCTGCTCACCGCCGACTACAGCCAGATCGAGATGCGGATCATGGCGCACCTGTCGTCGGACGACGCGCTGATCGAGGCGTTCAACTCCGGGCTCGACTTCCACGCCGCCACCGCCTCGTCCGTCTTCGGTGTGCCGGTCGGCGAGGTCACCGCCGACCAGCGCCGCAAGATCAAGGCGATGAACTACGGCCTGGCGTACGGGCTGAGCGCCTTCGGCCTGTCCCAGCAGCTCGGGATCAGCGCCGAGGAGGCGCGCGGGCTGATGGACAACTACTTCGCCGGCTTCGGCGGGGTCCGCGACTACCTGCACGAGGTGGTGGCCCGGGCCCGCCAGGACGGCTACACCTCCACCATCCTCGGTCGCCGCCGCTACCTGCCCGACCTGGTCAGTGACAACCGGCAGCGCCGGGAGATGGCCGAGCGGATGGCGCTCAACGCCCCCATTCAGGGCTCGGCGGCCGACATCATCAAGGTCGCCATGCTGCACGTCGACACCGCGCTGCGCGGCGCCGGGCTGGCTTCCCGGATGCTGCTCCAGGTGCACGACGAGTTGGTCTTCGAGGTCGCCCCCGGCGAGCGCGAAACCCTGGAGGCGCTGGTCCGGCGGGAGATGGGCGAGGCGTACCCGCTGTCGGTGCCGCTGGAGGTCTCCGTCGGCGAGGGCCGGGACTGGAACAGCGCCGACCACTAGCCCGCGCGTTCGCGTCGGTGTCGGTGGGTGGGGCTAGCCTGCCTGGCGCAGGAAGTCGAGCACGCCAAGGGGGAGACATGACCACACTCGAAGACCGGCCGCACAGCGCACTGCTCGTCGTCGACGTACAGAACGGCGTCGTCGCGGAGGCGTACCGGCGTGACGACGTCGTCGCCAACATCGCCGGCCTGGTGGAGAAGGCACGACACGAGGGTGTGCCGGTCGTCTGGGTGCAGCACTCCGACGCCCAGCTCGTCCGGGGCAGTGACGACTGGCGGATCGTCCCCGAGCTGGTCCCGGGCGACGCCGAGCCGCTGGTCGAGAAGCACTACGGCGACTCCTTCGAGGACACCACGCTGGAGTCGGTGCTGGCCGGCCTGCGGGTCGGGCGGCTGGTCGTGGTGGGCGCGCAGACCGACGCCTGCATCCGGTCGACGCTGCACGGCGCGTTCGTCCGGGGGTACGACGCGACGCTGGTCAGCGACGCCCACACCACCGAGGACCTGACCGCGTGGGGTGCCCCGGCGCCGGAGCAGGTGGTCGCGCACACCAACCTGTACTGGGCCCACCAGGCGGCCCCGGGGCGGACGGCCGGCACGGTAGAGACCAAGGACGTCGACTTCGCCACCCCGGCCTGACCCACCCGGCCTGACCCACGCCGGGTGGCGGCCGGGCGGCTTCCGGGCCGCCACCCGGCATCGGTCCGCGACGCGGCTGGGGTTGACGGTGACGCACCGGCGGCGACGACGGGCCGCTGTCCCGGTCACCGCAACGGGTCGTGGCCCCAGTTCATCAACGACCAGCGCCACTTCGTGTTCCGGACGTCGCCGGAGGGCCGCTGCGCCAGGTGCCGGTGCACGTAGCCGACCACCTTGCGCATGTGCTGGTAGTCGGTGGCGGAGAACTCGGCCCGCTTGCGGCGGAGCAGGTCGACGATCCGTCGGCCGGACGAGTGCCCGACCGACTCGCCGCCGCCGGATCGGCCCCCCTTGTGCCAGCCGACCTGCTTGGACTCGTCGGTCTGCAACCAGGAGGAGAGTTCGCCGGGCTTCATGTTCACCGCTTCGGTGAAGTCCCGGTAGGTCTCCTGCGGGTCCTCACCTCGGCTCATGGCGCAGCACCTCCGGCCGGTGGGCGACGTCCCGCCCCGAGTCGTCGTGGCGGATCCGGTACTGCGGGTCGTCCAGGGAGGCGTTCACGGTGTGCCCGCGCACGTGCGTACGCTCGGTGAGCTCCTCCTGCACCACCCCGTGGGCGCGGCCGCTGTGGCTGGCCCAGGAGACGTGGTCACCCTTGCGGAACCTCTGCTCGGCCATGCCGTCCGGGTACCCGCCGTCGGTGCCCGGAAACGACGGGATCCCCGGCCTGGTCAGTCGGCCGGCTTCTCGGTGACGAAGATGGCGGTGCCGGGGAAGAGCCGGCCGCGCAGCGGGCTCCACTGCCCCCAGGTCCCCTCGTGTCCCGTCGGCCACTCCGGCTCCACCAGGTCCCGCAGCCGGAACCCCGCGCCGGTCAGCTCGCGGATCCGGTCGCCGAGGGTGCGGTGCTGCTCGACGTAGCTGGCCAGCCCCCGCTCGTCCTGCTCGACGTAGGGGGAGCGGTCGAAGTAGGAGTGCACGGCGGTCAGCCCGCCCTCGCCCGGGTCGTCGAGGAAGATCCAGCGCATCGGATGGGTCACCGAGAAGACCCAGCGTCCGCCGGGCCGCAGCACCCGGTGCACCTCGGCCATCAGCGCGGCCGAGTCGTCGACGAACGGGATCGCCCCGAACGCGGTGCAGGCGGTGTCGAACGAGCCGTCGGCGAAGGGCAGGGCCAGCGCGTCGGCCTGCACCAGCGGGACGCGTACCCCGGTGGCGCCGGCGGCCCGGACCGCGTGCCGCAACATGCCGGCGGAGAGGTCGAAGGCGACCGGCCGGGCACCCTGGGTGGCCAGCCAGCGGGCACAGGACGCGGCTCCGCAGCCGACCTCCAGCACCCGCCGTCCGGCGACCTCGCCGAGCAGCCGGGCGTCGGTCTCCCGCAGCCCCTCCGGGCACCAGACGAAGTCCACCTCGCCGAGGAAGGCGCCGTGCTCGGCCTGGTAGTCGTCGGCGTCGGCGTCCCACCAGCCACGGTTGGCCCGTCGCGCCTCCGCGTCGCCGACCCGGCGCCGGGTCACCCGCTCGTCGTCGTCCACCCGCTCACGCTAGGCCCTGCGCCGGTCCGGCCCGGCAGACCCCGCCGTGCGTGGCGCGCCGGACGGCCGTACGCTGTCGTACCCGTGGGGTGGATGTGACGCACGAGACACCGGAGGCGCTTTCCCACCGAAATCTCCGCTTTCGCAGGTGACGAGGTCGCGAGGACACGGGAGGGCTTGCACGCTGTGGTAATGCAGCGGGTAGGCTAGACGATGCGCTCGCGGATCGTGTACCTCGGCAGGGAGCAGGTGCGCGGTCACCGGAGCACTAATGATCTTCACTTGGCGATCGTTCGGTGTGCCCGGCGGCGGATCCGCTGGCGCGAACAGGTCACCGCGACGCCACGCCTGCTGTGACAACCCATCCGACCGGAGCAACCGCCCACATGACGAGCAGCATCGAGGCCCCCTCGAGCGCCACCCGGGTCACCCACGACGATCTCGGTTCCGAGGAGGCTTTCCTCGCCGCGATCGACGAGACCATCAAGTACTTCAACGACGGCGACATTGTCGAAGGCACCGTCGTCAAGGTCGATCGGGACGAGGTCCTGCTCGACATCGGCTACAAGACCGAGGGCGTCATTCCCTCTCGGGAGTTGTCGATCAAGCACGACGTGGACCCCGCCGAGGTCGTCTCGGTCGGTGACCACATCGAGGCCCTCGTCCTCCAGAAGGAGGACAAGGAGGGTCGTCTGATCCTCTCCAAGAAGCGGGCGCAGTACGAGCGGGCCTGGGGCACGATCGAGAAGATCAAGGACGAGGACGGCGTCGTCCGCGGTTCGGTCATCGAGGTGGTCAAGGGTGGCCTCATCCTCGACATCGGGCTGCGCGGCTTCCTGCCCGCCTCCCTGGTCGAGATGCGGCGGGTGCGCGACCTGCAGCCGTACGTCGGCCGCGAGCTCGAAGCCAAGATCATCGAGCTGGACAAGAACCGCAACAACGTGGTCCTGTCCCGCCGGGCCTGGCTGGAGCAGACGCAGTCCGAGGTGCGCACCGAGTTCCTCAACAAGCTGCAGAAGGGCCAGGTCCGCAAGGGCGTCGTCTCTTCGATCGTCAACTTCGGCGCGTTCGTCGACCTGGGCGGCGTGGACGGCCTGGTGCACGTCTCCGAGCTCTCCTGGAAGCACATCGACCACCCGTCCGAGGTCGTCGAGGTGGGCCAGGAGGTCGAGGTCGAGGTCCTGGACGTCGACCTGGACCGCGAGCGGGTCTCGCTGTCGCTGAAGGCGACCCAGGAAGACCCGTGGCGGCAGTTCGCCCGTACCCACGCGATCCAGCAGATCGTGCCGGGTAAGGTCACCAAGCTGGTGCCGTTCGGCGCCTTCGTCCGGGTGGACGACGGCATCGAGGGCCTGGTCCACATCTCCGAGCTGGCCGAGCGCCACGTGGAGATCCCGGAGCAGGTCGTGCAGGTCGGCTCCGAGGTCATGGTCAAGGTCATCGACATCGACCTGGAGCGCCGCCGCATCTCGCTGTCGCTCAAGCAGGCTAACGAGGGCTTCGTCGAGGGCGAGGAGCACTTCGACCCGACCCTCTACGGCATGGCCGCGACGTACGACACCGAGGGCAACTACATCTACCCGGAGGGCTTCGACCCGGAGACGGGCGAGTGGCTCGAGGGGTACGACAAGCAGCGCGAGACCTGGGAGAACCAGTACGCCGAGGCCCGTCAGCGCTGGGAGGCCCACACCAAGCAGGTGCAGACCTCCCGGGCCGCCGACGCCGAGGCCGCTGCCAACCCGGCTCCGCCCGTGTCCACCGGCGGCACCACCACCTCGACCAGCTCGGCCCCGAGCCGGCCGGCCGAGGAGCCGGCCGGCACCCTGGCCACCGACGAGGCGCTCGCCGCGCTGCGGGAGAAGCTCGCCGGCGGCAAGTGACCCGCTGACGACGACGGGCCCCGCCCCCCGACCCGGTACCACCGGGTCGCCGGGGGCGGGGCTCTCGCCGTTACCCGAGCCTTCTCCCGCGTGGCCCGATCCCCGTCTTACCGGTTGGTCCGATCCCCGTCTTACCGGTTGGCCCGATCCCCGTCCTACCGGTTGGGCCCGAAGGCCGTCGTGGGTCTCCGTACCGAGTCGACCGCGCTCGGGGCGAACATTCCCGAAAAGCGGATATGCCACGGTGTCATTCTTATGTCGGAGTGGCATATCGGAACCGGACGTCCCCCCGACGAGCGAGGACTTTCGCCAGGAACTTCCGGTTTCGCGGACGAAGTCGTGTGCCGAGGGCCCGGCACCATGCCGCCACCAGCGTGCCGCCGTCACCCAGAACCCGCGCACAGACCCCGACAACGGACAACCAACCCGGTCCGGGTCCTGCCCCCGGCCCCTGGCCCCTGCCCCTGGCCCCCGACCCAGGCCCCCGACCCAGGCCTCTGGCCTCTGACCCTTGGCCTCTGACCCTTGGCCTCTGGCCTCTGGCCTCTGGCCTGGCCTGGCCAGGCCAGGCCGCTAAAGCGGACATAGTCACCGAACGGGGGCGGGCATGTCGCCACCGCAACGGGTTACACCAGGGCTTCCGCCGCTTCGGGTGCATCTGTTGTCGCCATCGCAGCAACAAACGCACCCAAGGGGAGGCAGCGCGACACGATCGTTCGTGTTGCAGGTGGCGGGGAGCGATCGGGCGGGGGCGATCGGCGGGCGGGTGAGGGCGGCATCGCCAGGCAGGCCAGTCAGCCGCGATCGCGGCCCGGTGCGGGTCGTGGTCGGGTGGGGGCGGACCGGACCCGGCAAGCGTTCGTGGACGCCGCACCAGGCGCGCGGGCGTCACGGGCGTCCGGTCGGGGCCGGTGTGGTGTGCCGGGTGTCGATCCGGTTGACTGGTCCGGTGCTGAGGGTGGGGTTGACCGGTGGCATCGGGTCCGGCAAGAGCGCGGTGGCGACCCGGCTGGCCGCGCGCGGGGCGGTGATCGTCGACTCCGACCGGATCGCCCGGGAGGTGGTCGCACCGGGCAGCGCGGGGCTGGCCGAGATCGTCGCCGCCTTCTCCGACCGGATCCTGGACGCCGACGGGGCGCTGGACCGGGCCGCGCTGGGCGCGCTCGTCTTCGGCGACGAGACCGCCCGGCTGCGGTTGGAGGCGATCACCCATCCCCGGGTGCGGGCCCGGGCCGCCGAGTTGTTCGCCACGGCGTCCGCCGACGCGGTGGTGGTCAACGACGTGCCGCTGCTGGTCGAGGTGGGGCTCGCGCCGACGTACCACCTGGTGGTGGTCGTGCAGACGGCGGTGGCCACCCGGCTGGAGCGGCTGGAGCGGGACCGGGGAATGCCCCGCGCGGAGGCCGAGCGGCGGATCGCGGCCCAGGCCGACGACGCCCGCCGCCGGGCCGCGGCCGACGTCGTCCTCGACAACGACGGCCGCCTCGACGAGCTGCACGTGGCCGTGGACGCCCTCTGGCGGGACCGGCTGCTGCCCTACGAGCGCAACGTGCGGGAACGCCGCGCGGTCCGGGTGGGGACGTCGCGGGTGGCGCTGACCGAGCCCGACCCGACCTGGCCGCAACAGTACGCCCGGCTCGCCGCCCGGATCGGGCACGCGGTCGCCCCCGCCGACCTGCGGGTCGACCACATCGGCTCGACCGCCGTCCCGGGGCTCGCCGCGAAGGACGTGATCGACGTGCAGCTCACCGTGCCGTCACTGGCCGACGCGGACGGGCCGCTGGCCGACCGGCTCGCCGACGCCGGGTTCCCGCGGCTGCCCGGCGAGTGGTGGGACAGTCCGCGCCCGGCCGGCAGCGGGCGCTGGGAGAAGCGGCTGCACGGCAGCGCCGACCCGGCCCGGCCGGTCCACCTGCACCTGCGGGTCGCCGGTTCGCCCGGCTGGCGCTACGCCCTGCTGATGCGCGACCACCTGCGCGCCGACCCCGACCAGCGGGCCGCCTACCTGCTGGTGAAGCGGGAACTGGCGGCGTCGGCACCGGACAGCGGCGCCTACGCCACCGCCAAGGACCCGTGGTTCGACGAGGAGCATTTGCGGGCCGAGGAGTGGGCCGCGCAGACCGGTTGGCGGCCCTGACCGGTCAACCGGTGGCCGGCTGCGCGGGCGGTCGGACCGGCGCGTCGGTTCCGGCCGGTGGCGTCGGCGGGTTCGGCCCGGCCGGTAAGATCGGCGGGTTCGGCCCGGCCGGCGGGATCGGCGGGGCCGGGCGGGGCGGATCGGGGCGCGGCGGGACGACGCCCGCCGGCACCGGCCCCGGGGTCAGGTCGAGCTGCGCCCACAGCCCACCCTGGGTGCGCAGCTCCAGCCGGCGCAGCAGCCCCGACCGGTCCAGCCAGTAGCGCAGCCGCAGGCTCTGGTGGCGAAGCTCGATCACGTCCACCGGCTGGCCGGCCAGCCGGTCGCCGCGCACCCGGACCGCCGCGCCGGGCCGTACCGCCGTGGTGCCGGTCAGCAGCGCCGTGTCGATCAGCAGGTCCAGGTCGTCGGTCGGCCGCCCGGCGGTCCGCCAACCGGCCTCGGCCGGTGCCGGCAGCGGCGGGCCGAGCGGCGGCTCCGGGGCCCTGAGGTCCGGCCCGACCGGTACGTCCGCCCGGGCGAAGCCGGCCCGGTCCCGGCGCAGCAGCGTCCGCCGGCCGAGCGTGTCCAGCTCGGACACCGACAGGTAGGCGACCTCGCCGGACCAGCTCAGCCAGCCGGCACCCCGCAGGTTGGCGGCGCTGCCGAGCGGTGCCGCCACGGTGACGATGGCCCCGGCGCAGGCGCGGAGCCGGTCGGCCAGCCGGCCCAGTCGGGCCGACTCGGAGTCGGTGAGAGCCCGGGGCAGTCCCGGCCGGCCGCCGAGCGCGTCGACCGGTCGGAGCGTCGGCCGGTCGACCCGGTCCAGCTCCACGGTGACCGGGGTGCCGTCGGGGAGCCGGCCCGCCCAGCGGCGCAGCCGGGCGTCCCGGTCGACCCACCAGCGGGGATCCCGGTCGCCGGCCACCTGCGGGGCGGCCGGGGAGGCGGCCGGGCCGACCGGGGCGGGCGGGGACAGCCGCGCCTGCAGGACGTCCACCGGATCACCGCCGAGGACGTCCCGGTCGACCCAGCGGCCGGCGCCACGGCGCAGCGGCTCGGCCGGGTCCGCCCGGTCCGCACCCAGCGTGAACAGCACGTCGAGCACCCCGGCCAGGCCCCGGCCGGCCGGCAGGTCCCGGCGCCGCCAGTGGTCGGTGGGCGGTACCAACGGCGGCCGGGCGGAGGCCAGGACGGCCGCCGGGTCGGGGCGGGCCACCACCGCCGAGGGCGTCGCCTGCACCAGTCCCCGGTCCTGGCCGGCGCCGGGCCCGCCCACGTCGAGGTAGGCCAGCGGACGCGACCAGTCGACCCAGCCGACCAGGTCGGTGCGGCCCGCGCCGGTGCCGACGGCGACCCGTACCCCGGCCCGGACGTCCCGGTAGGTGGTGACCCGGGTGGCGGCGAGTCGCCCGGCCTCGCCGTCGGTCAGCGCCCGGGCCGGTTCCGCCGGTGCCGGTGCCCAGCTCAGCAGGCCGGCCACCAGGGCGGCGGCGGAGCCGGCGGCGATCACGCCGAGGGCGACCAGGGTGGTACGCCGGCGGGCCGGTGGCCCCTCGGTGGTGTCGGGCACGGGCCGCCGACCGGCGGGTTGGTGGTGCCGGCCCCGGCGATGTCGCCGGGGCCGCTCGGGCGTGGTCTCCACGAGTGGTTGAACGGCCGGCGCGGGTGCGAGTGACGCCCGGATGAGTGGCACAGCGACGCGCGGTGGTCACAGCGGCAGGGCCGCAGACGCAGGACCACAGCGGCAGGACCGCAGACGCAGGGCGGTGGAGGTAGGGCCGCAGACGCAGGGGCGCTCGCGGCGGCCGGTCTGCGCCATGGGCGCGACCACGCGGGGTGCGCACGCCGGTGATGTCCGGGTGCTGCGACCCCAGGTGCCGGGGGTGGGAGCCTGTCGAGGGCTCGGCCACCGGCCCGGTCGGCCGCCGCGAGCGGCCTACGGTGTCCAGGTTAGCGCTCTGAGATGTGGCCCACAATGGGAATATCGAAGCCGATCAGGGACCGGCGGTAGTCGCGCCGGAGTGTCGGACCTGCGGCGTACCGTGGGGTCCATGGCGCTCGACATTCCCCGGCTCGACGGCCGCTTCCAGGTCGTCAGCGAGTTCCAGCCTGCCGGCGACCAGCCGGCTGCCATTGATGATCTTGAGCGTCGGGTGCGGCGCGGTGATCGTAACACCGTACTGCTCGGCGCGACCGGCACCGGCAAGAGTGCCACCACGGCGTGGCTGGTCGAGCGGCTGCAACGGCCGACCCTGGTGCTCGCCCCCAACAAGACCCTCTGCGCCCAGCTCGCCAAGGAGT
The DNA here is from genome assembly GCF_044755745.1 of Micromonospora sp. NPDC092111. Classification (NCBI taxonomy): domain Bacteria; kingdom Bacillati; phylum Actinomycetota; class Actinomycetes; order Micromonosporales; family Micromonosporaceae; genus Micromonospora; species Micromonospora sp. NPDC092111. The sequence goes on from NZ_JBIVRQ010000003.1 coordinate 379,066, forward strand.
TCGGCGAGTTGCTCCCGCACAACGCGGTGGAATACTTCGTCTCCTACTACGACTACTACCAGCCCGAGGCGTACATCCCGCAGACCGACACCTACATCGAGAAGGACTCCTCGATCAACGAGGAGGTCGAGCGGCTGCGGCACAAGGCCACCATGTCGCTGCTCACCCGGCGCGACACGATCGTGGTGGCGACGGTCTCGGCGATCTACGGCCTGGGCACCCCGGAGGAGTACCTCGAACGGGCCGTCCGGGTCCGGGTCGGTCAGGAGGTCGAGCGGGACAAACTGCTGCGCCGGCTGGTGGACATCCAGTACACCCGCAACGACATGGCGTTCAACCGGGGCACGTTCCGGGTCCGCGGTGACACGTTGGAGATCATCCCGGCCTACGAGGAACTCGCCCTGCGGATCGAGTTCTTCGGTGACGAGGTGGAGAAGCTCTACTACCTCAACCCGCTCACCGGAGACGTGGTCAGGGAGGTCGACCACCTGTTGATCTTCCCGGCCACCCACTACGCGGCCGGTCCGGAACGGATGGAGCGGGCGACCCGCGACATCGAGGCCGAGCTCACCGAGCGGCTGGCCGAGCTGGAGCGGCAGGGCAAACTGCTGGAGGCGCAGCGGCTGCGGATGCGCACCACCTACGACCTGGAGATGATGCGGCAGGTCGGCTTCTGCTCCGGGATCGAGAACTACTCGATGCACATCGACGGCCGGCTGCCCGGCAGCCCGCCGCACTGCCTGCTCGACTACTTCCCCGACGACTTCCTCACCGTCGTCGACGAGTCACACGTGACCATCCCGCAGATCGGCGGCATGTACGAGGGCGACGCGTCCCGCAAGCGGATGCTGATCGACCACGGCTTCCGGCTGCCCAGCGCCGCCGACAACCGCCCGCTGCGGTTCGACGAGTTCCTGGAGCGGGTCGGCCAGATGGTCTACCTGTCGGCCACCCCCGGCCCGTGGGAGCTGGAGCAGGCCCAGGGCGAGTACGTCGAGCAGGTGATCCGCCCGACCGGCCTGATCGACCCGGAGGTCGTGATCAAACCGACCAAGGGCCAGATCGACGACCTGATGCACGAGATCAAGCTGCGTACCGAGCGCGACGAGCGGGTGCTGGTCACCACGCTGACCAAGAAGATGGCCGAGGATCTGTCCGACTACCTCCTGGAGAACGGCATCCGGGTGCGCTACCTGCACTCCGAGGTCGACACGTTGCGCCGGGTGGAGCTGCTGCGCGAGCTGCGCAAGGGCGACTACGACGTGCTGGTCGGCATCAACCTGCTCCGGGAGGGCCTCGACCTGCCCGAGGTCTCCCTGGTGGCGATCCTGGACGCCGACAAGGAGGGCTTCCTGCGCAGCGGCCGGTCGCTCATCCAGACCATCGGCCGCGCCGCCCGGAACGTCTCCGGCCAGGTACACATGTACGCCGACAAGATCACCCCCTCGATGGCGTCGGCGATCGACGAGACGAACCGTCGGCGGGCCAAGCAGATCGCGCACAACGAGGCGCACGGGATCAGCCCCGAGCCGCTGCGCAAGAAGATCCACGACATCCTGGACGACATCTACCGCGAGGCGGAGGACACCGAGAACTCGCGGGTCGGTGGGGCCGCCCGGCAGCTCTCCCGGGGTAAGGCGCCGGTCAGGGAGACCCGCAGCCGCGGCCGGGGCACCGCGGGCGCCCCGTCCCGGGAGGGGATGGCCCGGGCCGACCTGGCGCAGCTCATCCAGGAGCTCAACGACCAGATGCTCGCCGCCGCCCGGGAGTTGCAGTTCGAGCTGGCGGCGCGGATCCGGGACGAGGTCGCCGACCTGAAGAAGGAACTGCGCGGGATGGACGCCGCCGGGGTGAAGTGACGACCAGGACCAGTCGCCGGCAACGTCTGGTCCTTGCGGGGAGAGATCGGGCGGGCGGGTGAGGGCGGCAGGTACGTACCGGCCCCGACCGGGTCGGCCGGTGATCCGACATTGACTCACATATTTGTAGCGGTGAGCAAGCAAAGTGTTGCCCTGGGTGATTATCCTGCGTACCCTCCGTCGTGGGGAGGCCGGGATGCCACTGTCATCGAGTCCTGTCATCCGACGCGCGCGGCTCGGTGCCGAGCTGCGCCAGCTACGCAGACGGGAGGCGCTGACCCTGGAGCAGGTCTGCGGACGGTTGGGCTGGGCCTCCACCTCCAAACTGTCCCGCATCGAGCTGGGGCAGAGCCGCCCCGACCTCGCCGACGTCCTCGACCTGCTCGACGTCTACCAGGTCCCGTCGCCGCAGCGTGAGGCGCTGATCGTCATCGCCCGGGACGCGGCGACCGGGCGCGGCTGGTGGAAGGCGCTCGGCGAGATGAGCGAGCGGCAGCGCACCTACGCCGAACTGGAGGCGGGCGCGGCGACCATCGTGGAGTACCAGCCGGCCGTCCTGCCCGGCCTGCTCCAGGCCCCGGGCTACGCCCGGCTGCGGATCGCCGCCGGACGGCTGCTGCAACCGGACGTCGACGTCGAGGCCGACCTGCGGGCCCGGCTCGCCCGGCAGGAGGTGTTGCGCCGGCCGGATCCACCCCGCTACACGGCCCTGCTCGACGAGGGCGTCTGCGCTCCCGTCGACCTGCCCGCCGACGTCTGGCAGGAGCAGTTGACCCAGCTCGTCGCGGTGGCCGAGCTGCCGCACGTGACGATCCGGGTGGTCCCTCGCACGGCGGCGCCGCGCGGCGGGGCGTACCCGTTGACGGCCTTCTCGTGCTACTCCTTTCCGGACCCGGCCGATCCGCGCACCGTCATGCTGGAAGCGCTGACCACCGACGTGCGGCTGGTCTCCGACGCCGACGTCAGCCGTTACGAACGGATGACGGGCTGGCTGTCCGCCGCGGCGCTGGGCGCGGCGGAGACGCTGGAAATGCTCGGCCGGAAGGCCGCCGACGCCGCTGGGACGCCCGAGGGCGCGGCGGCGGGCGATCGGTCGGGTGCCGCCGACGGCGACGAGGGCGGTCCGGCGGGCCGGGATTCCGCCGCCGGGCAACCCGGCGGCACCGCACCCGGGACGTCGGCGGTCCAGGCGGAGCCGGACGATCCGGGGTCGGCGAACGGGCGCGCCGACGCCGGTTTGCGGGCCTGGGGGCCGCCGGGTTCGGGCTGACCACGCCCGGTCGGTGACCGTCGGGCCGGGCGTCCGTCCAGGGCCCGGGCCGCGCATCGCCGGTGGCCCCGCTCGGCGTGCCGGCGGCGACGCATCGGCATCACTGGACGTCCGGGGTGCCCGGTGGACGTCGCGTCACACGTGCCGGCGAGAAGCCGCCCTCGGAGTCGATCACCTGGCCGGTGATCCAGCCCGCCTCGGGTGAGCACAGGAAGCGGACCAGTCGCGCCGCGTCCTGCGGGGTGCCCCAGCGACCGCCGGGGAAGAGCGCGGCCACGGCGGCGTGCGCGTCCGGTGGGGCGTACCCGGTGTCGGTCGGCCCCGGGTTGACGCAGTTGACGGTGATCCCCCGGGGCATCAGCAGTGGGGCGAGCTGGGCGGTCAGGTTCTCGACGCCGGCCTTGCTGGCCGCGTACGCCAGCTCGCCCGGCATCGGACCGAGCCGCTGCCCGCTGGAGAAGAGCACCAGCCGGCCACCCGCCCCCGCGGTGAAGGCGGCGGCGAACGCGTCGGCCAGCAGCAGCGTGGCCCGGACGTTGACCAGCAGGTGCCGGTCGATCTCGCCCGGGTCCAGCTCGCCCAGCGAGGTCGTGGTGGAGTAGGCGTGCACCGCCACCACCGCGTCGAGCCGGCCGTGCCGGCGTACCGCCTCGGCGACCAGGTCGGCCGGGACGGCCGGGTCGAGCAGGTCGGCGGGGACGTGGTCGACGGCGTCACCCAGCTCGGCCAGCAGTGCCGGTACGCCGTCCGGGTCCCCGCCGTAGGGCTGGGCGTCGTCGTAGCCGGGCAGCCCAGTGAGCAGCAGCCGGTGGCCGTCCGCGGCGAGCGTGCGGGCGACCGCCGCGCCGATGCCGACCCGCCGGCTGACCCCGGTCACCAGGAACACCTGCTCGGTCATGCGCGCCAGTGCATCAGGCCGATTGGATGGACGCCAGCGATTATGGCCGCGCGACCACCGGACCCGGCACCCCCGAACGTGTCGGGGCCGGTGTGCCGCGCGTGCGGCGCACGGTAACCCGGGGGTACGACAGAACGGGCGGATGCCTGGTCGACAGGGGTGGATCCCTGGCTCAGGCCGGTACGTCGACGAAGTGCTCGACCCGGGGCGGGCCGGCGAAGTGCGGGCCGATCAGCGCCCGCCACCGGCCGAACGCCTCGGTGGCCCGGAAGTTCTGCTCGTGCGCCTCGACCGAGTCCCACTCGACCAGCAGGACGAACCGGGAGGGGGTCTCGATGCCCCGGGTCATCCGGACCGACCGGCAGCCCTCCACCGCGATGATGATGGCGTGCGCCTGCGCGTACGCGGCGGCGAAATCGTCCTCGTGTCCGGGCAGTACGTCGATGAGCGCGACCTCAAGCACCATGCCCGACAGCCTGCCACGCCGCCCGTGCCGGCCGGCGCGGCGGGTGCCGCTTCCCCCGGCCGGGTCCGCCGCCGGCATCGAGGTTCTCCGACCACCCCGTGCCCGCCGGCGCACACCCCGCCGGTCCGCCTCGGAGGCTGGTGGGGCCTCGGCCGGCGTCGGTGGGTCAGGCACAGGTACACCTAGCCTCCTAGGATGCCCTGCCGGATAGTGCCCCTGCCACCGCACAGCCCGCACGGGTGGAGTGTCGGAAGGTGATGCTGTCGGCAATCGGGGGCCAGGAGATGCGCTCGACACCCCGGATGGTGAACAATGGCGGCCGAGGAGGGGAGTATTCCCCCGCGACGGAGTCGTCAGCACGGTCGACCGCCACCCCCCGGCATCCGACCCGGCTCCGTGGGTCAACGTCCCGTTCGCGGGCCGCTGGCGGAAGAGACCTCCGACAGTCACCAGTGTGTGCGTCGTCGCCCACCCCCGCCGTCACTCGGCGTACGGTGTGCCCGACGCCGCGTGTCTGCCGGAGGAATGGATTGAACGTGTCCGGAATGGTGTGGGCGGGAACCCTCGTCGCACTGACGGCGGTGCTCCTCGTCGATCTCTTCATCGTCGGCCGTCGGCCGCACGAGCCCAGCGTCCGTGAGTCGAGCCTCTGGGTCGGCTTCTACGTCGGCCTGGCGCTGCTGTTCGGGGCGGGGCTCTGGCTCACCGCCGGTGGCAGCGTGGCCGGCCAGTTCTACACCGGCTGGCTCACCGAGTACAGCCTCTCGGTGGACAACCTCTTCGTCTTCGTGATCATCATGGCCCGGTTCGGGGTGCCCCGGAAGTACCAGCAGAAGGTGCTGCTCATCGGCATCGTGCTGGCGCTGGTCATGCGCGGTGGCTTCATCGCCGCCGGAGCGGCGCTGATCTCCCAGTTCTCCTGGGTGTTCTACATCTTCGGCGCGTTCCTGATCTACACGGCGGTCAACCTGGCCCGGCAGGGTGAGCCGGAGGAGGACGAGTTCAAGGAGAACCTGCTGATCCGGTGGAGCCGCAAGGCGCTGCCGCTCTCGCGGGACTACGACGGCGCGAAGCTCACCACGTACCAGGCCGGCAGGCGGCTCTTCACCCCGATGCTGATCGTGATGATCGCGATCGGCACCACCGACCTGATCTTCGCGCTGGACTCGATCCCGGCGATCTTCGGGATCACCCAGGAGCCGTACCTGGTCTTCACCGCGAACGTCTTCGCGCTGATGGGCCTCCGGCAGCTCTACTTCCTGCTCGGTGGGCTGCTCGACCGGCTGATCTACCTCAGCTACGGCCTGGCCGTGGTGCTCGGCTTCATCGGCGTCAAGCTGGTGCTGGAGGCTCTGGCCGACAACAACCTGCCGTTCGTCAACGGTGGCGAGCCGGTCGCCTGGGCGCCGCACATCCCGATCTGGCTCTCGCTGACGGTCATCCTCGGCTGCCTCGCCGCGGCGACCGTGGCCAGCCTGGTCAAGTCGTCCCGGGACCGGCGCCGGGAGTTGGCCGAGGCCCGGCGCTGACGCCGTCCGTCACCACGAAGGGCGCTGCCGACCTCGGCGGCGCCCTTCGCCGTGCCGATCAGACCCGGCGGGCGCCGACCAGGGTGGCGGCCCGGTCGGGCGGCAGCCGCTCCTCCAGCACCCGCCGCTGCCGGTAGCAGGCGTGCAGCATCCGGGGCCCGTCCCCGGTGGTGACCAGGCCGACGTGGTGGATCGTCCGGCCGGGCCGGGCGAAGAAGTAGAGGTCGCCGGCCCGCTCCTCGCCGGCCGGCACCGGGGAGGTGGCCGTCGCCTGGTCGTCGGCGTCGCGCGGCAGCGTCACGCCGAACCGCCGCCAGGCCAGGTGCACCAGGCCGGAACAGTCGATGCCGTGGCCGGAGAGCCCACCCCAGACGTACGCGACGGCGCGGAGCCGGTCGGCGACGGCCAGCACCGCGCCGGCCGACGGCGGGCCGACCGGCAGCGGCGCGACGTCCGCCGCCGGCACCCAGAGCGGGTCGGGTCGGCCGGGCACCCGCACCGGCTGCCACCCGTCGACGGCCGCGCCGGCCGGGGCGAGCCGGGTGCCGAGGACGACCCCGGGCAGGACGACCGGGCCGCCCGGGGTGCCCCGCAGGCCGGTGCGCACCGCGTCGACCACCAGCGGGGCGGGCGCGGCGGCGTCGGGGGTGTCGGACGTGTCCGGGGTGAGCTGGGCGGCGGGCAGCCAGCCCGGGTAGCCGCGCGGGTCGCGGCGCGGGGCGGGCTGTTCCACCGCGACCACCCGGGCCCAGCCGTCGGGGCGTACCGCGTTGACCAGCACCCGCTCGCCGAGCAGCAGTTGGCTGAGCACGCAGTCGCCGACCCGCTGCGTGACGTCCATCCCGGCGACCCAGCCTGCGGTGTCGGAGGGCACGGCCAGCGCGGGCCGGTCGACCGGGCGGGTCGCGCCGGGGTCGTTCCAGAGCGTCGCGACGGCCACCCGGACGAATGCCTCCCGACCCGGTTGCAACTCCACGTCCGACCTCCGGTTCACGCCTCGGTGCCTACCCGGACCTTATGAAAGAAAGATGCATTCCTCAACCTGAGTGCTGAACCTTTGTTTCAGTCACCGAGTCGATGCCGAGGCCGGGGGCGTCCGGTAGCACCACGGTGGCACCGTCGTACCGGATGCCGCCGCGCACCGGCGACGACGCCAACCACCAGGCGGCGTCCAGGTCCGACACGGCGCTGGTGGGGTACGCGGCGACCAGGCTGGCCGCCGCGCCGACCCCGACCTGGCTCTCCATCATGGAACCGACGATCGTGCCCATCCCGTGTGCGCGGGCCAGCTCCAGCAGGGTCCGCGCCGGGTGCAGGCCGCCGCACTTGGCGAGCTTGACGTTGACCATGTCCGCCGCCCGCCGCCGGATCACCTCGACCAGGTTCCGGACCCCGAACACCGCCTCGTCGGCCAGGATCGGCACGGTCACCCGGTCGCTGACCCAGGCCAGCCCGTCCAGGTCCCACCGGGCCACCGGCTGCTCGACCAGTTCGACGTCGAGCCCGGCGTCCTCGACGCCCCGGATCACCCGGACCGCCTCGCGTGCCGTCCAGCCCTGGTTGGCGTCCAACCGGATCCGCACCTGCGGCCCGACGGCCGCCCGGACCGCCCGGACCCGGTCCAGGTCGCCCGTGGCGTCCGTACCCACCTTCAGTTTGAGCACGTCGAAGCCCTCGCCGTGCCGCTGCCGTGCGGCCGCCGCCAGCTCCGCGCCCTCCCCGGCGGCCAGCGTGACGTCCGTCGGGACCCGCAGCGTCACGCCGCCGAGCAGCCGCACCAGCGGTACGCCGAGCCGCCGCGCCGCCAGGTCGTGCAGGGCGACGTCCAGCGCCGCCCGGGCCGCCTCGTTGCCGGCCACCGCGGCGCTCACCTCGGCGCAGCGGGCCACCAGGTCGTCGGCGTCCCGGCCGGTGACCGCCGGGGCGAGGACGTCCCGCACGCACGCCTCCGCGCCCGCCACCGACGCACCGGTCACCTGCCACACCTGGGGCGCCTCGCCGAAGCCGGACCGCCCGTCGGTGTCGGTCACCTCCACCACCAGGGTCTCCACAGTGGTGGTGCGGCGCAGCGCGGTCACGAACGGGGTGTGTAAGGGGGCGGAAAGCCGGTGGGTGCGTACCGCGGCGATCGTCATGTGCGGCACCCTATACGCAGGACGTCACCGGAAGGGGAGGCCGATGAGCGTGCGGAACTGGGAGTTGGTGGGCGCGCCGAACGCCCGTGACCTGGGCGGGCTGCCCACCACGGACGGGCGGCGGGTGCGGGCGGGCCGGCTGATCCGCACCCCGGCGCTGGGCCGGCTCACCGACGAGGACCTGCCGGTGCTGGGCGGGCTCGGCGCGGCCTGCGTGGTCGACCTGCGGGACGACTCCGAGACGTCGGTCGCCCCGCCGGACCGGCTGGTCGGTGCCCCGCGACTGGTCTGCCTGCCGGTGCTCGACCCGGCGCACCCGGTCTTCACGTACGTCTCGGCGCTGCTGCTCGGCCACGACCTCGGCGCGTACGACGAACTGGCCCGGCAGGGCACCCCGGCGGCGATGGCGGCCATCTACCGCTGGTTCGTCACCGGCCGGGCGGCCCGGGAGGGCTTCGGCCGGGCGGTCCGGCTGGCGGCCGACCCGGCGAACCTGCCGCTGCTGTTCCACTGCGCCGCCGGCAAGGACCGCACCGGCTGGCTGGCGGTGGTGCTGCTCACCGCGCTCGGCGTGGAGGAGGACGCGGTCCGGGCCGACTACCTGCGGCACAACGAGCTGACGGTGAGCCTGCGCGAGGTGCTGCGCGACGCGATGGTGCGTCGACGCCCGGAGCTGGACCCGGCGGCGGTCGAGCCGGTGCTGGAGGCACGCCCGGAGTACCTGGACGCCGCGTACGACGAGGTGCGCCGGGCGCACGGCACGTTCGACGCCTACCTGGCCGACGGGCTGGGGATCACCGCCGAGATCCGCGCCGCGCTCCGGACGCACCTGCTGGAGTGACTCCCGCGCGTCCGGGGCCGGCCGGTCAGCCGGCCAGGTCGTGCCGGGCGGCCCAGGCCGCCGCGGAGACCCCGGCGATCAGCCGGCAGGCGTCGTCGACCTCCGCGTCGCCCGTCGTGCCGCCGTCGGCCAGGTCGGTGGTGGTGCAGACGGCGATCACGTACGGCGGGGCGTCGTCGGGCAGGACCACCCCGACGCCGTGCCGCACGCCGCGTACCCAGCCGTTCTTGTGGGCGATCCGGGTGCCCTCGGGCAGCCCGGCGGCCAGGTCCTCGCGGTGCCGCTGGGCCAGCAGCACGTCCACCATGGCCGCGCAGGCCGGCGGGGCGGCCAGCGGTCCGGGCCGGTGCGCGCCGGCGGCCAGCCCGCCGAGCAGGGCCGCCAGGTCGGCGGCGGTGACCAGGTTGGTGACGCCCGCCTCGCGGGCGGCGAAGTCCTCGATGCCCCGACCGGTGACGCTGTGCCGGGCTCCGGCCAGCGCCCACGCCTCGGCCACCGGGGCCAGCCCCACCTGCCCGAGCACCAGGTTGGTGGCCAGGTTGCTGGACCGGGTGATCATCCGGTCGGCGAGCCAGCGCAGCGGGACGCTACCGCCCAGCCGCTCCCAGACCGCCTCGTCGTTGTCGTAGGGCCGGGCGCAGGAGAAGCGGGGCGCGCCCGGCTGCGCCGAGTCGAACTCGTTGGTCACCGGCACCGGCGTGTCCAGGTCGAGGCGGCCCGCCTCGGCGGCCCGGTGCAGCGCCAGCAGCACCGCGACCTTCATGGTGCTGGCCGCGTAGTGGGTGGCGTCGGCCGCCCGGGTCCAGGTCGGCGGCGTGCCGAGCCGGCCCACGTACGCCGAGACGGTGCCGGGCACCCGGTCCAGCCGGGCGTCGAGGTCATCCCAGGTCATGCCGGTGACCGTAGCGGACCGGCGGCCGGCACGGGACGGCGAGACCGCCCCCGAGCGCCCAGGTCGAGCCTCCCACCGCCGTCGACCGTACGGTCACGACCGGGGGAGCGGTGCCGGAACGCCGGAGCCCGGCCAGCCGGGTGGGTGGCCGGGCTCCGGTGGGGTGAGTCAGCCGGCGTGCTTGCGCCGGGCGGCCATCCGGCCCCGCTGGGTCTGGTCCAGCACCAGCTTGCGGATGCGGACGGCGGCCGGGGTCACCTCGACGCACTCGTCCTCGCGGCAGAACTCCAGGGCCTGCTCCAGCGACAGCTTGCGCGGCGGGATCAGCTTCTCGGTCTCGTCGGAGGTCGACGCCCGCATGTTGGTGAGCTTCTTCTCCTTGGTGATGTTGACATCCATGTCGTCGGAGCGGGAGTTCTCCCCGACGATCATGCCCTCGTACACCTCGGTGGTGGGCTCGACGAAGAGCTGGCCGCGCTCCTGAAGGTTGATCATGGCGAACGAGGTGACCGCGCCTGCCCGGTCGGCGACCAGCGAGCCGTTCTGCCGGGTCCGCAGCTCGCCGAACCACGGCTCGTACGACTCGAAGACGTGGTGCAGGATGCCGGTGCCCCGGGTGTCGGTGAGGAACTCGGTGCGGAAGCCGATCAGGCCGCGCGCCGGGACCAGCCACTCCATCCGGATCCAGCCGGTGCCGTGGTTGACCAACTGCTCCATCCGGCCCTTGCGGGTGGCCAGGAGCTGGGTGATCGCGCCGAGGTACTCCTCCGGGGCGTCGATGGTCAGCCGCTCCACCGGCTCGCAGATCTTGCCGTCGATCTCCCGGGTGACCACCTGCGGCTTGCCGACGGTCAGCTCGTACGACTCGCGGCGCATCTGCTCGACCAGGATGGCCAGGGCCAGCTCGCCACGACCCTGCACCTCCCAGGCGTCCGGCCGCTCGGTGGGCAGCACCCGCAGCGAGACGTTGCCGACCAGCTCCTTGTCGAGCCGGTCCTTGACCATCCGGGCGGTGACCTTGGCGCCCTTGACCCGGCCGACCAGCGGCGAGGTGTTGGTGCCGATGGTCATCGAGATGGCCGGCTCGTCGACGGTGATCAGCGGCAGCGGCTGCGGGTTCTCCGCGTCGGCCAGGGTCTCACCGATCATGATCTCCGGGATGCCGGCGACGGCGATGATGTCACCAGGCCCCGCCGAGTCGGCCGGCTTGCGCTCCAGCCCCTCGGTCATCAGCAGCTCGGAGATGCGGACCCGCTGGGTGCTGCCGTCGGTACGGCACCAGGACACCGTCTCGCCCTTGCGGATGGTGCCCTGCCGGACCCGGCACAGCGCCAACCGGCCCAGGAACGGCGAGGCGTCGAGGTTGGTGACGTGCGCCTGTAGCGGCGCGTCCTCCTCGTACGCGGGCGGCGGGATGGTGTCCAGCAGGGTGCGGAACAGCGGTTCCAGGCTGGTGCTGTCGTCGGGCACCGCGCCGTCGGCGGGCTGGGTCAGCGAGGCGATGCCGTCCCGGGCACAGGCGTAGACGATCGGGAAGTCGATCTGCTCCTCGTCGGCGTCCAGATCGAGGAAGAGTTCGTAGGTGTCGTCCACGACCTCCTTGATCCGGGCGTCCGGGCGGTCGACCTTGTTGATCACCAGGATGATCGGCATCCGGGCGCGCAGCGCCTTGCGGAGCACGAACCGGGTCTGCGGCAGCGGGCCCTCACTGGCGTCCACCAGGAGCACCACCCCGTCGACCATGGTCAGGCCCCGCTCGACCTCGCCGCCGAAGTCGGCGTGGCCGGGGGTGTCGATGATGTTGATGGTGACCGGCTCGGACCCGTCCGCCGGCAGGTACCGCACGCCGGTGTTCTTGGCCAGGATGGTGATGCCCTTTTCCCGCTCGAGGTCCATCGAGTCCATGACGCGCTCGGTTACCTCGCCGCGGGCGCCGTAGGCGCCGGCCTGCCGCAACATGGCGTCGACCAGGGTCGTCTTGCCGTGGTCGACGTGGGCGATGATGGCGACGTTGCGGAGGTCGGTGCGAAGCTGCATACCCTCCATACTCCTGTCTACGGTTGCCGGGGCACGCGTCGGGGTCACCCCCTACCTGGCCCGGATCTCTTGCCGAAACTGCTGTTCCGACCGTTCCAGCTCCTGGCATGCTGGCCCCCGTGCTGCTGGGGACCGGATGCCTGACCTGCTGACGTCACTACAGGGCCTGCCGACCCTGCTGATCTACCTGGTCGCCGCGACGATCGTCGCGGGCGAGACGGCGGTGATCTTCGGTCTGCTGGTGCCGGGAGAGGCGACCCTGCTGCTGGTCGGCTTCCTAGCGTACGCGGGGACGCTACGGCTCGCCCCGGCGCTGCTGGTGATGACCACCGCTGCCGTGATCGGCGACACACTCGCCTTCCGGGCCGGTCGCCGGTACGGGCCACGGCTGCGCGCCTCCGGGCTGGGTGCCCGGGTCGGCCCGCAGCGGTGGGCCCGGGCCGACGCGCTGCTGGCCCGGCTGAACGGGCGGGGGGTGTTCACCGCCCGTTGGGTGCCCTTCGCCCGGACCCTGGTGCCCCGGCTGGCCGGCGCGGCGGGCATGCCGTACCGGCGGTTCGCCCCGTGGAACCTGGCCGGGGTGGTCACCTGGGTCGGTGCCTCGGTCCTGGTCGGCAACCTGGCCGGTGAGTCGTACGACACGGTCTCCCGGCTGCTCGGCCGGGCCACCGGTGTGGTGCTGGTGCTGCTGGTCGTGCTGGTGGCGATCGTGCTGGCCGGGCGGTGGCTGGGCCGCAATCCCGACCCGGTGCGGGCGCTGCTGTCCCAGGCGGCGGCCCTGCCACCGTGGCGCTGGTTCACCCGCCGGTACGGCGTCCTGTTCTTCCTGGTCGCCGTGCGCGTCGGTCCGGGCTGGGCGCTGCTGCTCAACCTCGCCGCTGGTCTGGTGCTGCTCTTCGCCGTCTGGGTGGCCGTCGCCTGGCTGCTGGACGTGGTGGTCCGGTGGAGCGGGCTGTTCGTCGTGGACGGGGTGATCGCCGGCTGGTTCGCCGCCCGGCGGACCCCGGGCGCGGTGGAGGTGGCGCTCACGACGGTCTCCGTGCTGCGTGGCTCGGTCCTGATCGTGGTGGTGGCGGTGGTGGCCGCCGGGCTGGCCTGGCGGCACCGGCCGTGGCGGGCCGACCTGCTGAGCGTCTTCGGCACGGCCGGGGCGTTCCTGCCCCTGGTGGTGCTCACCGTGGTCGCCGACCTGACCGACGCCGGGGGCGCTGTCGTCCTGCCGACCCAGATCGCGGTGGTGGCGGCGGGGCTGTGCACGCTCGCCTGGCTGCTGTCCCGGGACGCCCGGTGGCCGGTGGCGGTGGCCGCCTGGACGGTCGCGGCGGCCGGCATCGCGGTGGTCGGCGGTGCCCGCCTCTACCTGGGCTGGAGCACGGCCAGCGGGACCGCCACCTCGGTCCTGCTCGGGGTGGCCTGGACGCTGGTCCTCGCGGTCGCCTGGGCCACCCGGGACCGGGCGGTGGGCGCGGGCGGGCGGGTGCCGGGCCGCTGACCTTCGGCCCCCGGGTGCCCGGCGACGTGCGCCACGACCCCGTCGGCAGGGGTCCGGTCAGTCCCGTGCGGCGACCGGCTCCGGGGCGGCCGGGGCCTCGTCGACGGACGTGTCCCGGGCGATCCGCCCCGGCCACCAGAACCGGTCACCGAGCAGGAACGCCAGCGCCGGTACCAGCACCGTCCGCACCAGCAGCGTGTCCAGCAGGACGCCGATGCACACGATGACACCGATCTGGGTCAGGGTGATCAGCGGCAGCACGCCGAGGACGGCGAAGACGGCGGCGAGCAGTACGCCGGCGCTGGTGATCACCCCGCCGGTGACCCGCAGGGCGGAGAGCATGCCGTCGCGGGTGCCGACCCGGCGGGCGTCCTCCCGGGCCCGGGTGACCAGGAAGATGTTGTAGTCCACCCCGAGCGCGACCAGGAACACGAAGGCCAGCAGGAGCACCCCGCTGTCCAGTGCCGGGAAGCCGAGCAGGTGGTCGAAGAGCAGCCACGCCGCGCCGAGGCTGGCGAAGAAGGACGCGATCACGGTCAGCACCAGCAGCAGCGGCGCGAGCAGGCCGCGCAGCAGCAGCACCAGCACCGCGCCGACGAGCAGCAGGATGATCGGCAGGATCAGCCGCAGGTCCCGGGAGTTGGCCTCGTCGGAGTCGTAGGTCGCGGCCACCGTGCCGCCGACGAGCGCCCCGCCGGCCCGCTCGGCGCCCTCGACCGGGGGCGGCGCGGAGCCGGGGACGGCCGCGACCGCGTCCCGGAGCGCTGCGACGGCCCGGTCCGAGGCGGTGGTGCCCGGTTCGTCGGCCAGCACCACGTCGACCTGGGCCACCGCCGCGCCGGCCGCGCCGGGCCGGGCCGAGGCGACGCCGGGTACGGCCGCGGCGGCCCGGGTGACCGCCTGGGCGGCGGCCGGGTTGGTCAGTACCGCCACCGGCTGGGTGGTGCCCGCCGGGAAGGCCCGGGCCAGGGTCTCCGCCCCGGCGACCGCCTCCGGCTTGACCCGGAACTGCGCGGTCTCGGACAGGCCGGTGCGGATGCCCCACCCGCCGAGGGCGAGGCCGGCGAGGAGCAGGACGGACAGCGCCGCGACCGGCCACGGGCGGCGGACCACGGCGTCGCCGAGCCGGCCCCAGAGCCGGCCCTCGCGGACCGGGCCGCCGACTCGCGGCACGAATGGCCAGAACAACCCCCGTCCGAAGATCACCAGTACGGCGGGCAGCACGAACAGGGCGCTGAGCATGGCGAACACCACGCCGGTCGCGCAGGCCACGGCGAGCGCCCGGTTCGTCTCCTGTTCCGACAGCAGCAGGGTGAGCACGCCGAGGACGACGGTGCCGCCGCTGGCCAGGATCGGCTCGGCGGTGCGGCGCAGGGCGGCGCGCATGGCGGCGAACCGGTCCTGCTCGCGGCGCAGCTCCTCCCGGTAGCGGGCGATGAGCAGCAGGGCGTAGTCGGTGGCGGCGCCGAAGACCAGCACGCTGGCGATGCCGGTGACCGCGCCCTGCTGGAGGTTGATGCCGACCGCCGGGACGACGGTGTCGACGGCGCGCAGGGTGAGCTGCTCGGTGGCGGCGACCACGATCAGCGGCACGATCCACAGGAACGGGCTGCGGTAGGTGATCAGGAGCAGCAGGGCGACCACCCCGGCGGTGACGGCGAGCAGGGTGACGTCGGCGCCCTCGAAGACCTTGGTCAGGTCGGCGGTGAAGGCGGGCGCTCCGGTGACCGCGACGGTGAGCCCGTCGGGGAGGCCGGTCAGTGTCCCGCGTACCTGGGCCACCTTGGCGACGACGGCCTGCTGGCCGCCGGCGGTGTCCAGCGGCACCACCAGCAGCGCGACCGCGCCGTCCGGGGAGACCTGCGGCGGGCCGGTCCGGCCGCCGACGGCGAGTTCGCCCAGCGCGCCGGAGCGGGCGGTGACGGCCGCCCGGTCGGCCTCGGTGAGCGCGCCGCCGTCGTCGCGGCTGACCACCACGACCGCCGGCTGGACGTCGCTGGAGGGCAACTGGTCCTGGAGTCGTTCCACCTGGGTCGACTGCCACCGTACGGACAGCCCGGTGGCGGAGACGGGGGCGGGGTTGTCGGGCCGGGGCAGCCCGAAGACGACCGCGCCGACGACGATCGCGGCCACCACGGTGAGCCAGGCGGCGAGCCGGCTGCGGGCGACGCGGGTGAACGGAGACATCGGCTGCCCTCGTGGTCTCTCGACGGGGTGACCGGGCGGACATATAGCCCGCCCTTCAAGTATCTTGATAGGCGAGATTATCGGCCGCTCCTCTATGCTGCAACCGGACGGTGCGACAGGGGGTCTCGGCGGGACGTGGCAGCGCACGGCATGTATCGGCGACGGGACGACCGGCGTGGGCAGATGGTGGCCGACATCACCAACGACCTGCGCCGCTACTCGGTGGACGCGCAGCACATCGGGCACGCGTTCGCCGGCCTGCACGGGCTCAATCCGACCGACCTGCACGCGCTGATCGCCGTCATGGACGCCGAACTGCTCGGCGACCCGATCACCCCGGGCCGGCTCGGCGAACAGCTCAACCTCTCCTCCGGGTCGGTGACCGCGCTGATCGACCGGCTGGAACGCGCCGGCCACATCCGCCGGGACCGGGACACCGCCGACCGGCGCAAGGTGTTCCTGCGCTACGCCGACCAGGGGGCCGCCCTGGCGATGAGCTTCTTCGGCCCGCTCGGCCGGCGCACCGACGAGGTGATGACCCGGTTCACCGACGAGGAACTGGCGGTCGTCCACCGGTTCCTGGCGACCATGGTCGCCTCGATGCGGGAGCACCGGGACGCCGTGCGGGCCGCCCGGTCCGAGCCGCCCCGGCGTCCGGCGGACTGACCGCCGTGCTGGACCGGCTGGCCACCGCCGCGCTGCGACTGCCGGCCGCGCGTACCCACCGGGTCACCGTCACCCGGGACGTCCCGGTCCGGGTCCGCGACGGCGTGCCGCTGCGCACCGACCACTACGCCCCGGAGTTGCCCGGCGCGCCGACCGTGCTGATCCGCACCCCGTACGGGCGGGGCGGGCCGGTACGGCTGCTCGGCCGGCTGGTCGCCGGGCGCGGCTTCCACGTGGTGATCCAGTCCTGCCGGGGCACCGGCGGCTCCGGCGGCCGGTTCGCCCCGCTGGTGCACGAGCGTGACGACGGCCTGGACACCGTCGACTGGCTGCGCCGCCAATCCTGGTACACCGGGACGTTCGGCATGTTCGGGGCCAGCTACCAGGGTTTCGTGCAGTGGGCGCTGGCCGCCGAGGTGGGGGCGGAGTTGGGCGCGATGGTTGCCGTGGCCACCGCCTCGGCCACCCGGGACTCGACGTACGCCGGGGAGTCCTTCGCCCTGGACACCGTACTGACCTGGGCCGAGCTGCTCCAGGCGCAGACCGTGCCGTGGCTGGCCCGGCAGTGGGAACTCAAGCGCGGGCAGCCCCGGCTCGCCGCCGCCCTGGCCCACCTGCCGTTGAGCGAGGCCGACCGGGTCGCCACCGGGGTGACCGTGCCCTTCTTCCAGGAGTGGCTGCGCCACCACACCCCGGACGCCGACTACTGGCGCGGCCGGGTCTTCGCCGACCGGATCGCCGAGGTACGCGCCCCGGTGGCGATGGTCACCGGCTGGCAGGACATCTTCCTCCCCGGCCAGCTCGCCGACCACGCCGCGCTGCGGGCCGCCGGCGTGCCCACCCGGCTCACCGTCGGGCCGTGGACCCACGGCAGCCCGGGGATGCTGGCGGCGGCGCTGCGTGAGGGGCTGGCCTGGCTCGACGCCCACCTGGGTGGCCGGCCGGCGCCGACGGGCGCCCCGGTACGGGTGCACGTCGGCGGCGACGGGGGCGGCTGGCGGGACCTCCCCGACTGGCCGCCGCCGGCGGTCACCACCCGCTGGCACCTGCACGCCGGGGGCCGGCTCGCCCCGGAGCCGCCGGCGGCGTCACCCCCCGACGCGATCTGGTACGACCCGGCCGACCCCACCCCGTCGCTGGGTGGCCCGCTGCTGGTCGCTCAGCGCGCCGGCCCGGTCGACAACCGGCCCGTCGAGGCCCGGCCGGACGTGCTGGTCTACACCAGCGCGGTGCTGGCCGCCCCGGTCGAGGTGCTCGGACCGGTCCGCGCCGAGATCCACGTCCGCAGTGACCTGTCGTACCTGGACGTGTTCGTCCGGCTCTGCGACGTGGACCGGCGCGGCCGGTCCTGGAACGTCTGCGACGGCCTGGTCCGGGTCGCCCCCGGCCGGTTCCCCGTCGGTGCGGACGGGGTGATCCGGGTGCCGGTGGAGCTCTGGCCGGCGGCGCACCGCTTCGCGCCGGGGCACCGGCTGCGGGTGCAGGTCTGCGGGGGCGCCCACCCCCGGTACGCGCGCAACCCGGGTACCGGCGAACCGCTCGGCACGGCGGTGACGCTCCGTGCGGGACGGCGGGAGATCCTGCACGATCCGGCGCACCCGTCGCTGCTCGTGCTGTCGGTGGCCCCCGCCGACCCCCAGCTTTGACCTATCTGAAGACAACCGCTCTGAGCTGGGGTTCTTCCCGCAACCTCGGTAGCGTCTACCGCAACACCCGATGAGGTGTACCAGCGGTCGGGTCCGCTCTTACGACGGCATACCGCCTACGTGGAGTCACCACCTTTTCTGGCCCTGACGCTGAAGCAGCCGGCACCGTTGGGCCGGCTGCGGGAAGGGACACCATGACCACGGCCCCGGCCAATCTGCTGGCCGTCCGCCGACTCCTGCTCGACACCATCAAGGCTCTCGACCCCGCCTCGGTCGGCATCGTCGGCGATCCGGCCCATCGCGGTGGCTACCACACCGGTGCCGACCGGGTGGTGGCCAACGACTACTCGGTCGTCGAGTCCCGCCGGGACTCCGCCGGTCTCACGCTGCACGCCTCGGCGCTGGACGTCGGCGTGTTCAGCGTGCGGTCCGGTGGCGCCACCCACAACCTGCGCACCTTCTCCGCCTGGTGCGTCGCCCAGTGCCGGGCGGACAGCGCGGACAGCAGAGACCTGCGGGAGATCATCTACTCCCCGGACGGCAAGACCGTCCGCCGCTGGGACCGCCTGGGCAGGCGCAGCACCGGCGACAACTCCCACCTCTACCACACCCACTTCAGTTTCTTCCGCGACTCGACCAAGGCCGGACGGGACCAGACCCCGCTGTTCCGGCGCTACCTGACCAGCATCGGACTCCTGGAGGACCGTGACATGACACCCGAGGAACACGCCTGGTTGAAGACCGTCCACAAGAACCTGACCGTCCTGGACGGACGTAACCCGGTGGGGCAGATCTACACCCGGATGGCGATGGGGGAGGACGACGCCACCCCCGGCTACGTCGTCCCGCACCCCACCCTCAAGTCGCTCGGCGCGCAGCTGACCGCGTTGCAGTCCACGCTCGCCGTGCTGGCCGACGCGGGCCTCGCCGACGAGCAGGCGGTTGTCGCCAGCGTGCTGGCCGAGCTCACCCCGGAGAAGATCGCCGCCGCCATCCCGCCCACCGTCGCCAAGCAGGTCGCTGACGAACTGGCCAAGCGCCTGGTCGCCTGACCCCCATTCGCAACAGGTCTTCCGCAACAGCTATTGCGGAATGCCTGTTGCGAATGGCAGGCTGTCCCGGTGGACGACCAAGAGGTACGGCAGATCACCGACTCGCGGGTGCTGGCCGCGCTGTCCCACCCACTGCGCCGCCGACTGATGGACGCGCTCAAGGTGGACGGCCCGGCCACGGTGGGCATGCTGGCCGAGCGCACCGACCAGGCCCCCGCCAACATCAGCCACCACATGAAGGTGCTGGCCGCCGGTGACCTGGTCACCGAGGCGCCGGAGCTGGCCCGTGACCGCCGCGAACGCTGGTGGAAGCTGGTCACCCGGGGGGTCCGCTGGAACAACCACGACTTCGACGCCGACCCGGCGGCGCGGGCGGTCGCCGACGCCGCCACCTCGCTCAACCTGGACCGGCAGGTGGCGCTGGCCCGGGCCTGGCACGCCGCCGACGAGACGACCCAGGCGGCCTGGGGGGACGGGCCGTTCTCGGCCGACCGGTGGCTGCGGCTGACCCCCGACGAACTGGCCGAACTCGGCACCGAGCTGACGGACCTGCTGGCCCGGTGGGCCGACCGGGCGGTCCCGGACGACGGGCGCGACCGCCAGCCGGTCTTCCTGTTCGCCCACGGCATCCCGGCCCGGCCGTGACCCGGCCAACCACGTCCGCGCCGGGCTCGACGTTGTCGGGCCCGACCGAGGCGGCAACCTCGGCGCCGGGCTCGACCTGGGCGGCAACCTCCGCGCCGGGCTCGACCAGGGCGGCTGATGGGCCGGGCCGGCGCGGTGGGCTGCTGTGGCACCGCGACTTCCGGCTGCTCTGGACGGCACAGACCGTCAGCGCTGTCGGCAGCAACGTGACCACCGTGGCGTTGCCGCTGGTCGCGGTCGCCGTGCTCGGCGCCGGGACCTTCCAGGTGGCGGTGCTCACCGCCGCGGCCTGGCTGCCCTGGCTGCTGATCGGTCTGCCGGCGGGAGCCTGGGTGGACCGGCTGCCGCGCCGGCCGCTGATGGTCGCCTGCGACGTGGCGTCCGCGCTGCTGTTCGTCAGCGTCCCGGTGGCCGCGGCGTTCGGCGTGCTCACCGTCGGCCAACTGCTGGCCGTGGCGCTCGGCGCGGGGGCGGCCCGGGTCTTCTTCGAGACCGCCGACCAGGTCTACCTGCCGGTGGTGCTCCGCGCGGAGCAGGTCCCGGAGGGTAACGCGAAACTCCAGTCCACCCAGACCGCTGCCTACGTGGTCGGGCCGGGCCTGGCCGGGCTGCTCGCGCAGAGCGTCGGCGCGGTCGCCGCCCTGCTGGCGGACGCGGTCAGCTTCCTCGCCTCCGCGTTCTGCCTGCTGCGCATCCGGACCGTCGAGACCCGGCCGCAACGGCCCGACCGCGCCCGGTCGCTGCGCCGGGAGATCGCCGACGGGGTCCGGTTCGTCGTCCGGGACCGGTACCTGCGGGTGCTGACCCTGTTCGGCGCGGCCAGCAACATCGGGCTGGTCGGCTACCAGGCCGTCCTGGTGGTCTTCCTGGTCCGCGAGGTGGGGCTGGCCCCGGGCCCGGTCGGTCTGCTGGTCGCGCTGTCCAGCCTCGGCGGAGTGGCCGGCGCGGCGGTCGCCACCGTGGTCGCCCGGCGGATCGGCACCGCGCGGGCGATCCTGCTGGCCGGGGCGCTGACCGGACCGCCCGCCCTGCTGATCCCCCTGGCCGGCACCGGGGCGGGCCTGTTCTGGCTGCCGCTGGGCGGCATCCTGGTCAGCTTCGGGGTGGCGATCGGGAACGTGGTGAAGGGCAGCTTCCGGCAGACGTACACCCCGCACCACCTGCTGGGTCGGGTGACGGTGAGCGCGCACCTGCTCAACTACGGCACGATCCCGCTGGCGGCGGTTCTCGCCGGGGCGGTCGGCGCCGGCTACGGGCCGGGGCGGGCCGTCCTGGTGATGACCGGCTGGCTGGCGGTGACACCGCTGATTCTGCTGGTGGGGCCGATCCGGCGGCGGCGGGACCTGCCCGTGGCGGCCGCAGCGGGGTGAGGCGCACAGTGGCGGCGGCCCGGGGCCGCCGCCACCGGCACGGACCTACAGCGGACGGACGTTCTCCGCCTGCGGACCCTTCTGCCCCTGGGTCACGTCGAACTCGACCTTCTGGGCCTCCTGCAGTTCCCGGTAGCCGCTACTCGCGATCGCCGAGTAGTGGACGAAGACGTCGGGGCCCCCGCCGTCCTGCTCGATGAAGCCGAAGCCCTTTTCCGAGTTGAACCACTTGACCGTGCCGGTTGCCATGCATCTCTCCCTGTTCACAACGGGTGAACCCCGCCGCTTCGGCGGATGATCGCCCTGTACTGCCCCGACAGTAACCGGCGGATCGCGCTTTTGCCGGCTGAAGTGCCGCAGGCGGACAGAAACTCGCGCGGGTCGCGGCGGAAAGTCGCCCGTCTCGTGGTCGGCTCCGGCATGCTCAACCGGTGACCGGACCGAGCACGGCGGCGTTGACCGAGCTGGAACGGGAGATCGACCTGCCGGGCGACGGGCTGGACCGGCTTCGGCTGGCGCCCGTGCCGTTCGTGCCCGAGGTGCGGTTGCACCTCGCCGAGGACGCGATCGTCTGGTGGGCCCGGATGGAGGCGGCGGCCGGCCGTACCCTCCCACCGCCCTACTGGGCGTCGGCCTGGGCCGGTGGGCAGGCGCTCGCCCGCCACCTGCTGGACCACCCCGAACTGGCCGCCGGGCGCCGGGTGCTCGACCTGGCCGCCGGGTCCGGACTGGTCGCCATCGCCGCCGCGCTGGCCGGCGCGGCCCAGGTCGTCGCCAACGACATCGACCCGTACGCGGTGGCGGCGGTGACGGTCAACGCGCGGGCCAACCGGGTGACCGTGCTGGCCCGGCAGGGCGATCTGCTCGACGACGCCGGGACGCAGGCCGACCTGCTGGTCGCCGGGGACGTCCTCTACGACCGCGAGCTGGCCGGCCGGGTGCTGCCGTACCTGCGGCGGGCCGCCGACGGCGGGGCGCAGGTGCTGATCGGGGACCCGGACCGGGGACACCTCAGCCTGGACGCGCTGGAACTGGTGGCCAGCTATCCGGTGCCGATCACCGAGCCCTCCGTCGACTCCCCGGTCCGCCGGGTGCAGGTGCTGCGGCCCCGCTGAACCGGGCCCGCTCAGGGTGACCCTCAGGGACCCCTCAGGGGGTGATCGGGGGCCGGACCTGATGCGCCCGGACGGCCTCGGGCCATAGCGTCGGGCCATGCTGGACGAACTGGCCCGGATCGGGGACCTGCCGACCACCCTGCTGATGGCGGCGCTCGGGCTGGTGATGCTCGCCGACGCCGTACCGCTGCTCGGGGTGCTCGTCCCCGGTGACGTGGCGATCCTCGCGGCGGTGGGGGTGGGCCGGCCGGCCACCGGCGCGGCGACCGTCGCGTCCGTGGTGGCCGGCTGCCTCGCCGGCTGGTCGCTGAGCTTCCTCGCCGGCCGGGTCTACGGGGAGCGGCTGCGGCGCAGCCGGGTCGGCGGCTGGATCGGCGAGGACCGCTGGACGGCGGCCGAGCGGATCCTGCGCTCCGGTGGCGGGCGGATGGTGCTGGTCGCCCCGTTCCTGCCGGTGTTCAACGCGTTGCTGCCGCTGGCCGCGGGCGGGCTGCGGATGTCGTACCGCCGGTTCGTCGGCTGCGCCGCGCTCGGCGCGGCGGCGTGGGCCGGTCTCTACCTGGCGCTGGGGACGGCGTCCCGGGCGCTGGCCGGGCTGTTGCCGGGCAACCCGCTGCTGGTCACCATGGCGGTGGGGCTGGTGCTGGCGTTCCTGGCGCTGCTCGGCACCCGACGGCGGCTGCGGACGGTGACCGGCGTCGGCCAGCCGGGCTGACCGACGCCGGGCGGGTCACCAGCCCCGGGCCCGCCACTGCGGCAGCGACGGTCGCTCCGCGCCGAGGGTGCTGTCCCTGCCGTGCCCCGGGTAGAACCAGGTCCCGTCGGGCAGCCGGTCGAAGAGCTTGTGCTCCACGTCGTCGATGAGCTGGCCGAAGCGCTCCGGGTCCCGGTCCGTGTTGCCGATTCCGCCGGGAAAGAGAGAGTCGCCGGTCCACAGGTGCGGGGTGCCGGCCGGGTCGCGGTAGAGCAGCGCGATCGAACCCGGGGTGTGCCCCTTGACGTGGATGACGTCCAGCGTCTGCTCGCCCACCGCGACGGTGTCGCCGTCGGCGAGGGACTCGGCCCCGATCGGCAGCCCGTCGGCGTCGTCGGCGTGCACCAGGGCGCGGGCGCCGGTCTTGGCGACCACCTCCTCCAGCGCCACCCAGTGGTCCATGTGCCGGTGCGTGGTGACCACCGCGGTCAGCCCGCGGTCGCCGATCAGGTCGAGCAGTCGCGGTGCCTCGTTCGCGGCGTCCACCAGCACCTGCGCGCCGGTGGCCCGGCAGCGCAGCAGGTAGGCGTTGTTGTCCATCGGGCCGACCGACACCTTGGTGACGGTGAGCCGGTCCAGCTCCCGGACGGCGGGCGGGCCGCCGGGGGTGACGTCTCCGGTGTAGCTCATACCAGGTCTATATCCATTCCGGTGGGCTCGGCAGGGGACCGTCCGGGGTGACGGTCAGCAGGTCGGCGTTGGGCGGGTGGCCGGGCGGCGCCGGCGGCGATGTCGGCGTCCCGGGCGGCGGCGCTGGCGTACATCGGGATGGGCTCGCCGGTGCGGGCGGCGGTGAGCAGGTTGACGAACCCGTCGGCGTTGCGGGCCAGGTGGGTCAGCACGTGGCCGCGGGTCCAGCCGGGCAGCAGGGAGGGGGCCGCGACGGCCGCCGTGTCGAGACCGGCCGCCGTGTGCAGCAGCCGGACGGTCGCGTCGTCCACCTCACCGGTCAGCAGCAGCGGATCCGTGGTCACGCCACGACCCTAGCGGTCCCGGGACGGTCCCGTCGCCGGGGAAATCGCTTTCGGCGCGTCGGCGGGCGGCCTACCGTCGGCCCCGACGCGGCACCGGGACGACGGACGGGGGTGGTGATCATGCCGGTAGCAGTACGCGGATACCGCCACGACCAGCTCCGACACCGATGAGGATGCCATGACCATCGATCTGACCGCCCTCGGCCTGGACGCCGAGCGGGCGGCGTACGCGCGGCGGCGCCCGGACCGCCGGCCCGGCCGGGTGGCCCGGGTCGACCGGGGGGTGTGCACCGTGCTCTGCGCGGACGGACCGGTCCGCGCCAGCCTGGGCCCGGCGGTGCTGGCCGCCGCCGCCCGTGACCTGACCACGTTGCCCTGCGCCGGCGACTGGGTGTTGTTGGCGAGTTGGCCGGACGGCCCGGTGACCGTCGACGCGGTGCTGCCCCGGCGTACCGCGCTGATCCGCCGGACCGCCGGCAAGGACGCCGGCGGGCAGGTGCTCGCCGCCAACCTCGACGCCGCCGCGGTGGTCGAGCCGGTGCACCCGGAGCCGGACGTGGCCCGGATCGAGCGGCTGCTCTCGTTGGCCCACGAGTCGGGGGCCCGGCCGCTGGTGGTGCTCACCAAGGCCGATTTGGCCGCCGACCCGGACGCGGTGGCCCGGCAGCTCACCGCCGTGGCGCCCGGGGTGCCGGTGCTGCCGGTCAGCGCCGAGCGGGGCACCGGGCTGGGCCCGCTGCGTGCGCTGGTCGGGCCGGGCCGCACCCTCGGCCTGCTCGGCCCCTCCGGTGCCGGCAAGTCGAGCCTGGTCAACGCCCTGGTGGGGGCGGAGGTCATGCCGACCCAGGCGATCCGGCGCTCCGACGGCAAGGGCCGGCACACCACCACCTGGCGGGCGCTGGTGCCGGTGCCCGGCGGCGGCGCGGTGCTGGACACCCCGGGGGTCCGGGCGGTCGGGCTGCTGGACGGCTCCGCCGGGCTGGACCGGGCCTTCACCGACATCGCCGAGCTGGCCACCGGCTGCCGGTACGCCGACTGCGGGCACGAGGCCGAGCCGGCCTGCGCGGTGCGCGAGGCGCTGGACAGCGGAGAACTGCCGGTGCGGCGCTGGGAGAACTGGCGGCGGTTGCAGCGGGAGGTGGCGTACGAGAGCCGTCGGCGGGAGACCCGGCTGGCCGCCGAGCGGCGGGGTGGCTGGCGCGGCGGCCGGCGGCGTACGGCGCGTCCGACCCCACCGCCGGGGCCCGGGGGATTCTGAGCGTGCCGGCCCGGTCGCCGGGCCGGCACGACCGGGGTGAGCTGGTGGAACGGGCGCACGAGGAAAGTTGTCGTAGCTCGGGGCTAGAGTTGCCGAGGCGTTCTTCCTGCGCCCGCTAAACCGCTCAGATCCCACTCAGAGCGGACAGATCCGCCCTCACATTCTTATTCCGGGAGTACACGGACCGTGGCCGACCGACTGATCATCCGTGGCGCGCGCGAGCACAACCTGCGTGACGTCAGTCTCGACCTGCCCCGGGACGCCCTCATCGTCTTCACCGGGCTGTCCGGGTCGGGCAAGTCGAGCCTGGCCTTCGACACCATCTTCGCCGAGGGACAGCGGCGCTACGTTGAGTCGCTGTCGTCGTACGCCCGGCAGTTCCTCGGCCAGATGGACAAGCCCGACGTCGACTTCATCGAGGGCCTGAGCCCCGCCGTCTCCATCGACCAGAAGTCGACCTCGCGCAACCCGCGCTCCACCGTCGGCACCATCACCGAGGTCTACGACTACCTGCGGTTGCTCTACGCCCGCATCGGCGAGCCGCACTGCCCGGTCTGCGGTGAGCGGATCTCCCGGCAGAGCCCGCAGCAGATCGTCGACCGGGTGCTGGCGATGGCCGAGGGGACCCGGTTCATGGTGCTCGCCCCGGTGGTCCGGGGCCGCAAGGGCGAGTACCTCGACCTCTTCGCCGAACTCCAGGCCAAGGGCTACGCCCGGGCCCGGGTCGACGGCGTGGTGCACCCGCTGACCGAGCCGCCGAAGCTCAAGAAGCAGGAGAAGCACACCATCGAGGTGGTGATCGACCGGCTCAGCGTCAAGGCGGGGGCCAAGCAGCGGCTGACCGACTCGGTCGAGGCCGCGCTCGGCCTCTCCGGCGGCCTGGTGCTGCTCGACTTCGTCGACCTGGCCGAGGACGACCCGGACCGGGAGCGTCGCTACTCCGAGCACCTGGCCTGCCCCAACGACCACCCCCTCGCGATCGAGGACCTGGAACCCCGGGTCTTCTCCTTCAACGCGCCCTACGGCGCCTGCCCGGAGTGCACCGGCCTGGGCACCAAGAAGGAGGTCGACCCGGAGTTGCTCGTCCCCGACCCGGAGCGCAGCCTGCGGGAGGGTGCGCTCCAGCCCTGGGCCACCGGGCACAACCTCGAATACTTCCTGCGCCTGCTGGAGGCGCTCGGCGAGAGCCAGCACTTCGACGTCGACACCCCGTGGCGGGCGCTGCCGGCGCGGGCGCAGAAGATGATCCTGCACGGCTCCGACGACCAGGTGCACGTCCGCTACCGCAACAAGTACGGCCGCGAGCGCTCCTACTACACCGGCTTCGAGGGCGTGGTGCAGTGGATCGAGCGCCGGCACACCGACACCGAGTCGGAGTGGTCGCGGGAGAAGTACGAGGGCTACATGCGGGACGTGCCCTGCGCGGCCTGCGGCGGCACCCGGCTCAAGCCCGAGGTGCTCGCGGTCACCCTGGCCGGCAAGAGCATCGCCGAGGTCTGCAACCTGTCGGTGGGCGAGGCGGCCGAACTGCTCGCCGGCATCGAGCTGACCGACCGGCAGAAGATGATCGCCGAGCGGGTGCTCAAGGAGATCAACGCCCGGCTGAAGTTCCTGCTCGACGTCGGGCTGGACTACCTCTCCCTGGACCGGGCGGCCGGCACCCTGTCCGGCGGCGAGGCGCAGCGCATCCGGTTGGCCACCCAGATCGGCTCCGGCCTGGTCGGCGTGCTCTACGTGCTCGACGAGCCGTCGATCGGCCTGCACCAGCGGGACAACCACCGGCTGATCGAGACCCTGCTGCGGCTGCGCGGCCTGGGCAACACGCTGATCGTGGTCGAGCACGACGAGGACACCATCCGGGTCGCCGACTGGATCGTCGACATCGGGCCGGGCGCGGGCGAGCACGGCGGCAAGATCGTGCACAGCGGGTCGGTGGCGGCGCTGCTGGCCAACGAGGAGTCGGTGACCGGGGCCTACCTGTCCGGTCGGCGGGAGATCCCGACACCGAAGCGCCGCCGGCCGCAGACGCCGGAGCGCGAGCTGGTGGTGCACGGGGCGCGCGAGCACAATCTGCGCAACCTGACCGTCTCCTTCCCGCTCGGCCAGCTCATCGCCGTCACCGGGGTCTCCGGTTCCGGCAAGTCGACGCTGGTCAACGACATCCTGTACGCGGTGCTGGCCAACCAGATCAACGGCGCCCGGCTGGTCCCCGGCCGGCACACCCGGGTCGGCGGGCTGGAGCACGTCGACAAGGTGGTCGGCGTCGACCAGTCGCCGATCGGCCGTACCCCGCGCTCCAACCCGGCCACCTACACCGGCGTCTGGGACCACGTCCGCAAGCTCTTCGCCGAGACCACCGAGGCCAAGGTGCGCGGGTACGGCCCGGGCCGGTTCTCGTTCAACGTCAAGGGTGGCCGCTGCGAGGCGTGCTCCGGCGACGGCACCATCAAGATCGAGATGAACTTCCTGCCCGACGTCTACGTCCCGTGCGAGGTGTGCAAGGGCGCCCGGTACAACCGGGAGACCCTGGAGGTGCACTACAAGGGCAAGACCGTCTCCGACGTGCTGGAGATGCCGATCGAGGAGGCGGCCGAGTTCTTCTCCGCCATCCCGGCCATCCACCGGCACCTCCGGACGCTGAACGACGTGGGCCTGGGCTACGTCCGGCTGGGCCAGCCCGCGCCGACCCTCTCCGGTGGCGAGGCGCAGCGGGTCAAGCTCGCCTCCGAGCTGCAGAAGCGCTCCACCGGGCGGACGGTCTACGTGCTCGACGAGCCCACCACCGGCCTGCACTTCGAGGACATCCGCAAGCTGCTGATGGTGCTGGAGGGCCTGGTCGACAAGGGCAACACGGTGATCACCATCGAGCACAACCTCGACGTGATCAAGACGGCCGACTGGCTCATCGACATGGGCCCGGAGGGCGGCCACCGGGGCGGCATGGTGCTCGCCGCCGGCACCCCGGAGGAGGTCGCCGAGGTGGCCGAGAGCCACACCGGCCAGTTCCTGCGTCACGTGCTCAAGCTCGACGGGGAGGCCAAGGGCGCGAAGGCGGCGGTGACCCGGGCGGCCAAGGCCAACGGGGCGGCCACGAAGTCGCGTACCCGCAAGGTGCCGGCCGGGGCGCGTTGAGCGACCGGTACGGCGGCCGGGCGGGGTGCCCGACCCCGGCCCGCAGGTCTGCGCGGAGGCCGAGGCGGCTGGCCCGGCCGCCGCACCGCGCGTCGGTGGGGTGGCCGGTTGAACCGTCGGGCACAGTGATGCGTGTGCTCCAGTGAGGCCGCGAGGTCGACGACCGGCGGCGGCAGCCGAGAGAAAGGCCGGAGATGAGTGACGATCAGGTGCTGACCGGGCCCGGTACGCAGACGCGACGCGTCCTGCTCGCCGGTGCCGGCGCGGTGGGGGCGTCGGTCCTCCTGACCGCCTGCGGCGGCGACTCGGACGGCGGGTCGGCCGCCCCGACCAGCAGCGCGCCGGGCGCGTCCGCCGGGGCCGCCCAGGGCGACCGGCAGGCCGCGTCCTCGATCGCGACGACCAGCGACATCCCGGTCGGCGGCGGCCAGGTCTACGCCGCCCAGGGGGTGGTGATCACCCAGCCCACCGCGGGGCAGTTCAAGGCGTTCGACCCGATCTGCACCCACCAGGGCTGCCCGGTGTCGAACGTCGACGGCGGGACGATCAACTGCACCTGCCACAACAGCAAGTTCGCCATCACCGACGGGTCGGTGAAGCAGGGCCCGGCGACCACGCCGCTCGCGGCCAAGGAGATCAAGGTCCAGGGGGACCAGATCTCGCTGGCCTGACCGGCGCCGGCCGGCGCGGGGCGACCCCGCGCCGGCCGGTCCGCCGGGCTCAGTGCGCGTACACCGCCAGCTCCCAGATCGAGAAGCCGTACGAGGTGGCCCGGGTCAGCCCGCGCAGCCGGACGTACCGGGCCGTCTCGGCCGGGAACGCGACCACGTCGGTGCCGCCGTCGCCGGCCGTGGTCGACCAGACGTTGCGCCAGGTCGTCCCGTCGGTGGACACCTCGATCCGGTACGACCGGGCGTACGCCGACTCCCAGGCCACCGTCACCCGGCTGACCGGGCGGGCCGCGCCGAGGTCGACGCTGAGCCACTGGTCGTCCGCCCAGGAGCTGGCCCAGCGGGTGCCGAGGTCGGCGTCGACGGCCTTGCCCGCACCGTAGAAGAGCTGGCTGCTGGACGCGGTCACCGGCCGACCGGCGGCGAGGTTGGTCAGGTCGTCGCCGCGCCGGGCGGGGAAGGAGATCACCTGCTGGAAGGTGGGCCGGTTCTGCCAGGCGACGGTGGCGTGCTTGATCCCGCCGAGCGGGGACTGGATGATCGCGTCCGCGCACCACTGGTCACCGGCCGGGCAGCTCCCGTCGCCCGGGTAGACCTGGGCCGCCGGGGTCGCCGCCGCGGTACGCAGCGCGTCGAGCAGGACCTGCCGGCAGCCGGTCAGGTTCCCATCGCCACAGTAGGTGCGGCCGAGGCCGCCGCGCACCGGGTCGCCGAGCACCGCGCGCAGGTCCTTGTCGACGTAGCCCCACCAGCCGTACTGGAACGCCGAGCCCTTGTGCGCCTGGGCCTCGTTGGCCGAGGTGGGCAGGCTGGACACGTCGCCCTGCTGGTGCCCGGAGGGGGACTCGTTGATCTGGATCGCGTTGACCAGCGACTGGTACAGGTCCGGGCCGAGCGGAGCCCGGAACATCCCGCGTACCAGCAGCGGCCACCAGGCGTCGAAGGTACGGATCGCCTCGGCGTGCCGGTAGACCTTCGACCCCTTCGCGGTCTCCACCCGCAGCGCGCCGTCCTGCCGCCACGCCTTCAACCGGGCGATCTCGGCGGCCAGCGCGGTGTCAGCGACGGGCTGGCTCTCCACCACCCGGATCAGCTCGTCGAGCACCTCCGCGCCGCGCAGGTCGGTCAGCCCGGCCTGCTCGACCAGGGCGGTCAGCGAGCCCCGGTCGAACTTCGTCCCGGCCGCGAGGGCCGCCTTCAGCGGGCGGTCCAGCAGGTTCGCCCGGTGCACCGCGCCGAAGCTGTAGTTGCCGTCCGCGCCGCCGAAGTCCTTGGCCTGCTTGTTGTTCCAGCTTATGTAGTAGTCCTGGTTGACCGAGCGGGGGTGGCCGGCCAGCGGGGCGTAGCTGGCGGTGTTCGTCGCCGGGTCGTACCCCTGCCACTCGTAGCCGGGTTCGGCCTTCATCGGCAGGTTGGGGTTGGCGCCGGCGGCCCGCAGCGGGTTGAGCCCGGAGTTGAAGTACGCCGACTCGGTCGAGTTGACGTAGAACCAGTTGAACGCGTACTCGACGTTGTTGGCCGAGGTGACGAACGCGTCGGCCGAACCCATCTGGGTCGGGTCGTTGAACATCTGGAAGCCGATCGCCGAGTCGGCCTCGTGCCGGTAGGTGGAGCGTAGCTGGGTGAAGGCGTGCGGTCGGCCGCCCACCGTCGCCCGCCAGGAGACCAGGCCGAGCTTCGTCCGCCAGGCGACCAGCTTGTACGACCCGGCGGCGGTGCCGTCGGCGACGGTCGGGCTCCACCGGTTGACGTGCGCGAGCTGCTCCATCGCCAGACACTGGCCCCGGTACAGGTAGCGGTCGCTGGCCAGGGTGGGTGCGCTGCCGTCGGTGGTGCACAGCGGCACCGCGTAGGTGTCGGTGATGTCGTGGATCGAGGAGGTGGCGCTCCACGCGTAGTCCTGGCCCCGGCCGAGCAGCACGTAGAGGTTGAGGCCGGCGAACGCGGCCCCCCGGGCGCTGATCCCCGGACCCTGCAACTCCTGCACCATCAGGAGCTGCGGCGAGAAGTAGCCGGTCTGCGGGCCGAAGACCGCGACCGGGTGGCCGGTGGCCGAGTTCGCGGCGGAGACCAGCGCGGCGTTGGACATGCCCCGGTGCGCCGGGCTGATGGTCAGCCCGGACAGCGCGGCGGCCAGCTCGCCGGCGGCGCTGGTGGTGGCGGTGGCGGTGGTGCGGGCGGCAGTGCTGCCGGCGGAGCCGGTCGGGTCGGTGACCACCGGTTCGACCCGGGCCGAGCCGGCGTCCGGCAGGACCACGCTGGCCGCGTCCGGGGCGGCGTCGCCGTACGGGAAGCTCTGCCCGTCGTGCAGGGTCAGCACGGTCTCCGGGTCGTTCTGGTTGCGGAACGCCGTCCACACCCGGTCGCCCTCGGTGGTGCCGTACCTGGCGCGGGCGGCGATCCGGACCAGTGCGGACTGCATCTCGCTGCCGCCCCCGCCGCCGAAGAGTCCGCCGACCACGCCGGCGATGGCGATCAGGTCGGTGAGCTGGAACGGCTCCGGGCCACCGGCGTTGGTGACCGCGTCGAGGTGGCCGGTGAGCACGTACTCGCCGGGGCAGTTGCGGTTGGCCATGCAGACGCCGATGTAGGCGTTGATGCCGGCGATGTACTCCTGCACGTCGGCGTAGAGCTGCTGGCCGCGCGGGCCCTTGCCGCGCAGCGCCTCGATCTGCGTCGCCAGGTCCGCCTCGGTGTATGGCGAGTTGCGCCAGACGCTCTGCTCCAGCGCCCGGTTGCCGGGGGCGCCGCCGGCGAACGAGGTGAGGGTGCCCCGGCCGACGTGCCGCAGCAGGTCCATGGTGAACAGCCGGTCCTCGGCGCCGGCGTACCCGGCGCCGTACATGGTGCCGCCCCGGGTGGTGCCGGTGACGTGCGGGACACCGGTCGCCTTGTCCCGCAGGATCCGCACGTCCGCGCGGGGCGAGTAGTCGCGTTCGACCTGTCCCTGCGGGACGCCGAAGGACGCGTCGTTGAAGAACGAGCCGATCTGCTCCTCGCGCAGCCCGGCGTAGCCGTAGACCAGGTCGGCGTACCGGCCGAGCTGGTCGCCGGAGTGCCGGGGCAGGGTGCCGAGGGCCTGGTTGCCGAGCACCTCGACGAGGGTGGCGTTGCCGTTCTGGCCGGGCGGCAGGATGTCGCCGCACTCGCCGAGGCAGTGGTCGCCGGCCGCGTACCCGCTGGTGGTGACGGCGGCGGCCGCGGCGGCGGCGGCGGGCGGGGCGGGTGGGGCGACCAGCAGGGCCGCGAGCGCGACGGCGGCGGTGCCGCCGGCGAGCAGGCGGCGGGGGGTGGTGGGACGGCGCATGGTGATCCTCCGAGGGGGTGGGGATCAGGGACGGGGCAGGTACACGAAGAACATTCGGATACCGGATGGTAACGTTCGGCCGTACGACATCGGAAGACGTCAATCGGGATTGGACCGGCCCGGCGGGTCGCTCCGGCCGGGCCGGTGCCGAGGCGACCAGCTCGGCTGTCGGTCCCCCGGACTAGGCTCGGTGGCGTGGCTGATCCCTCGACCTACCGTCCCGCGCCCGGCACGATCCCGGAGTCACCCGGGGTCTACCGCTTCCGCGACGGCACCGGCCGGGTGATCTACGTCGGCAAGGCGAAGAACCTGCGCAGCAGGCTCAACTCCTACTTCGCCGACCTGTGGGGGCTGCACCAACGGACCCAGCAGATGGTCACCACGGCCGAGTCGGTCGACTGGGTCACCGTCGGCACCGAGGTCGAGGCGCTCCAGCTCGAGTACACCTGGATCAAGCAGTACGACCCCCGGTTCAACGTCCGCTACCGCGACGACAAGTCGTACCCGTACCTGGCGGTCACCCTCGACGAGGAGTACCCACGGTTGCAGGTGATGCGGGGCGCCAAGCGCAGGGGAGTGCGCTACTTCGGGCCGTACTCGCACGCCTGGGCGATCCGCGAGACGCTCGACCTGCTGCTGCGGGTCTTCCCGGCCCGCACCTGCTCCTCCGGGGTGTTCAAGCGGGCCGGTCAGGTGGGCCGACCGTGCCTGCTGGGCTACATCGGCAAGTGCGCGGCACCCTGCGTGGGCACCGTCTCCGCCGACCAGCACCGGGCGATCGTCGACGGCTTCTGCGAGTTCATGGCCGGCCGCACCGACACCATGGTGCGCCGGCTCGAACGCGAGATGACCGAGGCCAGCGAGCAGTTGGAGTTCGAGCGGGCGGCCCGGCTGCGCGACGATGTGGCCGCGCTGCGCCGGGCCATGGAGAAGCAGACCGTGGTGCTCGGCGACGGCACCGACGCCGACGTGGTCGCCTTCGCCGACGACCCGCTGGAGGCCGCCGTGCAGGTCTTCCACGTCCGGGACGGCCGGGTCCGCGGCCAGCGTGGCTGGGTGGTGGAGAAGACCGAGGAGCTGACCACCGGCGACCTGGTGCACCACTTCTGCACCCAGGTCTACGG
The DNA here is from genome assembly GCF_044755745.1 of Micromonospora sp. NPDC092111. Taxonomy (NCBI): domain Bacteria; kingdom Bacillati; phylum Actinomycetota; class Actinomycetes; order Micromonosporales; family Micromonosporaceae; genus Micromonospora; species Micromonospora sp. NPDC092111. The sequence continues at coordinate 412,386 of NZ_JBIVRQ010000003.1, forward strand.
CGGCGAGCAGGGCGAGGCGGACGTGCCGCGCGAGCTGCTCGTCCCCGAGTTGCCGGCCGACGCGGACGCGCTCGCCGACTGGCTGGCCACCCGCCGGGGCAGCCGGGTGTCGCTGCGGGTGCCCCAGCGCGGCGACAAGAAGACCCTGCTGGAGACGGTGGGCCGCAACGCGAAGGACGCCCTCGCCCGGCACAAGCTCAAGCGGTCCGGCGACCTGACCACCCGCAGCAAGGCGCTCGACGAGATCAGCGACGCGCTCGGCATGCGTACCTCGCCGCTGCGTATCGAGTGCTTCGACGTCTCGCAGATCCAGGGCACCGACGTGGTGGCCAGCATGGTCGTCTTCGAGGACGGGCTGCCGCGCAAGAGCGAGTACCGCCGGTTCATCGTCCGGGGGGCCACCGACGACCTGTCGGCGATGTCCGAGGTGCTGCGCCGACGCTTCGCCCGCTACCTCGACGCCCGCGCCGAGACCGGTGAGCTGGGTGAGGAGACCGCCTCGGATCCGGACCGGCCCGGCATCGACCCGACCACCGGCCGACCGCGCCGGTTCGCGTACCCGCCGCAGCTCGTGGTGGTCGACGGCGGCGCACCCCAGGTCGCCGCCGCCGCGCAGGCCCTCGCCGAGTTGGGCATCGACGACGTGGCGCTGTGCGGGCTGGCCAAGCGGCTGGAGGAGGTCTGGCTCCCCGACGACGAGTACCCGGTCATCCTGCCGCGCACCTCCGAGGGGCTCTACCTGCTGCAACGGGTCCGGGACGAGGCGCACCGGTTCGCCATCACCTTCCACCGGCAGCGCCGCTCCAAGCGGATGACCGAGTCGGCGCTGGACACCGTCCCGGGGCTCGGCGAGGTACGGCGCCAGGCGCTGCTGCGGCACTTCGGCTCGCTGAAGCGGCTCTCCGCCGCCACCGTCGAGGAGATCACCGAGGTACCCGGGGTGGGCCGCCGCACGGCCGAGGCGATCCTCGCCACCCTCGACGGCGAGGCGAGGACGGCCGTGGCCGACTGACCGGCCGCCCCGGCGGTCAGGGCTGCTCGGCGAGTACGGCGAGGATCGACTCGCCGTACTTGGCCAGCTTGTTCTCCCCGACGCCGCTGATCCGGGACAGCTCGGCCAGCGAGGCGGGGGCGTCGGTGGCGATCTGCCGCAGCGTGGCATCGTGGAAGATCACGTACGCCGGCACGCCCTGCTCCTTCGCGGTCGCCGCGCGCCAGGCGCGCAGCCGCTCGAACAGCGACCCGGCGGCCGGGTCCAGCTCGGCGACGACGGTGGCCGCCCCGCGCGGCTTCGCCGACCGGGCCGAGGCCACCTTCTCCGGCTCGCGGCGCATGGTGACCGTCCGGCGGCGGCCCAGCACCTCGGCGCTGGCGTCGGTGAGCGCCAGGGTGCCGTAGTCGCCCTCGACCGCCAGCAGCCCCTCGGCCAGTAGTTGACGGACCACCCCGCGCCACTCCGTCTCGCGCAGTTCGGTGCCGATGCCGAAGGTGCTCAGCGCCTCGTGGCCGTACTGGGTGATCTTGTCGTTCTGCTTGCCGAGCAGGATGTCCACGCAGTGTCCGGCCCCGAACCGCTGGTTGCGTTCCCGGTCCAGCCGGTAGACGGTGGAGAGCAGCTTCTGCGCGGCCACCGTGCCGTCCCAGGTCTCCGGCGGGGTCAGGCAGGTGTCGCAGTTGCCGCAGTTGGCCGTGCCGGGCTGGCCGAAGTATTCCAGTAGCTGCACCCGGCGGCAGCGGACCGTCTCGCAGAGGGCCAGCATGGCGTCCAGGTGGGTGGCGAGGTTGCGCCGGTGGGCGAGGTCCCCGTCCGACGTCTCGATCATCTTGCGCTGCTGGACCACGTCCTGCAGGCCGTACGCGAGCCAGGCGGTCGACGGCAGCCCGTCCCGGCCGGCGCGCCCGGTCTCCTGGTAGTAGCCCTCCACCGACTTGGGCAGGTCGAGGTGGGCCACGAACCGGACGTCCGGCTTGTCGATGCCCATCCCGAACGCGATCGTGGCGACCATGACCAGGCCGTCCTCGCGCAGGAAGCGCTGCTGGTTGGTGGCGCGGGTGAACGCGTCCAGGCCCGCGTGGTAAGGCAGCGCGGCGACCCCGTTGGCCACCAGGAACTCGGCGGTCTTGTCCACCGAGGCGCGGGACAGGCAGTAGACGATGCCGGCGTCGCCCGGGTGCTCGTCGCGCAGCAGGGCGAGCAACTGCTTGCGCGGCTCCTTCTTGGGCACGATCCGGTACTGGATGTTGGGCCGGTCGAAGCTGGCCACGAAGTGCTTCGCCCCGGTGAGCTGGAGCCGGGTGGCGATCTCGGCCCGGGTGGCGCTGGTGGCGGTGGCGGTCAGCGCGATCCGGGGCACCTGCGGCCACCGCTCGTGCAGCATCGACAGGGCCAGGTAGTCGGGGCGGAAGTCGTGGCCCCACTGGGACACGCAGTGCGCCTCGTCGATGGCGAACAGGCCGATCCGACCCCGGTCGAGCAGTTGCTGCACGCCCCGGGTGCCCAGCGCCTCCGGGGCGAGGTAGAGCAGGTCCAACTCGCCGTCGACGAACGCCTGCTCGACCCTGCGCCGCGCGGCGAAATCCTGGGTGGAGTTGAGGAAACCGGCCCGTACGCCGACCGCGGTCAGCGCGTCGACCTGGTCCTGCATCAGCGCGATCAGCGGCGACACGACCACCGCGACCCCCTCGCGGACCAGGGCCGGGACCTGGTAGCAGAGCGACTTGCCGCCACCTGTGGGCATCAGCACCAGGGCGTCCCCACCGGCCACCACGTGGTCGATGACCTCCTGCTGGAAGCCACGGAAGGCGTCGTAGCCGAAGACCCGGCGGAGCACGCCGAGGGCGTCGGAGGTGCGCAGCTCGGTGGGGGAGGTCATCCGGGGAGTCTACGAGTTCGCTCCGACAGCAGCGTCCGCAACGCCACCCGGAACCGTCCCCGTCGCTGTCCCCGTCCCCGTCCCCGTCCCCGTCCCCGTCGCCGTCCCCGTCGTCCCAGCAGAGCGCGCCGACGCCGTGACCGTAGCCCGCACCGCTCCACCGTCATCGACCACGCACGCCGTGGAGGTCGGGTGACCGGTGATGTCCAGGCAGACCTCGTTGCCGGGGGCGATCCCGCCGCAGGAACGCCGGCCTGTCGGCGGTGCCGGACCTCAACAACCTGGGCGGGCCGGCGCTTCGCTTCGGTCGGGACGCCTGGTCGTCGTTCGTCGGTGGTCTGCCGCACGGCCTGCGCGGCTGAACGCTCACGGCTGCGGCAATCCCCGTTGTACGACGGTTCCACCGGGTTGCCGCGGACGCGGTAGAACTTGTCCAACCGGAAGTTGCCCGGGTTTCTCCGCGACTGACGGGCGGTGACAACTTCCCGCAGAGCGATATGCCGCTCCGGCATAAATATGACGGAGCGGCATATCGCTCTGCGGGACACAACAGTCCTGGCCGCCCCCCGAACCCGGCTGGCCTGTCGCGCGACGGTCCTGGTCGTCTCCCCGGACTCGGCTGGCCTGTCGCCGACGGTCCGGGGCTGTGCCCCTGGACTCGGTTGGCTGTCGTGTGACGGTCCTGGCCGCCCCCCGAACCCGGCTGGCCTGTCGCGCGACGGACCGGGCTGTGCCCTGGACTCGGTTGGCCTGTCGCCTGATGGGCTGGGCCGTGCCCACGGGCTCGGCTGGTGGTTAACCCGAGCGGCAGCGGCAGCGGCGGCGGCGGTGGGTGGGTGGGTCGGGAGGGCCGGCCCTGCCGCCGGGTGGCCGCCGGGCAACCCGCCGCCGGGCGTACCGGGACCGACGCCGCCCGCCGGGATAGAGTCGTCGACTGACCATGCGCGGCCGGTCCACCGGGGCGCGGCGCGACGTACTCGGGGGTAACAGCGGTGAGCGAGGCGCGGACAGCCGACGGCGGCCCGGCGGAGTCGGACACCACGCTGGTGGTGGTCACCGGCCTGTCCGGCGGTGGCCGCAGCACGGTCGCCCGCGCCCTGGAGAACGTCGGCTACTACGTGGTGGACAACCTGCCGCAGGCGTTGATGCTGGACATGGCCGAGTTGGCGGTCAAGGCCGGCGGTGCGGCCCGGCGTACGGCGATGGTGCTGGACGTCCGCTCGCGGGCCTTCTCCACCGACCTGGCCGGGGCGATCCGGGAGCTGAAGGAGCGCGGCTTCTCGCCCCGGGTGGTCTTCGTCGACGCCGACGACGAGGTGCTGATCCGCCGCTTCGAGAGCGTCCGCCGGTCGCACCCGTTGCAGGGGGAGGGCCGGCTGGCCGACGGTATCGCCGTCGAGCGTGCCCTGCTGGAGGAGGCCCGCGACCAGGCCGACGTGATCATCGACACCAGCCACCTCAACGTCAACCAGCTTCGCCGCCGGGTCGAGGAGCTCTTCGGCGGCGAGGACGCCCGACGGCTGCGGGTCACCGTGCTCTCCTTCGGCTTCAAGTACGGCCTGCCGCCGGACGCCGACTTCGTGCTCGACGCCCGGTTCCTGCCCAACCCATACTGGGTGCCCGAGCTGCGCGAGCACACCGGCCGGGAGGAGGCGGTCAGCGCGTACGTGCTCGGCCAGGAGGGCGCCGACGCCTTCGTCGCCGCCTACGCCGACCTGGTCAACGCCACCACCGCCGGGTTCGAGCGGGAGGGCAAGCGCTACCTGACCGTGGCGGTCGGCTGCACCGGCGGCAAGCACCGCAGTGTCGCCATCGCCGAGGAACTGGCCGGTCGGCTGCGCCAGTCCGGGCTCTCCGCCAACGCCCAGCACCGGGACCTGGGGCGGGAATGACGGCGACGAAGGTGGTCGCCTTCGGCGGTGGGCACGGGCTCTCCGCCTCGCTGCGCGCGCTGCGGCACTGCACCGGGGAGCTCGACCTGGACATCACCGCCGTGGTCACCGTCGGTGACGACGGCGGCTCCAGTGGGCGGCTGCGCGCCGAACGGGGCGGGCTGCCCCCGGGTGACCTGCGGCAGGCCCTGGTCGCGCTGGCCGGCGACCACCCGGCCACCCGGCGCAGCGCCGGCCTCTTCCAGCACCGGTTCGCCGGCGGCGCGGGGGACGGGCTGGCCGGCCACGCGGTGGGCAACCTGGTGCTCTGCGGCCTGATGGAGCAGCTCGGCGACCCGGTCGCCGCCCTGGAACACGCCGGGGCGATGCTCGGCGCGGTCGGGCGGGTGCTGCCGATGTCCCCCCAACCGGTGGGGATCGAGGCCCGGGTGCGCGGCACCGACCCGGAGCATCCCGACGAGGTACGCACGGTGCGCGGCCAGCACCAGGTCGCGGTCACCACCGGCACGGTGGAGGCGCTGCGGCTCACCCCGGACGGCCCGCCGGCCTGCGCGGAGGCGGTGACCGCCGTCGGCGGGGCGGACTGGCTGATCTTCGGGCCGGGAAGCTGGTACACCAGCGTGCTGCCGCACCTACTGGTGCCGGGGCTGGCCGCCGCGATCGTGGCCAGCCCGGCCCGCCGCCTGGTCACGCTCAACCTGGCCGCCGAGAAGGAGACCCTCGGGCTCTCCGTCGCCGACCACCTGGCCGCCCTGCACTGGTACCTTCCGCAGCTCACGGTGGACTACGTGCTGGCCGACTCGAAGGCGGTGGGTGATCCCGAACCGGTCGGGCGTGCGGCAGAATCGCTGGGTGCCCGGTTGGTCCTCGCCCCGGTCGCCGTCGACGACGGTACGCCCCGTCACGATCCGGCCGCCCTGGGCGCCGCACTGGTGCCTGTCCTGGGCGCCGATCGTTAAGCACGTACGTAATCACCGGCGACACGCCGGTACCGGTCCGTGAGGGGGCGCACAATGGCGATGACGGCTGCGGTCAAGGACGAGCTGAGCCGGGTCGACGTGCCCAAGCCCTGCTGCCGGCGGGCGGAGATGGCCGCCCTGCTGCGGTTCGCCGGCGGGCTGCACATCGTCTCCGGTCGGGTGGTGGTGGAGGCCGAGCTGGACACCGGCGCGGTGGCCCGCCGGCTGCGCCGGGAGATCGCCGAGGTCTACGGCTATCCCAGCGAGATCCACGTGCTCGCCTCGGGCGGGCTGCGCAAGGGCAGTCACTTCATCGTCCGGGTGGTCAAGGACGGCGAGGCGCTGGCCCGGCAGACCGGCCTGCTCGACGTGCGCGGTCGGCCGGTACGCGGGCTGCCGCCGCACGTGGTGGCGGCCAACGTCTGCTGCGCGGTCTCGGCCTGGCGCGGGGCGTTCATGGCGCACGGCTCGCTGACCGAGCCGGGTCGCTCCAGCGCGCTGGAGATCACCTGCCCGGGGCCGGAGTCGGCGCTGGCGCTGGTCGGTGCGGCCCGCCGGACCGGCATCACCGCCAAGAACCGCGAGGTGCGGGGGGTGGACCGGGTGGTGGTCAAGGACGGCGACGCGATCGCCGCGCTGCTCACCCGGGTGGGAGCCCACTCCAGCGTGCTGGCCTGGGAGGAGCGCCGGGTGCGCCGCGAGGTGCGGGCCACCGCCAACCGGCTGGCGAACTTCGACGACGCCAACCTGCGCCGCTCGGCGCGGGCCGCGGTGGCCGCCGCCGCCCGGGTCACCCGGGCGCTGGAGATCCTCGCCGAGGACGCCCCCAACCACCTCACCTCGGCCGGCCGGCTGCGGCTGGAGCACCGGCAGGCCTCGTTGGAGGAGCTGGGCGCGTTGGCCGACCCGCCGCTGACCAAGGACGCCATCGCCGGGCGGATCCGCCGGCTGCTGGCGCTGGCCGACAAGCGGGCCCGCGACCTGGGCATCCCGGATACCGAAGCGGCCGTCACGCCGGACATGCTCGTGGTCTGATAGGACGGTGGGTCGGCGCGCCGCGGTGGGATCACCACCCGCCGCAGCGGGGCGGCACACGCTCGGATAAGGTCGCTGGGTACGGCAAGGGGGCCGGTACAGGCACTCCTCGTCGTGCTCACCGCCTCGGGCGGTCAGGTCCTCCGGACTGCGGCGGGGTGGCCGAGATGAACCGTCAACGGCCGGCTCCAACGGTCGGCGAACACACCTCCGCCGGCCCGGATCTGACGCCGGCGGACAAGAACGCGAGGAGATGGGACCTGTGACCATCCGGGTTGGCATCAACGGCTTCGGCCGCATCGGCCGTAACTTCTTCCGGGCCGTGCTGGCGTCCGACGCCGACATCGAGGTCGTGGCCGTCAACGACCTGACCGACAACGCGACGCTCGCCCACCTGCTCAAGTACGACAGCATCCTCGGTCGCCTGCCGTACGAGGTGAAGGCCACCGCCGACGAGATCACCGTGGGTGGCAAGACCATCAAGGCGTACGCCGAGAAGGACCCGGCGAAGCTGGCGTGGGGCGAGGCCGGCGCGGACGTCGTCATCGAGTCCACCGGCTTCTTCACCGACGCCACCAAGGCCAAGGCGCACATCGCCGGCGGGGCCAAGAAGGTCATCATCTCCGCCCCGGCGAAGAACGAGGACGTCACGGTCGTCATGGGCGTCAACCACGACCAGTACGACCCGGCCAAGCACACCATCATCTCCAACGCTTCCTGCACCACCAACTGCCTCGCCCCGATGGCGAAGGTCCTGCACGACACGTTCGGCATCCAGCACGGTCTGATGACGACGATCCACGCGTACACCCAGGACCAGAACCTCCAGGACGCGCCGCACTCGGATCTGCGTCGGGCCCGGGCCGCCGCGCTCAACATCGTCCCGACCTCCACCGGCGCGGCGAAGGCCATCGGCCTGGTGCTGCCGGACCTCAAGGGCAAGCTGGACGGCTACGCGCTGCGGGTGCCGATCCCGACCGGCTCGGTCACCGACCTGACGGTCAACGTCAGCCGGGAGACCACGGTGGACGAGGTCAACGCCGCGCTGAAGGCCGCCGCCGAGGGTCCGCTCAAGGGCATCCTGGTCTACAACGAGGACCCGATCGTCTCCACGGACATCGTCACCGACCCGGCGTCGTGCATCTTCGACGCGCCGCTGACCAAGGTCGTCGGCAACCAGGTCAAGGTCGTCGGCTGGTACGACAACGAGTGGGGCTACTCCAACCGGCTGGTCGACCTGGTCAAGCTGGTGGGTTCCTCGCTGTGAGCATCCGCAACCTCGACGACCTGCTCGCCGAGGGGGTGTCGGGTCGGCGCGTGCTGGTGCGCGCCGACCTGAACGTCCCACTCGACAAGCAGACCGGCGAGATCACCGACGACGGCCGGATCCGGGCCGTCCTGCCCACGCTGGGCGCGCTCGTGCAGGCCGGCGCGAAGGTGGTCGTCTGCTCGCACCTGGGCCGTCCGAAGGGCGCGCCGGATCCGCAGTACAGCCTCCGCCCGGTCGCCGGGCGGCTCGGTGAGCTGCTCGGTGCGCCGGTGCGCTTCGCCGAGGACACCGTCGGCGACTCCGCCCGCGCCACCGTGGACGCCCTCGTCGACGGTCAGGTCGCGCTGCTGGAGAACCTCCGCTTCAACAAGGGGGAGACCAGCAAGGACGAGGCCGAGCGGGGGGCCTTCGCCGACCAGCTCGCCGCCTTCGGCGAGGCGTACGTCGACGACGCCTTCGGCGCCGTGCACCGCAAGCACGCCAGCGTCTTCGACGTGCCGGCCCGGTTGCCGCACGTCGCCGGCCGACTGGTGCTGCGCGAGGTGGAGGTGCTCGGCAAGCTGGCCGGCGAGCCGGAGCGCCCGTACGTGGTGGTGCTCGGCGGGTCCAAGGTCTCCGACAAGCTGGCGGTGATCGAGGCGCTGTTGCCGAAGGTCGACCGGCTGCTCATCGGCGGCGGGATGTGCTTCACCTTCCTCAAGGCCCAGGGCCACGAGGTGGGCACCTCGCTGCTGGAGGAGGAGATGGTCGAGACCTGCGGCAACCTCCTGGCCCGCGCCGACGGCAAGATCCTGCTCCCGGTCGACGTGGTGGCCGCGGACGCGTTCGCCCCGGACGCCGCGCACGACACGGTGCCCGCCGACGGCATCCCGAGTCACCGGCTCGGGCTGGACATCGGCCCGGAGACGGTGGCCGGCTTCGCCGCCGCGCTGTCCCAGGCGAAGACGGTCTTCTGGAACGGCCCGATGGGCGTGTTCGAGATGCCGGCGTTCGCCGCCGGCACCCGGGGTGTCGCCGAGGCGATCACCAAGACCGACGCGTTCACCGTGGTCGGCGGCGGCGACTCCGCTGCGGCAGTGCGCTCGCTTGGGCTGGACGAGTCCGGTTTCGATCACATCTCCACCGGCGGCGGCGCCTCCCTGGAGTACCTGGAGGGCAAGACCCTCCCCGGCATCGCGGCTCTGGAGAACTGATGGCGAGCACCACCCGCCGGCCGTTGATGGCCGGCAACTGGAAGATGAACCTGAACCACTTCGAGGCCAACCTGCTGGTGCAGAAGCTGGCCGCGAGCCTGACCGAGAAGCAGCTCACCGACGTCGAGACGGTGGTCCTGCCGCCCTTCACCGACCTGCGCACCGTGCAGACGGCGGTCGACGGCGACAAGCTGCTCATCGGCTACGGCGGGCAGGATCTGTCGCCGTACCAGTCGGGCGCCTACACCGGGGACATCTCCGGGGCGATGCTGGCCAAGCTGGGCTGCACGTACGTGACGGTCGGGCACTCGGAGCGGCGGCAGTACCACTACGAGGACGACGCCCTCGTCAACGCCAAGGTGGCGGCGGCGCTGGCCAACGGGCTCACCCCGATCCTCTGCATCGGTGAGGGCCTGGAGATCCGCGAGCAGCTCAAGCAGGTTCCGCACTGCTGCGACCAGCTCGACGGGGCGCTCAAGGGGCTCACCGCCGAGCAGGTCACCAAGGTCGTCGTGGCGTACGAGCCGGTCTGGGCGATCGGCACCGGCAAGACGGCCACCCCGGAGGACGCCCAGGAGGTCTGCGGGGAGGTTCGCAAGCGGCTGGTCGAGACCCACGACCAGGCCACCGCGGACCAGGTCCGGATCCTCTACGGCGGGTCGGTGAAGTCGTCCAACGTCGCGTCGATCATGGCCCAGCCGGACGTCGACGGGGCGCTGGTGGGCGGGGCGAGCCTGGACGCCGAGGAGTTCGCGAAGATCTGCCGGTTCCCGGAGCACACCGCCCGCTGATCGCTCGCTATCCTTGACTCCGCCCGTCCGTCGGTCGGTGCCGCCGTGCCCGATCTGTCCGGGCGAGGATCGTAACGAGAGGACTGACCCCAGCCATGCCGATCTGGTTCGCATACACGTTGATCGTGTTGCTGGTCATCACGAGCGTTCTGCTCACCATGCTCATCCTGCTGCACCGTGGTAAGGGCGGCGGGCTGTCGAGCATGTTCGGCGGCGGGGTCAGCTCCAGCCTGGCCGGCTCGTCGGTGGCCGAGAAGAACCTGGACCGTTACACGGTCCTGGTGAGTGTCGTCTGGTTCGCCTGCATCGTGGGGCTCGGCCTCTGGCTCCGCCTCCAGCTCAGCAGCGGGTCCTGAGCGACTCGATCAGGTCGTACAATCTGCGCGCGGTCCGTCACGGACCGCGCGCAGTTTTGTTCGTCGCCCGCCGTCCGCCCCCATCGGGCGGCGGTCCCCTCCGACGACAGGAGCGAGCAGCCGTGCCCAGTGGCAACGTCATCCGCGGCTCACGGATCGGATCCGGACCGGAGCGCCCCGCCGAACGCTACAAGCCGGCCCCGCGCCGCGCGGTCACCTACTGGTGCCGCAACGACCACGTGACCGAGATCCGGGTGGCGCTGGACGCCGAGGAGCCGGCCGTGTGGGACTGCCCGCGCTGCGGCCTGCCGGCCGGCCGGGACGCGGACAACCCGCCCGGCCGGGCCCGCCCCGAGCCGTACAAGACCCACCTGGCGTACGTGAAGGAGCGGCGCAGCGAGGCGGAGGGGGAGGCCATCCTGGCCGAGGCCCTGGCCGCGTTACGCCGCCGTCGCGGCCGGGCCTGACGCCCGGCACCCGGTCCGGGCCGGCGGCTCCGCCGGGCGCGCACCCCGCCGGGCGCGCACCCCGCCGGCTCGGGACCCGGGCCGCGCGCACCGTGCCGCCCCCGGACCCTCGTGCCGGCCGTGGAAGGAGCCGGGCAGCACCGTGCCCTTCCCGGACCCCGTCGTGCCGGCGGTGGAGTGCGCCGGCAGCACCGTGGCGGCCCCGGGTCGGTCGGACCCGGGACCGCCACATGATCGTTCAGCGCAGGCTGCGCAGCCGGGTCGGCACGTCGGCCGCCGCCGCCCGGTCCAGCAGCCAGAGGGTACGCGAGACGCCCTGCACGCCGGCCGCCGGCAACTGCACCGCGCCGGCCCCGGCCAGCGCCATACCGACCGCCCGGGCCTTGTCGGCCCCGCTGGCCACCAGCCAGACCTCCTCGGCCGTGTTGATCGCGGGCAGGGTGAGGGTGGTCCGCACCGGCGGCGGCTTCGGGCTGCCCCGCACCGCGCTCACCGGTCGGGTGTCGTGGTGCACCGGATGCTCGGGGAAGACCGACGCGACGTGCCCGTCCTCGCCGACGCCGAGCATCAGCACGTCGAAGTGGGGGAGCGTGGCGTGGCCGGGGCGGGCCGCCCGGGCCAACTCCTCGGCGTACGCGGCGGCGCCCGCCTCCGGGTCGGCGCCGGTCGGACCGTCGGACGCCGGCATCGCGTGCACCCGGGCCGGGTCGAGCGGCACCGCGTCCAGCAGCGCGGCCCGGGCCTGCGTCTCGTTGCGCTCCGGGTCGCCCGCCGGCAGGAAGCGTTCGTCGCCCCACCAGACGTCCACCCGGGACCAGTCGACGGCGTCGTGGGCCGGCAGCGCGGCCACCGCCCGGTACACCGCCGCGGCGATCCGCCCACCGGTCAGCACGACCGACGCCTGGCCCCGCTCGGCCTGCGCGTCGAGCAGCTTCACCACCAACCGGGCCGCTACCGCCTGCGCCAGCAGGTCGGTGTCGGCGTGGACGGCGACACTCGCCTCACTCATGTTGGCCTTCGTCTCCCGACCGCTGTGGCGCGGTCCTGTTCGTCCTGCCGGGGGCCGGTCGGCCCGCCGTCGCGGCACCCCGCCGCCACCGTGGGCGGCCCGGGCGGGCCGCCGTGGTGGGCGGTCAGGGTGTCGCGCTGGTGCCGGCGTGGGCGGTGACGCCCGCCTCCGCCCGCCGCGCGGTGGCCGGGTCCTTCCAGACGTGCACCCGCTGGGCCGGGCGCTGCTCCAGGCCGGAGAGACCCGCCGCGGTGCCCAGCGCCTCGGCGTACACCTGGTCGGCGTCGAGCCGGCGCAGCTCCTCGGCCAGTTCGTCGCCGAGCGGGCGGCGTACCAGCGGCAGCATCCGGTCCTCCTGGCCGGTACGCCGGAACGTCGCCATGCTGTCGTCCCGGGTGAGCGTCAGCTCGTCGCCGTTGGCGCACCGTAGCTGCACCTCGCGCATCCGTGGGTGTGCGTCGGTGTGCCGCCACTGCGGGTCGATGCCGAGCCGCGCGGCCAGCCAGCCGCGCATCAACGCCGCCGTCGGGTCGGTACGGGGCGCCTCCACGGTCGCCTCGGTGACCCGCGCCTCGGTGGTGTCGAACGCCCCGGCGACCAGGGTGCGCCACGGGGTGATCCGGGTCCACGCCAGGTCGGTGTCGCCCGGGGCGTAGTCCCGGGCCCGCTGGCGCAGCGCCTCGATCGGGTCGGCCGCCTGCGCGGCGTCGGTGATCCGCCGGTCGGCGACCACCCCGAGGAAGTCCGTGGCGATCTCGGCCGGCGGTTCGCCGTGCCACCAGGTGACCACCGGGACGTCCGGCACCAGCAGCGGCATCACCACCGACTCGGCGTGCAGGGCGAGCCGGCCGTACATCCGGGTCACCACCGCCTCGCACGGGCCCAGCCGGCCGCCGACGACGATCTCCGCGTCCAGCCGGTTGCGTTCCCGCTCCACGTCGGCGCGGACGACGACGAGCAGCCGGCACGGGTGGGCGGCGGCGGCGATGGTGGCCGCCGCCTCCGCCTCGCGGACCCGCTTCTCGTCCACCACCACGATCAGGGTGAGCGCCATACCGCTGGCCACCCCGCCCGCGCTTCGCCGCTCGGCGGCGAGCGCCTTGACCACCTCGTTGCCGGTGGTGTCCCACAGCCCGATCACTGGTGCCTCCCGGTCGGTCCGCTCTGCGTGTGCCCTGCGCGTTCGTTCACGCCCGCCGCCAGGCGCGGCCCTCGCGGGCCAGCATCTCGTCGGCGGCCCGTGGCCCCCACTCGCCGGCCCGGTACGGCTCCGGCTTGGTCCCCGTCCAGGCGTGCTCCAGCGGGTCGACCACCTGCCAGCTCTGCTCCACCTCGGCGGCGTCCGGGAAGAGCGTCCGGTCGCCGATCAGCACGTCCAGCACCAGTCGCTCGTACGCCTCGGGGCTGGACTCGGTGAACGCCTCGCCGTACTGGAAGTCCATCGCGATGTCGCGGACCTCCATCGTGGTGCCGGGCACCTTCGAGCCGAACTTGAGCACCACACCCTCGTCCGGCTGCACCCGGATGACCAGTTGGTTGTTGCCCAGCGACTCCATGTCGGCCTGGTCGAACGGCAGGTGCGGCGCCTTCTTGAACATCACCGCCACCTCGGTGACCCGCCGGGGCAGCCGCTTGCCGGCCCGGATGTAGAACGGCACCCCCGCCCAGCGGCGGTTCTGGATGCCCAGCTCGACGGCGACGTACGTCTCGGTGGTGGAGTCGGCCGGGACGCCATCCTCCTCCAGGTAGCCGACCGCCCGCTCGCCACCCACCCAGCCGGGCAGGTACTGCCCGCGCACGGTGCCGTGGGCGATGTCCCTCGGCAGGGTGATCGCCTTGAGCACCTTCAGCTTCTCGGCCCGGATCTCGTCGGCGTCGAAGCTGGTCGGCTCCTCCATGGCGACCAGGGCGAGCAGTTGCAGCAGGTGGTTCTGGAGCACGTCACGGGCGGTGCCGACCGAGTCGTAGAAGCCGGCCCGGGTGCCGATGCCGACGTCCTCGGCCATGGTGATCTGCACCGAGTCGACGTACTTGGAGTTCCACAGCGGCTCGAAGAGGTTGTTGGCGAACCGCAGGGCGAGGATGTTCTGGACCGTCTCCTTGCCCAGGTAGTGGTCGATCCGGAAGACGTCCTGCCGGGTGAACACGTCGTCGACCAGGTCGTTGAGTTCCTTCGCCGACGGCAGGTCGTTGCCGAACGGCTTCTCCACCACCACCCGGCGCCAGCCGCCGGACTTGTCGTTGTCGGCCATGCCGGTGCGGGCCAGTTGCTTGAGCACCACCGGGAAGGCCGCCGGGGGGATGGAGAAGTAGAAGGCGGCGTTGCCGTGGATGCCGTGGCTGTCGCGGAGCTGCTCCAGGGTGGCGGCGAGCTGGTCGAAGGCCGCGTCGTCGTCGAACGAGCCGCCGACGAACTTGATGTTGCCGGCCAGCCGCGACCACACCTCCTCCCGCCACGGGGTGCGGGCGTGCTTCTTCGCCGCCTCGTGGGCCAGCGACTCGAAGTCGCCGTCGCCCCAGTCCCGACGGGCGAAGCCCAGCACCACGAAACCGGGCGGCAGCAGCCCCCGGTTGGCCAGGTCGTAGACCGCCGGCAGCAATTTCTTGCGCGCCAGGTCACCGGTCACCCCGAAGATCACCAGGGCGCACGGCTCCGGGATCCGGGGGAGCCGTCGGTCCTGCGCGTCGCGCAGCGGATTCACGCTGCCTCCTCGCTCCGTGTGGTCCATGTCGTTCATCGTCACGCCCGCCATCGTCCGATCGCATCCAGGAGCTGGGCCAGTCCGGCCGGCCTGTCGGTCAGGTGCAGCCGCAGCACCGGTCGGCCCTGGTCGGCCAGGGCCGACCGGTCGCCGGCGGCCTGCGCCGCCTGCAACTGTCCGAGGGAGTACGGCCGACCGGGCACCGGCAGATCAACGTCGATCGCGCCGGTTAGCTGAAGATAGCCGCCAACCGGTGCACCGGTCTCGTGGCACTTTGCGGTGGAGTGCCGGCACCCCGGCCCCCAGCCGAAGGTCACCGGGCGTCCGGCCGCCGCCGCGAGCAGTGGCCGCAGCCGCGCCGCGTCGGCGTCGGCGACCCGGTCCAGGTACGCCGTCACGGCCAGGTGACCGTCCCCGGTCAGGCCGTCGACCAGCCCGCGCAGCACGCCGTCCAGGTCGGCCGGGCCGCCCGGTGGGGCGTACACCTCGACGGCGCCCTCGGTGAACGTGGGTGCCTGCGGCGGTGGACCGGATTCCAGGATCCGCCGGGTGTGTGCCGCCGAACGGGCGTCGTCCGGCTCCTCGAACGGGTCGACGCCGCGTGCCGCCGCCAGCACCGCCGCCGCGTACCTCCAGGCCAGGAAGTGCGCGCCGAGCGGGCCGAGGACCGCCAGGTCGGGCCCTCCGCCGCCCGGCACGTCGCCGGCGGTGAGCGCCCCGCCGTAGCTGACGGCCAGCACGCCGGGGCCGGTCGCGCCGGGGGCGGTCGGCGACTCGACGGGCACCGGCAGCAGGCCGGTCGGCCCGGCGAGCAGGTGCGCGATCCAGTCGCCCAGGCCGTCCAGGCCGGTGCCGTCCGGGATCAGGGCCACCGTGCGGCGGCCGGTGTCGGCCGCCACGGCGAGGGCGGCGCCGAGCGCCAGGGCCGGATTGTCCCGGTCCTGGCCCAGCGAGGCCGCGAACGCCTCGGCGTCGTCGAGCAGGTCGGCCACCGGCACCCCGGCCAGCGCGGCCGGGACCAGCCCGCAGGCGGTCAGCGCCGCGTGCCGGCCGGTCGCCCGGGGGTCGGCCGGGACGACCAGCACGCCCATCGCCTCGGCGACCTCCGCCAGCGGGGAGCCGGGGTCGGCCACCACCACGAAGTGCCGGGCCGCCTCGGCCTCGGTCATCCCGGCGTCGAGGAACGCCTGCCAGTACGTCCGGCGGTGGCTGTCGGCGGTGACGGCCGTACCGGAGCCGCCGGCCAGCACCACCACGGTCCGGTCCAGCCGGTCGGCCAGGGTCGCCCGGACCCGGCCCGGGTCGGTGCTGTCGAGCACGGTCAGCGGCCGGCCCAGGGTACGCGCGGCGGCTGCGGCGGCGAGCGGGACGCCGCCCGTCCCGGCCAGCACCACGTGGTCCAGGTCGACCAGTTCCGCCGTCAGCTCGGCGAGCTGGGGGAGCAGCTCCCGGCTACGGCGGTGGGTGTCCAGCCAGCCGAGGCGGGACCTCGCCCGCTCCTCGGCGGCCGGCCCCCAGAGGGTGGGGTCCTGCGCGGCCAGCGCCGCCGGGAAGCCCCGCGCGACCAGGGCGGCCCGCACGGAAGCGGGCGCGGCCTTCTCGACCGCGTCCGCCCCGTGCACCGCCAGACCGGCGGCGGCGTCGGCCGGGCCGGTCAACAGGTCACTCACGTCGCCACCCCGGTGGGGTGGACGGCGGCGTGGCGCGTCGCGGGGCGGACCCCGCGACGCCTCCGACGCCGTTCGTCACGCGTTGCCCCCGGCCCGTTCGGCGGCCTTCGCGTTGCCCTGGGCGGCCTGGTTCGGCGCGCCGGTGCCCTGCGCCGCCGCGGCCAGCGACGAGCGGACGCCGTCGAGCAGTTCGAGCCAGCTCGCCTCGAACTTCTCCACGCCCTCCCGCTCCAGGACGGCGATCACGTCGGACATGTCGACGCCGACCGACGCCAGGCCGGTGAAGACCTCGCGGGCCGCGTCGTACGCCCCGGTGATGGTGTCGGCGCGGGTCTCGCCGTGGTCGGCGTACGCGTTGATGACCGACTCCGGCATGGTGTTGACCGTGCCGGGGGCGATCAGCTCCTCGACGTAGATGACGTCCCGGTAGTCCGGGTTCTTCGTCGAGGTGGACGCCCAGAGCGGGCGCTGCGGGTGCGCGCCGGCGTCGGCGAGGGCCTGCCAGCGGTCGGAGGAGAACACCTCGCCGTAGCGCTCGTAGGCGAGCTGGGCGTTGGCGACGGCGGCCTTGCCGCGCAGCGCCCGGGCCTCGGCCGAGCCGATCTTCTCCAGCCGCTTGTCGACCTCGGAGTCGACCCGGGAGACGAAGAAGGACGCCACCGAGCCGATCTTCGACAGGTCGTGGCCGTTCGCCTTCGCCTGCTCCAGGCCGGCCAGGAACGCCTCCATCACCGCCGAGTAGCGGTCCAGCCCGAAGATCAGCGTGACGTTGACGCTGATCCCCTCGGCCAGGGTCGCGGTGATCGCCGGCAGGCCCGCCTCGGTCGCCGGGATCTTGATGAACAGGTTCGGCCGGTCGACCAGCCACCACAGCGCCTTGGCCTCGGCGACGGTCTTCGCGGTCTGGTGGGCCAGTCGCGGGTCGACCTCGATGGAGACCCGGCCGTCCAGGCCGCCGCTCTTGTCGTACGACGGGCGCATCACGTCGCATGCCCACCGCACGTCGTACGTGGTCAGCATGCGGACGGCCTCTTCGACCTCCAGCCCGCGGGTGGCGAGTTCCCGTAGCTGCCAGTTGTACTCGTCCGCGTCGCTCAGCGCCTTCGCGAAGATGGTCGGGTTCGTGGTCACCCCGGCCACGTGCTTCTCCCGGCGGAGCCGGTCCAGCCCGCCGGAGCTCAGCCGTACCCGGGAGAGATCATCGAGCCAGATCGCCACACCCGTGGCGGTGAGCTCGCTCAGCCTGTCCGTCATGCCGTCCACGCTCCCCTCAGTTGCCGGTCGTGAAACCGGTGATGTCGCCCACCCGGGTCAGCGCCGCGCGCGCGGCGGCCACGATCCGGTCGGGGGTGAACCCGAACTGCTCGAACAGCACGGTGTGCGGGGCGCTGGCGCCGTAGTGCTCCAGGCTGACGCTCTCGCCGCTGTCGCCGACGATCCCGCGCCAGGACATGGCGATGCCCGCTTCCACGCTCACCCGGGCCTTTACCCCGCGCGGCAGCACCGACTCCCGGTACGCCTCGTCCTGCTCGTAGAACCACTCCTGGCAGGGCATCGAGACGACCCGGGTGGGGGTGCCGCCGGCCTCCAGCCGCTCCCGGGCGGTGAGGCAGAGCTGCACCTCGGAGCCGGTGCCCACGATGATCACCTGCGGCTTGCCGGTGGACGCCTCGGCCAGCACGTAGCCGCCCTTGGTGACGCCCTCGGCGCTGCCCAGGGTCGCCCGGTCCAGGGTCGGCAGCGGCTGGCGGCTCAGCGCCAGCGCGGTCGGCCGGTCGGTGTGCTCCAGCGCCTGCCGCCACGCCCAGGCGGTCTCGTTGGCGTCGGCCGGCCGGACCACGTCCAGGCCCGGGATGGCCCGCAGCGCGGTCAGGTGCTCCACCGGCTGGTGGGTCGGGCCGTCCTCGCCGAGGCCGATCGAGTCGTGCGTCCAGACGTACACCACCGGCAGCTTCATCAGCGCGGCGAGCCGGACCGACGGGCGCATGTAGTCGCTGAAGACCAGGAAGGTGCCGCCGTAGGGCCGGGTGCCGCCGTGCAGGGCGATGCCGTTGAGGATCGCGCCCATGGCGTGCTCACGGATGCCGAAGTGCAGCGTGCGACCGTACTCGTGGCCCGGGAAGTCCTTGGTGGCGTGGGCGGCCGGGATGAACGACGGCTCGCCCTTCATGGTGGTGTTGTTGCTCTCGGCCAGGTCGGCCGAGCCACCCCACAGCTCCGGCAGCACCGGGGCCAGGGCCTCCAGCACCTTGCCGGAGGCGGCCCGGGTGGCCACGCCCTTGGCGTCGGCGGGGAAGGTGGGCAGCGCGTCGGCCCAGCCCGGCGGCAGCACCCGGCCGGCCATCCGGTCGTAGAGCGCCTTGCGCTCCGGGTTGGCCGCCGCCCAGCCGTCGAACGCCCCGGTCCACGCCTGCTCGGCCTCGACGCCGCGGGCCAGCACCGCGCGGGCGTGCTGGAGCACCTCCTCGTCGACCTCGAAGGTCTGCTCCGGGTCGAAGCCGAGGAGCTGCTTGGTGGCCCGCACCTCGTCGCCGCCGAGCGCCGAGCCGTGGATCTTGCCGGTGTTCTTCTTGTTCGGCGCGGGCCAGCCGATGATGGTGCGCAGCGCGATGAAGGAGGGGCGGCCGGTCTCGGCCTTCGCCGCCAGCAGCGCCTGGTAGAGCGCCTCCACGTCCTCGTGGTAGTCGCCCTGGTCGGCGTCGCCGGCGCGCCAGTCGACGGTCTGCACGTGCCAGCCGTACGCCGCGTAGCGGGCCGCGACGTCCTCGCTCTTGGCGATCCGGGTGTCGTCCTCGATCGAGATCTCGTTGTCGTCGTAGATCAGCGTGAGGTTGCCGAGCTGCTGGTGCCCGGCGAGGGCGCTCGCCTCGTGGCTGATGCCCTCCTCGATGTCGCCGTCGGAGGCGATGCACCAGATGTCGTGGTCGAAGACGGAGCCACCCGGCTCGCTCTCCGGGTCGAGGAGGCCGCGCTCGCGGCGGGCGGCCATCGCCATGCCCACCGCGTTGCCCAGGCCCTGCCCCAGCGGGCCGGTGGTGGTCTCCACCCCCGGGGTGTGCCCGTGCTCGGGGTGACCCGGGGTGAGCGAGCCCCACTGCCGCAGCGACTTCAGGTCGTCCAGGCCCAGCGGGTAGCCGGCGAGGAAGAGCTGGATGTAGAGGGTCAGGCTGGAGTGCCCGGCGGAGAGGACGAACCGGTCCCGCCCGGGCCAGTTCGGGTCGGCGGGGTTGTGCCGCATCACCCGGTTGAAGAGCAGGTAGGCCGCGGGCGCGAGGCTCATCGCCGTGCCGGGGTGGCCGTTGCCTGATTTCTCCACGGCGTCCATGGCCAGCACGCGGACGGTGTCGACGGCCCTGCGGTCGAGGTCGGTCCAGTTGAGTGCGGGGTGCTCGGGTCGGTTGGCAGCCACGATGGTTGTGCTCCTCGGCAGATGGGCGGAACCCTCACTGATGACCCTATCGAGCGGGCCTAAACGTCCGCCCGGGGATCTCTGCACGCTGTTACGTACGAGTCGTGCCGGATGGTTCGTTCACCCGGCAGGTGTGACGGCCCGCACCGTTGTCGGGTCGCCCGGGCAGCGAAAACGACGACGCGTAGTGTGTGGGTCGGTGTGTGGACCCTCGTGGGCCCCGCCGGACCGACCTCTCCCCTGCCGACGCCGGAAGGTGGCAATCCGTGAGCATGATCACCGAGCGCCCCGTCAGCAACCCTGCCGGGCAGCCGCCGGTGCGCACGGTGGCCGAGGAGCCGGCGGCCGGTCGACGGGACGTCCGGGCGGTGGTGTCGGCGTACGTCGCGCTGACCAAGCCCCGCATCGTGGAGCTGCTGCTGGTCACCACGGTGCCGGCGATGATGCTCGCCGACGGCGGCCTGCCGTCGCTGTGGCTGGTGGCCGTGGTGCTGGTCGGCGGCTCGCTCGCCGCCGGCGCGGCCAGCGTCCTCAACTGCTACATCGACCGGGACATCGACCAGCTCATGCGGCGGACCAAGCGCCGCCCGCTGCCGGCGCACACCGTGTCGCCGCGCAGCGCGCTGGTCTTCGGGCTGGTGCTGGCGGCGGTCTCGATCGCCCTGATGGCCACGTTCACCAACCTGCTGGCCACCGCGCTGACCCTGGCCGCGATCGCCTACTACGACCTCGTCTACACCCTCTGGCTCAAGCGCACCACGACGGCCAACACCTTCTGGGGCGGGGCCTGCGGGGCGGCTCCGGTGCTGATCGGCTGGGCCGCGGTGACCGGGTCGTTGGCGCCGGCGGCGTGGGCGCTCTTCGCGGTGGTCTTCTTCTGGCAGATGCCGCACTTCTACCCGCTCGCCATGAAGTACCGCGACGACTACGCCCGGGCCGGCATCCCGATGCTGCCGGTGGTGGCCTCGGCCCGCCGGGTCAACGCCGAGATCCTGATCTTCGCGTGGCTCACCGTGGCGACCTCGTTGGCGCTCTGGCCGATGGGGATGAGCGCCATCTACGGCGTCCCGACCGCGGTGGTGGGCGGCGTCTTCCTGGTCGAGGCGCACCGGCTCTGCCGCCGGGTCACCCGGGGGGAGGCGGTCAAGCCGATGCGGCTGTTCCACTGGTCGACGACCTACCTGACCATCGTCTTCGCCGCCGTCGCCCTCGACGCGCTGATCTGACCGGCGGCCGTCCGGCAACCCCTGCGCGGCGATCCACAGGTGAATTTCCCGCATCTTTTTCTGACTGATTAACGGCACCGCGAATCGGGCACATGGGGGCGATCCAGCCCGCCGTCTATGTGCCGAACTATCCGACTTATCCGGGCAATTTACCTGTGGTCTTCCTTAAACCCTTGGGTAATCGGCATCACAAATAGTTCATCATTCTCGCGCGTACGGGTGGAAGTCTGCTTAGGCTTCGCGTCATGGCAGAAGGTTCCGATACGACGTTGACGACTGAGCAGACCACCGAGCACGCCCCCGACGGGCTGGTCTCGGGCATCAAGTCGTTCGCCGCCGGGCACGGTGGTGCGAAGGCGGTCATCGAGTACGTCGGCAAGCGTGGCGCCCGGATCGTCCTCGTCGGCGCCGACGGGGAGTGGGGCGACCAGTTCGCCGACGACACCGTCGTCGCGCGGGAGGCGTGCGCCAAGGCGGGAGTCACCGTCGAGAACGCCTGGGAGCGTGAACTGATGGACCAGATGCGGCCGAGCAACGACCTGTGGCGGTCGATGGCCCGTCGCACGATGGCCCGTTGACGGCCGAGTTGACCCACCACCAGCAGTCGACCCGGGGGGAACCCCGGGTCGCTCTCGTCACCTGCTCCCGGCTGGCCGACCTCGACCCGGACGACCGACTGGTGCTCGCCCCGCTGGCCGCGCGCGGCGTCGCCGTCGAGACCGCCGTCTGGGACGATCCGCAGGTCGACTGGGCCGGCCACGACCTGGTCGTGCTCCGCTCGCCGTGGGACTACGCGCTGCGCCGCGACGAGTTCGTGGCCTGGGCGGAGACCGTGCCGGCCCTGGTCAACCCGGCGGACGTGGTCCGCTGGAACACCGACAAGCGCTACCTCGGGGAGCTCTCCGCCGCCGGGGTGCCCACCGTGCCCACCACCTGGGTCGGGCCGGGCGAGACCTGGACCCCACCCGCCACCCCCGGCGAGTACGTCGTGAAGCCCGCGGTCAGCGCCGGCAGCCAGGACACCGGCCGGTACGACCTGACCGACCCGGAGCACCGGGAACTGGCCGCCGCGCACGTCCGCCGGCTGTCGGCGGCCGGCCGGGTCACCATGGTCCAGCCGTACCTGAGCGCGGTCGACACCGCCGGCGAGACCGCGCTGCTCTTCCTGGCCGGCCCGGACGGCCTGGCGTTCAGCCACGCCATCCGCAAGGGCCCCATGCTGGACGGCCCGGACCTGGGCGTCGACGGGCTCTACAAGCCCGAGGAGATCAGCCCGCGCACCGCCACCGACGACGAGCTGGCCGTCGCGGCACGGGTGCTGGCCGAGGTCCCCGGCGGCCCGGACCGGCTGCTCTACGCCCGGGTGGACCTCATCCCGGGCCCGGACGGCGGGCCGGTCCTGGTCGAGCTGGAGCTGACCGAGCCGTCGCTGTTCCTCGGCTACGCAGACAGCGCCGCCGACCGCCTCGCCGAGGCGGTGCTGACCCACCTGTCCCGCCGCTGATCCCGTCCACCCGACCCGGTGCCGTTGATCCGCCCCACCCGACCCGCCGCGCAGTGACTCCGCCCCACCCGACCCGCCGCGCAGTGACTCCGCCCCACCCGACCCGCCGCGCCGGGCCCGCCGCGCAGTGACCCGCCTTGCCGGGCCCGACCGCCGCGTCCGACCCACTCGCCGCGTCGGGGCTCGCCGCGCCCGTCCCGCCGGGCCGCCGGGCCGCCGGGCCGCAAGATCGTGCTACTTCATGGTTGTAGTGGCCTCCCGATCCCAGGGAGGCCACTACAACCATGTTCAAGTGTGATCTTGAAAGCGGCCCCGCGCGGCCCCGGTCCCCGCGCGGCCCCGGTCCCCGCGCGGCCCCGGTCCCCGCGCGGCCCCGGTCCCCGCGCGGCCCCGGTCCCCGCGCGGGACCGGCCCGTGCGAGGGTGGCGTGGTGGTGTGCGGGGTGCGGGGTGAGAGCGGTCTGCCGTAGCGCCGTCCCCGGCGGCCCGGGGGCGTACACCGGCCGGCGGGCTCAGACGGTGGCCGGTACCCGCTCGTCGGCCCGGCCGGCCGCCGGCTCGGGCATGACCGGCCTGCGCTCCCGGGTCGACCACAGCACCGCCAGGGTGGCCAGCAGCACCAGGCAGGAGCCGAGCATGTGCGCGGCGACCAGCGCCCCGGGCAGGTTGGTGAAGTACTGCACGAAGCCGATCAGGCCCTGCCCCAGCTCCACCGCGACCAGTACCAGCGCGGCCCGGGCCGGGCCGGGCGCGCCGACCGCGCGGAACGCGAACACCAGCGCGACGGAGAGGCCGACCAGCAGGAACACCCCGTCGGCGTGCACCTGCGAGATGGTCTCCGGGGCCAGCCCGTTGCGGGCCGCGCCGTGGTCGCCGGCGTGCGGACCGCTGCCGGTCACCCAGGTGCCGATGACCAGCACCGCGCCGCTGGCCGCCGTGGTGAGCAGGGCCAGGGCGCGCAGCGGCCGGGGCACCGTGGGCGCCGTCGGCCCGTCCGGCTCGACGACGCGCCGCCAGAGCGCGTACGCCGCGGCGATGACCGCCATCGAGGCGAGGAAGTGCAGCCCGACCACCCACGGGTTGAGGTTGGTCAGCACGGTGATGCCGCCGACCACGGCCTGGGCCGGGATGCCGAGGAACACGGCCACCGCCAGCCCCAGCAGCCCCCGGCGCCGGGGCCGGTGCGCCAGCACCGCCAGTACGGTGGCCAGGGCGATGAACCCGACGGCGAAGGTGAGCAGCCGGTTGCCGAACTCGATCACCCCGTGCACGCCCATCTCGGCGGTGGTGGTGTACGAGGCGTCGGTGCACCGGGGCCAGGTCGGGCAGCCGAGGCCGGAGGCGGTGAGCCGGACGGCCCCGCCGGTCACGACGATGGCCACGTTCGCCACGATCGAGGCGTACGCGAGGCGGCGCAGCGGGGTGGCCGAGACCGGGAACCGGTCGACCAGGCGGACCAGCGCGGCGGGGACCGGGAACCGGACGGATCGCTTCACGGAGCGAATCCTACGCACCGTAGTTGATCCCGATCGGGTGACTCCGGGGACCCGGTGGGCGGGATCACCGGGCCCCGGGTTTGCGGGCCCCCGACGAATTACGTAACGTTGGCGTTGTGAAAAACGCGGCGGCGCTCTCCGGGCACCTGCCGGCGACCGCTCCGGTCGCCGGCGACGGCTCCAGGTCCCGACGCGGCGTCAGCCGCGCCGAGCAGGAGTTGTCGCCGGCCGCGTCCACCGATCTTTCCACCCGCGACCGGGTCACCTGGCTGCTGCTGGAGCGGGGGGCGACCACCGCCGCGCAGCTCGGCTCGGCGCTGGGGCTCAGCCCGGCCGCGATCCGCCGGCACCTCGACGCGATGCTCGCCGACGGCGACGTGGTCGCCCGGGAACAGGTCGTCCGGGGCAGCCGTGGCCGGGGGCGCCCGGCCAAGGTCTTCCTGCTGACCGACGCGGCCCGGGGTCGCTGTGGCACGCACCACTACGACAACATGGCCACCGCTGCGCTGCGCTGGATCGCCCGCAACGGTGGTTCGGCGGCGGTGGAGTCGTTCGCCGCCGACCAGGTCGCCGCCCTGGAGGCCCGCTGCCGGGCCGCCATGGAGGACGCCGGTGACGAGCCGCTCGCCCGGGCGGAGGCACTCGCCGGGGCGCTCACCGCCGAGGGCTACGCTGCGAACGCGTCCACGATCGCCTCCGGCGGTCAGCTCTGCCAGCACCACTGCCCGGTGGCGCACGTGGCCGCCGAGTTCCCCCAGCTATGCGAGGCCGAGACCGCGGTGATCTCCCGCCTGATCGGCACCCACGTGCAGCGCCTGGCCACCATCGCGCACGGCGACGGGGTGTGCACCACGCACATCCCGGCCCAGCCGCGTGCCCAGTCCGGTAACACCGCAACCACTGTGAGGACAGATAGATGACCGAGCAGATCGTCCAGCCCCTGACCCAGGATGAGCAGCTCGCCGCCCTCGGTCGCTACGAGTACGGCTGGGCCGACTCCGACGTCGCCGGGGCCGCCGCCCAGCGTGGCCTGAACGAGGCGGTGGTGCGGGACATCTCGGCGAAGAAGAACGAGCCGGCCTGGATGCTCGACCTGCGGCTGAAGGGCCTGCGGCTGTTCGGTCGCAAGCCGATGCCGGCCTGGGGCGCCGATCTCACCGGGATCGACTTCGACAACATCAAGTACTTCGTGCGGTCCACCGAGAAGCAGGCCACGAGCTGGGAGGACCTGCCGGAGGACATCAAGAACACCTACGACAGGCTGGGCATCCCCGAGGCGGAGAAGCAGCGGCTGGTCGCCGGCGTCGCGGCGCAGTACGAGTCCGAGGTGGTCTACCACAAGATCCGCGAGGACCTTGAGGAGCAGGGTGTCATCTTCCTGGACACCGACACCGCCCTCAAGGAGCACGAGGACGTCTTCAAGGAGTACTTCGGCACGGTGATCCCGGTCGGCGACAACAAGTTCGCCGCGCTGAACACCTCCGTGTGGTCCGGTGGCTCGTTCATCTACGTGCCGAAGGGCGTGCACGTGGAGATCCCGCTACAGGCCTACTTCCGGATCAACACGGAGAACATGGGCCAGTTCGAGCGGACCCTGATCATCGTCGACGAGGGCGCGTACGTGCACTACGTCGAGGGCTGCACCGCGCCGCTCTACTCCTCGGACTCGCTGCACAGCGCGGTCGTGGAGATCATCGTCAAGAAGAACGCGCGGTGCCGCTACACGACCATCCAGAACTGGTCGAACAACGTCTACAACCTGGTCACCAAGCGGGCGGTCTGCCACGAGGGCGCGACCATGGAGTGGGTCGACGGCAACATCGGCTCGAAGGTCACCATGAAGTACCCGGCGGTCTACATGACCGGCGAGCACGCCAAGGGCGAGGTGCTCTCGGTGGCCATGGCCGGCGAGGGCCAGCACCAGGACGCCGGCGCCAAGATGGTGCACGCCGCGCCGCACACCTCCTCGACCATCGTGTCGAAGTCGATCGCCCGTGGTGGCGGCCGTACCTCGTACCGGGGGCTGGTGCAGGTGCTGGAGGGTTCGCACCACAGCCGGAGCACGGTCAAGTGCGACGCCCTGCTGGTCGACACCATCTCCCGCTCGGACACCTACCCGTACGTCGACATCCGCGAGGACGACGTGTCGATGGGCCACGAGGCGACCGTCTCCAAGATCAGCGACGACCAGCTCTTCTACCTGATGAGCCGGGGCCTGAGCGAGGACGAGGCGATGGCGATGATCGTGCGCGGCTTCATCGAGCCGATCGCCAAGGAGCTCCCGATGGAGTACGCCCTGGAGCTGAACCGTCTGATCGAGCTCCAGATGGAGGGCGCGGTCGGCTGACGCCGCCCACGTTGCGACGGGCCGTGCCTGGCCCGGCCCGTCCTCCGGTTCCACTGACACCGCCGTCACGGATAGACACCAAGGAAGAGATGACTACCCAGGCTTCCGCGCCGCCCAGCACCAAGTCGCAGGCGCTCCGCTCGTACGACGTCGCCGACTTCCCGGCCCTCACGGGCCTGGAGGAGGATTGGCGTTTCACCCCGCTCAAGCGGCTGCGCGGGCTGGTCGGTGGCGCGCCGGCCGCCACCGGCACGGTCCGCCACGAGTACGGCGACCTGCCCGAGGGCGTCACCGTCACGCGGGTCGGGCGGGACGACCCGCGGGTGGGCAGCGTGCTCACCCCGGTCGACCGGATCAGTGCGCTCGCGTACGGCGGCGCCGGGCAGGCGCTGCTGGTCGAGGTCGCGGCCGACGCCGTGGTGGGCGCGCCGGTGACCCTGCGGGTGGTCGGCGACGACGCCGCCGGGTTGGCCTTCGGGCACACCTTCGTCGACGTCGGCCGGTTCGCCGAGGTGGTGCTGGTGCTGGAGCACGTCGGCTCGGCCACCCTGGCCGACAACGTCGAGGTCGCGGTGGCCGACGGGGCGAAGCTGACCCTGGTCACCGTCGCCGACTGGGCCGCCGACGCCGTCCAGGCCCAGCACCTGAAGGTCCGGCTCGGCCGGGACGCCAAGGTGTCGCACGTCCAGGTCAGCCTCGGCGGCGACCTGGTCCGGCAGTACACCTCGGTGGAGTACACCGGTCGGGGCGGCGAGGCCGAGCTGTACGGCGTCTACTTCGCCGACGGCGGCCAGCACCTGGAGCACCGCCAGCTCGTCGACCACAACGTGCCGGACTGCCGTTCCTACGTCGGCTACCGGGGCGCGTTGCAGGGCGACGACGCGCACACGGTGTGGGTGGGCGACGTGCTGATCCGGGCCGAGGCGACCGGCACCGACACGTACGAGATCAACCGGAACCTGCTGCTGTCCGACGGCGCGCGGGCCGACTCGGTGCCCAACCTGGAGATCGAGACCGGCGAGATCGCCGGTGCCGGTCACGCCAGCGCGACCGGCCGTTTCGACGACGAGCAGCTCTTCTACCTGATGGCCCGGGGCATCCCGGAGGGTGAGGCCCGCCGCCTGGTGGTGCGGGGCTTCTTCGCCGAGCTGATCAACAAGATCCCGGTCGAGGAGCTGCGCGAGCGGCTGGGGGACGCGATCGAGGCCCGGCTGGCGAAGGCCGGCGCCTGATGATCCGGATCTGCTCCACCGAGGACGTGCCGAAGGGCACCGTGATCAGGGCCGAGGTCGACGGCACCCCGCTGGCGCTGGTGCACGGCTCCGACGGCGGGTTCTACGCCGCCCACGACGAGTGCTCGCACGCCTCGATCGCCCTGTCCGAGGGTGAGGTCGAGGGGTGCACGCTGGAATGCTGGCTGCACGGTTCCCGTTTCGACCTGCGGACGGGTGAGCCCACCGGGCTGCCCGCCACCGAACCCGTACCCGTCTATCCCGTCGAAGTACGCGACGGCGACATCTACGTCAGCCTGACGCCGAGCAATGGAGTGACCCGATAATGAGCACCCTGGAGATCCGCGACCTGAAGGTGTCGGTCAAGCTGCCCGAGGGTGAGCTCAAGCCGATCCTGTCCGGTGTCGACCTGACCGTGAAGTCCGGGGAGACCCACGCCATCATGGGCCCGAACGGCTCCGGCAAGTCGACCCTGGCGTACTCGATCGCCGGTCACCCCAAGTACGAGATCACCGGCGGGTCGGTGACCCTCGACGGCGTCGACGTGCTGGCGATGTCCGTCGACGAGCGGGCCCGCGCCGGCCTCTTCCTGGCCATGCAGTACCCGGTCGAGGTGCCCGGCGTCTCGGTGGCCAACTTCCTGCGTACCGCCAAGACCGCCATCGACGGCACCGCCCCGAAGCTGCGCACCTGGGGCGGCGAGCTGCGCGGCGCGATGGAGCGCCTCCAGATGGACCCGGCGTTCGCCCAGCGCAACGTCAACGAGGGCTTCTCCGGCGGCGAGAAGAAGCGGCACGAGATCGTGCAGCTCGAACTGCTCAAGCCGAAGATGGCCATCCTCGACGAGACCGACTCCGGCCTCGACGTGGACGCGCTGCGCGTGGTCAGCGAGGGCGTGAACCGGGTCCGCGACAGCGGCGACACCGGCCTGCTGCTGATCACCCACTACACCCGGATCCTGCGCTACATCAAGCCGGACTTCGTGCACGTCTTCGTCGCCGGCCGGATCGTCGAGCAGGGCGGCCCGGAACTGGCCGACAAGCTTGAGGACGAGGGCTACGAGCGGTACGTCGCCGGGGCCGGCGCCGCGCGGGCCTGAACACAAGGACAGGGGCCGCTGAGATGACCACCATCGCCATCCCCGAGGGGATGCCGCAGTACGACGACGTGCCGCGTTTCGACGTGGCCGCGGTGCGCGCCGACTTCCCGATCCTCGACCGGGAGGTCAACGGGCACCGGCTGGTCTATCTCGACAGCGCCAACACCTCGCACAAGCCGCGGCAGGTGCTCGACGTGCTCGCCGAGCACTACGCGATGCACAACGCCAACGTGTCCCGTTCGGTGCACACCCTGGGCACCGAGGCGACCGAGGCGTACGAGGGCGCGCGAGCCAAGATCGCCGCGTTCGTCAACGCGCCGAGCGTGGACGAGGTGGTGTTCACCAAGAACTCCACCGAGGCGATCAACATCGTGGCGTACGCGTTCTCCAACGCCTCGCTGCGGCCCGACGCCGCCGTGCTGGCTGCTCCGTCGCGCGAGACGGACGACCGGTTCCGGCTGCGGCCCGGCGACGAGATCGTGATCTCCGAGATGGAGCACCACTCGAACATCGTCCCGTGGCAGTTGCTGGCCGAGCGGACCGGCGCGACCCTGCGCTGGTTTCCGGTCACCGACAACGGCCGGCTGGACGAGTCGGGGCTAACGGAGCTGGTCACCGAGCGGACGAAGATCGTCTCGCTGGTGCACACCTCCAACATCCTCGGCACCGTCAACGCCACCGCCCGGATCACCGAGCGGGTCCGCCAGGTGGGTGCGCTGCTGCTGCTCGACTGCTCGCAGTCGGTGCCGCACCTGCCGGTGGACGTGGTCGACCTCGACGCCGACTTCGTCGTCTTCACCGGGCACAAGATGTGCGGCCCGACCGGCATCGGTGTGCTGTGGGGCCGGGCCGAGCTGCTGGCCGCGATGCCCCCGGTGTTCGGCGGCGGCTCGATGATCGAGACGGTCAGCATGGCGCGTTCGACGTTCGCCGCCCCGCCGGCCCGGTTCGAGGCGGGCACCCCGCCGATCGCCGAGGCGGTGGCGCTCGGTGCGGCGGTGGACTACCTGTCCGGCATCGGGATGCGGGCGATCCAGTGGCACGAGAAGGAGCTGACCGCGTACGCGCTGGATGCCCTCGCCACCGTGCCGGGGCTGCGGATCTTCGGTCCGACGGTGCCGGTCGGCCGGGGCGGGACGATCTCGTTCGCGCTCGGCGACGTGCACCCGCACGACGTGGGGCAGGTCCTCGACTCGCTCGGCGTGCAGGTGCGGGTGGGGCACCACTGCGCGAAGCCGGTGTGCACCCGGTTCGGCGTACCGGCCATGACGCGGGCGTCGTTCTACCTGTACACCACGACGGCGGAGATCGACGCCCTGGTGGCGGGCCTGGAGCAGGTGCGGAAGGTGTTCGACTGATGCAGCTCGACCAGCTCTACCAGGAGATCATCCTGGACCACTACAAGCACCCGCACGGCCGTGGGCTGCGCGACCCCGACGACCCGGACGCCCGGGTGGCCGAGGCGCACCACGTCAACCCGACCTGCGGTGACGAGATCACCGTCCGGGTGGCCACCGACGGCGACACGCTCGGCGACATCTCGTACGACGGTATGGGCTGTTCGATCAGCCAGGCGTCGGCGAGTGTGCTGCACGAGCTGCTGCGTGGTCGGGGCGCGGGGGAGGCGTTCGCCGTGCACGAGGCGTTCGTCGAGTTGATGTCCGGACGTGGGCAGGTCACGCCGGACGAGGACGTGCTCGGTGACGGGGTGGCGTTCGCGGGTGTCGCGCGCTACCCGGCCCGGGTCAAGTGCGCGCTGTTGCCGTGGATGGCGTTCAAGGACGCCGCGGCACGCGCCGGGGTGGGCGTGAGCCCGACGGAGGTTAAGGCATGAGCAGCGAGGACACCGCTACCGCGGCGACGCCGGAGGCCGGTGACGCCACCGCGACTCCGGCGGCGGGCGCCGGGGCCGCCGACGCCGCGGCGACGCCGGTGGGTGGCCGGGCCGCGGTCGCCGACATCGAGGAGGCGATGAAGGACGTCGTCGACCCCGAGTTGGGCATCAACGTGGTCGACCTCGGCCTGGTGTACGGCGTGCACGTGGACGACGAGAACGTCGCCACCCTGGACATGACGCTGACCTCGGCGGCCTGCCCGCTCACCGACGTGATCGAGGACCAGGCCCGGCAGGCGCTGACCACCGGCCCCGGTGGCGGGCTGGTCGACGACATCCGGATCAACTGGGTGTGGCTCCCGCCGTGGGGGCCGGACAAGATCACCGACGAGGGGCGGGACCAGCTCCGTTCCCTCGGCTTCAACGTCTGAGCGGCTCCGGTCCGTCCCGGTCGAGCGCGGTATCCCGGCAGGGGTGCCGCGCTCGACGCGTCCGCCGTGGCCCGGCGGGGCGAAACTCGTTTCCCCGATGCCCTGGGTCGGCCCCAGAATGGCGGCCGTGACCGATCTCCGTCTGCACCGTGCCCTGCCCGCCCGCGCCGTCGTCGGTTCCGGGCGACAGCAGCGGGCCGCCGGCGGGAGGTGGCGGGGGTCCGCCCGCCATGGCTGACGCGCTCCTCGCCGGCCTGCTCGCCGGCTACGGCGTGGCCATCCCGGTCGGCGCCATCGCGATCCTGATCCTCGGCCTCAGCGCCCGCACCTCGTTGCGGGTCGGCGCGGCGGCGGCGCTGGCGGTGGCCACCGCCGACGGGCTCTACGCCGCCGTCGCGGTGCTCGGCGGGGCGGGGCTGGCCGGTGTGATCGCCCCGGTGGCCGGTCCGCTGCGGGTCGTCGCGGCGGGCGTGCTCCTGTTCCTCGCCGGCCACGGGCTGTGCCGGGCGTGGCGGTCCCGGCGGCCGTCCGGGGCCCCGCCGACGGTCCCCGGCAGCGGGCTCGGCACGCCGGCCGGCGCCTTCGCCGGGGTACTGGCGTTGACGCTGCTCAACCCGATGACGGTGCTCTACTTCGCCGCACTCGTCCTCGGTCGCCGCGACGCCACCGACCCGGAGCCGGCCACGGCCGCGCTCTTCGTGGCGGGCGTCTTCCTGGCGTCGGCCAGTTGGCAGCTCCTGATCGCGGGCGGCGGCACCTTGCTCGGTCAGGCCCTGGCCGGACCCCGGGGCCGGCTGCTCACCGGGCTGGCCTCCAGCGCGCTGATCGCGGTGCTCGCCGTCGTCACGGTGTGGCCCGGCTGACCGCCGGCGGCCGGTCGTGTCGTACGGTCGGATCATGAGCAGTCGACCCGCAGCCGGCGGCGGCCGATGGGTCGAGGTCGACCCGACCCGCGTCGCGCGCTGGGTCGAGGGCTTCGCCGACCGGCACGGCCCACCCACCACCACCATCGAGGGGTACGGGCTGCTGCTCGCCGCCCCCGACGGCGCGACCGCCGAGCTGCACGCTCCGCCGGGCGCTCCGGTCACCGGCGACGTGCCCGGGTTCGTGGCCGCCGCCGCCGCGCCGCGCCGGCTCGGCCTGCTGCTCGCCCGCAAGGGCGCGGTGGCGGTCGGCGTGGCGGCGGGTGACGAGCTGACGGTCTCCAAGGTCGACACCCGCTACGTGCAGGGGCGCACCGCCGCCGGAGGCTGGTCCCAGCAGCGGTTCGCCCGGCGGCGGGACAACCAGGCGAAGGCCGCCCTGGGCGACGCCGCCGAGCTGGCCGTACGGCTGCTGCTGCCGCAGGCGGCGACGCTGGCCGCGCTGGTCTGCGGCGGCGACCGGCGGGCGGTCGACACGGTACTGGCCGACCGGCGGCTCGCCCCGCTCGCCGCGCGCCGCGCGGACCGGCTGCTCGACGTGCCGGAGCCCCGGCACGCGGTCCTGGTGGCGTCGATCGCCGCCGCCCGCGCGGTCCGGATCCTGGTCCGCGACCCGGCCTGAGCCTGCGGCGGTCCGGGTTGGCCTGCGGCGGTCCGGC
Source organism: Micromonospora sp. NPDC092111 (assembly GCF_044755745.1). Classification (NCBI taxonomy): domain Bacteria; kingdom Bacillati; phylum Actinomycetota; class Actinomycetes; order Micromonosporales; family Micromonosporaceae; genus Micromonospora; species Micromonospora sp. NPDC092111. Next base: position 444,762 of record NZ_JBIVRQ010000003.1, read on the forward strand.
CTGAGTCTGCGGCGGTCCGGGTTGGCCTGCGGCGGTCCGGCCTGAGTCTGCGGCGGTCCGGGTTGGCCTGCGGCGGTCCGGGCGGGCTCTGCGGCGGTCCCGACGACGGCGGCCGGTGGGCTCGCCCACCGGCCGCCGGGTGACGCGGTCGGGTCGACCGGTCAGCGGCTGCTGCCGAACGTGTCGCAGGACTTCGGGTCGCCGGTGGTGTAGCCCTTGGTGAACCACTGCCTGCGCTGCGCGGAGGTGCCGTGGGTGAACTCGTCGGGGTTCACCGGGCGGCCGGAGCGCTGCTGGATCGCGTCGTCGCCGATCTTCTCGGCGGTGTCGATCGCCTGCTGGATGTCCTGCTCGGTGATGCTCTTGAAGATCTTCTGACCCCGCTCGTCGGCGGTGCCGGTGGCGTTCTTGGCCCAGGCGCCGGCGTAGCAGTCGGCCTGCAACTCCAGCTTCACCGACAGTGCATTGGCGTTGCCCGGGTCGCGCTGCTGCTGGCGGCGCATCTGTGCCTCCGTGCCGAGCAGGTCCTGCACGTGGTGGCCGTACTCGTGGGCCAGCACGTAGGGCTGGGCGAACTCACCGGCGGCGTCGAGCTGGTCGGCGAGGGTCCGGTAGAAGGTGAGGTCGATGTAGACCAGGTCGTCGGCCGGGCAGTAGAACGGCCCGACGCCGGAGTCGGCCTGGCCGCAGCCGGTGCTGACGCCCTGGCTGAAGAAGACGGTCTTCGAGGGCTGGTACGGCTCGCCGAAGACCGCCGGCATCGCCGTGGTCCAGTACGCCTGGATCGAGTTGACGTACAGGTTGTTGCGGCAGTCGAGCTGCTTCAGCGCGTCCTGCGCCGAGCACTTCTGCTCCAGCGCGGTGTTGTCGCCCTGACCGGCGCCGCTGTCGTCGCCGGTCATCGCGTTGAGCCCGAAGCCGCCGCCCAACAGGGCGACCAGCACGGCGATGACGATGCCCACGATCCCGCCCCGGCCGCCCCCGGTCGGGATCGGTATGCCCATCCCGCCGCCGCCTCCGCCGGACCCGCGCCGGTCGTCCACCTGGCTGGTGTCGATCCGTGCGTTCTCGTTCAGCTCCATTTTGACCCCGATCACCGATTCGTCACGTGTGGTGGTTGCGGTACCGGACCGGGTCCGGACGGCGGTTCGGTACCCGATGATCTTGCCTGGTAATCCGGGCGGGGTGCGCGGGGCCGCCCGGTACACTTGTCGGGTGCTGCGCTGCGAAGGCTGAACCGCCCCGCGCCGACGGGAACCATCGACCCGCCGGCGCTTTCGCGTGCCCTGAGTCAGCCCTTCCAGACCCCGAGAGCGAGTACCGGAAAATGATCAGTGTCACCGGCCTGGAGCTGCGCGCCGGCGCCCGCATCCTGCTGTCCGACACCACCCTGCGGGTGCAGCCCGGCGACCGGATCGGCCTGGTCGGCCGTAACGGCGCCGGCAAGACCACCACCCTCAAGGTGCTGGCCGGCGAGGGCCAGCCGTACGCCGGGCAGATCGACCGGCGCAGCGCCATCGGCTACCTGCCCCAGGACCCGCGCACCGGCGACCTGGAGGTCACCGGCCGGGACCGGGTGCTCTCCGCCCGGGGGCTGGACGTGCTGATGGCCCAGATGAAGGAGATCGAGGAGAAGCTCGCCGAGGACGCCGACGATCGGCTGGTCCGCCGCTACGGCGCGCTGGAGGACCAGTTCGCCTCGCTGGGCGGGTACGCCGCCGAGGCCGAGGCCGCCCGGATCTGCGCCAACCTGGGGCTGCCCGACCGGGCGCTCGCCCAGACCATCGGCACCCTCTCCGGCGGCCAGCGCCGCCGGATCGAGCTGGCCCGGATCCTGTTCCGCGACGCCGGGGAGAACGGCGGCGGCATCCTGCTGCTCGACGAGCCCACCAACCACCTCGACGCCGACTCGATCACCTGGCTGCGAAGCTTCCTCGCCAACCACAAGGGCGGCCTGATCGTGATCTCCCACGACGGCTCGCTGCTGGAGTCGGTGGTCAACAAGGTCTGGTTCCTCGACGCCACCCGCTCCGTGGTCGACGTCTACAACCTGGGCTGGAAGGCGTACCAGGAGGCGCGGGAGACCGACGAGCGGCGTCGCCGCCGGGAGCGGGCCAACGCCGAGAAGAAGGCCGGCGCGTTGATGGCGCAGGCCGACAAGATGCGGGCCAAGGCCACCAAGACCGTCGCCGCGCAGAACATGGCCCGCCGGGCCGAGAAGCTGATCTCCGGACTGGAGGAGGTGCGCCAGGCCGACAAGGTGGCCAAGGTGCGCTTCCCCACCCCGGCGTCGTGCGGCAAGACCCCGCTGACCGCGTCCGGGCTGTCGAAGTCGTACGGGTCGTTGGAGATCTTCACCGACGTGAACGTGGCGGTGGACCGGGGCTCCCGGGTGGCCATCCTCGGCCTCAACGGCGCCGGCAAGACCACCCTGCTGCGGATGCTCGGCGGCCTGCTCCCGCCGGACACCGGCGGGGTGCACGCCGGGCACGGGCTGCGGCTGGGCTACTACGCCCAGGAGCACGAGACCCTCGACGTGGACCGTACGGTGCTGGAGCACATGCGCAGCGCCGCGTTCGAGCAGTCCGACACCGACCTGCGCAAGATCCTCGGCGCGTTCCTCTTCTCCGGCGAGGACGTGGACAAGCCGGCCGGGGTGCTCTCCGGTGGCGAGAAGACCCGGCTGGCCCTGGCCACCCTGGTCTGTTCCGGCGCCAACGTGCTGCTGCTCGACGAGCCGACGAACAACCTCGACCCGGTCAGCCGGGAGCAGGTGCTCGACGCCATCGCCCGCTATCCCGGCGCCATCGTCCTGGTCACCCACGATCCCGGCGCGGTGCTCGCCCTCAAGCCCGACCGCGCGATCCTGCTGCCCGACGGCGACGAGGACGCCTGGAGCGACGACCTCCTCGAACTGGTCGAACTGGCCTGACCCGAGCTGGTCGTACCGCTGTCACCGGGCCGGACCGGCGGGAGGCCGGCCGGTCCGGCGGGCGAGGCGGGCGGTGCCGAGGCCGGGCGGTCCGGCGGTCAGCCGGCGAGGTCGGCCAGCCGGCCGACGACACCCGAGCTGACCAGGATCACCAGGCCGATGACGACGAAGATGGCCGGTACCAGCCAGTGGCCGGCCCGACCGACCAGCCGGACCACCCGGGGGTGGCCGCCGAGCAGCGCGGCGGCGGCGCACCAGATGGCGACCAGGGCCGCGAAGACCACCAGGTAGACCAGCCCGGTGCCCGGATCGAGGGAGCGGAACACCGGGACGTAGACGGCGATGTTGTCGGCGCCGTTGGCGATCGTCACCCCGGTCACCCCGAGCAGGCTGCCGACCACGGCCGGCGGGGCGTCGTCGTCGGTGCGGGCGAGCAGCGCCCGGACGCCGAGCCCGATCGGGAGCAGCCCGAGCAGGCCGGTCCACGGGTCCGGGACGACCAGCAGGCCGGCGGCGACCACCGCGCTGGCCGCGGCGAGGGCGCCGATGCCCAGGTACTGCCCGGTCACGATCTGCCACCGGCGGGGCCGGCCGCTGGCCCGCGCCGCGACGAAGAGCACGGTCAGCACCACGATGTCGTCGAGGTTGGTGGCGGCGAAGACGGCTGCCGCCCCGCCCGCGCTCCCCAGCAGGTCTGTCACGACAGGCAGGCTACGGGCCGGCGTACCCGACCGGCGAGGGGCAGGTGCCCGGGCCGGCGGATCGGTGTCCGCCGCTGTCCGCCGGTCGGGAGGATCACTCTATCGGGTAGGCGACACTGCATAGCGTGTCGGTTGGCGAAGAGTTGATATCTGGCGCATGATCGTTCGAGGCGGTCTAATAGGTGGGACCGTATCCGAACCGCACAGTCTGGGACGTGAGGAATCAGCATGGCAGCCACTGGCACAGCCACCAGCACTGAGAAAGGTCGCCGGATCGTCGGAGCCGAGCGTCAGACGCTCGCCAAGGACCTGGTAAAGCGGTACACCTCAGGGGAGAGCATCCGCGCGCTCGCGGCCTCGACCGGCCGATCCTACGGGTTCATCCACCGGGTGCTCACCGAGTCCGGGGTGCAGTTGCGACAGCGTGGCGGCGCCCGGCGCCGCAAGAAGGCGTGATCCGCCCACCAGCCGCGTCCATCAACGCGCCCCGGGCGGTCCGGTGACCGCCGAGACGACCGGGGTGCGACTCCACTGCGACGGGCCGGTCGCGACGGTCACGTTGTGCCGGCCCGACGTGCTCAACGCCCAGACCCCGGCGATGTGGCGTGCGATGAGCGACTTCTCCCGGGACCTGCCCGGCGACGTGCGTGTCGTCGTGGTACGCGGTGCGGGGCGGGCGTTCTCCGCCGGGCTCGACCTGTCGGTCGCCGGTGCCCAGGGCCCCGGCTCCTTCGCCGAGCTGTCCACCCTGCCCGAGCAGGAGTGCGCCGAGCGGATCGCCGAGTACCAGGCCGGCTTCACCTGGCTGCACCGCCCCGACGTCATCTCGGTGGCCGCCGTGCAGGGGCACGCCATCGGCGCCGGCTTCCAGCTCGCCCTCGCCTGCGACCTGCGCGTCCTCGCCGAGGACGCGAAGTTCTCGATGGCCGAGGTGACCCTCGGCCTGGTCCCCGACCTCGCCGGCACCAAGCGCCTGGTGGAGCTGGTCGGTTACGCCCGCGCGCTGGAGATCTGCGCCACCGGCCGGCGGATGGACGCCGCCGAGGCGGACCGGATCGGGCTCGCCAACCTCGTCGTACCCCCCGCCGAGCTGGACGGCGCGGTCCGGGACCTGACCGCCGGGCTGCTCGCCGGCGACCGGGACGCGGTGGTGGAGATCAAGGCGCTGCTCGCCGGGGCGTCCGGCCGCTCGCCCGCCGACCAGCAGCGCGCCGAGCGGGAGGCGCAGACCCGCCGGCTGCGCGACCTCGCCGGCCGGGGAGAATAGTAAGGACCGTACGGGAAGAGCCGGGTTACCACCGAGGTTGTCGTAGTCGTCGGGAGAATTGACCCGACGGCGCAGCCCGCGCCAGGGGCCGTCGACCGGTTCCGCCCGCCACGACCCGGAGGTGACCGATGTCCAACCCGATGGCGGGCGGCAACATGGCCGGGTGGAGCATGCTCCGGTCGATGCGCAGCCGGGACGAGGTCTCCACGCACCGACTCACCCGTGGCACCGCCGGGCGGATCGTGGCGTTCGCCCGTCCGTACCGGCGGGACATCGTCGTCTTCCTGGTGACCGTGGTGATCGCGGCGGTGATCGGGGTGGCCACCCCGGTGCTGGCCGGCCACGTGATCAACGCGATCAGCGGGGGTGGCCCCGGGGCGGGTGCCACGGTCGTCCGGCTCGCCCTGGTCATCGGCGTCCTCGCGGTCGCCGACGCGCTCTTCTCCCTGGCCCAACGGTGGTACTCGGCCCGGATCGGTGAGGGGATCATCCTCGACCTGCGTACCCGGGTCTACGACCACGTGCAGCGGATGCCGTTGCAGTTCTTCACCCGGACTCAGACCGGGGCGCTGGTCAGCCGGCTCAACAACGACGTGATGGGCGCCCAGCGGGCGTTCACCTCGACGCTGTCCGGGGTGGTCAGCAACGTCATCCAGTTGGTGCTCACCGCCGCGGTGATGTTCACCCTCTCCTGGCAGATCACCCTGCTCTCGCTGGTCATGCTGCCGATCTTCGTCGTCCCGGCGCGGCGGGTCGGCCGGCGGCTGGCCGAGATCACCCGGGAGTCGTACAACCTCGACGCGAAGATGAACGCGACGATGACCGAGCGGTTCGGCGTGGCCGGGGCGCTGCTGGTCAAGCTCTTCGGCTCGCCCGAGGTGGAGGCCCGCCGGTTCGCCGGACGGGCCGAGCGGGTGCGCGACATCGGCATCCAGTCCGCCATGTACTCGCGGACCTTCTTCGTGGCGATGCTGCTGGTGGCCTCGCTCGCCCAAGCGCTCACCTACGGGCTGGGCGGCTGGCTGGCCGTCACCGGCGCGGTCAGTGCCGGCACGGTGGTCACCCTCGCCCTGCTGCTGACCCGCCTCTACGGCCCACTGACCGCGCTATCCAACGTCCGGGTCGACGTGATGAGCGCGCTGGTCTCCTTCGACCGGGTCTTCGAGGTGCTCGACCTGCGCCCCGGCATCGAGGAGAAGCCCGACGCGGTGCCGGTGCCCCGGGGTGCCGGTCGGGTCGAGTTCCGCGACGTCCGGTTCCGCTACCCGGCCGCCGCCGACGTCTCGCTCGCCTCCCTGGAGGAGGTCGCCACCCTCGACCGGACGATCAACGAGCCGGTGCTCAGGGGCGTCTCGTTCAGTGTCGAGCCGGGGCAGATGGTGGCCCTGGTCGGGCCGTCCGGCGCCGGCAAGTCCACGCTGTCCATGCTGATCTCCCGGATCTACGACGTCACCGACGGCGCGGTGCGGGTCGGCGGGGTCGACGTCCGGGACGCCACCCTGGCCTCGCTGCGCGACGAGATCGGCGTGGTCACCCAGGACTCCCACCTGTTCCACGAGACGATCGCCGAGAACCTGCGCTACGCCAAGCCGGACGCCACCGACGACGAGATCTGGGCCGCGCTGACCGGTGCCCAGGTGGCCGACCTGGTCCGGTCTTTGCCCGACGGGCTGGAGACGACGGTCGGGGAGCGGGGCTACCGGTTCTCCGGCGGAGAGAAGCAGCGCATCGCCATCGCCCGGTTGCTGCTCAAGGCGCCGTCCATCGTGATCCTCGACGAGGCCACCGCCCACCTCGACTCGGAGAGCGAGGCGGCGGTGCAGCGGGCCCTGTCCGTGGCGCTGACCGGGCGTACCGCGTTGGTGATCGCGCACCGGCTCTCCACCGTCCGGGACGCCGACCAGATCCTCGTCCTCGACGGCGGCCGGATCGTCGAGCGGGGCCGGCACGACGAGTTGGTCGCGGTCGGCGGTCTCTACGCCGAGCTGTACCGCACCCAGTTCGCGGTCGCCGAGTCGTCCGTCCCGTACGCCGAGGCGGACCGGCCCGAGCCGGTCATCACCACCGTCCCGATGGGCACCTACGTCGCGCAGGAGGCGCTGCCCCCGGCCGCCGCCAACTAGCGCGGGGTCGCCATCACGCGCTGCGGCACGGTGTCGGCGTCGACCCCGTACACCGCCCGACACCGGTATGCCGCTGTGGCATACCGGTGCGGTGGCATACCGGTGTCGACGGTGGTCGCCCCCCGGCGCGTGGGTTGACTCGACGCGTGGGTTGACTCGGCGGGTGGGTTGACCCGGCGCGCGGGTCCACCGAGGGCAGCCGACAACCGGTAGTCACCGCACTAGCCGACGGCGGCCCGTAGCTCGCCGAAGGCGGCACCCAGCGTCTCCGGGGTGAAGTGGGCGTTCAGGCCGCTCGGGTTGGGCAGCACCCACAGCCGGGCGTCGGCCAGTGGCTCCGGCTGCGGGCCGAAGCCGGCCTTCGGCCGGGCGAAGCCGATCCGGTACGCGGTCACCCCGACCACCGCCACCCACGCGGGCCGGTACCGGGCCACCTTGGTGGCCAGGGACTCCGCCCCGGCCACCAACTCGGCCGGGGTCAGCTCGTCGGCCCGGGCGGTGGCGCGGGCCACCATGTTGGTGATGCCCAGCCCGTACCCGGGCAGGGTGTCCTGCTCGCTCGGGTGCAGCCGGCGCGGGGTGAAGCCGCCGCGGTGCAGGGCCGGCCAGAAGCGGTTGCCGGGCCGGGCGAAGTGCCAGCCGGTGGCCGCCGACCAGAGGCCCGGGTTGATCCCGACGAAGAGCACGTCCAGTCCGGTGGCGAGCACGTCCGGCAGGGTCCGGTCCGCCGCCGCGGCCAGCTCCGCCCGGGTCGGCCGGCGGTCCGCCGGGCTCAGCGAGCGGTCCGCCGGGCTCAGGCAGTGGTCAGCCGGGCTCAGGGAGCGGTCGGCCGGGCCGGGGGAGCGGTGGGCCGGGGTCACCGGCCGCGTAGGCCGGGACGCAGGGCGTGGGAGACGCCGAGGCCGGTGCTCGACGTCCGCGCCGAGGTGGACGGGACCAGGCCGATCGCGCCGCCGTCGGTGAGCGCGGCGGCCACCGTCCGGGCCGTCCGGACGCTGCCCGGGATGACCGTCTCGAAGACCAGCCGGTCGGTGAGTCCGCGATCCATGCCGCCGATCCTGCCGTACCGGGGTGCCGGGCGCGCCGGTGGGGAGTCAGCGGCGGGCGGGGCGCAGCAGGCGTACCCGGCCGGCGAGCTGCACGGCGACGGCGCCGCCGGTGCGGGCGACGGCCGGCAGCCGGCGGCGTCGCGGCGGGTTCCGCCCGTCGTAGCGGCCGGTCGCCTCGCGGACGGCCAACTCCTCCGCCCCGAGCGGGGGGAGGGTGTCCCGGTCCCGCAGGTCGCGGGCGAGGTCCCAGCCGTCGCGCAGCGAACCGGCGGTGGGTCGGTGCGCCGCCCAGTCGCGGAAGGTGCCCCACCAGGCGTCGCCGAGGCCGGCGGCGAGCAGCGGCCAGTGCCGGGCGACGTCCCCGGCCCGCTTGCGCAGCAGCGCCGCCCGGGCGGCGTCCACCGGGCCGGGTGCGAAGCCGGGTGGGGTGGGTGCGCCCGCGACCAGCGCCGCGACCAGCGCGGCCTGCCGGGCGGCCAGGTCGTCGCGCGGGCCGGACGGCCCGGGGTCGGCGGCCGCCCCGATCGGCCCGGCCGCCGCCGCGGCGGGGCTGTCCGGCGGTCCGCCGGGGGACGCGGCGGGCCGGGGGTCGGGCCCGGTCGCGCTCACGTGACCACCGGGTAGCCGGCGGTGCCGGCCAGCGCGTCCAGCTCTGCCCGTAGCGCGGCGGCGGGCGGGTAGTGACCGTCGCGCTCCAGCAGCAGCGCGGGCGGCCGGTGCCGGGCGCAGAGTGCACCGACCAGGTCCAGCACCTCCGCCGGCACCGGATCGGTGTGCGTGTCGTGGTAGAACCCGCCGTGCTCGGACCCGCCGGCCACGTGGACGTAGGAGATCCGCTCCAGCGGCAGCCGGTCCAGCAGGGCGACCGGGTCCTCCCCCCGGTTGCGGGCGTTGGCGTACACGTTGGCGACGTCGAGCAGTAGCCCCGCTCCGGTGGCGTCCAGGATCTCGGTGAGGAAGTCCGCCTCGTCCAACTCGTCGTCGGGCCAGTCGAAGAGCGCGGCGATCGGTTCCAACGCGATCGGCACCGGCAGCTCCGCCTGCGCCCGCCGGACGTTCGCCACCACCGCGGCCACCGCCTCCCGGCTGCGCGGCAGCGGCAGCAGGTGGCCGGCCTCCAGCCCGCCGGCCCGGACGAACGCGACGTGCTCGCTGACCAGCGGCGCGTCGACCAGCTCGGCGACCCGGGCCAGGTGCCGCACCCGGGCCGGGTCGACCGGCTCCGCGCCGCCGAGGGAGAGTCGCACCCCGTGCGGTACGACGGTGACGCCGGCCTCCCGCAGCGCGGCCAGCCCCGGCGGGAGCGGACCGCCCGGGGCGAGCGTCTCCGCCACCACCTCGACGAAGCGCAGCCCGGGCAGCTCGGCGACGAAACCGGCGATCTCCGGACGCCAGCCGATGCCCACCCCGCCCGGCTCGGTCATCCGCCGCACCCGCCGCCCCCGCACCCGCCGCCGCCCCCGCAGGACGAGCCGCCGCCGTCGGACGAGCCGCCCCCGCAGGAGGTGCCCGTCGACCCGGACGAGTAGCCGCTTCCGCTGCTGCTGTTCAGCGCCTGCCGCTGGATCTCCGCCTGCTCGGCGAAGCCCGGGTCGAGCGCCCAGAGCGAGACGGTGCCGTAGAGCGCCACGCCCATCGCCGCGCCGGCCGCCCCGTAGGTGGCGTACGAGGGGGCGGAGACCGGCGAGAGGTGGATGTTGCTCCGGCGCAGGCCGCGTAGCGCCACGTTCGCGGCCCGGGTCCGCCGGGGCGTGCGGGCCACCAGCGCGAAGGTCACCCCGAGCCCGAGCAGGGCGAGCAGCAGCCAGCCGACCGGGCGTCCGTTGACCAGGCCGGCGACCAGCCTCACCAGGCCCAGCACCAGCAGCCCGAGCAGCAGGTTCCGGCCCCGCCGCAGCGCCCGGATGCCGTCGGCGTCGATCAACAGGCCGTGCTGCTCCAGCCCCTGGCGCAGCCGCTCCAGGGCGCGGGCCACCCCGGAGTCGCGGCGCAGCTCCCGGGCCGCGACCGGCCGGCCGGCGGCCTGTCGGATCGCGTAGTCGAGCGGGGTGATCCCGGCCGGCAGCGGGCCGGCGGCGATCAGCTTGCGGTCCGGGCGTACGTCGATCGCGCCCGCCCCGCGCAGGCCGCCCAGCGCGGCCCAGACGGCTAGCTGGTCACCGCCGTTGAGATAGGCCACCTGCTGCGGGCCGAGCTGGTCGACGCCGACGGAGTCGGGGCCGGCGGTCAGCCGGCGCCGGTGCAGCACCGTGCCGACCACGGCCACGACGGCCACCATCAGGTAGAGCTTGAGAAAGAGCGGGCCGGGGATGCCCCAGGTGTCGCCCGGTGCGGCGATGACGGTCATGGCTGCTCCTGTCGCGCGAGGGAAACGCGCCCCATTGTGGAGCAGGCTCGCCACGTCGCCATCGGGCTGAGCGTCGGGTTACCAAGCCGAGACCCACCGGGGTCAGCGCCGGCGTACGGCCTCCTCGACCAGGTCCAGCACCGGGCCGAGGTCACCGGCGGGACGTCCCATCGCCAGGTGCAGCACCAGCCCGTCGTACGCCAGTTCGAGGAACTGGGCCAGCACGTCGATGCCGACGTCCTCCCGGAGCACCCCGGCCTCCCGCTGCCGGACGAGCCGTTCCCGGGTCGCCTCGGCGATGGCGGCGGAGCGCTCGGCCCAGCGGCGGGCGAAGGCCGGGTCGGTGCGCAGCCGGCGGGACACCTCCAACTGGCTGCCCAGCCAGCCGGTGGTGTCCGGGGAGACCGCCCGGGCCAGCAGGTCCCGCATGACCTGGACCAGGCCGTTGCGGGCCACCGTCTCGACCATCGCGGCGGCGTCGTCCTCGGCGACGGCGAGGAAGAGCGAGTCCTTGTCCCGGAAGTGGTGGAAGATCGCGCCCCGGGACAGCCCGGTCGCCTCCTCCAGCCGGCGGACGGTGGCTCCCTCGTAGCCGTGCCGGGCGAAACAGGCTCGGGCCGCGCCGAGGATCTCCTGCCGGCGCGCGTCGAGCTGGTCCTGACTTACTCTGGGCACGGGTCGATCGTTCCAGTTGACCCTCCGTTAGGCAAACCGTACGTACGGCTTGTTATTGCCCCGTCGGCTCGGGCCACCCGGCGCGACCCGGTTAGGATCGGCCGGTGACGACGACCCCGGTCACCTCCTCGTCCCGTCCCGCTGCCCCGCTCACCGTCGCCGCCGTACAGGCCGAGCCGGTCCCCGGCGACCTGCCCGGCAACGCGGCCAACGCCGCCCGGCTGGTCCGCCGGGCCGCCGACCGGGGCGTCCGGGTGGCCGTCCTGCCGGAGCTCTACCTCCCCGCGTACCACCCGCCGACGCTGGCCGCCGATCCGGCCGGCACCGACGTGCCGGCGGCCGGCGACGGCGCGGTCGCCGACCCACGGCTCGATCCGCTGCGGGTCGCCGCCCGGGACGGGCGGATCACCGTCGTCGTCGGCGCGGCGGTCCGTCACCCGGACGGCCGCCGGGTCATCTCCGCCCTGATCGTCGACCCGGCCGGCGACGTCCGCGTCGGATACGACAAGCAGCAGCTCTGGGGCGGCGAGCGGGACCTGTTCACCGCCGGCCACCGGGCTGCCACCCTGCTCGTCGACGACTGGCGGCTCGGCCTGGGCATCTGCTACGACGGCTGCTTCCCCGAGCACGCCCGGGCCGCGGCCGTCGACGGCGCCCACGGCTACCTCTGCCCCAGCGGCTACCTGGCCGGCTCGGCCCACCGCCGGGACCTCTACTACGCCGCCCGGGCGCTGGACAACACCATGTTCGTCGTCTTCGCCAACGCCGTCGGAGGCGTCGAACCCTGGCGGTTCAACGGTGGCGCGGCCGTCTACGACCCGGAGGGGCGACCGCTGGTGCGCGGCGCCGACGACGGCGAGGACGTGCTGGTCGCCACGCTCGACCCGGCGGCGCTGGCCGCCACCCGCGCCGCGCACACCATGCTCGCCGACCGACCCGCCGACCAGGGCCTCCCCCGAACCACGCTGCCGGCCTGACGGCTGTCGGCGGGGCCTCGACCCTGTCGGCGGCGGGTCATTCTCCCGTAAGGTGCCCCAGTGCCGCTGCTCCTGCTCGACCTGGACAACACCCTGCTCGACCGGGCCGGGCCGTTCCGCGCCTGGGCCGGGCGTTTCCTGGACGGCGTCGGCGCGCCGCGCACCGATCTCGACTGGCTGCTCTCCATCGACGCCGACGGGCTGACCGACCGGTGGGACGTGGCGGACGCCATCCGCGACCGGTACGCGCTGCGCATCCCCTCCATCGACCTGGTCGAGGAGCTGCACGAGGGGGTGGTCGCGAACACCCGGCTGGACCCGCTGGTCGCCTGCGCGCTGCGGATCGCCGACGGGGCCGGCTGGGTGCCGGTGGTGGTGACCAACGGCTCGGTCCGGGTGGAGGACGCCAAGATCCGGCGGACCGGCCTGGACCGTTACGTCGCCGACTGGGTGATCTCCGAGGAGGCCGGTGTCAGCAAGCCCAACCCACGGATCTTCGCGCTGGCCGCCCAGCGGTCCCGGCTGCCGCTGCGGGGCGCGTGGGTGGTGGGGGACAGCCCGGAGGCGGACATCGGCGGGGCCGCCGCCGTCGGCCTGCCCAGCGTCTGGCTGCACCGGGGGCGCACCTGGACCGACGGCCGGTTCGCGCCCACCCGTACGGTCGACACGCTGATCGCGGCGCTGTCGGTGGTGCTCGGCGGCTGATCGGGGCCGGCGGTAATTCGGTTGCTCCGCGCCGGGACGTGCGCCAGCATGGGCCCCGCGCGCCACGCGCAGCCGGGCGACGCCCGGTCGAGGAGGGGAGGTCGGTCATGGCCGTATTCGCAGGGTCGTACCACCTGCCTCCACCCGCCTCGACCAAGGGATCACCACACCCGTGCGCGAACACGACCTCCCGGCGCCGCAGCGTCGGGGACGCGGCAAGAGCCGCTTCGACGACGACGAACCACACTTCCTGAAGCCGGGCCGGCACCCCGAGCCGGCCCGCACCGAACCCGACGACGAGCCCGACCCGGCGGACCACTGGTCCTCCTGGGACGAGGCCGTGCACGGGCCCGAACCGTACCCGGACTGGCTGGTCACCGAGCTGGCCGCCCGGGACACCGAACTCGGCGTGCTCAAGACCGGCAAGGAGGCGGACGTCCACCTCGTCCGTCGTGCGGTGCCCGACACCGACCGGTCCTGCCTGCTGGCCGTCAAGCGCTACCGGGACGCCCAGCACCGGCTGTTCCACCGCGACGCCGGGTACCTGGAGGGGCGCCGGGTGCGCCGGTCCCGGGAGAACCGGGCGATGGCCGGGCGCACCGCCTTCGGCCGGCAGATGATCGCCGGCCAGTGGGCCGCGGCCGAGTTCGCCGCGCTGGCCCGGCTCTGGGAGATCGGCGCCGAGTCAGGACGGATCGCGGTGCCGTACCCGGTGCAGCTCCTCGGCACCGAGCTGATGCTGGAGTTCGTCGGCGACCCGGACGAGGGGGCCGCCGCGCCCCGGCTGGCCCAGTTGCGCCCCGAACCGGCCGAGCTGCGCTCGCTCTGGGAACAGTTGGTGGACGCCCTGGTCGTGCTGGCCCGGGCCGGCTACGCCCACGGCGACCTGTCGCCGTACAACCTGCTGGTGCACGCCGGTCGGCTCGTCATGATCGACCTGCCGCAGGTGGTCGACGTGGTGGCCAACCCGCAGGGGCCGGAGTTCCTGGCCCGGGACGTCCGGGTGGTCGGCGCCTGGTTCGCCGCGCGGGGGCTGCCGGCGGCGCGGGCCGACCCGGCCGAGCTGACCGGTTTGCTGCTGCGCGAGGCGGGCGTCCGCTGAACCGACGGTGCCCCGGACGGTCCCGCCGACCGTCCGGGGCGCCGGGCGTTCACTGTAGGTAGCGCTCGACCTCCGGCAGCGGTCGTTCGCCCTGCGCCTCCGGGTCACCGTGGGCCTGCCGGGCCGCCCGGCGGCGACGCAGCAGGTCCCAGCACTGGTCCAGCGACTCCTCCAGGGCGCGCAGCCGGTCCCGGGCCTCGTCGTCGGTGCCGGACTCGTTGGCCTGGGCCGACGACCGTAGCCGGCGCTCCTCGTCGACCAGTTCCGAGATCCGGTTCAGGATGGTCATGTCGTCCATGCCATGAGCCTGGCACAGGGGGACCGGACGCGCCCGGATTCGGGCCGGCGCACCCGCCGGCGGTGCGGTAGGTTGCCCAGCCGTGACCGTTACCGTGCGGGCGCTGCGCCCCGCCGACACCGCCGTGGTGGCCGGGGTGCTGGCCGCCGCGGCACCACACCACCTGATCACCGCGGAGTGGCTCGACTGGCGCGCCGCCGGCGGGCCGGCCGCCGAGCGCTTCGGCGTGCTGCTGGCCGTCACCGGCGACGAGGTGGTCGGCGCGGCGCTGACCGGCCTGTTGCACGAGAGTGCCGAGCCCGGACTGGCCTTCGCCAACCTCACCGTGCACCCGGACCGGCGACGGCGGGGCGCGGGCGGGGCACTGCTCGCCGCCGCCGAGGAGCGGCTCGTCGGGCTCGGCGCCCGGGTCGCGTACGCCAAGGTGGCCGACGAGCCGGCGGCCACCGGCTTCGCCCAGCGGCGCGGGTACCGGCGGGGCCGCCGCGCCGAGTACCTGGGCCTGGACCTGACCCTCGCCGAACTGCCGCCGGCCGGTGCGCCCCCGGCCGGGGTACGGCTCCGCGCCGCCGCCGAGCTCGCGGATCCCCGCCCGCTGTACGAGGCGGACCTGGACGCCTCCCGCGACGAGCCGGGCGAGACGCCGATGGCCGACATCAGCTACCCCGACTGGCGGGCCGCCTACTGGGACCGTCCCGACCTGGACCGCCGGCTGACCACGCTGGCCATGGTGGACGGCACGGTGGCCGCCTTCACGATGGTGCTGACCGACGGGCGGGAGCGGCTCCGCTCGGGGATGACCGGTACCCGCCGCGCCCACCGAGGCCGGGGGCTCGCCCGCATGGTCAAGACGGTGGCGCTGCGCCGGGCCCGGGACGGCGGACACCGCTGGGCGGTCACCACCAACGACGCGGGCAACGCCCCGATGCGCGCGATCAACCACGCGCTCGGCTACCGGCAGGTCGCCGCCGAGTGGCGGTACCGGCGCGACCTGGACCGCTGACCAGCCGCTCGTCCGGCACCATCCACGATGGCCGGAACCGCCCCGGACCTGCGCGACCGGCCCGGTCAGCCTGGTCGGCGAAGGTTGAGCGATGACGGTGGGGACTGCTAGCGTGCGCCGGGTTCAGGTGTGTCGTGACGCGTCCGGCGTCCGGCGGCCACGGTCCGGCCCGGGGGCGGGTGTGATGGGTTCCGGAAGCACACGTCTGCGCACCAAGGTCGTCGCCCTGCTGGCCTCGCTCGTCGCGCTCTGGTCCTTCGCCGCCTGGGTGACCGTCCAGGACGGCTTCAACCTGCTCTGGGTCCAGACGCTGAACAGCCGGGTCGCCGAACCGGGGGAGTCACTGCTCACCGCGTTGCAGGACGAGCGCCGGCTCGCCACCGCCTACCTGGGACAGCGCGGGCAGCCGGCACGCGACGCGCTGACCGGTCAGTGGCAGCGCACCGGCGCGGCGGCGGACGCCTTCCGTGCCTCGGTGGGGAGCTGGCAGGCCGAGCTGGCCACCGGGGACGACGCCCGCCGCCGGGTGGACGAGGTGCTGACCGGCCTGGACGGGCTCCCCGCCGTCCGCGAGTCGGTGCGCAGCGGTCGGCTGAACCGGGTCGAGGCATCCGACGCGTACACCGCCGTCCTCGCCGCGCTGCTGCGGATGTACGGCTCGCTCGGCCAGCTCGACGACGCGCGGATCGCCGCCGAGAACGGCGCACTGGTCGCCCTGTACCAGGCGCGGGAGCTGATCTCCCAACAGGACGCGCTGGTCACCGGGGTGCTGACGGCGGGCCGGCTGACCGACGACGAGTACGCCCGCTTCGTCCGGCTGGTCGGTGCCCAGCGCTACCAGACCGCGACGGCGGTCGCCGAGCTGTCGCCGACCGACCGGGAACGGTACGACCGGCTCGCCGGGTCGGCGGCCCTGGCCCGGTTCCGGATGCTGGAGGACCGGTTGGTCCAGCAGGCCCGGTCGGCGACCGTCCTGCCGCTGACCGCCGAGGAGTGGCAGTCGACCGTCGGTGCGGCGCTGACGGCCCAGGAGGACTTCGGGGTGACCGTCGGTGACGCGCTCGTCGCGCGGGCCACCCCGGTCGCCGTGGGCGTCATCGTCCGGCTGGTGCTCGCCGCCGGGCTCGGCCTGATCGCCGTCATCGCCTCGATCGTGGTGTCGATCGGCACCGCCCGTGACCTGGTCCGTGGGCTGGAGCGGCTGCGCGACGCCGCCCTGCGGCTGGCGCACGAGCGGTTGCCCGCGGTGGTGGACCGGCTGGGCCACGGCGAGCGGGTCGACGTGGCCCGGGAGGCCCCGCCGCTCGACTTCGGCGACGGCGAGCTCGGCCAGCTCGGCCGGGCCTTCAACGCCGTGCAGGAGACGGCCGTACGGACCGCGGTCGAGCAGGCCGAGCTGCGTCGTGCCGTGCGGGGCGTGTTCCTCAGCCTGGCCCGACGTACCCAGGCGCTGGTGCACCGCCAGCTCACCCTGCTCGATGCGATGGAGCGGCGGGAGCACGACGCGGAGGAGTTGGAGGACCTGTTCCGGGTCGACCACCTGGCCACCCGGATGCGGCGCAACGCGGAGAACCTGATCGTGCTCTCCGGCTCCACCCCAGGCCGGGCCTGGCGACGCACCGTGCCCATGGTGGACGTGGTACGCGGCGCGGTCGCCGAGGTCGAGGACTACACCCGGGTGGACGTGCTGCCGTTGGGGTCGGTCGCGCTCGCCGGCCGGGCGGTCGGCGACGTGATCCACCTGCTCGCCGAGCTGATCGAGAACGGGCTCTCCTTCTCGCCGCCGCACACCACCGTCGAGGTACGCGGCAGGCTGGTGGCTACCGGGTTCGAGATCGAGATCGAGGATCGTGGCCTGGGCCTGACCGGGGAGGAGTTGGCCGCCGCCAACCACCGCATCGTGGACCGGTCCGAGCTGAACCTGGCCGACGCGTCCCGGCTCGGGCTCTACGTGGTGAGCCGGCTGACCGAGCGGCACGGGGTGCAGGTGCGGTTGAAGGAGTCCCCGTACGGTGGCACGACCGCCGTAGTGCTGATCCCGTCCGAGCTGGTCGTGGCCGGCGACCCGAGCCCGTCCGGCGCGCTGCCGGTCGTCGCCGAGGTCCCGCCCGGCACCGTCGGGGTGCCGTCGGCGACCGCCGCCGCGCCGCCGGTGGCCGCGCCGCTGTCGGGGTCCGCGACCCCGGCCGAGGGCTCGGGTGGATCGTCCGTGCCTTCCCCACCGGACCGGGTGGCGGCGGGCCCCGCCGGGGACGGCGCGCGGCCCGCGGAGCCGGGTTCCGGCGCGGCCGGCACGCCACCGGACGGGCCGGGGTCGCCGCCGTCGCACCCGACCGGGCTGCCGACCCGGTCCCGGAAGCGGCCGACGTCGGGTGCGTTGCACGCGCCGACCGTGCCGACCGGCCTGCCGGTGACCGGCACCCGGGCGTCCACCCCGGACGGCGGCCCGCCGGGCGGACCCGGGGCGGACCGGCCGGACGGGGCGCGTCCGCCCGTCGCGGAGACCCGGGACGGGTGGACCGTGGCCGACGGGGACGGCCCGCCGTCGCCTACTGTGGAGGGGTCGGTGACCGACGCCGGGCTACCGGTGCGGGTCCGGCAGGCGAACATGGCGCCCGAGCTGCGGGCCGCCCCGGCCGCCGGGGCCGACGGCCCGCTCCGGCGCGCGCCGGAGCAGGTACGCCAGATGATGAGCGCGTACCAGGCGGGTACCCGGCGCGGCCGGACCGAGGCGGCCCGGCTGCTGGACACCCGCACCGGGGACGGGTCGGACCCCGGGGACGGCCCGGCGACCTGACGACGGGCGGGCGTACCCGACCGGGAACGCCAGGACGGCAAGCGAGCACGGCGGGACCGCCGGGGAGAAGAGGACGACGAGTGGGGCAGACGACGGCATCGGGTGCCGACCTGACGTGGTTGCTGGACGATCTGGTCGGCCGGGTGCAGCAGGCCGAGCACGCCGTCGCGCTCTCCACCGACGGGCTGCTGATGGCCGCCTCCCAGGGGTTGGGCCGGGACGACGGCGAACACCTCGCCGCGATGGCCGCCGGCATCCAGAGCCTGGCCCGGGGCGCGGGCAAGCGGTTCGGCGGCGGGCAGGTCCAGCAGACCATCATCGAGATGCAGTCGTCGTTCCTGTTCGTCACGGCCGCCGGGCCGAACGCCTGCCTCGCCGTGCTGGCCGGTGAGGACGCCGACGTCGGCCTGATCGCGTACGAGATGGCGATGCTGGTCAGCCGGGTGGGCAAGTACGTCGCGTCGCCGACCCGGGGTGTCGACCAGCCGGCCGGCGGGAGCTGACCGCGATGACCGGTGAGGGCGGCGCCACGGAGGACCGGTGGGTCGACGACCACGCGGGCCCGGTGGTGCGTCCGTACGCGGTCACCCGTGGTCGGGCCCGCCCGGTGACCGGCACGTTCGACCTGATCTCGCTGGTGACGGCGACCCGCGCCGACGTTGACCAGGAGGCGGGGCTGGGCCCCGAACACGTGGCGATCGTGGCGCTGACCCAGCGGATGCAGTCGGTGGCCGAGATCGCCGCCCGGCTGGACCTGCCGTTGGGCACCGTACGGGTGCTCCTCGGCGACCTGATGGCGCGGGGCCTGATCCGGGTGCAGGAGCCCCGGGAACCGGCCGGTGTGACCGATGAGAGCATTTTCGAGGCGGTGATCAATGGACTACGGGAACTCTGATCGTCCGGCGGGGGCGCGGGTACTGCCCACCGCGCTGAAGGTCCTGGTGGCGGGCGGGTTCGGGGCGGGCAAGACGACGCTGGTCAGCGCGGTGAGCGAGAGTCGCCCGCTGCGCACCGAGGAGATGCTGACCGAGACCGGCATCGGGGTCGACGACCTGTCCGGGGTGGAGCGGAAGACCACCACCACGGTGGCGATGGACTTCGGCCGGATCACCATCAGCAGGGACCTGGTGCTGTACGTCTTCGGCACCCCGGGACAGGACCGCTTCTGGTTCCTCTGGGACGAGCTGGCGGTGGGGGCGCTCGGTGCGGTGGTGCTGGCCGACACCCGGCGACTGGCCGACTGCTTCCCCTCCATCGACTACTTCGAGGGCCGGGGCACGCCGTTCGTGGTGGCGGTGAACTGCTTCGACGGTGCCCGGCGTTTCGGCCTCGACGAGGTGCGGGCGGCGTTGGACCTGGACCCGGAGGTGCCGTTGCTGCTCTGCGACGCCCGGCAGCGGGAGTCCGGCCGGGACGTGCTGGTCACGTTGCTGGAGCACGCGATGAAGACCCGGGACGCCCGCCGCCGCGCGCACTGAGGCACACCGTCGGCGAACGGCCCCTCCCCGCGAACGCGGGAAGGGGCCGTCTGCGTGGTGCGTCAGTTGGCGATCATGCGGCGCAGCACGTACTGGAGGATGCCGCCGTGCCGGTAGTAGTCCGCCTCACCGGGGGTGTCGATCCGGACCACCGCGTCGAACTCCACGCCGGTGTCGGTGCTGACCCGCACCGTGCGCGGGGTCTCGCCGTCGTTGAGCGCGGTCACCCCGGTGATGGAGAAGGTCTCCGTGCCGGTGAGGCCGAGCGACTCGGCGTTCGTGTCGACCGGGAACTGTAGCGGCAGGACGCCCATGCCGATCAGGTTCGACCGGTGGATCCGCTCGTACGACTCGGCGATGACCGCCTTGACGCCGAGGAGCATGGTGCCCTTGGCCGCCCAGTCGCGCGACGAGCCGGAGCCGTACTCCTTGCCGGCCAGGATCACCAGCGGGACACCCTCGGCCTGGTAGGCGGTGGAGGCGTCGTAGATGGTGGTCTGCTCGCCGGTCAGGTGGTTGACCGTGAAGCCACCCTCGACCCCCGGCACGAGCTGGTTGCGCAGCCGGATGTTGGCGAAGGTGCCCCGGATCATCACCTCGTGGTTGCCCCGGCGCGAGCCGTACGAGTTGAACTCGTGGCGCGGCACGCCGTGCTCGGCGAGGTACGTGCCGGCCGGGGAGTCGGCCTTGATCGAGCCGGCCGGGGAGATGTGGTCGGTGGTCACCGAGTCGCCCAGCTTGGCCAGCACCCGGGCGTCGGTGATGTCGACGACCGCGCTCGGTTCCTGCCGCATGCCCTCGAAGTACGGGGGCTTGCGGACGTAGGTCGACTCGCCCTCCCAGGCGAAGGTGTCGCCGGTCGGGGTGGGCAACGACTGCCAGCGCTCGTCACCGGCGAAGACGTCGGCGTACGCGGCGCTGAAGCCGGTGGCGCCGATCGCCTGGGCGATGACGTCCTGGATCTCGGCGCTGTTCGGCCAGATGTCGCGCAGGAAGACCGGGTCGCCCTGGGCGTCCTCGCCGAGCGGCTCGTTGGCCAGGTCGATGTCCATCGTGCCGGCGAGCGCGTACGCGACCACCAGCGGCGGGGACGCCAGGTAGTTCATCTTGACGTCCGGGTTGATCCGGCCCTCGAAGTTCCGGTTGCCGGACAGCACCGAGACGACGGCGAGGTCGTTCTCGTTGACCGCGGCGGAGACCTCCTCCGGCAGCGGGCCGGAGTTGCCGATGCAGGTGGTGCAGCCGTAGCCGACCAGGTTGAAGCCGAGCTTGTCCAGGTAGGGCGTCAGGCCGGCGCGCTCGTAGTAGTCCATGACGACCTTGGAGCCCGGTGCCAGGGTGGTCTTCACCCACGGCTTGCGGGCCAGGCCCTTGTCGACGGCGTTGCGGGCCAGCAGTGCCGCGCCGATCATCACCTGCGGGTTGGAGGTGTTGGTGCAGGAGGTGATCGCGGCGATCACCACGGCGCCGTGGTCCAGCTCGTACTCGACGCCGTCGGCGCCGGTGACCCGGATCGGGTTGCTGGCCCGGCCGCCGGCGCCGACCGCGGCGGTCTCCAGGTCGCGCGGCTCGTCGGCCGGGTCGCTGAACTGGTTGGCCGGCGGGTCGCTGGCCGGGAAGGACTCGGCGCTGGCCTCGTCGGCCGGGCCGTTGGTGCCCCGGGGGAGCTGCTCGCGGGCGACGCCGGGCTTCGGGTCGCGCTCACCGGAGTCGTCGGCGACGTAGTCGGTCAGCGCCGAGCGGAACAGCGTCTTGGCCACCCCCAGCGGCACCCGGTCCTGCGGGCGCTTCGGCCCGGCCAGGGACGGCTCGATGCTGCCCAGGTCGAGCTCCAGGCGCTCGGAGTACTCCGGCTCGTGGTCCGGGTCGTGCCAGAGGCCCTGCTCCTTGGCGTACGCCTCGACGAGCGCGACCTGCTGCGGGTCGCGGCCGGTCAGTTCCAGGTAGCGGACGGTCTCGGCGTCGATCGGGAAGATCGCGACGGTGGAGCCGTACTCCGGGGACATGTTGCCGATGGTGGCCCGGTTGGCCAGCGGCACCGCGCTCACGCCGGGGCCGTAGAACTCGACGAACTTGCCGACCACACCGTGCTTGCGCAGCATCTCGGTGATGGTGAGCACCAGGTCGGTGGCGGTGGTGCCGGCCGGCATCTCGCCGTGCAGCTTGAAGCCGACGACCCGGGGGATCAGCATGCTGACCGGCTGGCCGAGCATCGCGGCCTCGGCCTCGATGCCGCCGACGCCCCAGCCCAGCACGCCCAGGCCGTTGACCATCGTGGTGTGCGAGTCGGTGCCGACCACGGTGTCC
This sequence comes from Micromonospora sp. NPDC092111, assembly GCF_044755745.1. Classification (NCBI taxonomy): domain Bacteria; kingdom Bacillati; phylum Actinomycetota; class Actinomycetes; order Micromonosporales; family Micromonosporaceae; genus Micromonospora; species Micromonospora sp. NPDC092111. The sequence goes on from NZ_JBIVRQ010000003.1 coordinate 466,523, forward strand.
GGGTACGCCTGGCCGCCGCGCTCCATGATGGTGCGGGCCAGGTACTCGATGTTGACCTGGTGCACGATGCCGGTGCCCGGCGGGACGACCTTGAACTCGTTGAACGCGGTCTGGCCCCAGCGCAGGAACTGGTAGCGCTCCTTGTTGCGCTCGTACTCCAGCTCGACGTTGCGGGCGAAGGCGTCCTCACGGCCGAACAGGTCGGCGATGACGGAGTGGTCGATGACCAGCTCGGCCGGGGCGAGCGGGTTGACCTTGGCGGCGTCGCCGCCGAGGTCGCGGACGGCCTCCCGCATGGTGGCCAGGTCCACGACGCAGGGCACGCCGGTGAAGTCCTGCATCAGCACCCGCGCCGGGGTGAACTGGATCTCCACGCTCGGGTCCGCGGTGGGGTCCCACGCGCCGAGCTGTGCGATGTGGTCGGCGGTGATGTTCGCGCCGTCCTCGGTCCGCAGCAGGTTCTCCAGCAGGATCTTGAGGCTGTAGGGCAGCCGGTCGTGCCCCGCCACCTTGCCGATCTTGAAAATCTCGTAGCTCGCGTCTCCGACGCGTAGCTGGGTCTTCGCACCGAAGGTGTCGAGGCTCGCCACGTCGTACTCCTTCACACCAGCGACCGTGAGTAGTCCCTGAGCAGTCTGTCGCACCGGCCGGAGCGCTGCCCGGGTTAGGCAACACTTACCGCCGATTCTCGTCGTCAACAAAACCGTACGTCCGTCTTGCTATTCGCGCAACCCCGCGCCAGCATCGCCGCCCCTCGACGACCGGCTGGCCGGCGCCGGTATCCGGTCACCTGGGGGGGTGACGACGAGCTGCCCGCGATGCGCCGCTTCCACACCGCGGACCCGCACGGCAACCGGCGGGAGTTCGTCGCGCCGCCGGCCGGCTGACCGGCCCATCCCGGCCGGCCGGCGCGGGTAGGGTTCGAGGTCGGGTCGGGAAGGGGTGCGGTAGTGGTCGACGTACAGCACTGGCTCTCCGCGCTGCCCCCGGTCGCGGTCTACCTGATCGTCGCCGGGGTGATCGGCGTCGAGAGCATGGGTGTCCCGTTACCCGGTGAGATCGTGCTGGTCAGCTCCGCGCTGTTGGCCGCGACCGGGGTGGTCGAGCCGGAGTGGGTGGCCACCGCGGCGGCGTTCGGCGCGATCGTCGGCGACTCCGTCGGCTACGCGGTCGGCCGGCGCGGCGGCCGTCCCCTGCTCGTCCGGCTGGGCCGGCGGTTCCCGAAACACCTGGGCACCGCGCAACTCGCCCGCGCCGAGCAGAGCTTCGCCCGGCACGGCGTCTGGGCGGTCTTCTTCGGCCGGTTCGTCGCGCTGCTTCGCATCCTGGCCGGGCCCCTGGCCGGTGCGCTGCACGTGCCGTACCGCCGGTTCCTGCTGGCCAACGCGGCCGGCGGTCTGGTCTGGGCCTTCGGCACCACCTACCTGCTCTACTACCTCGGCCGGGCGGCCGAGCACTGGCTCAAGGACATCTCCTGGGCCGGGCTGGTCCTGGCGGTCCTCGCCGGCCTGGGCAGCACCTGGTGGCTGCGCCGCCGTGCCCGGCGGCTGGAACGGGCGGAGACCACCGACGAGGCCGAGCCGGCCAGGGCCGGCAGCGACCGCTGACCCCACGCGCCTCTCACCACGACGACGAGCGTCGCGAACAGCGCCACCCTCGCCAGCACGAACCGGCCGGGGCCGACGACGACCGGGCCGACCCCGGATGGGGGTCGGCCCGGTCGGATCGGATGCTCGGGTCAGGAGGTGTAGCCGCGGGTGGCGATCCAGTCGGCGAGGTTGTCCACGCTGATGCGGTAGGAGGCCTGGTTGGGGTTGGCGGAGTCGGCGATGGTGACGATCTTTCCGTCGTTGTGGTAGCCGACGACGCTGATGTAGTGGCCGCCTTCGAAGGAGTGGGTGGTGCC
>NZ_JBIVRQ010000004.1:0-131345 GCF_044755745.1 Micromonospora sp. NPDC092111
ACAGGACACCGACACCAACGACCTACCAGCGCTCAGCGCCTAACAACAACGAGGAATCACGCTCAACCGCAAACACCACGTCCAAGGACTTGACCGTCTCCGGGACTCGTCACCGGTTCCCTTCACTCAACCAGTGGGTGACGCGCGGGGCGGGCGTGGGCTTCGGGCCGGCTGACTTTCCGCCCCGCCGCCGAAGGCGGGCGGGGCGGCGGCTCCGCAGGAGCCGGTTACCGCGCCCGGCCCGCGCCGCGCGGAGCGCGCTTGATCCTAAAGAGAGTATTTCGGCAACGTGGTGCCAAGCGGGGCGATCGGCTCCTACGGGCTGGCGTCGATCGTGCGGCGGAGGCGTTCGACTGCTGCGTAGATGGCCTGTTCGGGGCCGGGCCGGCTGGGACGCCATTCCATGATGACCGGGCGGACAACGTCGGCCAGGGTGGCGGCGGCTTCCTCGGTGTCCGGGTTGGCAAGTCGCCCGAGGTCATCGATCGCGCCAAGGGTCGTTGCGTAGCGGTGGCTGTTGGCTGGGGTGTTGCGCCAAGCGGGGTTGTTGCGCCACTCCTGCACGCGCTCGCGCACCTCTGCGGCGGCGGTTCGAATCAGGTCGGCCCGCTGCTGGGGTGTGAGTGCTACTGAATGTGGTCGGTCATCGGTGGGTTCTTGCGGCGGCGTGTCGGCGTCGCGCATGGCGGCGATCGTACCGGCGCCCGGTTAGACAGCTCCGCGCCCGGATGCTCGGGCGGGGTCACGTGGTGACGGGGGTCCACTCCTGGGCGAGGATGGAGTAGAGCAGGGAGTCGCGCCATGCGCCGTTGGTGTGGACGTGGTCGCGTAGCCGACCCTCGTACTGCATGCCGAGCCTTTCGGCAACGGCGATGGACGCGCGGTTGTCGGGGCCGATGGCTGCGGTGATGCGATGAAGCCCCAGCTCCCGGAAGCCGAAGTCAACGATGGCGCCGGCGGCGTCGGTGGCGTAGCCGTGGCCCCAGTGGTCGGCGCTGATGGCGTAACCGAGCTTGGCTGCCTGGTGGCCGGTAAGGCCGAGCCGGGCGAATCCGACCATGCGGTCCGTGGCGTCGGCGACGGCTAGGTAGTACTCGGTGCGGGGAGTGTGCTGGGCACGTTCGATGGTGCCCTCGACCATGGCGACGGCGGCGGCTTGGTCCCGGCTGTCGAAGGAGAGCCATTGGGTGACGCGGTCGTCGCCGACGATTGCCCACGCGTCGGCCGCGTCATCGGAGCGCATGTCGCGCAGGGTGATGACGCGGCCGGGGATGGTGATGGGGTGCATGCCCAGATGGTGCCCTATCGAGGCAGGGCGTTGGCCGGGGTGTGGGTGAAGTGTTCGATGCCGTCGATGAGGTCGCGGGCGTCGCCTGCGTGGCCGGCGCGGGTGATGGCCTGGTGGACGCGACGCACCGAGTGAATGATGCCGTTGATGCGCTGGTCGGCGGGAAGGTCGAGCACCGGGGCCAGCGCATCCGCTGCCGCCTCCAGCTCGCCACCGGCAACCCGAGCGATGGCCAGGTTGGCGTGTGAGCCGGCCTGGTCGCCGAACGCCCATGCGGGGTCGTTGGGGTCGGCGTATGCCTGGGCGGCGCGGAGGGCGTATCGCTCGGTGGTGGTGGCCTCGCCGGGGAGCCAGGCGAGGGCATCGCTGGCGTAGTAGAGGGTGCGGGGCTGGTTGAAGGTGCAGATGCCGCCCATCTCGTCCATCTCGTCGGGGCGTACGCGGGACCAGGCGTCCTCGGCCTCGGCGATGGCGGCCTTGGCCTGTTCGGCGTTGCCGAGGGCGGCGTAGGCGCGGGCGGCGCTGGCGGGCAGCCAGACGGCGGAGGTGCCGCCGGCCTGGGTGGCGTACTGGCGGCCGGCCTCGGCGTAGCGGACCGCCTCGGCGTGACGGCCGGCCCAGTAGGCGACGAGGGATTGCAGGCCGCGCAGCCACGCCTGTAGTCCGGGGTGGCCGGCCTGCTCGGCGCAGAGGACGGCGGTGCGGGCCTGGAGCATGGCCGAGTGCGGGTCGGCCATGTCGTGGGAGACCTTGGCGAGCAGGCCGCTGGTGATGCCGGCGAGGAAGTGCAGGTCCCTGGACTGGTTCGGGGCCTGGCGGCGTTCGAGCAGGGTGAACAGGGTGTCCTGTGTCTCGACCAGGTCGGGCAGGACGTGGCTGACCGGACGCTGAGGATAGGCCAGCGCGAGGCGCTGCACGTCCTCGGCGAGCTGTTCGATGGCCGCCGGGCTGGTGGACTCGGCGGCGAGCATGGCGTATTGGCGGGCGCGTTGTGCGGCCATGGCGAGGAGGTTCCTTTCCGGGCCGGCGCCGGTGGGGTCGACAACAAGGTGTCGCACCGGCGCAGGGATCAACTGGTGGGGAGCCCAGGGGCGTTGCAATTCGTCGATTGACTTGCTGAACATGACCTGTAGTGCCCGCCGGGTTGCGGGAGTCGAGGAGGCCAGGTCCCGTTCGCCGCGTGCCAACCGCCCGAGATGCCGGGCGCTGATCGCCGCCCGGGGATCCATCCGGGAGAACTCGTCGGCCAGTTCCTCGTACGTGCGGTCACTCTGCTGGATCAGGTACTCCAGCAACGTGCGAGGTTCGCGGCGTTCTCGTGCCATCCGTCGCTGCCTTCCTGATGGGCTGTCTCCACGCTCACCCGGATGAGGTCCTTCGGACAATGCAGGTCCTCATGGTGTCCGCTCGATGTCCGCCAGAGGTGTAGTCACGGGTCCTCGATCGGTCCCGCAGGTCCCGGGCAACCTCTCCTACATGGACGGCTCACCCACCGCAATTGTGCATGTGCACCCCGTTGATGCACATGGGCAACCGCGTCGGCACGGACAACGCGAATTCGGCTCAGTGATGGGGGGCACTGAGTCGACCGGAGTCCGGGTCGTGCGCTGTGTGAATGGGTCGCTCCCGCAGCGGGGGTCACACCGGTCCTCGCCGTCGACGCCGGTTGCGTGTCCCGCGTGCGAGGGGCGGGGCTGGAAGATGGCCAGCCCTCGGCGCTCGCTCCGGGCACCGGGTGACCCGAACCGGCTGCAACGGCGCGACTGTCCCGACTGCGCAGGCACCGGCACACATGGACAGCGGGCGGGGCTGGCGGCTGTCGCCTTGAGGTGACGGCCACCGCCCTCCGACTACAACGCGGCCTCGCGGCTGCGTCCCGCGAGGGCCCGGGGCGGCTGACGGTGACTTCGGTGTCGGCCGTGATCGTGAACCCGCCCGTCCCGGTGCCATCTCATTCGACGTACGGAAGGCAGGCGTCCGTGGTGCCAGAGCCGGGAGACGTGCTGTACGTCAATCGGGATGCGTCGGTGCAGTTCAGCGGCGATCGCGCGTTGATCTTCCGGGTCATCAAGGTCTCTGATCAGCCCACCTACCACGGCTGGGTCTGGCTCACGGGCTACGTGCTCGACCAGACGGGGAACGCTCTGGATCGCCGAGAGATCTACGTCCGGAAAACGGGCCTCCGGAAAGCGGCCAGACCGCCAGCGATGGTCCGACAACCCAAACCAGCGGCTCGTAAAGCGGCCAGGAACGCACTACGACGGTGAGTACGTGCGGCGGCTCGATTGGAGGGTTCGATGGCAGTGGCAATCGTTCGATCGGCCTCACGGATGGCCCCGCTGATCCCCGACCAGGTACGGCGCCTGCGGTTCCGGCGTACCCGGTTCGGCCGACGTGGGCTGGCCGAGGAACCCGTCTACGCCTTCCTGCACCGCGTCGTTGACGAGCTGACCGCGAGGGACGCCGTCGAGGCCAGCCTCAGGGAAGAAAACGCCCGGCTGAAGAACACTCTCCGTGAATGGCAAGGCCAGTTCACGCCGAAGCCTGGTCACTGAGCCGACAGCGCCTGGACAGGTGATCAGCAGCGAAGATAGCCTGTTGACAAGCCGAGTTGTCGTCTGGAGTGAAACGGTGCCGATCGAGGTTGCGCCGCCCAAGTACGTGGTGATCGTCAACGCGGTCCAACAGGGCATCGAGGATGGCACCTACCCGCCGGGCTCGATGCTGCCCAGCGAAACCGAATTCATCCGCAAGTTCGGCGCGTCCCGACCGGTCGTGGTCAGGGCGTTGGATCTGCTGCGGCAGGGCGGCTGGATCGAGAGTCGCCAGGGCAAGGGCCGCTTCGTCCTCGGCCGTCCAGGCGGCACCGAGCAGCGCTCCCGGGAACGCAGGTACGCCTTGCTTGACGATGACGAGCGAGCCGGATCAACTGTGCTGGCGGCTGGCACCGTTGCCGCTCCACCGCGAGCGGCTGTCGCCCTGGGCCTGGAGCCGGGAACCCCGGTCGTGGCACGTCGGCGCCTCATCACCGTGGACGGGATCGGCCCGGTAGAACTGGGCACTGCGTTCCTGCCCGTCAAGCTTGCCGAGGGCACCAGCGTGGGCACCAAGGACGTGATGCCGGAAGGGCTGCTACGGCATGTCGCTGCCCGGAAGCTACTGAAGTTCGACCATGTGAGCGAACGAATCTCGGCACGGCTGCCCAGCAAGGAAGAGGCCGAACTGTTGCAGGTCCGCGAGAGCGATCCCCTGCTGACGGTGCTCCTGGTCATCTGCGATCGGAGCGCCACGCCACTACTGGTGGTGGACGCCCTCCTTCCCGCCGCTCGTCACGATCTGGAAGACGTGTACCCGGTCGACTGACCTAAGTGGATCCATTACTTGACAAGTCGAGTTCGCAGTGTCTACCTTCGATTTGACTTAACAAGTCGACTGGTTGAGTTGTTTTGTGGATCTGGAGGTCTCTCGTGATTCCGATGACGTTGAAAGTGCCGGTCCCGGTCGTCGGGTGACTGCCGGTCCCGGATGGCGTACTCGCTCCGGCGACCGCGATCCGTCCGGCGTCGGCCGTTCCCGGTGTGGTGGCGGCCTGACCGCTGCTGGTGCTTGGCGCGCGGGGCGGGTCGTTTCCCCGCCAAGAGTCCCGACCCGTCCCGCGCTCTCCCATCCCTCATCTGGTGAAGGAGGGCGTGATGCCCACCGTAGTTCCCCCTACCCTGATCGCCGCTGTGCCCCTACTCGTCGGCGCGGCCCTGCTACTCACCCGCGCCCGCCTGGCCGGCTTGCGCCACGCCTACCGGGAGACGGAGGCCGTCCTCCGGTCGGCGCTGCGGTTGCCACCGGCTGCGGCCCGGGTGTCCACGATCCGCTGCCCGTACTGCTGCCGGTGGGTGAAGCCGCGTCGGTTCGACCTGCGACGGATGTCGTGCCGGGCGTGCATTGCGACTCTGGGTCGTCCGAGGCGGGGTGGTGACCTGTGCCTCTGATCAACATGACCCCGGGAAAAGATCCCTCACTGGACGGACGGGGTGCCGGTCAGCGTGGTGCGGAGGGTGGCCGGGCACGAGAAGGCGTCGACGACGCTGGACCGGTACACGCACACGCCTGAGGACTACGCCGACCGGGTCCGGCTGGCCTTCCCTGACGATTCGCCGACTTTCCGGCTGTCACCCCGGCCAGCCGAGCCGGAAGACGTGCCTTCACCCTGGCCGGGAGCGCTCCACCGGAAAAGGGACGACCCCCGTCGGGGGGAGACGGGGGTCGTCGTGAGGTTCGGCTCCGGGGGGGTTGAGCCGAACCCGCTCGGCGGCCACGGGGGGTGCGACCGCCGAGGGTCTATCAGCTTTCCGGGACGTGAATGCTTGTCTTGCGGACAAGTCTGCCCGAGCGGAGTGTTCACGTCGAGTGGTGTCGACCCCACTCCCTGCGAAATTGTGATCGCTTCGTGTGACCGCCATCACGTTGAGTTCCGGTCTTGGGAGTGCTCCCGCAGGTCGAGTGGGGTGTTGACCCCGGGCACCCGCCGACCCTAGACCATCGGACTAGACTTTCGCGCCGTGGGCCGAAGTGCCGCTTTCTTCGATCTGGACAAGACCGTCATCGCCAAGTCGAGCGCCTTGGCATTCGGTCGGCCGTTCTACCGGGACGGGCTGATCACCCGACGGGACGTCGTCAAGTCGGCGTACGCGCAGCTGATGTTCCGGCTGGGCGGCACCGACGAGCAGACCATGGCCAGGACCAGGGACTATCTGGCCGCGCTCTGCAAGGGTTGGCAGGTGGAGCAGGTCCGCCAGATCGTCGCGGAGACACTGCACGAGCTGATCAACCCCTACGTGTACGCCGAGGCCGCCGCGCTGATCGAGGAGCACCAGGCCGCCGGGCGGGACGTCGTGCTGGTCTCCGCCTCCGGCGAGGAGATGGTCCGCCCGATCGGTGATCTGCTCGGGGTGACCGACGTGATCGCCACCCGGATGACCGTCGAGGACGGCCGCTACAGCGGCGAGGTGGAGTTCTACGCGGCCGGGCCGAGCAAGGTCGACGCGGTCAGCGAACTGGCCGCCGCCCGGGGCTACGACCTGGGTGACTGCTACGCGTACTCCGACTCGTACAGCGACCGGCCGCTGCTGGAGTGCGTCGGGCACCCGTCCGTGGTCAACCCGGACCGGACGCTGCGCAAGCTGGCGGTGGAGAACGCCTGGCCGGTGCTGGAGTTCCGGCACCCGATCCCGCTGGGTCGCCGGCTCCGGGGGCGGCCCGCCGTCCCGGTGGCCGCTGCCGCGCTCGGCGTCGGCGTCGGCGTGGCGATCGGCATCGCCTGGTACGGCCGGCACCGCCGGACCCGCTCCACCCAGATCGCCTGACCGACACCACAGGGGCCACCCGGCGGCGGCGTGCCCGTTGATCAGACACCCCTGGCCGCCCCCTGGCTCGCGGCGCGCTGACCCCGAGCGCCGGCCGGCGCGGCTCGGCCCACCCCCTGACCGACCCCTCATCCGTGGCCGCCGCGCACCACACTCCGTCGGCGGCCGGCATCCACCCCTGACTTTCCCGGTCGGACGCGAGCCCCCTTCCTGATGCGCGGCGACGTGCCGCACCGACGTGGTCGAGACGACAGCCGCACCGCCGGCCGGCGACGCCCACCAGCCCCAACCACAGCGACGCCCCCAGCACCGGCTGGAGCACCGACCGCAGCGCCGATCGGTGTTTGAGCAATCGCTCAAACGGGCCTATGCTCCCACTTGAGCAGACGCTCAAAATCGGGGAGGCGGGCATGTCGGAGCAGGACCAACAACGACCTAGGCGGACCACCGCCAACTGGGTGCTGGCCGGGCTGATCACGCTCTTCGGCCTGGTGGTCTTCACCGTGACGGTGCGCGATGGGCGGGCGGACAGCGCCCTGCTCTTCGTGGCCCTCCCGGTGATCCTCGCGGCGGCCCTCGCTCTCACGCCCGGCCGTACGACGCACGGCCGGGTCTTCGTGGTCACCACGATCGCCCTGCTGCTCGCGGCGGTGGCGCTGCACGAAGGGGCGGTCTGCGTCATCCTCGCCGCTCCGCTGGTCTACGCGGTGGCCCACGGGACCACCGCGCTGATCCGCGCGCTGCGCGACGCCTCCCGCGCGTACGCCGTGTTCGCGGTGCCGCTGCTGCTCCTGCCCGGCCTGGAGGGCAGCGGAATCGGGCCACGGGTCGCACCGGACCACTCCGTCGAGGTGGTCCGGGTGGTGGCCCTCCCCGCCGACCAGGTGGCCGCCCGGCTCGCCGCCGGCCCCCACCCGGTCACGGTCCGGTCCGTGCCGCTGCGGGTGCTCGGCGTACCCACCCCGGGTCAGGTCAGCGGGGACGGGCTCGACCCGGGCGACCGCTGGATGTTCGGCTACCACGGCAGCGCGCACGGGCCGGGCGGGCACCTGCTCGCGGAGGTGGCGACCGTCGCGCCGCAGCGGGTGGGATTCCGGTTCGTCGAGGACAGCTCGATCACCGCGCGCTGGTTCCGTTGGCGGCACGCCGACCTGCGCTGGCGGGCGCTCGACGCGGGGCACACCGAGGTCCGGGTCACCGTGGACTACACCCGGGGGCTCGACCCGTCCTGGTACTTCGGGCCGGTGCAGCAGGTGCTGCTCGGCGCGGGGGTCGGGCACCTGTTGGACATGATGACGCTGCGATGACCACGGCGCGCTACCTCAGCCTGGCGGTACCGCTGCTGGCCGTCCTCGCCGCCGCCCGGACGGACCGGGGTCGCACCGCCCGGGCGGCGGCGCTGCTGGCCTTCGTGGCGACCGGGATCGGCATCGCCGCCCTCCACGAGGTGGCCCGGCGGACCTGCTGGTACACCTTCGCGCAGGTAAACGGGACGTACCGGGGGATGCCGGTCGACCTCTGGCTCGGCTGGGCGGCGTGGTGGGGGCCACTGCCGGTGCTGCTACGCCGGGTGTTGCCCCTGCCAGTGGCACTGGGCCTGCTGCTCTGGGTCGACGTGGTGGCGATGCCGGCGCTGCACCCGCTGGTCCGGCTCGGGCCGGACTGGCTGGTCGGGGAGTTCGTCGGACTGCTCGGGGTGGCCCTCCCGGCCCAGTTGCTCGGTCGCTGGTGCGCCGACCGGCGGCACCTGGTGGCGCGGACGCTGCTCCAGGTCGGGGTCTTCGCCGCCCTGCTGCTGTGGTTCGTGCCCACCCTGGCCTTCGAGGTCGGCGACGGGTCGTGGACCGGGGTCACCACGCTGACCGGAGCTGGACTGCTGATCCTCGCCCAGGTGGCGCTGCCGGTGGCGGCCCTCACCCTCGGCGCGGTGCGGGAGTTCGTCGTCCGGGGCGGCGGAACGCCGTACCCGTGGGACCCGCCGGGCCGGCTGGTCAGCACCGGGCCGTACGCCTATCTGGCCAACCCGATGCAGGTCGGCGCGGTGATCCTGGTGATGCTCGCCGCCGCCGTCACCCGCAGCGGGACGCTGGTCCTGGCGGCCGTGGTGGTGGTCGCCTTCGGCGCCGCGGTGGCCCGGCCCCACGAGGAGCACGACCTCGCCGGCCGGTACGGCGAGCCGTGGCGGGCCTACCGCCGCCGGGTACGGGACTGGTGGCCCCGGTGGCGACCGCACCACCCGGGACCACCCGCCGTCCTGCTGCTCGACGACGACTGCGGGCCATGCGCGGCGACCTGGCGCTTCCTCGCCCACCGGCGGCCGGTGGGCCTGCGGATCCGTCCCGCCGGGGAGCACCACCGGGTGCTGTGGCGGGCGGAGTACGTGGGCGGCGACGGTCACACCGAACGGGGGGTGGCCGCCGTCGCCCGCGCACTCGAACACGTCCACCTCGGCTGGGCTCTGGTCGGCTGGACGCTGCGGCTACCCGGGGTCACCTGGCTCGCCCGGCTGGTGACCGATGCGATGATCGCACCGCCGCACCCGGCGCAGCCGCGAGGAGGACGATGTCCGACACCAAGCAACGTCTCCTGGACGGCGCGCTGGCCGCCGTCCACGAGCACGGCATCGCCGGGGTCTCCGCCCGCACCATCGCCGCCGCCGCCGGGGTGAACCAGGCGCTGGTCTTCTACCACTTCGGCACGGTCGACGACCTGCTCACCGCGGCCTGCCGGGCCAGCACCGCCGAACGGGTCGGGCAGTGGTCGGAGCGGCTGGCCGGGGTGGGCTCGCTGCGTGAACTGCTCGCCGTCGGGCGCGCCCTGCACGAGGAGGAACGCGAGCTGGGCAACGTCTCCTTCCTGGCCCAGATGCTCGCCGGGGCGCAGACCGACGAACGGCTGGCCACGCCGACCGCCGCCGCGCTGCAACTCTGGGTGGACGAGATCGAGTCGGTGCTGGGCCGGCTGCTGGCCGGCTCGCCCTTCGCCGAGATCGCGGACGTGCCCGGCCTGGCCCGGGCGGTCTCCGCCGCGTTCGTCGGGCTGGAGCTCTACGACGGGGTGGACCGGGCCGGCGCCGAGCGGGCGATGTCCGCGCTGGACCAGCTCGCCGTGCTCATCGAGATCGTGGACGACCTCGGCCCGATCGCCCGCCGCGCCCTCCGGTCCCGGGTCAACCGGGCCGTCCGGCGGGACTGACCGTGTTCAGGAGGCGGCGAGGATCTCGTCGCCGATGACGGTGAGCTGGTCGGCGCCGACCTCGACGGCCGCCAGGTAGTGCCGCAGCCAGGAGCGCAGCCCGTCCGGGGTGCCGGTGGCGAAGGCCCCGGCCGCGCCGACGTACTCCGGCTCGCGCTCCCGGTGCCCGACGTCGACGGCGACCAGCCCGCGCGGGTCGAGGCCACGGGACATCAGGACGAGCCGCGCGGCGGCCCGGGCCACCACCCCGGACGGCCCGGCGAACGGCCGCAGGTTCAGCAGCTCACCGTGCACCACGGCGGCGAGCACCAGCGGGGAGACCGTCGTCCCGCCGGCGACCAGGCCGGCCAGGCCGTCCAGCCGGGCGGCGACCACCGGGTCGCTGACCGGGCGGCCCAGCTCGGCCTCGGTCAGCACGTCCCGGGCGGCGAGCACGTGCAGCCGGGCCAGCGCCTGCCGGGGGGCCTTCGGCCAGAGTTCGGTCAGGCCGGGCAGCGCCCCGGCCACCCGCAGCGCACCCTGGAGCACCGGTTCGGTGACGGTGCCGGCGCGGACCGCCTCGCGCTCGTGGTCGTACCCCTCCAGGGCGGCGCTGGCCACCGCGCTGCGGAGGCTGACCTCGGCCGCGACCTGGCCACCCTGCCGGCGCAGGGCGCGGTGCCGCATCGCCAGGTCGACCCGCTCGCGGGCCCGCTCGACGGCGGGGGCGATGTCGGCGAGCGCGAGCAGCGGGGCGAGCGGGTCGGAGGTCACCCCGCCACGCTAGCGACCCCGCCACCCGAGCCGGGCGTCACCCGCCCGGAACGCCATCCCGTACCGGGGGCGGAGCGCCGCCGGGCGCGCGGCGGAGGCCGCTGAGCGCGTCAGCCGGTACCGAGTTGTCGCGGCCGTCACCTGCCCCGACTAACCTCACCCGGGTAGGAGACGCAGGTCACCCCGACGAAGGAGTCACCGCATGAGCGAGGCCTTGGCCAACCTGCTGAACGAGACGCGCCAGTTCCCGCCGCCGGCCGCACTCGCCGCGGAGGCCAACGTCACCGCCGACGCGTACGACGAGGCCGCCGCCGACCGGCTCGCCTTCTGGGAGCGGCAGGCCGGGCGGCTGACCTGGGCGAAGCCGTGGGACGAGGTGCTGGACTGGTCGAACCCGCCGTTCGCGAAGTGGTTCGTCGGCGGCCAGCTCAACGTGGCGTACAACTGCCTGGACCGGCACGTGGCGGCCGGCCGGGGCGACAAGGTGGCGATCCACTGGGAGGGCGAGCCGGGTGACACCCGCACCCTGACCTACGCCGACCTGCACGAGCTGACCTGCCAGGCGGCGAACGCGCTGACCGGGCTGGGCGTGACCGCCGGCGACCGGGTGGCGATCTACCTGCCGATGATCCCCGAGGCGGCGGTGGCGATGCTGGCCTGCGCCCGGATCGGCGCCACCCACAGCGTGGTCTTCGGCGGCTTCTCCGCCGACGCGCTGACCAACCGGATCCAGGACGCCAGCGCCAAGGTGGTGATCACCGCCGACGGCGGCTACCGCCGGGGCAAGCCGTCGGCGCTGAAGCCCACCGTGGACGAGGCGGTGGCGAACTGCCCGTCGGTGGAGCACGTGCTGGTGGTCCGCCGCACCGGCGAGGACGTCGCCTGGTCGGCGAAGGACCACTGGTGGCACGAGACGGTGGAGACGGCGTCGGCGGAGCACGTCGCGCAGCCGTTCGACGCCGAGCACCCGCTGTTCATCCTCTACACCAGCGGCACCACGGCCCGGCCGAAGGGCATCCTGCACACCACCGGTGGCTACCTCACCCAGGCGTCGTGGACGGCGCACGCGGTCTTCGACCTGAAGCCGGAGACCGACGTCTACTGGTGCACCGCCGACATCGGCTGGGTGACCGGGCACTCCTACATCGTGTACGGCCCGCTGGCCAACGGCGTCACCCAGGTCATGTACGAGGGCACCCCGGACACCCCGCACAAGGGCCGGTTCTGGGAGATCGTCGACCGGTACCGGGTCAGCATCCTGTACACCGCGCCGACCCTGATCCGCACCATGATGAAGTGGGGCGAGGACATCCCCGCCGGCTTCGACCTGTCGTCGTTGCGGCTGCTCGGCAGCGTCGGTGAGCCGATCAACCCGGAGGCGTGGATGTGGTACCGCGAACACGTCGGCAAGGGTGAGCTGCCCATCGTCGACACCTGGTGGCAGACCGAGACCGGCGCGATCATGATCTCCCCGCTGCCCGGCGTCACCGCGGCGAAGCCGGGTTCGGCGATGACCCCGCTGCCCGGCGTGGTCGCCGACGTGGTGGACGACCAGGGCCGGTCGGTGCCGAACGGCGGCGGTGGCTACCTGGTGCTGCGCGAGCCGTGGCCGTCGATGCTGCGCACCATCTGGGGCGACGACAGCCGGTTCGTCGAGACGTACTGGTCCCGGTTCGAGGGGATGTACTTCGCCGGGGACGGGGCCAAGAAGGACGACGACGGGCACATCTGGCTGCTCGGCCGGGTCGACGACGTGATGCTGGTGTCCGGGCACAACATCTCCACCACCGAGGTCGAGTCGGCGTTGGTGTCGCATCCGGCGGTGGCCGAGGCGGCGGTGGTCGGCGCGACCGACCCGACCACCGGCCAGGCGATCGTCGCGTTCGCGATTCCGCGCGGCACGGCCGACACCGCGGGCGAGGCGGGCGAGCGGCTCATCACCGAGCTGCGCAACCACGTCGCGAAGACGCTCGGCCCGATCGCCAAGCCCCGCCAGATCATGCTGGTGCCGGAGCTGCCGAAGACCCGGTCCGGCAAGATCATGCGCCGGCTGCTGCGCGACGTGGCGGAGAACCGGTCGCTGGGGGACGTGACCACGCTCCAGGACTCCTCGGTGATGGAGCTGATCTCCTCCGGGCTCAGTGGCGGCAAGTCCGACGAGGACTGACCACCGGCGTGCCCCCGTCGGTGGGTGGCGGTCCACCCGGGCCGTCGCCCACCGACGTCGTGTTTGCGGATGGAATCGGTCGGTCGGTGGAGACGGGTCGAGCTGAACGGGCAAAGGCGTTCGGTACCCCTGTCGGACCGGAACCTTTCTCATTTAGGTTCAGCCACATCGACCGGACTCGACGTACGGCACGCCGTACGTCCGGCGACTCCTCTCCCATGCCCGAGAAACGGAGCGGCATGAACACATTTCCGCAATCCGGGGCACGCCGACGCCTACTCGTCGCGCTGCCCGCCATCGCCCTGGTCGCCACGTCACTGACCGTGACAGGCAGCGCGGCGGCCCAGACGGCCGGTCCGGCACCCGCCCGGATCGGGTCCGACGAGTTCTACATCAACTACGCGGAACCGGAGGTACAGCCGGACACCGCCGGCAAGGAGGTCAAGGGAGCCGACGGGATCCTGACCCCGGCGGCGGACGAGGCCCGGGCGTACGACCGCAAGTTCGCCGGCGGCAACCCGCTGGCCGCCCGGGAGCTGGCCCGCAACGAGGCCAAGGCGATCCGGACCGGGCTGAGCCCGCGCAAGTTCAAGAAGGCCAAGAGCACCCAGACCGCCAAGCTGCTCACCCTACTGGTGGAGTTCAACGACCAGGCCAACGACGACTTCACCAACGTGATGGTCCCGCAGACGGTCTTCGAGGACCGGAGCTGCGTGCCCGGCACCGTGCAGAACGGGCCGAAGCACAACAACATCCCGAACCCGGCGACCCTGCCGCACAAGGACAACAACTCGATGTGGGTGCCGGACTTCTCGCCCGCGCACTTCGACAAGATGCTCTACACCAAGAAGGGCATCACCGAGCGGGTCCGCAAGGACCTCAAGGGACCGGACGGCCGGGCCGGCATCGACCTGTCGGGCCGCACCATGCACAACATGTACCTGGAGATGTCGAAGGGCGCGTACACGGTGGACGGGCAGGCCAGCCCGTGGATCACCGTGCCGCACTCGGAGGGGTGGTACGCGGCCTCGCGCTGCTTCCAGGACGAGAACGGCAACTGGGTCGCCGGCCGCCAGCAGTCCATGAACGGCCACCCGGACAACCCGCAGGGCGCGGGCCGGCTCGCCACCGACGCGATCGACGCGCTGGCGGCGGCGGACCCGAACTTCCCGTGGGCCGACTACGACATCGAGGACCAGGGCGACCGGGACGGCGACGGCAACGTCAACGAGCCGGACGGGGTGATCGACCACCTGGTGCTGGTGCACGCCGGGCAGGGCAAGTCCCGCGGCGGCGGTGACCAGGGCGTGTACGCCGTCTGGGCGCACTCCTCCACGGTCGCCGGTGGTTACACCATCCCGGGCACCAACCTGAGGGTGTCCAACTACATCGTCCAGCCGGAGGACGCCGGGGTCGGGGTCTTCGCCCACGAGTTCGGTCACGACCTGGGCCTGCCCGACCTCTACGACACCTCGGGCAACGCCGACTCGGACGTCGACTTCTGGGACCTGATGGCGTCGGGCTCGCACAACGGCGAGATCTTCCAGGCGTTGCCGACGCACATGGGCATCTGGGACAAGTGGGTGCTCGGCTGGGCCGACCCGCTGACTCTCGCCCCGGGCGCGAACGCGCGGACGGTGCAGCTCGGCCAGACCTCCCGTACGCCGGTGGGCACCCAGGACGGCATCAAGATCGACCTGCCGAACAAGGTGATCACCCTGGCGCAGCCGCACAGCGGCAGCAACATGTGGTACAGCGGGGCCGACCAGAACTGGGCGGACGTCAAGCTCAGCCGGGAGGTGGCCGTCCCGGCCGCCGCCGACGCGAAGTTCTGGATGTGGAACAACTTCGTCATCGAGGAGGACTGGGACTACGGCTTCGTCGAGGTCTCCACGAACGGCGGCACCACCTGGACCGAGCAGAAGGTCTACAACGCGGCCGGGGCGCTGGTCTCCACGAACGACGGCTACGCCGACCCGAACGGCCGGATGGTCGACTACGGCAACAAGAAGTACGGCCTGACCGGCAGCACCGGCGGCTGGCGGCACGACTGGATCGACCTGTCGCCGTACGCGGGGACGACCGTCCAGGTGCGACTGCGCTACGCCACCGACGAGGCGTTCGTGGAGCGGGGCTGGTTCGCCGACGACCTGTCGGTGACCGGCGGCGGCGTCACCACCTTCAGTGACGACGTGGAGAGCGGTGCCAACGGCTGGACCCGGACCGGTGGCACGTTCACCGACACCACCGGCGCCGGCTGGTACACCGACGCGGGCACCCAGTCCAAGGCGCAGTACTACCTCGCCGAGTGGCGGAACTTCGACGGCTTCGACAAGGGCCTGAAGTACGCCTACGACACCATCTACTCGCACGAGGCGTGGAAGGTCGACCGGATCTCGTACAACGCGCCGGGCATGCTGGTCTGGTACCGGGACACGGTGCTGGGCGACGTCAACCACGTCACCGCGCAGATGACCGCGCTGCCGAGCTACGGCGCCAAGGGCGGTCTGCTGATCGTCGACTCGCACTACGACCCGTACCGCCGGCAGGGCGAGGCGGCGACGAAGGACCCGTCGGTGCTGGACAACCTGCCGAGCCGGCCGCAGTCGGCCAACGCGGCGTTCTCGCTGGGCAAGACGTACCCGTTCAAGGAGTGCCTGGAGGCGGCGGACGAGCCGTACAGCGAGTACTGCACCAGCTTCGGCGCCCAGGCCCCGGTGTCCACCTTCACGGACGCCAAGGGCTGGTACCCGGGCATCGAGATGCGCGACGGCGCGGCGTACGCCCGGGACAACGACGCCTCGGTGGTCGTCCCGTCGAAGGACAACGCCCGGTACACCACCCGAGTGGTCAACCCGGACGGCAGCCCGGCGACCGCCTACTACGGCGGGACGCTGGGCGGCGGGGCGATCGTGCTGGGCACGGGCAACCCGGGTGACCAGGGAGTCCGCTACGGCGTCTCGATCAGCATCCTGCGGGCCGCGGGGGACAACTCGTACGCCACGGTCCGGGTGACCCCGGCGACGAACTGATCCGGCCGGGGCACCGTCTCGGCGATGCGGTGGTAAAGGTCAGCTACTGACCGATTGGTGAACAGTGGGGCCGATGGCGAAGAGGCCACCGGCCCCAACTGTTTCCCCACATCCCGGCAATCCAATCGAAATACATCACTACGATTCCCCGCGCTAGGCGTCCCCGCTGCTCACGACCGTTGATGAACAGCAGGGGTGTGACGGGGAAAAGCATCCTCATCAAAATCTTGCAACAAATCGACGCGGACGTCTTCCCAGCTGTCGCGGCAGTGTCTATGTTCACCATGGGTCCCACTAGTGGGACGTCTTTACACCGGCCCGTACCCCCGTTGGGCCGGTTCCCTCACACCGGAGGTACCACGTGCGCAAAGTCGCAGTGGGTCTGCTCGGGCTCTCGCTGACGGCGACAGGTCTGCTGACGGGCACGTCCGCCAGCGCCGCGCCGACGCCGAAGCTCCCCGCGGCCGCCCCGTCGGTCGCGGAGCCCGCCCAGGCGGACCACGATCTGCCCAACCCGCTCGAAACCAAGCGGCGGGCGCTGCGCCAGGAGGGCCTCAGCGAGGTCCTCTCCGGCAAGGCGAAGGCGGAGAAGATCAACGGCAGCACGGTCGTCAAGGTCGGCAAGACCCAGGCTGCGGGGCAGAATGCCCGGACGACCGCCAAGGGCGTCGCCCAGACCCAGGACCAGTACGTCGAGCTGTCCCGCGAGCGGACCGACAAGATCTTCGTGATCCTCGCGGAGTTCGGCAACGAGCGGCACCCGAGCTACCCGGACCGCGACACCGCCCCGGCCATCCCGGGCCCGACCAAGTTCGACGGGCCGCTGCACAACGAGATCCCGGCCCCCAACCGGGCGGTGGACAACTCCACCGTCTGGCAGCCGGACTACAACGCCGACTACTTCCGCAAGATGTACTTCGGCACCGGGCAGGGCGACGAGTCGCTGAAGCAGTACTACGAGGCCCAGTCCTCGGGTCGCTACAGCGTCGACGGCGAGGTCACCGACTGGGTCAAGGTCCGGTACAACGAGGCCCGGTACGGCCGCTCCAACGGCTACCCCTGCGCCTCGAACGTCTGCAGCAACACCTGGAACCTGGTTCGGGACGCCGCCAACCAGTGGGTCGCCGACCAGAAGGCCGCCGGTCGCACCGACGCCCAGATCGCCGCCGACGTCAGGTCGATGGACGAGTGGGACCGGTACGACTACGACGGCGACGGCAACTTCAACGAGCCGGACGGCTACATCGACCACTTCCAGATCGTCCACTCCGGCGGCGACCAGGCCGACGGTGACCCGATCCAGGGTGAGGACGCCATCTGGAGCCACCGGTGGTACGCCTTCGCCTCCGACCAGGGCAACACCGGCCCGTCGACCTTCCCGGGTGGTGGCACCCAGATCGGCAACACCGGCGTCTGGATCGGCGACTACACCATCCAGCCAGAGAACGGTGGCCGGAGCGTCTTCTACCACGAGTACGGCCACGACCTCGGTCTGCCGGACGACTACAACGTCACCAGTGGTGGGGACAACAACAACGAGCACTGGACCCTGATGGCCCAGAGCCGGCTCGGTGCCAAGAACGATGGTGGCATCGGTGACCGGGGCGGCGACCTCGGCGCCTGGAACAAGCTCCAGCTCGGCTGGCTCGACTACGAGGTCGTGGTGGCCGGCCAGAAGAAGACCCTGGAGCTGGGCCCGCAGGAGTACAACACCGACAAGGCCCAGGGCGCCGTCGTGGTGCTGCCGCAGCGGGAGTACGTCTTCCAGAACGGCAAGCCGTTCGAGGGGACCAAGCAGTTCTTCTCGGGCAACGACGACGACCTGAACACCACGATGACGCGGACGATCGACCTCACCGGGAAGACCAGCGCCGCGCTCACCATGAAGGGTCGCTACGCCATCGAAGAGGATTACGACTACCTCTTCTTCGAGGCCAGCACCGACGGTGGTCAGACCTGGATCACCCTGCCGGGTACGGCCAACGGCAAGGCCCTCAAGGAGCTCTCCCCCGGGCGCTTCGCCCTGGACGGCTCCAGCAACGACCAGTGGGTCGACGTCAACATCCCGCTGAACGCCGTGGCCGGCAAGGCCGCGCAGTTCCGGCTGCGCTACCAGACCGACGGTGGCGTCTCCGAGGGTGGCTTCTACGGTGACGCGATCACCGTCACCGCCGACGGGCAGACCGTGCTCAGCGACGGTGCCGAGGCCGGTGCCGCCGGCTGGACCCTGAGCGGGTTCAGCGTGGTGGCCGAGACCTACATCCGCAAGTTCGACAACTACTACATCGCCGGCAACCGGTCGTACGTCTCGTACGACCAGTACCTGAAGACCGGTCCGTACTACTTCGGCTACGCGAACACCCGCCCGGACTACGTGGACCACTACGCGTACCAGGAGGGTCTGCTGATCTCGTACTGGAACCTCCGGTTCGCCGACAACGACACCTTCGCCCACCCGGGTGAGGGTCGGAACATGATCATCGACGCGCACCCGCAGCCGATCTACAACCTGACCGGCAGCGCCTGGCGCTCCCGCGTCCAGGTGTACGACGCGCCGTTCAGCCTGAAGAAGGCGGACTCGTTCACGCTGCACATCAACAGCGTGCCGCAGTACGTCCGCGGCCAGGCCGCGCAGCCGCTGTTCGACGACACCAAGCAGTACTGGTACGCGGAGCTGCCGAACCACGGCGTCAAGCTCCCGGCCACCGGCACCAAGATCCGGGTTGTGGAGCAGAACGGCACCTCGCTGAAGATCCGCTTCTCCTGATCCGCTGATCAGCGCACCACCCGCACCACGCGATGCCCGGGCAGGTCTCCTGCCCGGGCATCGCCCTTTCCAGGCCGGGCGGGCACCGGCACCGCCCGTGCCCCACCGCCCCGCCGGGAACGGAGGCCCCGTGTCCGACGACCCGACCACCCCGCCCGCCACCTCCCCACCCGACACCCCGCCGGCAACCGCCTCCGGCGCCCCGGTACCACCCGCCGACCGTCCCACCGGGCTCTCCGCCACCGCACTGCCCACCCGGCGACCCCCCACCGCCCCGCCGAACCACCCCACCGACCAGCGCAAGCCCCACCTCCTCGCCGGCCGGATCACCCGCGGCGGCTCCGGCCCGTGCTACGGCCTGGTCACCGACGACGACCGGGAGTACGCGCTGCACGGCCCGGGCATGGGCACCTTCGCCGCCGGCACCACCGTGCTGGTCACCGTCGGACCGGCCGACCCCGCCGCCTCCTGCGGCCCCGGCACCCCGGCCAGCATCGTGAAGATCAGCCCGGTCGGCTGACCACGACGCGCCGGTCCCGGCCCTCCCCAGGGGTCGGCGGAACGGCCGACCGGCACCGGGGTCCTAGGCTGTGCCCCATGACCGAGCAGCGTGGCGGACCCGTCGACGAGTCCTGCGTCCTCACCGAGGGGCCGTGGACGCACCGCTTCGTCGGCGCGAACGGCAGCCGGTTCCACGTCGTCGAGGCGGGCACCGGCCCGATGGTGCTCTTCCTGCACGGCTTCCCCGAGCACTGGTGGGCCTGGCACGAGATGCTCCCGGCCGTCGCCGACGCCGGCTTCCGGGCCGTCGCGGTGGACCTGCGCGGCTACGGCGCCAGCGACAAGCCACCCCGGGGGTACGACGGCTACACCCTCGCCGCCGACGTCGCCGGCCTGATCCGGGCCCTCGGGGAACGCTCCGCCACGGTGGTCGGCAACGGATCGGGTGGGCTGATCGGCTGGACGGCCGCCTCGTTCCACCCCGCCCTGGTCCGCCGGCTGGTGGTGCTCGGCGCGCCGCACCCGCTGCGGCTGCGCGCCGCCATCTTCGCCGACCCGCGCGGGCAGTTCGCCGCCTCCACCCCGGCGCTGAAGTTCCAGCTCCCCCGGTACGAGCACGTGCTCACCCGGGACGGCGCCGTCGAGGTGGCGGAGATGCTGCGCCGCTGGGGCGGGCCGCGGTGGGTGGCCGGCCCGGAGTTCGCGCCGTACGCGGAACGCTGCCGGGAGGCGATGTTGATCCCGCAGGCCGCCTTCTGCGCCCTGGAGGGCTACCGGTGGGCCTTCCGGTCGGTGCTACGGCTGCACGGCTACCGCTTCGTCCGGCTTATGCAGAAGCCGCTGGTCACCCCGACCCTGCAACTGCACGGGGATGCCGACGTCGCCTCGCTGCCCCGCACCGCGCAGGGCTCCGGCCGGTACGTCACCGCCCCCTACGAGTGGCGGCTGCTCGACGGGGTCGGGCACTTCCCGCACGTGGAGGCCCGCGACGTGGTGCTCGGCGAGATCCTGCGCTGGACGAAGTCGTGACCGCCGGTCGGCGCTCGATCGCCGGCCCGGCTCAGACCCGCTGCTCGCGCAGGTCGGCCACCTCGGCGGCCGGCGCCCAGCCCTGGTAGACGCCGAAGTCGAAGACTTCCAGCCCCATCGCCCGGGCCACCGGCCAGCGGCCACCGGTGTACTCGACCCGCAGCCAGCCGTCGTGCTCGCCGAGCACGATGAACGGCTGCCCCTGCCAGGTGCAGGTGGTCCGCACGTACGCCAACTCCTCGACCTCGGCGGCCGGGACGACCCGGACGTGCCGGCCGGGGCGTACCTCCTCGAAGCCGTCCGCGGGCTCCGGCTGGTAGATCCGGACGTCGTCGCCGTCCGGGCTGCCCTGGTACTCCCGCCCGCGCCACCGGGCCACGTAGCCGTCCCGCGTCACGACTCACCCACCTGTCGCCAGAGCAGCGCGTCGGTGTCCAGGACGGCGATCACCCGTTCGGTGCCGTCCGCCCCGATCCGCCAGAGCTGCGCGCCGTGCGGCAACCGGGCGCTGTCCACCTTGAACTCGGCCACCACGTCGCTGCTCTCCCCCGGGGCGAACCCGTTGCCCCGGAACGGCGCGCGTTCGATCACCCAGCCCTCCATGGCCCGCATCGCCGCCTCGTTCTGGCCGCCGTACGGGATCCGGTAGAGGCTCGGTCGGTACGCCGGCCAGCGCAGCACGTAGGTCGCCTCGGCGTCCCGGGCGAACGGCGAGTCCGGGTAGCCCAGGCCGAGCGCGTCGTGCAGCTCGGCCGGGGTGGTCAGGTGGGCCAGTTCGCCGGCCCGGTGCACGAAGCCGGAGACCCGGTCGTAGCCGCGCTCCAGGTAGTAGGCGAGCTGGCTCGGGGCGATCGCCTTCTGCATCACCACCGGGCGGGACGGGTCGACGACCGGCGGGGCGTACCGGGTGCGCTCGGCCGGGGCCTCGGTCCGGGCGGCCTCCGGCTCGACGTCCGCCTCGTCGCCGAGCCCCACCTCGGCGGCCCAGTTGGCCAGGGCCATGATCTGCTCGCCGGGCAGCTTCGCGCCGACGGGAGTGCCGGGGTTGACCGCGAACGACCAGCTCGGGTCCGACCAGCGCCGGATGAGCTGGACGAACCGGACCTCGATCGTCTCGACCGGTGGTACGTCGTGGTCGGCGAGCCGCTCCGGCGAGGTGTAGACCACCACGTACGTCTCGCCGTCCGTCGTCCCGGTGCGCCACTCGAAACCCGGCTCGCCGGGGCGGCTGCCGGACGCCGAGTCGGGGTGCACCGGAAGCAGCACCCGGGCCAGCAGCAGGGTGGAGAGGAACGTGTCGGTGCTGCCGGTGCCCGCCGCCTCCAGCAGGTTCTCCTCCACCGCGTTGGCGGGCTGGAAGGGCTCCTCGGCGGGGGCGGGGGGCGTGACGCCGGGCGGGTCGGCCACCGGGGCGGACGCCGACCCGGGGCGGTCACCGGGAAGCGGGAGCGTCGGCTCGGCACCGGTCGCCGGGTCCGGCACCGCCGGGTCGGTGACCTGGACCGTCGGTGTCGGGTCGACGGTCGGCGGGGCCGTCGTGGGGACGTCCGGCCGGGACACCGTCACCGGTTCGCCCGCCACCGCCGGGGCGGCCGGGCCGGGGCCGGCCGCGGACGGCGGTGCGGGGTCGGTCGACGGTCGCGGCGCGGGCCGGGGATCCGCCGGTGCGGTGGCCCGGGGGGCGTCGGCACCCGGGCGCGGGCCGGTGGCCGGGGTGACCGTGACCCGCTCGGCGGCCGGCGTCCAGAGGTCGTCGGGGGCGGGACGGGGTGGCCCGGGCGGCTCCGCTGCGGCCGGCGGTGGGGCCGGCCGGGACGTGCCCGTCGCGGGGCGGACGGGGGTGAACAGGTCGGCGTTCCCGTTCAGGTTGACCGTGTCCTCGGCGTCCGACCGGTCGGTGGGCGGCCCGGGCGGCGGCGCGACCGGCAGGTCACGGGACTCCAGGATCACCCCCTCTATCACGATGGGCGTGAACCCCCGCCGTGCGGCGGGCGGCCCGGAGACCGGTTCGGCGGCGGACGGGGGTGCGTCCGCCGCCTCGTCCACGGGCCTCGGGGCCTTTGGTCGGGCGGTCGGTTCGGTCAGCCGCCGGTCCTGCTCCGCCGGCGGGTCGGCCGGGGCCGGGCTCCGGCGCGGCAGCGCCTGGCTGGCCTCCTCGGCCGGTGCCTCCACCCGGAACGCCCGGGTGGGCTCCTCGGCCAGCCGGTCCGGTCGCTGGCCGGCCGTCGCCCCGCCCGGGCCGGGGATCGGCTGGGTGGGCTGCTCGTCCGGCCCGCCGACCCGGAATGCCCGGGTGGGGTCGTCGTCGACCGGCTGGCCGGACGCCGGACGACGCCGGGGGAACGGCTGGCCGCCCAGGCCGGGCCGGGTCGGTGGGGCGGCCCGCTCGCCGCCGCGCAGCGGGTTGTCCCGCAGTGACCGGGCGGCACCCCGGACAGCGGACGGTTCGAAGAACGAGGTGCGCCCGTTGGCCGGTCCGGCGGCGGACTCCTCGCCCAGCAGCCGGCGGCGGGACACCGTCGGCCAGCCGGCGTTGGCCGGGCCGGGAGCGGTGGGGTCGGCGGCCGGGGTGGCGGCGGTCGGTCCCGCACCGGCCTCGGCCGGGACGGTGTCGGGCTGCGACGTCCGCGCGGCCGGGCGGCTCCGCTCCTCCGGTGTCGGCGTACGGGCCGGTCGGGCGACGCCGTGGGCGATGCCCCCGGCGGACGGGCCGGCGTCCGGAACAGCGCCGACGGCGGTGGACTGCGGCACCGGGCGGGACTTCACCCAGGGGGCCACCGGTGGGGCGGAGAGGTCGGCCGTCGGTTCGGCACCGGGCGTCCCGTCGGCCGGGTTCCGGGCGGTGGCCTCCGCGCGTTCGAGCCGGGCCCGGGCACCCATGGTGCGACCGGGCAGCCGGACGTCGCCCCGGGAGAGCTGGGAGACGAACCAGGCGGGCAGGTAGCCCTCGATCGGCAGGCCGGGGTTCACCGCCAGCCACCACTCGTGGTTGGGCCACTCGGCGGCCAGCTCGGCGTAGCGGCTGCGCCGGCTGGGGCCGGCGGTGGCGCCCAGGCAGACGTGCATCGCGGCGGCCGAGGTGAAGGCCAGCACGTGGGTCCGGCCGCCGGTGCTCCAGGTGCCCCAACCCATCGGCACCTCACCGGCGAGGGCCTGGGCGGAAACCGGGAGGAACAGGTCGGTCCGGGCCAGGATCCGGAAGTAGAGTTCCTGGTCGTTGGCGCGTAGCGCGTCCCGCAGCGCGGTCTCGGCCTCGGTAGCCGGCTCCCAGTCGGTCACGGCCACCTCTCCTCCCCGGTCATCAGGCCATCGCGTACAACCTACAAGGTGAAAACAGGATCACAATGGGCTGGCCATCGGCGGCCCGCCCGCCGCCGGCCGAAGCGTTAACATCCCGTTCCGGAGTCGACACGATACGGAGGCGGTCGATGTCCCGACCCGGCACCCGACCGGCCCTCGTGGCCCTGGCGGCGGCCCTGCTCACCGCCCTGCCGGCCGGCATCGTGTCGTCGGTCACCCCGGCCCGCGCCGCCCCGGCCTGTGCCACGCCGCCCGCCCCGGCCCGGCCGGTCGCCGCCGCCCCGTGGCCCCAGCGGCGGTACGCCCCGGAGCGGCTCGCGCCGCTCGCCACCGGCACCGGGGTCACCGTGGCGGTGGTCGACTCGGGCGTCGACCGCCGGCACCCGCAGTTGCGCGGCCGGGTGCTCGACGGCGCGGACTTCCTCGACCCGGGGGGCGACGGCACCCACGACTGCGCCGGCCACGGCACCGGGGTGGCCAGCATCATCGCCGCCGGGGAGACCTCCGGCGTGGCCTTCCGGGGGCTCGCGCCCCGGGCCCGCATCCTGCCGGTACGGGTCAGCGAGCAGCAGGTCGTCGACGGGCGGGAGTCGGGACGTACGGTCAGCGCGACCGGTTTCGCCGAGGCCATCCGGTGGGCGGTGGACCACGACGCCGACGTGCTCAACCTCTCCGTGGTGCTGTACGCCGACGACCCGGCGGTGCGGGCGGCGGTCGACTACGCGGTCCGGCGGGACGTGGTCGTGGTGGCCGCCGCCGGCAACCTGCACGACAGCGGCGACCCGCGCCCCTACCCGGCGGCGTACGACGGGGTGCTCGGCGTCGGGGCGGTCACCGCGCAGGGCTCCCGCGCCCCGTTCTCGCAGACCGGCCCGTACGTCGACCTGGTGGCCCCGGGCAGCGACGTGCTGATGGCCGCCCCGGGGCAGGGGCACCAGCGGGCCGAGGGGACCAGTTACGCCGCCCCGTTCGTGGCGGCCACCGCGGCGCTGGTGCGGCAGTACCGGCCGGAGTTGACCGCCGCACAGGTGGCGCGGCGGATCGTCGGCACCGCCGACCCGGCACCCGGCGGCGACCGGGGCGGCTACGGGGCCGGGGTGCTCAACCCGTACCGGGCGGTGGTGGAGACCGGTGCCGGTCCGGTGCCGGCCGCCCGGCCGGTGGCGGCGCTGCCGGCGGACCGGCCCGACCCGGCGGTGCTGGCCCAGCGGCACCGGCGTGCGGCGGCCCGGGACCGGGCCCTGCTGGTCGCCACGGTCACCGGCGCGGTGGCGGCGGTGGCGGTCCTGCTGGCCGTGGTCCTGCCGTGCGGTGCCCGCCGCCGCTGGCACCCGGCCGGCCCGGCCTGACGGTCACCTCCGGCGTGGACCGGTCGACCCGCGGCCGAACGGACGCCGACGGCGGCGGCCCGCCGACGGCGTCCGCCGGGGATCGCCGGGGATCGCCGGTGGCGCCGGGATCACCCCGGCCGACCCGGCCCGGATCCGGCTCGCTCACTGGAACAGGCCGACGTTCCGCTTCTCGGTGTTGAGGTAGTCGGACGCGGAGTCGTCCACCGCGAGCTTGATGTCGCGCAGCATGGCCTGGAGGTCCTGCGAGGCCGAGCGCCACCGCGCCTGGCGCTGCTCGTACGCCTGCCGGGCCTCGCCGTCCCAGCCGGCGACCAGCGGGGCGGCGTCCCGCTCCAACTGGCCGAGCTGCGAGTCGAGGGTGTTCAACGCCTTCTGGATGTCCGCGCCGGCCTGCTGAAGCGCGGCGAAGTTGACGACCAGCACACCGTGGTCCATCGGATGCTCCCCTCCCCGGGATCTGGTTACAGCGGCAGTTGGATGCCGCGGTTGGTGCCGGCGACCCGGCCGGCGGCCTCGGTGTCGGAGACGTCGTACTGCCGGCCGGCGGTGCGGAGCGCCGACGCGGTCTCCCGCAGGGCCCGCTGAAGGGCCGCCTGGTCCTGCGCCCACTGCTGCTTGACCTGCTCGAACGAGCGCCCGCCGGCACCCCGCCACGCCTGCTGCAACACCTCCAGCTCGGCCATCAGGCCGCTCAGCATGGTCTGCAACGACTGGTCAACCTGCTCGAACTTCGCGGCGGTCTGCTGCATCACCGCGGCTTCTGCCTGGGTCTGGGACACCCGGACGTCACCTCGTCTCCTTGGTCGTGGCTGACCACCGGCCGTCCACCCCGGACGGCCGGCGCCGATCAGGGGCGCGGACCCGCTGGTGGCCCCGGTCAGCGGAACTCGTCGCTGACGGTAGTCGCCTGGTCCCGGTTGTGCTACCCCGACGCTCTCCCCTGTGGACAACCACGGTCACCACCGGACCCGCGAGCCCACTACCATGGGTCACCCCGCCGTCGCAGTGCGGTCCACCTCCGGTGTGGACCCCGGGTGGCGGCCCGACAGGTGGTACGGAGGAGGCGCGGTGACCGCGAGCACGACCGGCCACCCGGCCCGACGTCAACCGTTGCCACCACAGTGGATCCCGTCGGGGCCCCGGCCGGCGACCGTCGTGCGTACCGGTCAGGTGGTCGCCGCGCAGGTCGCGGTGGCGTTGCCCGCCGCCGCGTACGGCCGTGGGGCCGGGCCGACCGTGCTCGCCGTGGTCGCCGCCGCCACCCTGGCCGGCGTCACCTGGGGCCGCTGGCGCGGGCGCTGGCTGTTCGAGTGGCTGGGCACCGCCGCCGGGTACGTCACCCGACGCCGCGCGCTGCCCGCCGACGCCGGGCCGGCGACGCTGTTGGGCCTGGTGCTCCCCGGAGCCGCGCTGTGCCCGATCGAGCTGGCCGGCGGCCCGGCGGGCGCCGTTGACGACCGCACCGGGCTGACCGTCCTGCTCGACCTCGGCGATCCGGGTGACCTGCTCGGTGACGGCCCGCAGACGTTGCCCGCGCCCGCCACCCTGCTGCCGCCGGCCGGGCCGGAGCACCCGCCCGCCCGTATCCAACTGCTGCTGCACGCCCTCCCGGCACCGGCTCCCGGCACGGCCGGCGGCACGGCGGGCACCTCGTACCGGCAGTTGACCGAGGGGCGGCTGCCGGGGCAGGAACGGGCCCTGCTCGCCGTCCGGGTGCTGCGGGTGCCCGGCTGGTCCGACGCCGAGCTGCGCCGGGCGCTCGCCGGCACGGTGCGCCGGATCGTCCGGCGGCTCGGGCCGGTCCCGGCCCGTCCGCTCGGCGAGCACGCCGCGCTGCGCGTCCTGTCCGAACTCGCCCACCACGACGGCGGCCGGCCGGTACGGGAGAGCTGGTCGGCGGTGCGCGTCGGCGGCCTGTCCCAGGCCGGCTTCCGGCTGGTCCGCTGGCCCGACGCCCGCGCCGACCCCGGCCGGCGACTGGTGACGCGGCTGCTGGCCCTGCCGGTGACGGCCACCAGCGTGTCGCTCTGCGCCGGCCCGCGCGCCGACACCGGGCCGGCACCCACCGAGCTGACGGTACGGCTGGCCGCCTGGACGCCGGCCGAGCTGGAGCTCGCCGCCGAGGGGCTGCGCCGGCTCGTCGTCGACGCCGGCGGGGAGCTGCGTCGGCTCGACGGCGCGCACCTGCCCGGCTTGGCCGGCACGTTGCCGCTGGCGGTGTCCGGCGTGGTCCCGGCCGCCGGGCCGGGGGCCGAGCCGCCGGAGTTGACCCTGGGCGGGGCCGGGCTGATGGTGGGCGCCAACCGGCACGGCGGGGCGGTGACCGTGCGGCTGTTCCGCGCCGAGGGCACCCGGCTGGTGCTGGTCGGCGGGCTGGCGGCGGCGCAGTTGCTGGTGCTGCGGGCGCTGGCGCTGGGTGCGGGGGTGGTGGTGCAGACCGGTCGGCCGCGCGCCTGGGAGCCGTTCGTCCGGGGGGTGGGTGGTCAGCAGGGCGGCGTGGTGGTGGTCCCGCCGGGGCGGCCGGTGGGGGTCGACGGCTCGCCGCTGCGACCGCTGCTGGTGGTGGTCGACGCGGGCGCGGCGGCCGACGAGCCGTCGCCCGGGCCGGGCTGGGTGTCCACTCTGGTGGTGCGGGACGAGCTGACCGCCGCGGACGCCGACACCCTGGGCCGGTCCGACCTGGCAGTGCTCCAGCCGCTCGGCCCGCAGGAGGCCGCCCTGGCGGGCGCGGCGCTGGGCCTGGGTGGTTCGGCGGAGTGGCTGACCCGGATCCGGGACGACATGGTCGCGGTGGTGAACCGCCGGGCGTTGCGCTGGGCGCTGCTCTCGCCCACCCCGATCGAGTCGCAGTTGGTCGGCCGGCCCGGCCGCCGCTGATCCGGGAGGTCGCGGAGGGTTCCCCGGGTGGATCCCGCGTGGCACGATCCCGGCCATGGGTTTTCTGAAGGGTCTTCTGATCCGGCTGGCTTCCACGGCGGTGGCCTTCTGGCTGGCGACGTTGCTCATCCCGGGCATCTCCCTGGACACCGGCTCGGCGGTCGAGGCGGTCACCACTCTGGTGCTGGTCTCGGTGATCTTCGGGGTGGTCAACGCGGTGCTCCAGCCGATCATCAAGACCGTCGGCTGCGGCTTCTACCTGCTCACCCTCGGTCTGATCGCGCTGGTCGTCAACGGGCTGCTCTTCCTGCTCACGAGCTGGATCGCGGATCAGGCCGACCTGCCGTTCCACGTCGACGGGTTCTGGCCGGAGGCGGTGCTCGGCGCCCTCCTCGTCGGCATCGTGACCTGGCTCCTCGGCGCCATCCTCGACCGGGACTGACCCGGCGACCGCCCGCGAAGCGGGTATGCCGCCGGGTCATGTTCGTGCCGTGGCGGTATGCCGTACTAGCGTGGCGGGGTGCTCTCTCTGACCCACCCCGACGGCCATCAGCTCAGCACCGACCCGGCCCGGATCGACCTGGACCGGGTGCACCGCTGGCTCTCGACCGACGCCTACTGGGCCCTCGGCCGCAGCCGGGAGACGGTGGCCCGGGCCTTCGCCGGGTCGATCCCGTACGGCGTCTACCGACCCGGGGACGGCGCGCAGGTCGCGGTCGCCCGCGCGGTCACCGACCGGGCCACCTTCGCCTGGCTCTGCGACGTCTACGTCGCGCCCGAGGCGCGGGGGTACGGGCTGGGCACCTGGCTGGCCGGGGCGGTCCGCGACCACCTCGCCACGTTCGGCGTACGCCGGATCGCGCTGGCCACCCACGACGCCCACCAGGTGTACGCGAAGGTGGGCTTCGCCCCGGTACCGCCGGATCGGTGGATGGAGTGGGAAAACGGCCGGTGACCCCGCTCACCGGAAAGGATCCTGAGCCCACCTCACCCCTTACGGTGGAGGGGTGACCCCGCTCCGGCTCGGCTACCTCTACGGCATCGGCGCGTACCTGCTGTGGGGGTTCTTCCCGATCTACCTGAAGCTGCTCCGCCCGGCCGGGCCGGTGGAGATCCTGGCGCACCGGATCATCTGGTCGGTGCTCTTCGTGGCGCTGCTGCTCGCCGCCCTGCGTAACGTCGGCTTCCTGCGGGCGCTGGCCCGCCGCCCCCGGACGCTGGCCGGGATCGGCCTGGCCGCGGCGCTGATCGCGGTGAACTGGGGCACCTACATCTACGGGGTGAACTCCGACCGGGTGGTGGAGACCGCCCTCGGCTACTTCATCAACCCGCTGGTGTCGGTGCTGCTCGGCGTCTTCGTGCTGCGGGAGCGGCTGCGTCCGGCGCAGTGGGCGGCGCTCGGGGTCGGCGCGGCGGCGGTCGCGGTGCTCACCGTCGACTACGGCCGGCTGCCGTACCTGGCGTTGACCCTGGCCGTCAGCTTCGCCGGGTACGGGCTGGTCAAGAAGCGGCTCGGGCTGCCCGCCGCGGAGGGGCTCTTCGTCGAGTCGGCCGTGCTGGCGCTGCCCGCCCTGGCCTACCTGGGCTGGCTGGCGAGCCGGGGCGGGTCGACCTTCGGGCACGGCTCGGCCGGGCACACCGCGCTGCTGGTGGCGGCGGGCGCGGCGACCGCGATCCCGCTGCTGCTCTTCGCCGGCGCGGCCAACCGGCTGCCGCTGACCGCGCTCGGCATGCTCCAGTACGTCGCCCCGATCCTCCAGCTCGGCTGCGGTGTGCTGATCTTCCACGAGCCGATGCCTCCGGCCCGGCTCGCGGGGTTCGCCCTCGTCTGGGGCGCGCTGGTGATCTTCACCGGGGACGCGCTGCGGCACGGCCGGCGTACCCGGGCCGCCACCCGCGCCGCCGCGCCGCTCACCGCCGCCGCCCGCTGAGCACCGCCGCCCGCCCGGCGGCAGGCGACGGGTGCGGGTCGGGACGTTCGGTGCGCCCCACCGATCCGCCGGGGTCAGCGGACGTCGTAGCCGAGCACGGCGGTGCCGTCGGCGCGGAGCAGCTCCAGCCGGACCAGCTCCGCGCCGGTGAACCGGGTCGAGCCGGTGAGGTGCACGTCGTCGCCGGGCGCGGCCAGCCAGGAGGCGATCTGCTCCGACGCGTCGTCCGGGCCGTACGCCACCAGCCGGAAGGTGTACGCCTTGCCGTAGCCGGCCGTCGCGTCGTACCCGCAGTGCATGGTGACCTCGGTGCCCCAGCCGGTGCCGGTGAGCCCGATCTCCGCGCGTACCGCCGGGGTCCGGGCCGACACCGGCTGCATGGCGACCATCCGCACCGCCTGCACGGTCGGTGCGGGCGGCGTGGCCGGGCCCAGGGCGGTCGCCCCGCCGTAGCCCACCACCAGGGCGAACGCGGCGGCGACGAGCGCGACCAGGGCGTACCGGCGATGCTGGCGGGACCGCTCGCGTCGCCGGCGGTCCCGGGCGACGGCGATCAGGTCGGGCACCCGGCTGGACTCCGGCGGGGGCGGCAGGAACTCCTCCAGCGCGGCCGGATCGAGCCGACCCAGCAGGCCCGGCAGCACGGCGATCTCGGCGACCGCCTCCCGGCAGGCCGCGCAGCCGGCCAGGTGCCGTTCGTACGCGGCGCGGTCGGCGGGGGCGAGCGCACCCAGCACGTACGCGCCGTCGTCGTGCGCGAACTCACAGCGGGTCATCCGGTCACCCCCATCTCGGCCAGGACCAACCGTAGTGAGCGCAGCGCGTAGTGGGTGCGGGACTTGACCGTCCCCGCCGGCACGCCCAGCCGGGCAGCCGCCTCGGCCACCGAACGGCCCTGGTAGAAGCACTCGACCAGGACCTCCCGGTGGGTGGGGCTGAGCCGGTTCAGTGCCTCCGCGACCGTCCACGCCTCCACCGCGCGCTCCGCTTCGTCGACCGCCTCCGGCGGCTCGGGCAGGTCGTCGGTGAACACCTCGCCGACCCGGGTCGACCGCCGCCGCCAGGCGTCGATCGCCAGGTTCCGGGCGGTCGTGAAGAGCCAGGCACGGACCGAGCCGCGTCGCGGGTCCAGCGACTCCGGGTGCCGCCAGGCCCGCAGCAGGGTCTCCTGGACCAGGTCCTCGGCCCGCGTACGGTCGCCGTTGACCAGCCGCATCGCGTGCGCGAACAGCGCCTCCGCGTGCTCGTCGTGCAGCGCGCGCAGCAGTTGGGCGTCATGGTCGCTGATGGCGATCTCCTCGCTCTCCGCGGCGACTCCGGCGAAGGTGTCCGCCCGTGGATACGCGCCGTGCCGTCGATCGGTTCACCTGCCACTGCTGTTCACACACGGTTCACATCGAGTCCGGTGGCCGCTCACCCCGCCCTGGCAGCGTGCGGCCGGTACGCACGTCGATCAGGTGAACGGCGTGCCACCGACCTTGCTTCCAGGAGGCTCCTTCCATGAGCGACCGTCCTCGGCTGCTCCCGCTGCTCGGTGCCACCCGGCACGGCAGCCGCGATGCGATGACCTGTCTCTACCGCTGCGGCAACGCCTGCGATCACCCCGTCCCCAACACCTCCGACAACGCGTACTTCGGTGACCTGGTCGAGACGGAGGTGTCCCGGCGTGGCGTGGTCCGCGCCGGCGCCGTCGGCGCGCTGGTGCTCGGCTTCGGCGGTGCCGCCGCCGGCGCGCTGGCCGGGGCCGCCCCGGCCGGGGCCGCGCCCGCCACCCCCGTGGTGCCGGAGGTCGCCGACCCGACCGCGCCGCAGCGCGGCGTCGGCAGCGGCGCGCTGACCTTCAAGCCGATCCCGCCGAACCAGCTCGACACCCTGGTCGTCCCCAACGGGTACGACCACTCCGTGGTCATCCGCTGGGGTGACCCGGTGCTGCCCGGCGCGCCCGCGTTCAACCTGCACGGGCAGACCGCCGCCGCCCAGGCGAAGCAGTTCGGCTACAACAACGACTTCGTCGGGGTGCTGCCGCTGGACCGGCGGGGCAAGCAGGCGCTGCTCGTGGTCAACCACGAGTACACCAACGAGGACCTGATGTTCCCCGGCTTCACCGGCCTGGACAACCTCACCGTGGAGCAGCTCCGTACGGCGATGGCCGCGCACGGGATGTCCGTGGTGGAGCTGGAGCGGGTGGACGGCACCGGGCAGTGGCGGCCGGTCGCCACCGGCCGCCGGCCGTACAACCGGCGGATCACCGCGCTGAGCACCAAGTTCGACCTGACCGGCCCGGCCGCCGGCGCCACCTGGCTGCGTACCGCCGCCGACCCGAAGGGTCGTACGGTGGTCGGCACGCTGAACAACTGCGCGGGCGGGGTCACCCCGTGGGGCACCGTGCTCTCCGGCGAGGAGAACTTCAACCAGTACTTCGTCGGCGGCGACGCGGTCTCCGAGGCGGAGAAGGTGAAGCTGGCCCGCTACGGCATCACCACCACCGCCCGCTACCCCAGCGGCAGCCGCAAGTGGGAGCGCGCCGACGAGCGCTTCGACCTGGCGAAGCACCCGAACGAGGCGAACCGGCACGGCTGGATCGTCGAGATCGACCCGTTCGACCCGGAGAGCCGCCCGCGTAAGCACACCGCGCTGGGCCGGTTCAAGCACGAGGGCGCCAACGTCATCGTGGCCGCGAGCGGGCACGTCGTGGCGTACATGGGTGACGACGAGCGCTTCGACTACCTCTACAAGTTCGTCTCGGACAAGAAGTACATGCCGGGCGACTCGTGGGTGGCCCGCAAGCACAACCTGACGCTGCTGGAGTCGGGCACCCTCTACGTGGCCTCGTTCGCGCAGACCAGCGCGGCCGAGATCGACGGCTCCGGCAAGCTCCCCGCCGACGGCGCGTTCGACGGTCGGGGCCGCTGGATCAAGCTGGTCAGCGGCAACAAGTCGTACGTCGACGGGATGACCGCGGTCGACGTGCTCACCTTCACCCGGCTCGCCGGCGACAAGGTCGGCGCGACCAAGATGGACCGTCCGGAGGACGTCGAGCCGAGCCGGCTCACCGGCAAGGTCTACGTGGCGCTGACCAACAACACCGACCGGGGCAAGGCCGGCAAGGCCCCGGCCGACGAGATCAACCCGCGCAACCTCAACAAGCACGGGCAGATCCTGGAGCTGGTCGAGGACCGCGCCGACAACACGGCGGAGACCTTCGCCTGGTCGCTGCCGATCGTCTGCGGCGACCCGACCGACCCGTCGACCCACTTCGCCGGGTACGACAAGAGCCGGGTCTCGCCGATCTCCTGCCCGGACAACGTCGCCTTCGACGCCACCGGCAATCTCTGGATCGCCACCGACGGCAACGCGCTGGGCAGCAACGACGGCCTCTTCGCCACCGCCGTCGAGGGTCCGGAGCGGGGGCACCTCAAGCAGTTCCTCACCGTGCCGTTCGGCGCGGAGACCTGCGGCCCGTTCATCACCGGCGACAACCGGTCTGTCTTCGTGGCCGTGCAGCACCCCGGCGAGATCACCGGCGCCTCGGTGGAGAAGCCGGCGTCGACCTGGCCGGACGGCGACTACGCCAAGCCGGGCGTGGTGGTCGCCTGGCGGCTCGACGGCGGCCCGATCGGTAGCTGACGTTCCGCACGGCGGTCCGGCGTCGGACCGCCCACGAAGGCCCCCTCCCTGCACGGGGAGGGGGCCTTCGGCCGATCTGCGCGAGCGCTCAGGTGTCGGCGGCGATGCCGTCGGCGACGGCGCGGGCGACGGTGAGCAGCTTGGCCCGGACCACCCGGGCCGAGGTCATCATCTCGCTGGCCGGCAGGGCGCAGGCCAGCACGACCCGACGCTCCAGGTCCTTGTCCGGGGTGACCAGCACGGCGGCGCAGGCCACCCCCTGCCGGAACTGCCCCAGCTCCAACTGCATGCCCCGCCGGTCACCGGCGGCCAGGTCGGCCTCGAACGCCTCGACGGTGGTCAGGGTCGCGCTGGTGAACGGCCGCATGCCGTACTCGCGCAGGTAGCGGAAGCGCTGCTCGGCGCTGAGAGTGGCCAGCAGCGCCTTGCCGAGGGCGGTGGCGTGCGCCCCCTCGTCGAAGCCGGGGACCAGATCCTCCAGGTACGGCGAGCGGGCCCCCTCGGCGACCGCCGTGACGGCCACCTGCCCGCCCACGAACCGGCCCAGGTAGTGGCTCCACCCCGTGTCGGCGGCGGCCCGCCGCAGCGCTTCCCCGACGGCGGCCGGACCACGGAACGCCGTCACCAGCTCCCGGTACCGGTCGGCGATCTCCAGACCCACGATGTAGGTGCCGTCCTCCCGGCGGATCACGTAACCCTCGTAGGCCAGCGTGCGCACCAGGTGGTAGGTGGTGGCGACGGTCAGCTCACAGCGCCGGGCGATCTGCTTGACGGTCAGCCCCTTGGGGGCACGCCCGACCGACTCAAGCACGCGTAGCGCGCGGGAGACGCTCCGGATCAGGTCCGAAGGCTCCGCCAAGGGGTCACGCACAACCACCTCCGCAGCCGGGGACTTACACCATATGAAAAACCAGCCTGGGACGGAACGCCCGTTCGGGTCGAGGATGCCAGATCAGGCGGTATCCGGCGTGTCGTCGTGGCACACGCCGACGGCTGTCGGGATGCGGACTCGCGTAGGTTGGCGAAACGATGACCGACACCGCGCTCAGCCCCGCCCCGAGCCGGCCGTCCGTACGCCCCCTGCGGGCCGGCGCCGGTGCCGTCGCGACCACCATCGCCAGCGTCCTGCCCGTCTTCCTGGTCGGCGGGCTCGCCGTGCAGATGGGCGACGACCTGGGCTTCTCCCCCGCCGGGCTGGGGCTGGCCGTGTCGGTCTACTTCGGCGTCAGCGCCGTCGCCTCGGTGCCGTCCGGCCGGCTCGTCGAACGGGTCGGCCCGGCGGTGGTCGCCCGCGTCGGGATCCTGCTCGCCGCCGGCTGCCTGCTCGCCATCGCCGTACTGGCCCGGTCGTACCCGGTGCTGGTCGGCCTGCTCGCGCTGAGCGCGACCGGCAACGCGCTGGGCCAGTTGGCCAGCAACGCGACGCTGGCCCGGCACGTGCCGCCCCGGCGGCAGGGCCTCTCGTTCGGGGTGAAACAGGCCGCCATCCCGGTCTCCACCCTGCTGGCCGGCGCGGCGGTGCCGGCCATCGCGCTCACCGCCGGCTGGCGCTGGGCGTTCGTCGCCGCCGCCGGTGCCGCGCTGGCCGCGCTGCCCGCCGTACCGCCGGGGGAGGCCGGACCGGCGCGGGAGCGTGCCGTCGGGCGCGGTGGGCGGGCCACCACGGCCCTGGTGGTGGTCGGCCTGGCGGCCACCCTCGCGGCGGGGGCCGCCAACGCGCTGGGCACCTTCGTGGTGGACTCCTCGGCGGCCCGGGGGCTGGCCCCCGGGCCGGCCGGCCTGGTGCTCACCCTGGGCAGCGCGGTCTGCGTGGCCGCCCGGGTCGGCGCCGGCTGGCTCGCCGACCGCCGGGAGAGCGGCCACGTCGCGCTGATCGCCGGGATGCTGCTGGTCGGGGCGGTCGGCCTGGGGCTGCTCGCCGTGGCCGGCGCGGCGCCGCTGACCGCCGGGGTGGTGCTCGGCTTCGGGTTGGGCTGGGCCTGGCCCGGCCTGATGAACTTCGCGGTGGTCCGGCTGCACCCGCAGGCCCCGGCCGCCGCCACCTCGATCACCCAGACCGGGGTGTACGCCGGTGGCTGCCTCGGCCCACTCGGCCTCGGCGCGCTGGCCGGCGCGGCCGGCTACCCGGCGATGTGGCTCACCGCGGCGGTGGCCATGCTCGCCGCAGCGGCCCTGATGCTCACCGGCAGCCGGATGCTGGTCCGCCGCCCCTGACCGGCCGCCCGGCGGGGTGCCGGTGCCGACAGGTCAGCTCGTGCGGTCGGCGATGTAGTCGCAGAGGGATTCCAGGGCACGGCGGGCCGGGCCCTGCGGGAGCGGGGCGAGCTGCGACCGGGCGTCCTCGGCGTAGCTGCGGACCGTCTCCCGGGCCCGCTTGAGCGCCGGGGACTCCCGCAGCAGGCCGAGCCCCTCGGCGTGCAGCGCGTCGTCGACCAGCGGGCCGGTGGCCAGGATCTCCCGCAGCCGCACCGAGGCGGCGTCGGAGTCGTCGCCGGCCAGGGCGTACAGCACCGGCAGGGTCGGCACCCCCTCCCGCAGGTCGGTGCCGGGCGTCTTGCCGGACTGCACCGACTCGGAGGCGATGTCGAGCAGGTCGTCGGAGAGCTGGAAGGCCACCCCGATGGTCTCGCCGTAGCCGGCGAGCGCCTCGGTGTGCTCGGTGGACGCGCCGCCGAACATGCCACCGAAGCGGGCCGACGTGGCGATCAGCGAACCGGTCTTGTCGGCGATCACCTTCAGGTAGTGGTCGACCGGATCCTCGGTCCGGGGGCCGACCGTCTCGGCGATCTGACCGTGCACCAGCCGGGCGAAGGTGCGCGCCTGGAGACGCACCGCCTCCGGGCCCAGGTCGGCGGCGATGTCGGCGGCCCGTGCGAAGAGGTAGTCGCCGACCAGGATGGCCACCGAGTTGGTCCAGCGGGAGTTGGCGCTCGGGGCGCCCCGCCGCACGGCCGCCTCGTCCATCACGTCGTCGTGGTAGAGGGTGGCCAGGTGGGTGAGCTCCATCACCACGGCGGCCGGCACCACCTGCCGGCCCGCCGGGTCGCCGAACTGGGCGCCCAGGGCCACCAGCAGCGGACGGAACCGCTTGCCGCCCGCCTCGACCAGGTGCCGGGCGGCCTCGGTGACGAGCGGGTCGGCGCTGGCCACGCTGGCCCGCAGCTCGACCTCGACGTCGTCGAGCAGGCCCAGCACGGACGCCTCGACGCGCGGATCGGCGAGGTGTACGCCGAGCGCGCCGACCTGACCCGTACCCGCCCGGCCCCGACGCCCGCCGGAGCCGACGGCACCTGAACGCTCGCCCGCCGGAATCACCACGCCATCAACCATGCCACACCCGTCCGACCTGCTCCGGGGCGGGGATACGGACGCGGGGCCGGTGCGCCCCCGCGCACCGGCCCCGCGTCCGGAAAGAGTGGATCACCGTACGAACGCTGCGGCGTCCGTTGCCAACTCCAGCAGCGGTGCCGGGGCCACCCCGAGGATCAGCGTGGCGGCCACCCCGATCATCAGGGCGGTGGCGGTCAGCCCACCCGGCACCGCGACGGTCGGGGTGGAGTCGCCCGGCTCGGACAGCCACATCATCACCACGACCCGCAGGTACGGGAAGGCCAGCACCATGCTGGTCAGCACGCCGGCCACCACCAGCCAGGCGTGCCCGCTCTCCAGCGCCGGGCCGAAGACCGCGAACTTGCTGGTGAAGCCGCTGGTCAGCGGGATACCGGCGAAGGCCAGCAGGATGAAGGTGAAGACTCCGGCGTAGAACGGCGACCGGCGGCCCAGCCCGGCCCAGCGGGACAGGTGGGTGGCCTCCCCGTCCGCGTCCCGGACCAGGGTCACCACGGCGAACGCGGCGAGCACCGAGAAGCCGTACGCGGCCAGGTAGAACATCGTGCCGGAGACGCCCTCCCCGGTGGGGGCGAGCACCCCGACCAGCAGGTAGCCGGCGTTGGCGATGGACGAGTACGCCAGCAGCCGCTTGATGTCGGTCTGGGTGACCGCCAGCACCGCGCCGACCAGCATGGTGAGCACCGCGACCGCGCCCAGCACCGGGGTGAAGTCCCAGGCCGCCTGGTCGAACGCCACGTGGAAGACGCGCAGCAGGGCGCCGAACGCGGCCACCTTCGTGCAGGCCGCCATGAAGCCGGTGACCGGCGTCGGTGCGCCCTGGTAGACGTCCGGCGTCCAGACGTGGAACGGTGCGGCGGCGGCCTTGAAGAGCAGGCCGATGGCGAGCAGCGCCATGCCGGCGAAGAGCAGCAGCTCACTCGACGGGGACTCGCTCACGGCGGCGTGCACGGTGGCGAAGTCGACCCCGGCGGCCCGGTCCGGCATCCCGGCGGTGAAGCCGTACACCAGCGCCACCCCGAACAGGAAGAACGCCGACGCGTACGCGCCGAGCAGGAAGTACTTCATGGCTGCCTCCTGGCTCAGCAGCCGCCGGCGACGGGCCAGCGCACAGAGCAGGTAGAGCGGCAGGGAGAAGACCTCCAGCGCGATGAACATGGTCAGCAGGTCGTTCGCCGCCACGAAGATCAGCATGCCGCCGATCGCGAAGGTGGTCAGCGGGTAGACCTCGGTCGCCCCGTTGCTCCCCTCGGCCTGCCGCCGGTCGTCGGCCGACTCGGCGGTCACCGCGGCCTGGGCGACGAACGCGCCGCCGCGCTCCACCGTGCGGTCGCCGATCAGCAGCAGGGCCATCGCGGCGAGCACCAGGATGGCGCCCTGGAGGAAGAGGGTGGGGCCGTCCACGGCGATCGCGCCGCCAGCGGTGATCAGCCGGTCGTCGGCGTTCAGCACCACCATCACCAGCGCCGCGAGCACCGCCAGCAGGGCCAGCGTGAGCTGCACCAGGTGCCGGCGGCGGCGGGGCACGAAGGCCTCCACCAGCACGCCCAGCAGGGCGACCCCCAGCATGATCAGGATCGGAGCGAGCGCCGCGTAGTCGATCGACGGCAACTTGAGCTCGGTCACTTCGCAGCCTCCTGGACGCTGCCGACCTCAGGGGCGGGATCGGTCTTGCCGACGTCCTGCATGGTCGCCTGGACGGCGGGGTTGATGACATCGGTGACCGGCTTCGGGTAGAAGCCGAGCAGCACGATCAGGGCGATCAGCGGGGCGACCACGACCTTCTCGCGCAGGCTGAGGTCGCGGCGCATCGCCTCGACCTCGGTCAGCTCCGGGTTGAGCGTGCCCTGCGTGGTGCGCTGCACCATCCACAGCACGTACGCGGCGGCCAGGATGATGCCCAGGGTGGCGATCACCGCGACCGGCTTGTTCACCGTGAAGGTGCCGATCAGCACCAGGAACTCGGAGACGAACGGCGCGGTGCCGGGCAGCGCCAGCGAGGCCAGGCCGGCGAAGAAGAGCACCCCGGCCAGCAGCGGCACCAGCTTGCCCGCCCCACCGAAGTCCTTGATCAGCGACGAGCCCCGGCGGGCGATGAGCATCCCGACCACCAGGAAGAGCAGGCCGGTGGCGAGCCCGTGGTTGAGCATGTAGAACACCGCGCCGGTGCCCGCCTGGGTGGTGAAGGCGAAGATGCCGACCCCGATGAACCCGAAGTGCGCGATCGAGGTGTACGACACCAGCCGCTTCAGGTCGGACTGACCGACCGCCAGCAGCGCGGCGTAGATGATGCCGATCAGGCCCAGCGCCAGCGCCCACGGGGCGAACCACTTCGACGCCTCGGGGAACAGCGGCAGGCAGTAGCGCAGGATGCCGAACGTGCCGACCTT
The DNA here is from genome assembly GCF_044755745.1 of Micromonospora sp. NPDC092111. Taxonomy (NCBI): domain Bacteria; kingdom Bacillati; phylum Actinomycetota; class Actinomycetes; order Micromonosporales; family Micromonosporaceae; genus Micromonospora; species Micromonospora sp. NPDC092111. Next base: position 38,918 of record NZ_JBIVRQ010000004.1, read on the forward strand.
GTCCAGCACACCGACCAGCAGCGCGGCGGCGCCCGCCGGGGCGGCCCCACCGGCGTCCGGCAGCCAGGTGTGGAACGGGAAGAACGGCGCCTTGATCGCGAAGGCGAGGAAGAAGCCGAGGAAGAGCCAGCGCTCGGTGCCGGTGGAGATGTCCACCTGGGTCAGCGCCTGCCAGTCGAAGGTCTTCCCGCCGACCACCCACAGGCCGATCACCGCGGCGAGCATGAACAGGCCGCCGACCAGCGAGTAGAGGAAGAACTTCACCGCCGCGTACTGCCGCTGGTGGCCGCCGTAGCTGCCGATCAGGAAGTACATCGGCACCAGCATGACCTCGAAGAACACGTAGAACAGGAAGACGTCGGCGGCGGCGAAGACGCCGATCATCGTGCATTCGAGGACGAGCAGCAGGGCGAAGTAGACCGGCACCGACCGCTTCGACGACTCCGCGTCGTGCCAGGACGCCAGGATCACCAGCGGCACCAGCACCGCGATCAGCATCAGCATGACCAGCGCGATGCCGTCGACGGCGAAGGTGAAGTTGACGTCCCAGGTCGGGATCCACGGGTACGACTCGCGGAACTGGAGCCGGTCACCATCGGCCTGGAAGGTGACCCACATGACCACGGAGAGCGCCAGCACCAGCAGCGACCAGCCGAACGCCACCTGCTTGGCCAGCTCGGGCCGGCGGCGCGGCAGGAAGGCCACGACCAGGGCGCCGACCAGCGGTGCCACGGTCAGCACCGAGAGGAACGGGAAGTTGGACATTATGCGGCCTTACCTCCGTCGTCACTGCGTGGTCCGCCGGCGGGGGCGGCCGGGAAGAGGTCGATCACGCCAGCCACCCCGCCTGCACCGCCAGGAACGCCGCCACCACGAGCAGCGCGCCGGTCAGGATCGAGGTCGCGTACGACCGGACGAAGCCGGTCTGCAACCGCCGGAGCCGGCCCGAACCGCCGCCGACCGCCGCGGCCAGGCCGTTGACCAGCCCGTCGATGCCCCGGTTGTCGAGGAAGACCAGCGCCCGGGTGAGGAAGACGCCCGGCTTCTCGAAGACCACCTCGTTGAAGGCGTCCGTGTAGAGGTTGCGCCGGGCGGCGGTGACCAGCACCCCGGCCGGCTGCGGCGCGGTGGCCGTGCCGTTGCGGAACAGCACCCAGGCCAGCCCGGCACCGAGCACCGTGACCAGCAGCGACAGCGTGGTGAGCAGCCAGTGCGGGAGGACCGCGTCGTGCTCCGCGTGCTCGCCGCCCAGCCCGGCGGTGGCGGTCAGCCAGTCCGGGACGGAGGTGGCGAGTAGGAAGCCGGCCCCGACCGAGCCGACGGCCAGCAGGATCAGCGGGATGGTCATCAGCTTCGGAGACTCGTGCGGGTGCGCGATGTCCTCGGTCCACCGCTTCGGGCCGTGGAAGGTGAGCACGAAGAGCCGGGTCATGTAGAACGCGGTCAGCCCGGCGCCGAGCAGCGCCGCGCCGCCGAAGAGCCAGGCCGTCCAGTCCTCCCGCTCGAACGCGGCCACGATGATCGGCTCCTTGGAGAAGAAGCCGGAGAACGGGAACATGCCGATGATGGCGAGCCAGCCCATCATGAAGGTGATCCAGGTGACCTTCATGTACTTCGACAGCCCGCCGAAGCGCCGGATGTCCACCTGGTCGTTCATCCCGTGCATGACCGAGCCGGCGCCGAGGAACATGTTGGCCTTGAAGAAGCCGTGCGCCAGCAGGTGCACGATGGCCAGCGCGTACGCCGCGCCGCCGAGGCCGACGCCGAGGAACATGTAGCCGATCTGGCTCACCGTCGACCAGGCGAGCACCCGCTTGATGTCGTCCTTGGCGGCGCCGATGAGGCAGCCGATCAGCAGGGTCAGCGCGCCGACGCTGACCACCACGAGCTGGAGGGTCTCGTTGGCCGAGAAGATCGGGTTGGACCGGGCGATCAGGTAGACGCCCGCGGTGACCATGGTGGCCGCGTGGATCAGCGCCGACACCGGGGTCGGGCCCTCCATCGCGTCCGGCAGCCACGCCTGGAGCGGGAACTGGCCGGACTTGCCGGTCGCGCCGAGCAGCAACAGCAGGCCCAGCACCAGCACCGTCCCACCGGCCAGCTCGCCGACGTGGTTGAAGACCTCGTCGTACTGGGTGGTGCCGAGGGTGGCGAACATGATGAAGATGCCGATCGCCAGGCCGGCGTCGCCGACCCGGTTCATCAGGAACGCCTTCTTGCCGGCGGTGGCCGCGCTCGGCCGCCCGTACCAGAAGGAGATCAGCAGGTACGACGCCAGGCCGACGCCCTCCCAGCCGAAGTAGAGCATCACGTAGTTGTTGCCGAGCACCAGCAGCAGCATCGCGGCGACGAAGAGGTTGAAGTACGCGAAGAACCGCCGCCGGCCCTCGTCGTGCGCCATGTACTCGACCGCGTAGAGGTGGATCAGGAAACCCACCCCGGTGATCAGCAGGACGAAGACCGCGGCCAGCGGGTCGAAGAGCAGACCGAAGTCCACCTTCAGGTCGCCGACCACGATGAAGTCCCAGAGGCTCAGCTCGACGGACTTGTTCTCCAGCCCACGGAGCTGGACGAACGAGGCGAGCCCCAGCACGAAGGCGACGCCGATCGCGGCCACCCCCAGCCAGTGCCCCCAGCGGTCGGCCCGCCGGCCGAGCAGCAGCAGGATCACCGCGCTGAGCAGCGGGATCGCCACCAGCAGCCAGACGCCGCTCAGCAGGTCGCTGGCCGGAGCGTAGGCGACGGTGCCGACTGGCTCTGCCTGGGCGTACGTCAGAATCTCATCCACCGCAGGGCCCCTCAGTACTTCAGCAGGTTGGCGTCGTCGACGCTCGCCGAGCGCCGGGTCCGGAAGATCGACATGATGATCGCGAGCCCGACCACGACCTCGGCCGCCGCCACCACCATCACGAAGAACGCCATGATCTGGCCGTTGAGGTCACCGTTGATCCGGCTGAAGGTGACCAGCGTCAGGTTCGCCGCGTTGAGCATCAGCTCGACACACATGAACAGCACGATCGCGTTGCGTCGGACGAGCACGCCGACGGCGCCGATGGTGAAGAGCACCGCGGCGAGGATCAGGTAGTAGTCCGGGGTCACTTCTCCGTCCCCTTCAAACTGGTCTCCTCGGCGGTCAGCTCCCGCTGCGGGAGGATCGCCGGGGTGCTGCGGTCGGTCAGCCGACCGTCCGGCAGGCGGGCCGGGGTGGCCACCGAGGACGAGGTGGCGAAGATGCCCGGACCGGGCTTCGGGCCGGGGTAGTTGCCGGGACGGAACCGGGCCTTCATCGTGGCCACCTGGTCCATCTTGTCTTCCTTGCGCCGTTCGACGTGCGCCAGCACCATCGCGCCGACCGCCGCCGTGATCAGCAGCGCGGAGGTCAACTCGAAGGCGAAGACGTACTTGGTGAAGAGCAGCCGGGCGATGCCCTGCACGTTGCCCTCCGCGTTGGCCTGCTCCAGGCCGACCGCGGTGACCCCGTGCAGCGCCCGGTAGAGGCCGGTGCCGACCAGCCCGGCGAAGCCGAGCCCGAGCACCACCGCGGCGACCCGCTGGCCGCGCAGCGTCTCGATCAGCGAGTCGGAGGCGTCCCGGCCGACCAGCATCAGCACGAAGAGGAAGAGCATCATGATCGCGCCGGTGTAGACGATGATCTGCACCATGCCGATGAACGGGCCGGCCTGGAGCACGTAGAACACGCCCAGGCAGAGCATGGTGAGCACCAGCCAGAGCGCCGAGTGGACGGCGTTGCGGGCCCACACCATGCCGATCGCGCCGATCAGCGCCAGTGGGGCGAGGATCCAGAAGGTGACCGCCTCACCCCCGGACACCTGGCCCGCCGTGGCGAGCACCGTAGACGAGGTCATGCTCCCGCTCCCTTGCCCGCCGACCCGTTGGCCGCCTCGGCCCGCTGGGCCGCCTGCTCGGCGCCCGGGAAGGTCACCCCGGGGTGCTCGTCCACCCGGTAACGCCCGGGACCCATCGGGGACTGCTCGGCGCCGGCCGAGGTGCCCGGGTTGGTCAGCGCGCCGACGTAGTAGTCCTTCTCGCTGTCGCCCAACCGCATCGGGTGCGGCGGCTGCTCCATGCCTTCGAGCAGCGGCGCGAGCAACTGCTCCTTGGTGAAGATCAGGTCCTGCCGGTTGTCCCGGGCCAGCTCGTACTCGTTGCTCATGGTCAGCGAACGGGTCGGGCATGCCTCGATGCAGAGCCCGCAGAAGATGCACCGGGCGTAGTTGATCTGGTAGGTGCTGGCGTACCGCTCACCCGGCGAGAAGCGCTGCTCGTCGGTGTTGTCGCCACCCTCGACGTAGATCGCGTCCGCCGGGCAGGCCCAGGCGCACAGCTCGCAGCCGATGCACTTCTCCAGGCCGTCCGGGTGCCGGTTGAGGATGTGCCGCCCGTGGTAGCGCGGCGCCGACACCGGCGGCTTGAACGGATAGTCGGTGGTGACGACCTTCCTGAACATGTGCGAGAAGGTGACCCCGAAGCCCTTGAACGTTCCGGTGATCGCGCCCACGTCACACCTCCCTGGATTCCGAGCCGGTGGCGATGTTGGCCGGCTCCCGCTCGGCGACCACGCGCTTGGTGCGCGGGCTCGGTGGTACCTGTAGATCCAGCGGGGGCAGCGGGAAGCTGCCGTACGGCCGGCTGTCGGCCTGTTCCTGGGGGTTCGGCTTCGGGGCCGGCTTGCGGCTCGGCCAGAGCAGCGTCGCCAGCAGCAGCACGCCCGCGCCGACGGCGGTGGCGAGCAGCCGGTCCCGCGACTGCCAGTCCTCGATGGAACGCAGCCCGGCCAGCACCAGGATCCAGACCAGGTTGATCGGGAGCAGGACCTTCCAGCCGAAGCGCATGAACTGGTCGTAGCGGAGCCGGGGCAGGGTGCCCCGGAGCCAGACGAAGACGAAGACCAGGATCAGCACCTTGCCGAAGAACCAGAGCATCGGCCACCAACCGGAGTTGGCGCCCGCCCACAGGGTGATCGGCCAGGGTGCCCGCCAGCCGCCGAGGAAGAGCGTCGTGGTGACCGCGGACATGGTCACCATGGCGACGTACTCGGAGAGCATGAAGAGCGCGAACTTCAGCGAGCTGTACTCGGTCATGAAGCCGGCCACCAGCTCCGACTCCGCCTCGGGCAGGTCGAACGGCGCCCGGTTGGTCTCACCGACGGTGGCGATGAAGAAGATGATGAAGCTGGGCAGCAGCAGGATCGCGTACCAGCCGGGGGCCGGGATCTCGGTGCCGGCGATGGTCAGCCGGGTGGCGTCCCCCTGGGCGGCGACGATCCCGCTGGTGGACATCGTGCCGGCGGTCATGAACACCGCCACGATGCTCAGCCCCATCGCGACCTCGTACGAGATCATCTGGGCGCTGGAGCGCAGACCACCGAGCAGCGGGTACGTCGAGCCGGAGGCCCAGCCGCCGAGCACGATGCCGTAGATGCCCATCGAGGAGCAGGCCAGCAGCACCAGCACCGCCACCGGCACGTCGGTGACCTGCAACGGCGTCTGGTGGCCGAAGATGCTCACCATCGGGCCGAACGGCACCACCGACAGCGCGGTGACCGCGCAGATCACCGAGATGGTCGGCGCGAAGAAGTAGACGACCTTGTCCGACGCCTTCGGGAGGATGTCCTCCTTGAAGGCCATCTTCAGGCCGTCGGCGAGGGTCTGCAGCAGGCCGAACGGGCCGACCTGGTTGGGGCCGGGCCGCACCTGCATGTAGCCGACCACCCGGCGCTCGAACCAGACCCCGAGCAGGGTGGCGAGCAGGCCGAAGACGAAGGCGAAGACGACCTTGATGAGAACCAGCCACCACGGGTCCTTGCCGAAGTCGGCCAGCGTCGGGTCCTGCGCGATGAGGACGTTCACCGTGCACCTCCGGAGATCCGTACCACCGTGCCGGACGTGGCGCCGAGGCTGCGCCGGACGGTCGAACCGGGCGAGTTGGTCGGCAGCCAGACGACCCCGTCCGGCATCTCGGTGATCGCCGCCGGCAGGGTGACCGCACCCCGGTCGGTACCCACCGTGACCGGGTCGCCGTCGGCCACCCCGATCGCCTCGGCGGTGCCCTTGCCCAGCCGGACCACCGGCGGGCGGGCGGTGCCGGCGAGGTGCTCGTCGCCGTCGGTGAGGCTGCCCAGGTCGATCAACTGGTGCCAGGTGGCGAGCACCGCCTCGCCCGCGCCCGGCGCGGGCACCGCCGCCGGGGCGACCGACGGCACGGCCGGCCGGTCCGCCCGGGTCGACGGCAGGCCACCCAGCTCGCGGCGGACCGCCGGCACGTCGCCGGTGCCCAGCCGGACGTCGAGCTGCGCGGCGATCGCGTCCAGCACCCGCCCGTCGGTCATCGCGGCGGTGTGCAGCACCGCTTCGAAGGTACGCAGCCGACCCTCCCAGTCCAGGAAGCTGCCGGCCTTCTCCACCACCGGGGCGACCGGGAAGACCACGTCCGCCCGGCGGGCCACCGCCGAGTTGCGCAGCTCCAGGCTGACCAGGAAGGGCACCGCGTCGAGGGCCTGCTCGGCCAGTCGCGGGTCGGCCAGGTCGGCCGGGTCCACCCCGGCCACCACCAGGGCACCGAGCTGGCCGTTCGCGGCGGCCGTCAGGATCTGGTCGGTGTCCCGACCGGCCTGGCTGGGGATCACCCCGGCCGGGATGTCCCACGCCTCGCCCAGCTCGGCCCGGGCCGACGGCTCGGTCACCGGACGTCCGCCGGGCAGCAGGTTGGGCAGGCAGCCGGCGTCGACCGCGCCCCGGTCCCCGGCGCGGCGCGGCACCCAGGCCAGCTTCGCACCGGTACGCCGGGCGACGTCCGCGGCGGCGGAGAGGCCGCCGGGCACGCCCGCCAGCCGCTCGCCGACGAAGAGGATCGCGCCCTCGGCGCTCAGCGCCTCGGCCACCGTGTCGTGCTCGGCGAGCACGCTCGCCTCCTCGCCCGGCACCACCCGGGCCAGCTTGGCCCCGAGCTTCTCCAGGCCCCGGGTGGCGAACGGGGCGATCGCGTAGACCGTGAGCGTCTTCTTCAGGTACGCCTTGCGCAGCCGCAGGAAGAGGATCGGGCACTCCTCCTCCGGCTCCAGCCCGACCAGCACCACCGTGGACGCCTTCTCCACGTCGGCGTAGGTCACCTCGGTGACCCCGGCGACCGTGCTGGCCAGGAAGTCGGCCTCCTCGCGGGAGACCGGCCGGGCCCGGAAGTCGATGTCGTTGGTGTTCAGGGCGACCCGGGCGAACTTCGCGTACGCGTAGGCGTCCTCGACGGTGAGCCGGCCACCGGTCAGCACCGCCGTGCCGCGACCCTCGTCGCGGGCGGCGCGCAGCCCGTCGGCGGCCCGGGTCAGCGCCTCGCTCCAGGACGCCTCGCGCAGCTCGCCGGACTTCTCGTCGCGGACCAGCGGGGTGGTGAGCCGGTCGAAGGCGCGGGTGTACTGGAAGCCCCACCGCCCCTTGTCGCAGTTCCACTCCTCGTTGACCTGCGGGTCGTCGCCGGCCAGCCGGCGCAGCACCTTGCCCCGCCGCCAGTCGGTGCGCTGCGCGCAGCCGGCCGAGCAGTGCTCGCAGACGCTCGGGCTGGAGACCAGGTCGAACGGGCGGGCCCGGAACCGGTACTGCGAGCCGGTGAGCGCGCCCACCGGGCAGATCTGCACGGTGTTGCCGGAGAAGTACGAGTTGAACGGGACGTCCCCCTCGTCGCCCTCCTCGCCGTACGCCTCGTCCCGGTAGATGTTGATCTCCTCGGCGGACGACCGGCCCATCAGGTCGATGAACTTGTCGCCGGCGATCTCCTCGGAGAACCGGGTGCACCGCTGGCAGAGCACGCAGCGTTCCCGGTCGAGCAGCACCTGGCTGCTGATCGCCATCGGCTTCTCGTACTCCCGCTTGTGCTCGTGGAAGCGCGAGTCGCTGCGGCCGGTGGACATCGCCTGGTTCTGCAACGGGCACTCGCCGCCCTTGTCGCACATCGGGCAGTCGAGCGGGTGGTTGAGCAGCAGCAGCTCCATCACCCCCTCCTGCGCCTTCTTGGCGACCGGGGAGCTGAGCTGGGTGCGGACCACCATGCCGTCGGCGACGGTCTGGGTGCAGGAGGCCACCGGCTTGCGCTGCCCCTCCACCTCGACCAGGCACTGCCGGCAGGCGCCGGCCGGGGCCAGCAGCGGGTGGTCGCAGAACCGGGGGATCTCGGTGCCGAGCTGCTCGGCGACCCGGATCAGCAGGGCACCCTTGGGGGCGGTGACCTCGACGCCGTCGATGGTGAGGGTGACGGTCTCCGGGGCCTTGACGACATCAGTCATTAGTGGGCTCCCACCAACTGCTTGTCCGACAGCTTCGGCGCGGTACGTCCCTCGATGTAGTCGAGGTAGTCCTGCTTGAAGTACTTCAGCGACGAGGTCACCGAGCTGGTCGCACCGTCACCCAGGCCGCAGAACGAACGGCCGAGGATGTTGTCGCAGGTGTCGAGCAGGGTGTCCAGATCCTCGTGGGTGCCCTGGCCGGCGAGGATGCGCCGGTAGACCCGGACCATCCAGTAGTTGCCCTCCCGGCACGGGGTGCACTTGCCGCACGACTCGTGGTGGTAGAACTCCAGCCACCGGTAGGTCGCGTAGACCGGGCAGTCCTGGTCGGAGAAGATCTGGGTGGCCGTGGTGCCCAGGATCGAGCCGGCCGCCGCCACCCCCTCGAAGTCCAGTGGCACGTCCAGGTGCTCGGCGGCGAGCAGCGGCGTCGACGAGCCGCCCGGCGTCCAGAACCGCAGGTTGTGCCCGGGCTGCATGCCGCCGGCCAGCTCGATCAGCTCGCGCAGCGTGACGCCCATCGAGCACTCGAACTGGCCGGGGTTGGCGATCCGCCCGGAGAGCGAGTAGATCATCGGCCCGGAGGACTTCTCCGTGCCCATGGTCCGCCACCAGTCCGCCCCACCCAGCACGATGTACGGCACGCTGGCGATGGTGCCGACGTTGTTGACCACCGTCGGGCTGGCGTACAGGCCGTGGGTCGCCGGGAACGGCGGGCGCAGTCGGGGCTGGCCCCGGAAGCCCTCCAGCGAGTCCAGCAGCGCGGTCTCCTCGCCGCAGATGTACGCCCCGGCACCGGAGTGCACCACCAGTTCCAGGTCGAATCCGGAGCCGAGGATGTTCCGGCCGAGGTAGCCCTTGGCCTGGGCCTCGGCCACCGCGTTGCGCAGCCGGCGGGCGGCGTGCACCGCCTCGCCCCGGATGTAGATGTAGGCGCGGTTGGCCCGGATCGCGTACGACGCGATGATCACGCCCTCGACCAGCGAGTGCGGGTCGTGGGTCATCAGCGGCAGGTCCTTGCAGGTGCCCGGCTCGCCCTCGTCGGCGTTGACCACCAGGTAGTGCGGCTTGCCGTCGCCCTGCGGGATGAACCCCCACTTGAGACCGGTGGGGAACCCGGCGCCACCCCGGCCACGCAGGCCGGAGTCCTTGATGAGCTGGATCAGGTCGTCCGGGTGGGCCTTGATCGCCTTGCGCAGCGCGGCGTAGCCGTCGAGCTTCTCGTAGGTGCCGATCCGCCAGGCGTCCGGTGAGAGCCAGCGCTTGGTCAGCACCGGCGTCAGCTTGGCCAGGGTCTCCGGCCGGGGAGTGGTCACTTCTGGACCCCCGTCTCGCTCGCGACAGCGGAGCCCGCGCCACCGGCGCCCGTTCCCGCCTCGGCTTCCTTGAGGTTGCGCGCCTGCATCCCGGCCCCGTCGCCGGCGGGCTTGCCGTCGCTGGCCGGCGGGTTCGCCGCCACGCCGGCGGCCTCCGCCGCCTGCGCGTCGCGGGGTGCCGGCGGCGTGGTGTCCGCCGGGACCGTGCTGCCGGGTGCCGGCTTGGCGGGCTCGGCCTTCGCGGGCTCGGCGGCCTTCGCCTGCGCGGCGGCCCGGTCGGCCTCGGCCTTGCTGCGGATCGGGGTGTTCGGGTCGAAGCCCGGCACCGAGATGCCGTGCTGCTCGGCCAACCGCAGGCCGCGCAGGGTCGGCTCGCCCGGCCCGCCGTCGGCTACCGCGCCCTCGCGCTCGTCGGCGAAGCCGGCGAGCTGTACCGCCATCTCCTTCAGCGTGCAGAGCCGGGCACCCCGGGTCGGCATCGGCCGACCCCCGGCCCGCAGCTCGTCGACCACGCCGAGCGCGGCCTGCGGGTCGACGTTGTCGAAGAAGTCGTAGTTGACGGTCATCACCGGGCCGTAGTCGCAGGCCGCCAGGCACTCGGCGTGCTCCAGGGTGATCTTCCCGTCGGCGGTGGTCTCGTCGTGCCCGACGCCGAGGTGCTCGGTCAGGGTGTCGTAGACCTCCTGGCCGCCGAGCACGTTGCACATGGTGTTGGTGCAGACGCTGACCAGGAAGTCACCGGTCGGCCGGCGCTTGTACATGGTGTAGAAGGTGGCCACCGCGCCGACCTGGGCCTTGTTGAGCCCCAGCACCTCGGCGCAGAACTCGACGCCGGCCGGGGAGACGTAGCCCTCCTCGGACTGCACCAGGTGCAGCAGCGGCAGCAGCGCCGACCGGGACCGGTCGGCCGGGTAGCGGGCGATGATCTCCCGCGCCCGGGTCCGGGTCTCGTCAGTGAAAGTCGTCATCAGAGTCGCCTTCCGTTCGCGACTGGGCGTGCCTCGGCCCTCGACTGCGGGGCTCGCTCCGCTCTCTCCTCGCGCGGGCGACTGGGGCTCGCCAGCTCGGTCCTCGCGCTCACCGGTCACATCCCCCCATCACCGGGTCCAGCGAGGCGCCACCGGCGATCACGTCGGCGATCAGGCCGCCCTCGGCCATCGCCGGGAGGGCCTGGAGGTTGACGAAGCTCGGCTCCCGGTAGTGCACCCGGTAGGGCCGGGTGCCGCCGTCGGAGACCGCGTGCACGCCCAACTCGCCCCGGGGCGACTCGATGCCGACGTACACCTGGCCGGGCGGGACCCGGAAGCCCTCGGTGACGAGCTTGAAGTGGTGGATCAGCGACTCCATCGACTGACCCATGATCTTGGCGACGTGCTCCAGCGAGTTGCCCATGCCGTCCACGCCGATGGCGAGCTGCGCCGGCCAGGCGATCTTCTTGTCGGCCACCATCACCGGGCCCGGCCGCAACCGGTCGAGCGCCTGCTCGACCAGCTTCAGCGACTCCCGGATCTCGGCGAGCCGGACCAGGTAGCGGCCCCAGACGTCGCCGTCCGGATGGGTCGGCACGTCGAACTCGTACGTCTCGTAGCCGCAGTACGGCATGGTCTTGCGCAGGTCCCAGGCCAGGCCGGCGGAGCGCAGCACCGGGCCGGTGACGCCGAGCGCGAGGCAGGCGGTCACGTCCAGCACCGCGACGTTCGTGGTCCGCTCGATCCAGATCGGCTGGCCGGAGAGGAGGTCCTCGTACTCCTTGAGCTTCTTCGGCATCATCGTGAGGAAGTCGCGGATCTTGCGGATCGCCTCGTCCGGCACGTCCTGCGCCACCCCGCCCGGACGGACGTACGCGTGGTTCATCCGCAGGCCGGTGATGGTCTCGAAGATGTCGAGGATGTACTCCCGCTCGCGGAAGCCGTACAGCATGATCGAGATCGCGCCCAGCTCCATGCCGGTGGTGGCCAGCCAGACCAGGTGCGAGGAGATCCGGTTCAGCTCCATCATCAGGACCCGGATGGTGTTCGCCCGCTCGGTGACCTCGTCGGTGATGCCGAGCAGCTTCTCCACCGCGAGCGCGTACGCCGTCTCGTTGAACAGCGGGGCGAGGTAGTCCATCCGGGTCACGAAGGTCGAGCCCTGGACCCAGTTGCGGTACTCCAGGTTCTTCTCGATGCCGGTGTGCAGGTAGCCGACGACCGAGCGGGCCTCGCGGACCGTCTCGCCCTCCAGCTCCAGGATCAGCCGGAGCACGCCGTGCGTCGACGGGTGCTGCGGACCCATGTTGACGACGATCCGCTCGTCGTTGATCGGGTCGGTACCGGAGACGACCTGGTCCCAGTCCCCACCGGTGACGGTGAAGACCCGGCCCTCGGTGGTCTCGCGCTCGGTCGCGTAGTTGGAAGTGGTCACTGGTACGACCTCCGGCGGTCCGGCGGCGGGATCTCCGCGCCCTTGTACTCGACGGGCACGCCGCCGAGCGGGTAGTCCTTGCGCTGCGGGTGGCCCTCCCAGTCGTCCGGCATCAGGATCCGGGTCAGGTTGGGGTGGCCGTCGAAGACGACGCCGAACATGTCGTACGCCTCCCGCTCCTGCCAGTCGGCGGTCGGGTAGACGGCGGTGACGCTCGGCAGGTGCGGGTCCTCGGCGGGGACGGCGGCCTCCAGCCGCACCCGACGCCGGTAGGTCATCGAGGTGAGCTGGTAGACCACGTGCAGCCGGCGCTCGTCGGCGCCCAGGTAGTCCACCCCGGAGACCGAGGAGCAGAGCTCGAAGCGGAGCGCCAGGTCGTCCCGCATCACCTGGCAGACCTCGGCGATCCGCTCCGGGCGCACGTGCAGGGTCAGCTCGCCCCGGTCCACCACGACCTTCTCGATCGCGTCGCCGAACTGCGGGTACGCCTCCTCCAGCGCGTCGCGCACCTCGTCGAAGTAGCTCCCGTACGGCCGGGGGGCCTCCTCGACCGGCTTGCGCTGGCGGACCAGGCCGCCGTAGCCGGAGACGTCACCCGTGCCCTGCATGCCGAACATGCCGTGCCCGGCCGGGCTGGACGGCGGGTGTTCCGCCGGAGCGCCGCTGGTGGCGCCCGCCGGGGTCACCGGTACCGGCACCCCGCCGTTGCTGGTCCTGTCGTTCGGTGCGGTCACTTCGGGCCCCCGTGCGGCTGGAGGTGGTTCTGGGCGTTCATCCAGTTCTCGATCCGCAACTGCTCCTCGCGCCCCTCACGGACCGCCTTGGTCCACTCGGCACGCCGGGCCTTGTCGTTGCGGTACGAGGACGGCATCGAGCCGTACGGCACCACCGGCACGTCGCCGCGCTCCCGGCGGGCCTCCAGCATCTTGCGGCCGTTCGGGCCCAGCGGCTCGTACATGATCTTCTCGCGGAGCTTGAGGATCGCGTCGATCAGCATCTCCGGCCGGGGCGGGCAGCCCGGCAGGTACATGTCGACGGGCACCACGTGGTCGACGCCCTGGACGATCGCGTAGTTGTTGAACATGCCGCCGCTGCTGGCGCAGACGCCCATGGAGAGCACCCAGCGGGGCTCGGCCATCTGGTCGTAGATCTGGCGCAGCACCGGAGCCATCTTCTGACTCACCCGGCCGGCCACGATCATCAGGTCGGCCTGGCGCGGCGAGGCCCGGAAGACCTCCATGCCCCAGCGGCCCATGTCGTAGTGCGGGCCGCCGGCCGCCATCATCTCGATGGCGCAGCAGGCCAGGCCGAAGGTGGCGCCCCAGACGGACGACTTCCGCGACCAGTTGACCAGCTTCTCCACGGAGGTGAGCAGGACGCCGGCGGGGAGCTTCTCCTCGATGCCCATCTGACGTACCTCCCTCAGTCCCAGTCCAGGCCGCCGCGCCGCCACACGTAGGCGTACGCGACGAAGACCGCGACGATGAACAGGACCATCTCCACGAAGCCGAAGATCGGCAGGGCGTCGAAGGAGACCGCCCAGGGGTAGAGGAAGATGATCTCGATGTCGAAGACGATGAAGAGCATCGCCGTCAGGTAGAACTTGATCGGGAACCGTCCGCCGCCCACCGGCTGCGGGCTCGGCTCGATCCCACACTCGTACGCCTCGAGCTTGGCCTTGTTGTAGCGCCGGGGACCGGCGAAGCGGGCGGCGGCCACGGAGAACAGCGAGAACGCCGCGGCGAGGGCGAACAGCCCGATGATCGGTGCGTAAGGCGAGAGCGACATCTTTTCTCCTGCTCGTCCTTCCCCTGCCCCAGGTGCTTGACAAAAATCACACTATTCACGTCCCCCGTGACGGCTGCCAGCGGGGGTCGATCTCTGTCGTGCCCGGGGCCCTCGTCGGCCCCGGACCCGGCGGTCTACACGGCCGGTGCCGCCTTCGTCATCGCGTTGATGACCCGGTCCATCGCGTCCCCGCCACGCGGGTCGGTCAGGTTGGCCAGCAGCTTGAGGACGAAGCGCATCAGCGTCGGGTGCGGCATGCCGTGCCTGGTCGCCATCCGCATCACCTCGGGACGGCCGATCAGCTTCACGAAGATCCCGCCGAGCCGGTAGTAGCCGCCGAAACGGGTCTTCAGCTCCTGCGGGTACGCCATCAGGGCCCGCTCGCGCTCCGCGCCGGCCGGGCGGGCCAGCGCCTGCACGGCGACCTCGGCGGCCAGCTCGCCGGACTCCATCGCGTACGCGATGCCCTCGCCGTTGAACGGGTTGACCATGCCACCGGAGTCGCCGACCAGCAGCACCCCGCGGGTGTAGTGCGGGACCCGGTTGAAGCCCATCGGCAGCGCCGCACCGAGGATCGGGCCCTCGGCGTTGGCCTCGTCGGTCATCCCCCAGTCCTCCGGGGTGTTGGCGAGCCAGTCGGTGAGCAGCCGCCGGTAGTTCGTCTTGCCGAACGCGGCGGAGGAGTTGAGCACGCCGAGGCCGACGTTGACCCGGCCGTCACCGAGGCCGAAGATCCAGCCGTAGCCGGGCAGCAGCGCGTCGCTGTCCTTGCTGCGCAGCTCCAGCCAGGACTCCAGGTAGTCGTCGTCGTGCTTGGCCGGCGAGCGGTAGTAGCGGCGGACGGCCACGCCGATCGGGCGGTCCTCCCGCTTGGCCAGGCCGAGGGCGAGCGGGAAGCGGCCGGAGACGCCGTCGGCGGCGACCACCAGCGGCGCGCGGAAGGTGGCCGGCTCCTTGTCCGGGCCGACCTCGGCCGTGACGCCGACCACCCGGTCGTCGGCGTCCAGCACCGGGCCCATGACGTTGACCCCGGTACGCAGCTCGGCGCCGGCGGAGACCGCCTGCCGGGCGAGCAGGTCGTCGAAGTCCAGCCGGGTGCGGACCAGCCCGTAGTTGGGGAAGCTGGCCAGGTCGGGCCAGTCCAGTTCGAGGCGTACCCCGCCGCCGATCACCCGCAGGCCCTTGTTGTGCAGCCAGCCGGCCTCGGGCGAGGTGTCCACGCCCATCCGGACGAGCTGCCGCACCGCCCGGGGGGTGAGGCCGTCCCCGCACACCTTCTCGCGGGGGAACTCGGTCTTCTCCAGCAGCAGCACGCGTACGCCGTGCCGCGCCAGGTGGTACGCCGTCGCCGATCCGCCGGGACCAGCGCCCACCACGATCACGTCGGCGTCGTTCTCCACCGAAGTCATCTGCGCCTCCTCCCGCACGCTCGTGAAATGCTTCACAAGCCGATCGGGAAGGAGTCTATGACCGGCATTACACCGGTGCCGGGTGAGGGGTACCTAACTTGCCAGAAACGTGCCGGTAGGCGTCCTCTTCGGCGTCAGTTGCGGGCGGGACTGGCGGCGTTCAGCCCGGCGTCGACCCGGATCGTCTCCGGCAGGTGGTCCCGGAGCGCACCGCCGGCCGCCCGGTCGAGCGCGGCCAGCACCTCGGCGACCACCTGGCGGACGTCGGCGGGATCCGCGCCGGCCAGCTCCCTGAGCTGGGCGACGAGTTCGGCCGCGTCGTCGTCGGTGGGTGCCGGCGAGTCCGTCGGCTCTGCTCCCGTCATGGGAGCGAGCTTAAGGGGCAAAGTAGACTAAAAACGGATATTCACGAAAGCGAGGACTGGTGGCCGGTCACTGGCGGACCGCCCGGTGCAACGCCACCACCCCGCCGGTGAGATTCCGCCAGGCCACCCGGCCCCAGCCGGCCGCACCGACCCGCGCGGCGAGCGCCGCCTGGTCCGGCCAGGCCCGGATCGACTCGGCCAGGTAGACGTACGCCTCGGGGTTGCTGGAGACCGTCCGGGCCACCGCCGGCAACGACCGCATCAGGTACGACAGGTAGACGGTGCGGAAGGCCGGGTTCACCGGGGTGCTGAACTCGCACACCACCAACCGGCCACCCGGCCTGGTCACCCGGGCCAGCTCGCGCAGCGCCGCGTCGGTGTCGTTGACGTTGCGCAACGCGAAGGAGATGGTCACCGCGTCGAAGGAGCCGTCGGCGAAGGGCAGTCGCAGCGCGTCCCCGGCCAGCAGCGGCACGTCGGGACGGACCCGCCTGCCGGCGTGCAGCATGCCCTGCGACAGGTCGGCACCGACCGCGTACGCCCCGGACCGGGCCAACTCCTCGGTCGACACGCCGGTGCCCGCGCCCACGTCCAGCACCCGCTCGCCCGGCCCCAGACCGAGCGCCGCCCGGGTGGCCCGCCGCCACGACCGGTCCTGCCCGAAGGACAGGACGGTGTTGGTCAGGTCGTAGCGGGCGGCCACGCCGTCGAACATCGCGGCGACCTCGTGCGGAGACTTGTCCAGGCTGGCGCGCTGGCCCTGCGGGGTACGGCTCACCCCTCCACTCTGCCAGCCGGGCCGCGTCCCCCGGTCGCTGGGTCCGGCCGGACATGCGCGGCGGGCGGGGTGGTCGCCCACCCCGCCCGCCGACGTACCGCGGATCAGTCGTTCGACTTCTCGTCGCCGGGGGTCACCAGGACGACCTTGCGCCGGCGGGAGAGCACCAGCAGTGCCCCGCCCGCGAGCAGGACGGCACCACCGATGCCACCGATCAGCGTGGCCTGCACGCCGGTCACCGGCAGGCCACCGCCGCCACCGCCACCGTCGGTCGGGCTGGCGCTCACGGTCGGGCCGGCGCTCCCGGTCGGGGTCGCGGACGGGCTGGGCTCCCCGGTCGGGCTCGGGCTGGGGCTCGGCCCGGCGGTCAGGTCGACGAAGACGTCGAACATCGAGAGGTTGTCACCGTCGTCGGTCTCGGTGAAGGTCTTCCGCTGCGCCTTGTTGGGGACCTGCGGCTCCACCTCCGGCGAGCCCTCGGCCGCGTCCAGACCGGCGGCGAAGACGAAGCCGGGGGTGAGCACCTTCTCGGTGACGTCCGCGCCCACCTTCACCCGCACGTCGGCGGTGTAGAACTCGCCCGGCCGCAGCACCGCGCCGGTGTCCTCGCAGTACGCCTGCGCGAAGCCGCCCAGGTCCTGCTCCAGGCAGCCCTCCGGCAACTCGACGAAGCTCACGCCGGCCGGCAGGGAGATGCCGTACGCGATGCCGGTGGCCCGACGGCTACCCGCGTTGTAGATCGCCCAGTCCAGCGGGGCGGTCCCGCCCGGCTTGACGCCGGTGAGACCCGACTCGCCAACCTCGTCCCCGTCGACCACCACGTCCGCGTAGACGTCCTGCACCCAGGTGGTCAGGTCGTAACCGGGCTTGACGACGGTGATGAGGTGCTCCACGGTGTTGTTTTCGGGGTCCGGGTCGGCGGTGGCCGACCTGACGGTGACCACCAGCGTGCCCGCCTTGCCGCGCTTGCCGGTGGAGAAGAGCGGGATGCCGAACTCCTCGCTGGTGCCGCCGACGATGTCGTCGGTGGCGCCGCCCAGGTCGGACAGCGAGCAGGTGAAGGCGGTGCCGTCGACGTCGCAGCCGTCCGGCACGATGACGCCGACCTTGCCGTCCTTGAGGCCCTTGGTCTCGACGGTGATCGTCACGCCCTTGGCATCGGTGCTGCCGCGCAGGTTCTGCGCGGCGAACTTGAACGGCTTGGCCTTGGCCTCCTTGACCCCCTTGGCCAACTCTTTGCTGAGCGGGACCAGTTCGAGGTCCGCCTGGCCGGCGGCCTGCGCCGGAGCGGCCACGGTGGCCAGGCCACCGGCGGCGAGCAGGGCCACGGCGCCGAGGCGGGCCAGAACCGAACGGTGGAACAGAGTCATCGATCCCCCGGGGGGTTAGGGACTTCTGGGAACAGTGGGGCCGGTGTTGCGGACCGAGCGGACGTTATCGGAGGTCGACGCGGGTACGCCAGCCGTGACGTGCGATTTCCGGCCACCCGGAACCGAACGGATGAGGGGCGGGGGCGGGACGGTCACCCGTCCCGCCCCCGTTTTATATGAACGGCCCTCCCGGGCCGATGGAGGACGTGCCCCGGGCTTCCCGTCGCCCGGCGTCACCAGCGCCGTCCGGCGCCGCCGGACGGGTCCCCCCGAGGGAATCGGAGGTACGCCGGGCGCACGTTAGCGGTCCCCCGTCGACCCCGCCACCCCCCGCGCCGAACCGCTCCGACCTGCACTTCTGCGGCTCCCGCACGGGCCGCCCGGATTGCCGGGTCTTGTGGCGGCTGATCCCCGGCCGCCCTCCACCGAACGGCGGGCACGAATGCCGCCCCGGGCGGGCCGGGCGAACCCGTTCGGTCGGTCACCCGGAGCGGCCACCCCGGTCACGGTGGGTCGCCGTCCGCCACGACAGCGGGGCGACGCGGATCGGGGGGCGTCCGGCGTGGACACCCCCCGTCAGGCCGGACCCGGCGCGGGCCCGACTCCGGTCAGCGGGCCTCGACCAGCGGCAGCGAGCGGCCGGCGCCGCCACCGGGCAGGGCGATCGAGGAGAAGTGCGAGACCACCCGCTCGTCGGTCGGGTCGTCGGCGGGGGTGTGGTGCACCGCCAGCCGGCGGTAGAGGGTGTCTCGCTGGGCCGGGATCCGGTCGGCGGAGCGGATCATGCCGATCAGCTCGTGCAGGTTGGAGCGGTGCCGGGCGCCGGCCGAGGAGATGACGTTCTCCTCCAGCATGATCGAGCCCAGGTCGTCCACGCCCATGTGCAGGGCGAGCTGGCCGACGTCCTTGCCGGTGGTCAGCCAGGACGCCTGCAGGTGCGGCACGGTCTCGAAGAAGAGCCGGGCCACCGCGACCAGTCGCAGGTACTCCAGCGTGGTGGCCTGGGTGCGGCCCTTGAGGTGGTTGTTCTCCGGCTGGTACGTCCACGGGATGAACGCCCGGAACCCCCGGGTGCGGTCCTGCACGTCGCGGATCATCCGCAGGTGCTCGATCCGCTCGGCGTTGGTCTCGCCGGTGCCCATCATCATGGTCGCCGTGGACTCCAGGCCCTGCCCGTGCGCCAGCTCCATGACCTCCAGCCAGCGCGCGCCGGACTCCTTCAGCGGGGCGATCGCCCGACGCGGCCGGTCCGGCAGCATCTCGGCGCCGGCACCGGCGATCGAGTCCAGCCCGGCCACCTTGATCCGGGCGATGGCCTCGTCCAGGCTCACCCCGGAGACCTTCGCCATGTGCAGGATCTCGCTCGGCCCGATGGAGTGGATGGCGAGCTGCGGGTACGCCTTCTTGACCGAGGAGAACAGCTCCTCGTAGTACTCCACGCCGTAGTCCGGGTGGTGGCCGCCCTGGAGCATGACCTGGGTGGCGCCCAGCTCGACCGCCTCGCCGCAGCGGCGCAGGATCTCCTCGGTCGGGTGGGTCCAGCCCTCGGCGTGCTTGGGGGCCCGGTAGAACGCGCAGAACTTGCACGCCGTCACGCAGACGTTCGTGTAGTTGATGTTGCGATCGATCAGGTAGGTGACGATGTTGTCGGGGTAACGCCGCCGACGTACCGCGTCCGCCGCCTCGCCCAGCGCGTGGAAGGGCGCCTCGGTGTAGAGCAGCAGGGCCTCCTCGGGCGTGATCCGCCCGCCGTCCGCGCCGCGTTGCAGGATGTCGTCGATCTCCCGGCTCACCGTCACGCCTCCGAGCGTACGCCGGGCGCGCGCCTGCGCACCCGGGGGTGCGCCGAGCTGTGATTCGAGTCCCGCCAGGTCGGCAACGACCCGACGAGCGCGTGATCCGGCCGACCGGTCAGGCGTCGTAGTCGACCGTGAGGGTGTCGGTGGTCGGGCTGGACTGGCAGGTCAGCACGTATCCGGCGGCCACCTCGTCCGGCTCCAGCGCATAGTTGCGGGCCATCGTCACCTCGCCCGAGACGACCTTCGCCTTGCAGGTCGAGCAGACCCCGCCCTTGCAGGCGTACGGCAGTTCGCCGCGCACCTTCAGCGCCGCGTCCAGCACCCGCTCGTCCCGGCCCATGGTGAAGCGCGACGAGCGGCCGTCCAGCAGGATCGTCACCTCGGCGCCGACGCCCGGCTCGTCACCCGGGCGGCGTACCGGCTCCGGCGGCGCGTCGACGTGGAACAGCTCGCTGTGCACCGCCGACTCCGGCACGCCCCGGCCGGTCAGCACCGCCTTCGCGCCCACCACCATCCCGTACGGGCCGCAGAGGAACCACTCCTCGATGGCGTCGCCGGGCACGATGGTGCCCAGCAGCCGGCCCAGCCGGTCGGCGTCGATCCGGCCGGACAGCAGCGGCGACTCGCCCTGCTCGCGGGAGAGCACGTGCACCAGGTGCAGCCGGGTCGGGTGGCGGTCCTTCAGGTCGGCCAGCTCCTCGGCGAACATCACCGTGTTCGCCGTGCGGTTGCCGTACACCAGGGTGAAGGTGCTGGCCGGCTCGACGGCCAGCGCGGTCGTGATCAGCGCGAGCACCGGCGTGATCCCGGAACCGGCGACCACCGCGCCGTAGCGGCGGACCCGGTCCGGCGCGAACGCGGTGGTGAAGTGCCCCAGCGGGGGCAGCACCTCGACGGTGTCGCCGTGCCGCAGCGCCCCGCAGGCGAACGCGGAGAAGGCGCCGCCGGGGATCTCCCGCACCCCGATCCGCAGCCGGCCGTGCCGGACCAGGTCGTCGGGGGTCGAGCAGATCGAGTACGACCGCCGCACGTCCGTGCCGGTGGGCCCGGCTCCGCCGGGATGCCGGACGGTCAGGTGCTGGCCGGCGGAGAACGCGAAGGTGGCCCGCAGCTCCTCCGGCACCGCGAAGGTGATCGCCACGGCGTCGTCGGTGAGCCGGTCGACGGCGGTGACGGGGAGCGGGTGGAAGGCCGGCCGGCGACGGACCGGGCGGGTGATCGTGACAGTCACAGCGCCTTCAGGTGGTCGAAGGGTTCGGAGCAGGAGCGGCACCGCCGCAGCGACTTGCAGGCGGTGGAGCCGAACCGGCTGACCTGTTCGGTCTCCGGCGAGCCGCAGCGCGGGCAGCGGACGGTGAGGGTGAGCGGGACCACGGTGCCGGCCCGGGTCGGGGCCGGCGGGGCGATGCCGGCGGCGGCCAGCTTGGCGCGGCCACGGTCGGAGATCCAGTCGGTGCTCCAGGCCGGGGTGTAGACCGTGCGGACCTCGGCGTCGGGGTGCCCGGCGACCGCGAGGGCCCGCCGGATGTCGGCGCGGATCACGTCCATCGCCGGGCAGCCGGTGTAGGTGGGGGTGATGGTGACCACCACCCGGCCGGTGGCCGCGTCCTCGTCGACCGCCCGCAGGATGCCCAGCTCGTCGATGGTGATCACCCGGATCTCCGGGTCCACCACCGCCGACACGGCCGTCCAGGGATCGGTCACCGGGGCCGCCCTCCGGGCTCGACCGGGTGGCTCCTTCGCGCCGTGCCCGGCACGCTCACCACCGTGCCCCCGGATGGGCACGGTGCAACACCTGCATCTCGGCCAGCAGGAAGGACAGGTGCTCGGTGTGCACGCCGTCCCGACCGCCACCGGGCGTCCAGCCGGTCGCCGGCCGCTCCAGCGTCGCCTCGTCGAGCACGGCGGAGACGACGGCGTCGAAGTCGGTCCGCAGGGTCGCCGGGTCGACCGGCGCCGCCGGGTCCGCCGCCAACAGCTCGTGGTGGTACGGCCAGAGCTGGTCCACCGCGTCCTGGGCCCGGCGGTGCGACTCCTCGGTGCCGTCGCCGAGCCGCTTCACCCACAGCGCGCTGTGGTCCAGGTGGTACGCCGACTCCTTGCGGGTCTTGGCCCCGATCGCGGCGAGCCGCTCGTCGGCGCAGCCGGCCAGCGCGGTGTAGAGCGGGAGCTGGTACGCCGACAGCAGCAGCAGCTTCACCATGGTCACCGCGAAGTCGCCGTTGGGCAGCTCGACCAGGAGACAGTTGCGGAACTCCCGGTCGTCGCGCAGGTACGCCAGCGCGTCCTCGTCCCGGCCGGCGCCCTCCAGCTCGCCCGCGTACGACAGCAGCAGGCGGGCCGCGCCGAGCTGGTCGAGGGCGATGTTGGCCAGCGCGATGTCCTCCTCCATCTCGGGCGCGCGGGTGGCCCACTCGCCGAGCCGCTGCGCGGCGACCAGCGCGTCGTCGCCGAGGGAGAGGGTGAAGTCGAGGGGGCCGTTCACAGGTGGGCCACCCCGTCCGGCACGTCGTAGAAGGTGGGGTGACGGTAGACCTTGTCGGCGGCCGGGTCGAAGAAGGCGTCCTTCTCGTCGGGGCTGGACGCGGTGATCGCGCCCGCCGGCACCACCCAGATGGAGACGCCCTCCTGGCGGCGGGTGTAGAGGTCGCGGGCGTTGCGCAGGGCCAGCTCGGCGTCGGGGGCGTGCAGGCTGCCGACGTGGGTGTGCGACAGCCCGCGCCGGGCCCGGACGAAGACCTCCCACAGCGGCGAGGATTCCCTGGTCACGCGGCTACCTTCTCCTTCTTCTCGGCCCGCTTGGCGGCGTACGCCGTGGCGGCCTCGCGGACCCAGGCGCCGTCGGCGTGGGCGCGGCGGCGGTGTTCCATCCGCTGCCGGTTGCACGGCCCGTTGCCCTTGATCACCCGCATCAGCTCGTCGTAGTCGGGCTGGGTGAAGTCGTGCGCCTGGCGCTCGGCGTTCCAGCGCAGGTCGGGATCGGGGATGGTCAGCCCGAGGATCTCCGCCTGCTGCACGCACATGTCCACGAAACGCTGGCGCAGCTCGTCGTTGGAGAACCGCTTGATCTTCCAGGCCATCGACTGCTCGGAGTGGGTGGAGTCGCCGTCGGGCGGGCCGAACATCGCCAGCGACGGGTACCACCAGCGGTCGAGCGCGTCCTGGGCCATCGCCCGCTGGGCCGGGGTGCCGTGCGCCAGGGTGTGCAGGATCTCGTAGCCCTGCCGCTGGTGGAACGACTCCTCCTTGCAGACCCGGATCATCGCCCGCGCGTACGGCCCGTACGAGCAGCGGCAGAGCGGGACCTGGTTGACGATCGCCGCGCCATCCACCAGCCAGCCGATCGCACCGACGTCGGCCCAGGTCAGGGTGGGGTAGTTGAAGATCGAGCTGTACTTCTGCCGGCCGTCGAGCAGCAGCTCGACCAGCTCGTCCCGGCTGACGCCCAGGGTCTCGGCGGCGGCGTAGAGGTAGAGGCCGTGGCCGGCCTCGTCCTGCACCTTGGCCAGCAGGATCGCCTTGCGCTTGAGCGAGGGGGCCCGGCTGATCCAGTTCCCCTCCGGCTGCATCCCGATGATCTCCGAATGCGCGTGCTGGGCGATCTGCCGGACCAGCGTCCGGCGGTACGCCTCCGGCATCCAGTCCCGCGGTTCGATCTTCTGGTCGGCGTCGATCACGCCGGCGAAGTACGCCGCCGGATCCTCGCCGGGCGTCGGGCTGCCCCCGCGGGCGCGGGCCGCCGCCTCGCGCAGCGCCGCCTCGGCGGCCTCGACCTGACCGAGCAGGCCACCGTCGGGCGCGTCCTCCCCCGGGGCGAAGTCGTTGCCATACATGTGACCAAGTGTTACAGCTCGCCCCCAACGACACCAGAGGGTGTAACAGGATTTGAGAATCCCCTTCCGTTACCCGCCGGGAGCTCCCGGTCGACACCAGGACAGGCCACCGGCTATGACTTGCGTCACTGAGTAAAGATGAATGCCCCCAACAGGTGCATAACATGCTTTTATCCCGACTTCGCGGCAAGTTGCCGAGCGGCGGGTCCTGGCGCGTCGGTTGTCCGGACGTAGACTTCCCCGGTCACCACCGATCGGCTGCCGACGATCACCGCCAACCAAAGAGGCCACCATCCCCCGGCCTCGGCGATCGAGCCGACCCATTCGGAAACAGCCGGTCCCCCCGGCCCTGACATCTGGAGCTCACCCACTCATGCGATCTCGCGTGATCATGGTGCTCGCCGTCCTGGCGGTGCTGCTCGGCGTCGGCCTGCTGGTGCCGACCGCGTACGCGAAGCTGGCCGGCGACGACGGAGCCGGCGGCATCGGCGGCGGCGCGGCGGAGAAGGTCCCCACCCCCGCGCCCACCGAGCCCCCCGCGCCCACCCTCGCCGCCGCGCCGGTCTCGGTGAACTTCAAGGGCCAGTTCTTCGGCTGGGCCCTGCTGGACCGGAAGACCGGCGAGATCACCGGTTCGAAGAACATGGCGTCGACCAACTCGACCGAGTCGATGCTCAAGGCCTGGATCGTCTCCGACTACCTGCGCCAGCTCGGCGACAAGGCGCCGTCGGCGGAGCTGAAGAAGGCCGCGAGCCTGGCCATCCGGGACAGCGACGACGACGCGGCGAACAAGGTCTACCGGGCCGCGGGCGGGTCCTACCGGGTGCCGGCGGGCGGCCAGGCCGGCCCGGTGGTCCAGCGGGCCATCAAGATCTGCGGCCTCACCGACACCGAGCGCGGCAACGTGGCCGGCTACGAGGGCTGGTGGAGCTTCACCCGGATGTCCCCCCAGGACGCCGTGCGGCTCGGCGACTGCATCGCCGACGGCAAGGCGGCCGGCCCCGTCTGGACCACGTGGGTGCTGGACGAGATGGCCAAGGTACGCGGCAGCGTGAGTCAGCAGCAGGCCCGCTCAGGTGGCGGCAAGTGGGGCATCGTCGACGGCCTGCCGGCCGAGATCAAGGCGCAGGGCCCGGTCAGCGTCAAGAACGGCTGGACCCAGCTCAGCTACGACGGCAACTGGCACGTCAACTGCCTCGCCGTCACCGACAAGTGGAGCCTCGCGGTGATGTTGCGCTACCCGGCGGGCCAGCCGCTGTCGTACGGCGCGAAGGTCTGCGCCAGTGTCACCACCCAACTGGTCACCCCGCAGCCCGGCGCGGCGCTCAAGGTGCCGCAGCAGCCGGTCGGGAAGCTCTGATGGCCGGCAACCGGCGGGCCGACCGCACCGGCCGCCGGGACAACCAGCCCCTGAAGCTCGCCGCCTTCGCCGCGGTCATGATCGGCCTGGTGCTGGTGTCACTGCGGCTGCTACCCGGCTCTCCGCTGGAGTCCGCCGCCGCCTCGCACTGGGGCGACCCGTCCACGCCGGAGCGCTCCACCGAGTCGCCGACCGACCGCAGCAGCCGCCCGACCTCGTCGCCCACACCGACGCCGTCGCTGGACCCGCTGCCCTTCGCGGACAAGGACCTCGACCTCGACATCAAGGGCTGGTACGCCTGGAGCGTCCTGGACAAGCGGACCGGCGAGATCATCGGCTCGGACAACATGGCCGAGACCAGCACCACCGCCTCACTGATCAAGTCGTGGATCGTCGCCGACTACCTGCGGCGGACCGCCGACGCCGGACAGACCCCGAGCGACGCCAAGCTCGCCGACGCCACCCGGATCATCCGGGACAGCGACAACACCCGGGCCGAGCAGTTCTACAACACCGTCGGCCGGTCCGCGTCGATCAAGCGACTGATCTCGATCTGCGAGCTGACCGACAGCAGCGCCGCCGCCGACGGCGGCTGGAGCCGGACCAACCTCTCCCCCCGGGACACCGCCCGGCTCGGCGCGTGCATCGCCGACGGCCGGGCGGCCGGCCCGAAGTGGACCAAGTGGCTGCTCAACGAGATGAAGCTGGTTCGTGGCGCGGGTGACTTCGGCATCCGCAAGGCGTTCCCGGCCGCCGAGCAGAAGACCATCGCCATCAAGAACGGCTGGATCGACCGGACCAGGGAGCAGGAGATGCACATCAACTGCCTGGCCATCGGCGACACCTGGACGATGGGCGTGATGGTCCGCTACCCGATCAACCTGGGCTACGACTACGGCATGAAGAACTGCCAGAAGATCACCGAGGCGCTGCTCCGCGACGGCACCTGAGCCGCCCTGATCAACCCCGTTTCGCCGATGTGGCGGTGTTCCCGGCCCCGGGACACCGCCACATCGCCGTACCGGCGAGCGGCTCAGCCGGCGGAGCGGCGACCGGCCCAGCCGGCGGAGCGGCGACCGGCCCAGCCGGCGGAGCGGCGACCGGCTCAGCCGGCGAAGAAGGCCGGGCCGTCGGCGGGCAGGGCAGGCACCTCGCCGACGGCGGCGGCCCGGCGGGCGAACTCCCGCAGCCCGGCGACCTGCCGTTCACCCAACGAGAAGTCGAGGGTACGGAAGTAGGTGGCGAGGGTCGCCGCGTCGAACGGCTCCCAGCGGGCCGCCGCCTCGGCCACCTGGTCCAGCTCGGCCAGGCACAGGTCACGGGAGCGCAGGAACGCCTCGTGCACCTCCTTGACCATGCCGGGATGGGCGGCGGCGAAGTCGCGGCGCACCGCCCAGACGGCGAAGACCATCGGCAGGCCGGTCCACTCCCGCCACGCCTGACCGAGGTCGGTCACCTCCAGGCCACGACGGGGCGCCTCGTAGAGCGCGCGCAGCGCGACGTCGCCGATGAGCACCCCGGCGTCGGCCTCCAGCAGCATCTGGGTCAGCTCGGGCGGGCAGCGGAAGTAGTCGGGGTGGACCCCGTACCGCTCGCCGAGCAGCAACCGGGCGAGGAGCACGCCGGTCCGCGAGGTGGAGCCGAGGGCGACCCGGCCGCCGTCCAGTTCGGCGAGCGGTTTGGTGGAGACCACGTTGACCGAGAGCACCGGCCCGTCGCTGCCCACCGCGAGGTCGGGCAGGAGCAGCAGCTCGTCGGCGTGCCGCAGGTACTCCACGTGCGAGATCGGACCGATGTCCAGGTCACCGGCGACCAGCGCGGCGCTGAGCCGGTCCGGGGAGTCCTTGTGCAGGTCGACGTCGAGCAGCGCGCCGGAGCGCATCAGCCCCCAGTAGATCGGCAGGCAGTTGAGGAACTGGATGTGCCCGACCCGGGGACGTGCCACGCGCTCAGCCATGACCCGACCGTATCCCCGCCCACCGGAGCCGGCTCACCGGGACGGCCGTGAAGTGGCCAACCCCGCACCGGCCGGCGGATCGGCCGGCCCGACGCTGCCGGCCATGGTCGATCCGCCGCGCTCGGCCGGCACCGTCCCGGCCGGCGGTTCGGCCGGCTCGGCCACCGCCGGCTCGGCCACCGCCGGCCCGGCCACCGCCCGCTCGGCCACCGCCGGCTCGGCCACCGCCGGCTCGGCCACCGCCGGCTCGGCCACCGCCGGCTCGGTTGATGGCGCGGGGTCAGCGGCGGTCGTCCGGTCCGCGTCGGTGGCGACGCGGCGCGAGCGGCGGACCGCCCGGGTGACCACCGGGACGAACGCCAGCACCACCAGCAGCCCGGCGACGCCGGCCGCGGCGATCAGCGGTCGCGGTGGCAGCACCGCCAGCAGCGCGCCGCCGAGCAGGTAGCCGGCCATCGAGCCGCCCTGCACGGCCGCGCCGATCAGGGCGTACGCCCGGGCGCGCAGCGCCTCCGGCACC
Source organism: Micromonospora sp. NPDC092111 (assembly GCF_044755745.1). Lineage (NCBI taxonomy): Bacteria > Bacillati > Actinomycetota > Actinomycetes > Micromonosporales > Micromonosporaceae > Micromonospora > Micromonospora sp. NPDC092111. The sequence goes on from NZ_JBIVRQ010000004.1 coordinate 66,109, forward strand.
CGCCGGGCGGTCAGCACGTTGATGAAGACGTTGTCGCCGCCGTTGGCCGCGCCGCCGACCAGCCAGAGCGGCACCAGCAGCGCCGCCGCCGGCACGGTGGCGGCGAGGACCACCACCAGGCTGCACCCGCCGAGGCTGGCGAGCACCCCGTAGACCAGGCCGCCGTCGTCGGTGAGCCGGCGGGCCACCCGGGCGGCCAGCCAGCTACCGGGCAGCATGCCGGCCATCCAGGCGGCGCCGACCAGCCCGTAGACGGTGGCCGAGGAGTCCAGGGTCTCCCGGATGAAGAAGACCTCGACCACGTTGATGCCACCGATCGCGGTGATCACCGCCGCCGTGCTGACCACCATGGCCAGCATCAGCGGGTCGGCACGCAGTCGCCAGGCCGGCGCGGGGTCCGCGGTGGCGCTCGGGGTGGCGACCCGGCGGCCACCCCGCCGGGTCCGCAGCAGCAGGCCGGCGCCGACCAGCGCCAGGTAGCTGACGGCGTCCAGGAGCAGCGGTACCCGGGTGCCGAACTCCCCGACGAGTAGCCCGGCGAGCACCGGCCCGGCGAGGGCGCCGAGCGAGACGGCGGTCTGGCTGACGGCGCTGGCCCGGGGCAGGTCGCCGGGGCGGACCATCGCCGGCAGCAGCGCCGCCAGGCAGGGCTGGGTGACGGCGAGCCCGCAGGCGAGCAGGGCGACCAGCCCGATGACGGCCACCGGCCGGTCGGCGAAGGCGAGCAGGACGCAGATCACGGCCTGCCCCAGCCCGACGGTGACCAGCAGGGTACGGCTGTCGACCCGGTCGGCGAGGCGACCGGCGAGCGGGGCGAACAGCACCAGCGGCAGGGTGGCCGCCAGCAGCAGCCCGGACACGGCCAGGCCACCGGCCCCGGCGGCCTGGAGAGCCAACGCCAGGGCGGTGGCGGCGAGGAAGTCCCCGCAGATGGTGGTGCCGCGTGCGGCGGCGGTGAGCCAGACGTCGGACCAGCGCGAACCGTCAGTCGTGAAGGACATACTTCGAAAGTAATGCTTCACAACTGATCGAATCAACCCCTGTCCTAGAGCGGCACCACCTTGTACTGCGCTGCCACGGCCCGCGCCCCGGCCGGCGGATCCGACAGCCGGTTCCGCTGCCGGTACGGCTCGAACAACGCGATCACCGTCTCGTTGAGTTCGGCCAACTCCTCGGCGGTGAGCAGCAGCAACGAGTCGCTGAACAGGGCGACGTCGTACCACTCGGGCGGCTCGCCGGCGGCCCGCCGCAGCCAGTCCCGGGTACGCTCCGCGTCCCGGACGGCGTGCGCCTCCACCAGCGCCTGCTCGGCCGCGCGAGCGTCCGGCCCGGCGTCCTGGCCGGCCTCGACCATCCAGCTCTGGCTGAACGTGCGCCACACCCGCTCCCGCGCGTCGCCCCGGCTCGGGGCCTGCTCGACCAGCCCGAACCTTGCCAACGCCCGCAGGTGGTAGCTGGTCGCGCTCGGCGAGAGCCCGACGATCTCCGCGCACTCGGTGGCCGTCCCACCGCCCTCGCGGGTGCTCAGGTATTCCATGATCGCGATCCGGGCCGGATGGGCCAGCGCGCGCATCACCTGCGGGTCGCTGATCGTCAACCGGCGCGGATCGGGGCGTGCCTCGGTCATGGCCCCATGATCCCGCCCACCGGTCGCCCCGGCCAGCGGCCGGGCCGTCCGACCGGGGTGGCCGAGGGGTCGGGACCAGGGCCGGAGCGCCGGAAAACCGGTTTGCCCGCCGGGACGCCGGCAGTAGACTGCCCTGTCCCGCCCGACGGCCGAGGTGTGTAGCACCGCAGCGGACGTCCCCGCGCCGACCGACGGTCGGAAACGCGAGCGGCAGCGTTGTTCCCCGTGGCGAGGAGTACGTGGATGACCCTGCACGCCCCAGCACAGTCCCTGGACGACGAGCTCGCCGTCGAGCGTGCCCACCTGGACAGCTCCCGACTCGCCCTGCGCCGGATGCGGGAGCGCGCCGAGGCGCTCTTCGCCACCGGCGACAAGGTCGCCGGTGACGCCTACACCGCCGAACAGCTCGGCCGGCACATGGCCCGGCGGGTGGTCGAGCTGGCCGACGACCCGACCACCCCGCTCTTCTTCGGCCGGCTCGACTTCGGCCCCGCCGACCCGGAGCACGCCGGGCGGGAGTACCACGTCGGCCGGCGACACGTCACCGACGAACTCGGCGAGCCGCTGGTGCTGGACTGGCGGGCCCCGGTGTCCCGCTCGTTCTACCGGGCCAGCGCCCGCGACCCGCAGGGCGTCGCCGTGCGGCGACGGTTCGGGTTCAGCGCCGGGGCGCTGACCAGCTTCGAGGACGAGCGCCTGGACCGGGGCGAGGAGCTGGGCACGACCAGCCGGATCCTCACCGCCGAGATCGAGCGGCCCCGCGTCGGGCCGATGCGGGACATCGTCGCCACCATCCAGCCCGAGCAGGACGAGCTGGTCCGGGCCGACCTGGCCGACTCGATCTGCGTACAGGGCGCGCCGGGCACCGGCAAGACGGCCGTCGGCCTGCACCGCGCCGCGTACCTGCTCTATCTGCACCGGGAGCGGCTGCGCCGGGCGGGTGTGCTGATCGTCGGGCCGAACCGGGCGTTCCTGTCGTACATCGCGGCGGTGCTGCCGGCGCTCGGCGAGGTCGAGGTCGCCCAGGCCACCGTGGAGGACCTGGTCGTCCGGGTGCCGGTGCGGGCGGTCGAGGACCCGGCGGTGGCCACCCTCAAGCACGACGTCCGGATGGCCGAGGTGCTGCGCCGCGCGGTCGACGCGCACGTCGGCACGCCCACCGAGCCGATCATGGTGTCGGACGGCTCGTTCCGCTGGCGGATCGGCCTGGACCCGCTGCACCGGCTGGTCGAGGAGACCCGCCGGGAGGGCCTGCCGTACGCCACCGGGCGCGAGCGGATCCGGGCCCGGGTGGTCGGGCTGCTGCAACGCCAGGCCGAGGCCCGCCGGGCCGAGTCGCCCGGGGACGCCTGGCTGCGCCGGATGGGCCGGGCCCGACCGGTGACCACCCTGCTGGACGCGGTCTGGCCCGCGCTCACCCCGGACGGGCTGGTGCACACGCTGCTCGGCGACCCGGCCGCGCTCGCCGCCGCCGCCGACGGCCTGCTCACCCCCGAGGAGCAGGCCCTGCTGCGCGGCGGCACGACGGCGACCGGCACCAGGCTGGGCCGCACCCCCAGGGCGACCCGGTGGACCGCCGCCGACGCGGTGCTGATCGACGAGGCGGCCGGCCTGATCGAGCGGCCGGCCGGCTTCGGGCACGTGGTGGTCGACGAGGCGCAGGACCTCTCCCCGATGCAGTGCCGGGCCGTCGCCCGGCGCAGCGAACACGGCTCGATCACCCTCCTCGGCGACCTGGCCCAGGGGACCGCGCCGTGGGCCGCCACCGACTGGCGGGAGTCCCTGGCCCACCTGGGCAAGCCGGACGCGGTGGTGGTGCCGCTGAGCGTCGGCTTCCGGGTGCCCGCCGTGGTGGTCGCGTTCGCCAACCGGCTGCTGCCGGCGCTCGCCGTCGACGTACCCCCGGCGGAGTCACTGCGGCGCGACGGCGCGCTCGACGTACGTCCGGTGACCGACCTGGTGGCGGCGACGGTGGCCGAGGTGCGGGCGGCGCTCGGGCACGACGGCTCGGTCGGCGTGATCGCCGCCGACGACGCGGTGGACGGGCTCCGCGAGGCGCTGGCCGCCGCCGGTGTCGACACCGCGACGGCCGACGACGTGGCGGCCGGGGCGCGGGTCACCGTGGTACCCGCCACCCTGGTCAAGGGCCTGGAGTACGACCACGTGGTGGTCGTCGAGCCGGCCGCGATCGTGGCCGCCGAGCCGCGTGGCCTGCACCGCCTCTACGTGGTGCTGACCCGGGCGGTCTCCCGGCTGTCCGTGCTGCACACCGCGCCACTGCCCGCACCGCTGGCCGAGGCCCCGACGACCTGACCCGGGCGCGACCCGGCGGGACGCCGGCAGCGGGCGGTACGGAGGGACCGTCCCGGGCGCTGCCGGCACCGGCGCGCACCGCCCTCGACTTTGTGTTTTAAAGTAGTTTGCATGACCGTCGAGGACGACGACCCCGCCCCGCTGGACGCCGCCAGCGCGATGCGGCTGATCCACGAACAGCGGGCGACCACCACCCGGCACCTGGAACCCGACCCCCGGCTGCACTACTGGCCCTGGGGGGTCGCCTGGCTGGTCGGCTTCGGGCTGTACTTCCTGCGCTTCTCCCCGGACGGCCGGACGCTGGTCGCCATGCCGCAGTGGCTGCCACTCACCGCGCTCTTCGTGCTGCTCGGCGGCGCGGCGGCGGTCTTCGCGGTGGGCAGCGCCCGCGCCTGGCGGCACGTCACCGGCGACTCGGCCCGGCGCGGAAGCTGGTACGGCACGGCCTGGGGACTCGGCTTCCTCAGCCTGTTCGCGGTCGCCGGCCGGGTCTCCGGCAGTCTCCCCGACGACCTCGCCGGGCTGCTCTGGTCGGCGCTCTCCGTCGCGCTGACCGGCGCCCTGCACCTGGCCGGCGGGGCGATCTGGCTCGACCGCACCCTGTTCCGGCTCGGCGTCTGGCTCACCGCGGTCAACATCGCCGGAGTGCTCGCCGGCCCCGGCTGGCACGCCCTGGTGGTCTCGGTGGCCGGTGGCGGCGGGATGCTGCTCGCCGGGGAGATCGCCCGGCTCCACCGGCGGGACCGCGGATGAGCGAGCTGGACCCGGTCATCCACGCCCAGGCCCGGCTGCGGGTGGTGGTCACCCTCGCCACCCTCGGCGACGGCGACCGGATCACCTTCCCCCGCCTCCAGGAACTGCTCGCGATGACCGCCGGCAACCTCTCCGTGCACCTGCGCAAGCTGGCGGACGCCGGCTACGTCGAGATCGACAAGACCCACCGCGGACGTACCCCGGCCACCCTGGTCCGGCTCAGCCGGCGCGGCCGGCGGGCGTTCGAGGAGTACACCGAGAACATCCGCAGCCTGCTCGACCCCGCCGACCCCAGGGAGACCCGATGATCCTCGCCCGCGCCGACCAGGCCACCCGCCGGTACGGCGACGTCCTCGCCCTCGACCGGGTCGACCTCACCGTCGGCACCGGCGAACTGGTCGGCCTGCTCGGGCCGAACGGCGCCGGCAAGAGCACCCTGATCAACCTGCTGGTCGGGCTGCGCCGGCCGACCGCCGGCCGGGTCGAGCTGTTCGGCGGCGACCCGCGCGAGCCGGCGTCCCGGCGACAGCTCGGGGTCACCCCGCAGGAGACCGGCCTGCCCGGCACGCTCCGGGTCGGCGAGGTGGTCGACTTCGTCTCCGCGCACTTCCCCGACCCGGTGCCCCGGGCCGAACTGCTCGACCGGTTCGGCCTCACCGACCAGGCCCGACGGCAGACCGGCGGGCTCTCCGGCGGCCAGCGTCGCCGGCTCGCCGTCGCCCTCGCCTTCGTCGGCCGGCCCCGGCTGGTCGTCCTGGACGAGCCCACCACCGGCCTGGACGTCGAAGCCCGGCACACCCTCTGGGAGGCGGTCCGGTCGTTCCACGCCGACGGCGGGACGGTCCTGCTGAGCAGCCACTACCTGGAGGAGGTGGAGGCCCTGGCGCAGCGGGTGGTGGTGATCGGGCAGGGCCGGGTGCTCGCCGACGACACCGTCGACGCGGTACGCGGCATCGTCGGGGTCCGCCGGGTCAGCCTGGTCGCCGCCGACCTGCCCGAACTGCCCGGGGTGGTCGCCACCGAGCACACCGACGGGCGCACCCACCTGCTCACCACCGACGCCGACCAGCTCGTCCGTGACCTGGTCACCGCCGGGGTGGCGTTCCGCGAGCTGGAGGTCCGCCCCACCTCGCTGGAGGAGGCGTTCCTCGCCATCACCGGGAACGGCCCCACCGCCGTACCACCCGTCACCGCCGCCGTCGGCGGCAAGCCCACCGCCTGAGGAGTCGACGCCGTGCCGCTCGCCCTGGTCCACGCCCGCTACCAGCTACTGGAGATCGTCCGGATCCCGGTCGCCGTGGTGGGCAGCGCCTTCTTCCCCGCCGCCGCGATGCTCTTCTTCGTCGTCCCGTTCGCCGGGGACGACCCCACCGGCGCCACCTACGCCACCGCCGCCATGGTCACCTTCGCGGTGATGAGCGCCAACATCTTCCAGTACGGCGTCGGCGTCGCCGAGGACCGCGACCAGCCGTGGAACCCGTACACCCGGACCCTGCCGGCCGGGCCGGGTCCACGCCTGGCCGGGCGGATCCTGGCCGGGCTGGTGCTGACGTACCTGTCGATGCTGCCGGTGGTGGTGATCGCCGCGGTCGCCACCGCGGCCCGGGTCACCCTGGCCGGGTTCCTGCTCGGCGCGGTCACCGTGGCCGTGGTGTCGGTGCCGTTCACCCTGCTGGGCCTCGCCATCGGCTACTCGCTGCCGAGCAAGGCGGCGATCGTGGTGGCGCAGGTCCTCTTCTTCCCGCTCGCCTTCGGCGGCGGACTGCTCTCCGGCCCGGACGACGCGCCCGGCTTCATCAAGGTGGTCGCCCCGTTCCTGCCCACCCGGGGCGCGGTCGAGCTGATGTGGGCGGCGGTCACCGACTGGTCGCCCGACCCGCTCGCCCTGACCATGCTCGGCGTCTGGATCGTGCTGCTGGCAACCGTCGCGGCGTGGGCGTACCGGCGGGACGAGGGCCGCCGGTTCAGCTGACCTTTCGCCCGGTTCCGCCCCGGCGACCGGGGGGACGGTGCCACGATGCCGGCAGGGCGTCCCACCGGTACGCCCCGGAGCCGAGAGGGGTCAACGTGAGCACCGTCCCGGCCGGCACGCCCTGCTGGACCGACCTGGCGACACCCGACCTGGCGGCTGCCCGACGGTTCTACCCGGAGCTGTTCGGCTGGACCGGCCGGGTCGCGCCGCAACCCGAGGCGGCCGGCTACACGACGTTCCTCAAGGACGGCCGGCCGGTGGCGGGCGCCGGTCCACCGGCCGCCCCCGACCAGGTGCCGATCTGGTCGACGTACGTGGCGACCGACGACGCCGACCTGGCCGCCACCCGGGTCGAGGCGGCCGGCGGGCAGGTGCTGGTCGCCCCGTTCGACGTCCTCGACCAGGGCCGGATGGGGGTCTTCGCCGATCCGGCCGGCGCGGTGTTCAGCGTCTGGCAGTCGATGCGGATGCCCGGGGCGGAGCTGTTCAACGCCCCCGGGGCGATGTGCTGGAACGAGCTGGTCAGCCCGGACCCGGAGGGCGCGAAGGTCTTCTACGAGCTGGTCTTCGGCTGGCACCCGGAGGAACAGCCGACGGCCGGGTACGGCTACACCGGCTGGCGCTGCGGGGCGCGCATCGTGGCCGGAATGATGCCGCCGCTCGGCGACGGCCTGCCGGCCGACATGCCCGCCTACTGGTCGGTGTACTTCGCGGTCGACGACGCCGACGCCACCGCCGCCCGCGCCACCACCCTCGGCGGCACCATCCTCACCCCGCCCCGCGACACCCCCCAGGGCCGCCTCACCGCCCTCCGCGACCCCGACGGTGCCCTCTTCACCGTCATCGCCCTCGCCCCCTGATACCGGCGAGATGGCGCGGGTCAGGAGCGGGGCGGCGCAGGGGACGGGTCGCCGGGCGGCGGCTGGTGGGGGCGGGTCGGGACTACCAGGGGGCCGTGGGCGCCGGGGATGACCCGGACCCGGGCCCGGTAGTGCCGGGCCAGCAGGTCCTCGGTGAGCACCTGGTCGGGAGGGCCGACCGCGGCGACCCGGCCGTCGGCGAGCAGCACCATCCGGTCGGCGTACTCGCCGGCGACGGAGAGGTCGTGCATGGTGGCCAGCACGGTCAGGCCGTGTGCCTGGCGGAGCTGGTCGACCAGCTCCAGCACCTCCTGCTGGTGGCCGATGTCCAGCGCGCTGGTCGGCTCGTCGAGCAGCAGCAGGGTGGCGCCCTGGGCGAGCGCCCGGGCCAGGAAGACCCGCTGCCGCTCCCCGCCGGAGAGGGTGGCCAGCTCCCGCCGGCGGAACACGGCCAGGTCCAGCCGGTCCAGCACGTCGTGCACGGCGGCCAGGTCGGCGGCCGACTCCCGGCCCAGCGGCGCGATGTACGGGGTCCGCCCCAGCAGGACGTAGTCGAACACCGACATGCCCGCCGGCACCACCGGGGACTGGGCCACCGTGGCCACCACCCGGGCCCGGTCGCGGCGGCGCAGCGACCCGGACGGCGTACCGAAGAGGGAGATGGCACCCGGCGCGGGCAGCAGGCCGCCGACGGCGCGCAGCAGGGTCGACTTGCCCGCGCCGTTCGGGCCGATCACGGTGACCCACTCCCCCGGGGCGACCGTCAGGTCGACGCCGGCCAGGATCGTCGCCCCACCCAACCGCACGTGCAGATCCCGCACCTCGACCGCCGGCTCACTCCTCGCGCTCACGGCAGCACCCGGCGGGAGGTGCGCAGGACCAGGACGAAGAACGGGCCGCCGAGCAGGGCGGTGACCACGCCGATCGGGACCTCGGCGGGGGCGGCGGCGGTCCGGGCCACCACGTCGGTCAGCGCCAGGAACGCCCCGCCGAAGAGCATCGACAGCGGCAGGATCACCCGGTGGCTCGACCCGGCCAGCAGGCGCACGGTGTGCGGCACGATGATCCCGACGAACCCGATCAGCCCGGAGGCGGAGACGGCGGCGGCGGTGCCGAGCGAGGCGGCGGCGATCAGCAGGTACCGGGAGCGCTGCGGGTGCAGCCCGAGGCTGGCCGCCTCGTCGTCGCCGACGGACAGGACGTCGAGTTCCCGTCGGTGCAGCAGCACCACCACGGCGGTGAGCACGAAGTACGGCAGGATCAGCCGGACGTCCTGCCAGCCGGCGGTGGCCAGCCGCCCGAGCAGCCAGGAGTAGACCTGCTGGATGCTGTCGGAGTGGCGTTGCAGCAGGTACGTCTGCCCGGCGGCGAGGAACGCCGACACCGCCACCCCGGCCAGGATCAGCGTGGCCGGTGACCGGTCCCGCCCGCCGGCCGCGCCGAGCAGGTAGGTCAGGGCGACCGCGCCGAGCGAGCCGGCGAACGCGGCGAGCGGGATGGTGACCGGCATCCCGGTCAGCGCGCCGCCCGCCCCGGCGCCGCCCAGCGTGATCACCGCGGTCACCGCGAGCCCCGCGCCGGCCGCCACCCCCAGCAGGTACGGGTCGGCCAACGGGTTGCGGAACACCCCCTGGTAGCAGCCGCCGGCCAGGGCGAGCAGCCCGCCGACGAGCAGGCCGAGCACCACCCGGGGCAGCCGCAGCTCGGTGACGATGGCGATCTCGCGCTCGGTCAGCCCGCTGTCCAGGTGCACCCCGGGCAGCAGGTTCAGCAGCTCGGCGGCGACGCTGCCGGGTGGCAGGCTGACCGGGCCGAGCGACACCCCGGCGACCAGGGCCACCAGCACGGCGAGCACCCCGGCGGCGAGCCAGCGCTTACGCAGCCCGGCCGGTCGGGGCGTACCGGCGGCGACCGGTGTGCGGGCCGACCGGGCAGCGGCCCAGCGGCCCGGACCGACCCCGGACCCAGCGGATCCGGACCCGACCTCGGCCGGCGCTGACCCCGGCCCAGGCACGGACGCCGGAGCAGGCACGGACGCCGGAGCAGGCACGGACGCCGGCCGGGACGCGTCGGGCGTCCCGGCCGGTCCGGGGTCGGTGGACCGCACGGTCACCGGTGGCGGACCGTCACGCCGGCACCTTGGCGGTGGCGTCGACGATCGACCGGAACAGGTCGACCACGCGCGGGCCCCAGCGCGAGGCGATGTCGTCGTCGAGGGCGACGACCTGGTTGTTCTTGACGGCGGTGACGCCGGCCCAGCCGCTGCGCGCCTTGACCGTCGCCGCGCTCTGCTGGCAGCACTTCGTGTCGGCCAGGAAGACGAAGTCCGGGTTGGCCTTGACGATGACCTCCTGGGAGAGCTGCGGGTAGCCGCCGTTCCTGCCGTCCGCGTCGGAGGCGTCGGCGATGTTCTCCAGACCGGCCATCGTGTAGATCGACCCGATGAAGGTCTTGCTGGTGGCGCTGTACAGCTCCGGGCCCAGCTCGTGGTAGTAGGTCAGCTTCGTCGACCGCTGCGGCAGGTCCTTGGCCAGCTTGGCGATCTCGTCCTTCATCCGGGTGGTGACGTCGGCCGCCTCGGTGGGGTGGCCGGTGAGCGCGCCCAGGTCGGTGAGCTGCCGGTAGGTGTCGTCGAGCGTGGCCGCCGCCGGGGTGAGCAGCACCGGGATCTTCAGCGTGGTGAGCTGGTCGACGATCTTGTTGGTGTCGTTGGCGAGCACCACCAGGTCGGGGCTCCTGCCGGCGATCGCCTCGGCGTTGGGCTGGAAGCCGGACAGGTCGCTCTTCGGCGCGTCGGCCGGGAAGTTCGACTGGTCGTCCACGGCGGTGACCTGCTTGCCGGCGCCGATGGCGAAGAGCATCTCGGTCGCGGTGGGCGACAACGAGACGATCTTCTCGGGACGGCTGTCCAGGGTGAGCTTGCCGACGGTGACGGGGAAGGACGCGGCGGCCGAGCTGCTGCTGCCGGCGGCGGGGGTGTCGTTCGAGGTCTTCTCGGCGCAGGCGCCGAGGGTGAGGGCGGCCACCGCGAGGGTCGCGGCGAACAGCCGGGGGGTACGTCGGGACATCTTGCCTCCTGTCGGTCGAGGAGCGTGGTGCTTCGCCGACAGGGACCGCCTGGGCGTACCCGTCCGCGAGGCGCCCTTCCTCGAGAGCGCGTGTCGCGACCGACCGCAGGCGACCTGGCTCGCCCCACACACGACGGCGCCGGCCACGGGGGCCGGACGCCGGGGCGGCTCCGGCCGGGGGCCGGGACCACGGTGGGGCATCACAGTTGCGGGACAGCGCCGGTTTCGCACCGGCTTCGCTGCGGGTTGGTCGGGTGCCACGGTAGCGCACGACCAGCGGAGATCGTCCGGACGGGCGGGGTGGGTGGGGCCTCGTCGGGGGCGTTACGAGGCCCCACCCGGAATGACGGTCCGATGGGTCAGCAGTAGGTACTCTGCTTGTTGATGACCCGGTACGGGCAGTCGGCGTACTCCGACAGCAGCAGCACGGCCTCCTTGTTGCGGGAGGTCTGGGCGGGGATCACCTCGTCGGGCGGGTAGAAGCCGCCGCCCGAGCCGGACGAGCCGGGGTACATCTCGAAGGTGTACGCCCAGATCTTGTGGGTGCCCCACATCCAGTCGATGCTGGTCCCGTCGGCGATGTAGAGGTCGCTGGACTGCTCCGGGGTGTACCCGTTGGTGCTGGCCATCTGCTGGCCGAGGGTGGCGAAGGTGTTGTACTGGTCGGCGTTCATCCCGGTGGCGGTGTTCGCCGTGGTGTACCCGTACGGCCAGAGCACCAGTTGCGAGTAGGTGTGGAAGTCGATGTTCGCCTTGATCTGCTGCACCCCGCCGACGACCCGGCTGTTGACGAAGTCGCGCAGCGCCCGCGCCTCGGTGGCGGAGAAGGCGGACGGCCCCCGGTAGGTCAGCGACGACGGTGAGCTGGACGAGCCGCCGCAGCAGCCCCACTGGTAGCCCCAGTTCCGGTTGAGGTCAGTGCCGACGGCGGTGCTGCCGCTGTTGGGTTGCCGGTTCTTCCGCCAGGACCGGTACGACCCGGTGGCGATGTCGTACTCGCTGCCGTCCGGGTTGACCGTCGGGACGATCCAGATCTCCCGGGAGTTGACGATGTTGGTGATCCGGGAGTCGGTGCCGTAGCTGTCGGTGAAGAGGTTGAGCAGGTAGATCGCCATCTCGACGGTCAGGTGCTCGCGGGCGTGCTGCTGGGCGTTGAACAGGATCTCCGGCTCGGCCTCGTCGGTGCCGACGTTGTCGGAGATCTTGACGGCCATCAGGTCGCGGCCCTCGTACGACCGACCGATGCTGATCTTGCGGGCGATGGTCGGGTGGTCGGCGACCACCTGGTTGACCACGGCGGTCAGCTCGGCGTAGTCGTGGTAGTTGGAGTCGGCCGGCGGGAAGGCGAGGGTGCCGACGCCGTCCGTGGCGGCCGGTTCGACCTCCTTCTCCAGCCGGAAGCCGAGTCGGGTGATCGCGGCGGCCTCCGCCCGGGTGGCCGAGACGTGCAGCACCCCGTGCTCGGCGGAGTCGATGGCCGCACCGGTACGGGCGACGGCGTTGCGGTCGGCGAAGGTGCGGGGGCCGAGCACCCGGTAGCCGGCGGCCGCGGGCTCGGGTTCCGGGGCCGGCCGCGCGGAGACCGGACCGGTGGCGACGGCGGTGAGGCCGAGGCCGGCGACGACGGCGAGCGCCAGCCGGCGCCGGAAGGGGGAGGTGCGGAAGGCCATGGACATCCTCCTCGGGGTACGGGGGTCCCGTTGCCGCACACTCCACCAGGAGTCACATGGTCATATCAATATCCGTAACTACCTAGGCCCATCCCGACCGGATCGTCACGCCGGCAATGATTTTCCACCCCTCAAACCCTGGCGAAACTTCCTGCCGGACGGGACAGTGAACGGCAACGATTCCTCACCCCGCGGAGTTGCCATGGCCAGCAGAGCCCTGCGTGCGGTCGCCCTCGCCGGCGTCGCCACCCTCACCCTCCTCGGCACCACCGTCCCGGCCCGGGCCGGCGGCCACCCGCCCGCCGGTGGCCACGACGAGCAGATCACCTTCCAGGAGTGGTCCCGCCACCCCGACTGGCGGGGCGGCACCCACCAGGGCACGTACGCCGTGCCCGGCCACCGCGCCGGCCTCACCATCGGCCGGCCCGCCGGCACCACCGAGTTCACCGACGAGCACACCGGCACCACCCGCACCTGGGAGTACGCCACCTGGACGTCGCCGCGCACCGCGATCGGCTTCGACGCCACCGAACTGGTCGCCTCCTGGAACGCCGACACCCCCGCCGGCACCTGGCTCCAGGTCGAACTCCAGGGCACCTACAGCACCGGCGACCGGACCCCCTGGTACGTCATGGGCCGCTGGGCCTCCGGCGACCAGGACGTCACCCGGGCCACCCTGGACGGTCAGGGCGACCCCTGGTCGAGCGTCTGGACCGACACCTTCGCCATCGACGACGCCACCGCCGGGGTGCTGCTCCGGTCGTACCAGTTGCGGCTCACCCTCTACCGCGCGCCCGGACAGACGGCCTCGCCCCGGGTCCGGATGCTCGGCGCGATGAGCTCGCACGTGCCGGACCGGTTCACCGTCACCCCCAGCCGGGGCGGCATCGCCTGGGGCACCGAACTGCCGGTGCCGGCCCGCTCCCAGATGATCCACCGGGGCAACTACCCCGAGTGGGGCGGCGGCGGCCAGGTCTGGTGCAGCCCGACGTCCACCACGATGGTGCTGGAGTACTACGGCCGGCTGCCGTCCGCCACGGACATGTCCTGGATCAGCCCCGGCTACCCCGACCCGCAGGTCGCCCACGCCGCCCGGATGACCTGGGACAGCGAGTACGAGGGCGCCGGCAACTGGCCGTTCAACACCGCCTACGCGGCCACCTTCCCCGGCATCGACGCGCGGGTGACCCGGCTGCACTCGCTCGACGAGCTGGAACGGTTCATCAGGGCCGGCATCCCCGTCGTCACCTCGCAGTCCTTCCTCGACACCGAGCTGGACGGGTCGAACTACGGCACCTCCGGCCACCTCTTCGTGGTCGTCGGCTTCACCGCCGACGGGGACGTGATCGTCAACGACCCGGCGTCGTCGACGAACGCCGAGGTGCGCAACGTCTACCGGCGGGACCAGTTCGAGCAGATCTGGCTGCGGACCAAGCGCTACCGGGCCAACGGCACGGTGGCCGGCGGGTCCGGTGGCATCGCGTACCTGATCAAGCCGGCCGACCGGCCGTGGCCGGTGGTGCCGGGCTCCACCAACTGGTAGGAGCCACCGGTGGTCCCGACCCGGCCCGGGGCGGGTCGGGGCCGCTGTCGGACGACAGTCAGCCGAACCACTCAGCGCTGCTGGTCGCCGGGGTCACCCTCGGCGGGCTGGTCGTCGCCGGCCAGCGCGGAGCGCAGCCGCTCCTTCTCCGCCCGCCGCCGCTCGGCGGCGGCGGCCATCTCCTCGGCCATCTCGTCGCGCCAGCCGCGCAGCAGGAAGAACGACGCGGCGGCGGAGAACGCCAGCGCCACCATCAGCTTCAGGAAGACGTTCATCCCGACCGGCCACAGCGCCGCCACGACCACGAGGAAGAGCCCGATCCGGGCCAGCGTGTACTTGACCGCCGCGCTCACGTTCCCACTCCTTCTCCGCGCCGGGTGCCCCCGCCGTCGGTGGTTCAGCCCGTCCGTCGGGCCAGCCAGTGCACGCCCTGGAACCAGAGCACCGCGTACCCGACGGTGAACGCGAGCGCGGCCAGCCCGCCGGTGAGCAGCGGCGCCAGCCCGGCGGCCAGGCCCGCCGCCAGCAGCCCGGCGACCACCGCGACCAGCGCGGCGAGCAGCGCCGCGACCACCCGGGCCGCGCCGAAGTCCCAGGCCCGGAAGTCGTCCCAGAACAGCCAGACCGGGAGGATCACCGCGAGCCAGCCGTTGGTGTGCCCGAAGTCCCCGGCGCCGACCGCGGCGAACGCCCAGTCGAAGAGCACCAGCGCCAGCAGGCCGATCACCCAGCCGGCCAGACTCACCCCGAGCAGGTCGCCCAGGGTGAGGATGCGCCCCTCGGCGTCCCGGCGGGGGAACCCGCTCCGCTGCTCGCTCATGACCCTAAGAGGGTACGTGAGCACCTCGGACGCCCGACCGGCGACCGGCCGTCAGCCGGCGAGCGCCGTCACCGGCGCGGAGGTGGGTTCGTCGTCCAGCGCGCGACGCCGACGCCGGGCGAGCAGGCCGAGCGCCGCCAGGGCCAGCACGATCAGCAGGGTGCCGATGACCGACCAGGGCGCCGCCCAGGTGCCCGCCGACCGGCTCGTCGCCGGGAGCCGCCCCTCGGCGGTCACCGGGTTGACCGTGACCACCGCGTCCAGCCGGCCCGCCGGCCACACCTTCAGCTCGCGGTCCAGCACGATCTCGCCACCGGGCAGCAGCTCCGGCAGGGCGACCCGGCCCGCGTCGGCCAGGGTGAACCCGAGCGGGCCACGGACCCGCAGTGCCGCCTGCCCGGCCACCATCCGGACGTTGCCGGTGTTGCGGACCCGGTAGCGGACCCCGAAGTCGCCGCTGGCGAAGGGGACCGCCGGGGTGCGGTAGCTCGTCGCCAGCCGCTCGATCCGGACCTCCGGGGCCAGCTCGCCCTCCACCCGCAGGTAGACCCGGGCGGCCACCCGGCGGTCGACGTTCACCAACTGGCCCTGCGGGTCGGTCTGCCGCTCGACGATCGAGGCCACGATCCCGCCGGCATGGTCACCCGGCGTCGCCTTGGCCGGCACGCTCAGCTCGAACGGGATCTCCAGCCGCTTGCCGGTCGGCACGGTGTACTCCCGACGGGGCAGCCGGATCCAGGAGCCCAGCCCGGTGGGCCGGTCGCTCGCCGGCAGCAGGGCGAACGCCCCGTCCGGGGCGCTGTACGCGTCGGTGGCGTAGACGGCGAAGGTGAGCGGCCGGTCGCTCAGGTTGCTGATCGTCACCCGGTCGGCGACGCGGGTGCCGGCACCGCTCTGGTACTCGAACAGGTTCCGCCCGACGGTGCCCTTCGGGGCGGCCGGCTGGACCGACCAGCGCAGCTCACCGTCTGCCGCACCGGTCCGCGCCCCCGGCCCGGCGGTCACCGGCGCGGGCACCGCCGACCGGACCACCGTGGTGCCGGCGGCCGACGACACGGCACTGCTGACGGGCGGCGCGGCCGACGCCGCCGGCCCGGCGACGACCAGGCCACCGACGAGCACGGCGGTGAGCAGCGCCCCGACACGGCCGGGGCGAGACGAGCGGTGGTCCATCCGATGACTCCGTCTGTGGGACGAGTGGTGAGGGGCCCGGTCGGGTCGGCCGGGGTGGCGTCTCCCGACGGATCGTCGAGGTGGGTGCGGAGGTGCCACGGTGTGGCACCTCCGCGTCGTACCGCTGGTGGGACGGGCCGTCAGGCCAGGGTCAGGGTCAGGGTCGCGGCGTAGCTGCCGGGCGCGACCGAGTCCGGAATGTCCAGGGTCAGGCCGGCACCGCACTCGAAGACACCCGCGCTGCTGCCCGAGTTCGCCTTGCACAGCGTCCGGGCGGTGCCCAGACCGGTCCCACCACCCGGAGCGGCGGCGACACCGGCGAGCACCGCGCCGGAGGCGTCGACCTTGGCGGCGTTCGGGGACCAGCCGAGGTTGTCGCCCGGGATCTGGGCGGAACCGTTGACGAAGTCCTGCACCTGGCCGACCAGGTTCCAGCCGGCGTTGGTGCCCCGCAGGTCGGTCACGGTGGCCTTGTGCAGCGCGCCGGTGGCCTGGCCGCCGACCACGCCACCGGTCAGGTTGACGGTGTCACCGGCCAGGCCGAGCGAGAACGCGCCCGGGGCGACGTCGGCGAGGATGGTCTGCGAACCGGACGCGCCGCCCGCCGGGGCGGTCACCTGGTACGCCACCCCGGCCGAGGTGGACGCGGCCCAGTCGTTGCCGGACGGGGCGAAGACGGCGGTCAGGGACAGGGTGCCGATCGGCAGGTCGGCGGCGGACAGGCTGGCGGTGCCGCCGGAGACCGCAGCGGTGCCGATGGTCGTGGCACCACGCTTGAAGGTGACCGTGCCGGTGGCGGCCGACGGGGTGACCGTGGCGGTGAGCGTCACCGGGGCGCCGTACGCCGCGGTGCCGGCCGGGGAGGCGGCCAGGGTGGTGGTGGTCGGCTGGGCGGTCACCACACCGGCGACCGTCCAGGTGCCGGCGGAGACGGTGATCGGTACCCGGAAATAGTTCGGGTGATCCCCCAGAATCTCCCCCGAACACTGCACCACGATCTCGTAACCACCATTCCCCGGAACCACACCCAACGCCCGCGCCATCGACCGGTTCGCCTCCAAAGAGAACGCACCCGCGTCGTAGTTGTTCTCACCACCAATACGATTCAAATTGTTGTACGGCCCACCCACCGGACCCACCTTCGCCACCGCATTCGTGCCATACCCCGACGGACAACCCGCCGACGTCAACACCGACCCGAACATCGGCGACACATCATCCACCCCCGAACCCACCGAACCACTCGACGGCGACACCGTCAGCGTGCCCAGATCCGCAGCAAACGCCGGACCAGACACCCCGACCAACGCCACCGAGGAGAGCACTGCCGCTCCCAGGAGCGTGGCCATCCGGGCCACACGGGAGGACCGAGACTTCATGAACCACTTCCCCTACTCGAAGTGAACGCCGGTGCCCGGCGGGCACCGGACCTCAGGTTTCGGGTGGGCCGTGTCCCGGCGATCAGGCCCACTCTTACGCCGGACATGCGCGAGGCGAATTCGCGGTGACCTACGTCGGGTCAGCCGAACCGGCCGTTGACGTAGTCCGCCGTCCGCTCGTCCCGGGGGCGCTCGAACATGGCGTCGGTCGGTCCGTGCTCGACGATCACGCCGGGGGTCCCCTGCTCGGCCAGGAAGAAGGCACACTGCTGGGAGACCCGGGCGGCCTGCTGCATGTTGTGCGTGACGATGACGATGGTGACCTCGCTGGCCAGCTCGGCGATGGTCTCCTCGATCCGCCGGGTGGAGGTGGGGTCGAGCGCCGAGCAGGGCTCGTCCATCAGCAGCACCCGGGGGCGTACGGCCAGCGACCGGGCGATGCAGAGCCGCTGCTGCTGGCCACCGGAGAGGGCCCCGCCGGGCTGCCGCAGCCGGGCCTGGACCTCCCGCCACAGGCCGGCCTTGACCAGGCACTCCTCCACCAGGTCGTCCCGGGTGCGCCGGCCGGCCCGGATCCCGGTCAACCGGAGTCCGGCGAGCACGTTGTCGTAGATCGACATGGCCGGGAAGGGATTCGGCTTCTGGAAGACCATGCCGATCTGCCGCCGGGCCTCGGTGAGCCGGCGGGACGGCGCGTAGATGTCCACGTCGTCGAGCAGCACCTCGCCGGCCAGCGACGCACCGGGCACCAGCTCGTGCATCCGGTTGAGGATGCGCAGGAAGGTGGACTTGCCGCAGCCCGACGGCCCGATGAGCGCGGTCACCTGACCGGCCGGCATGGTGAGCGAGACCCGGTCGAGCACCTTGTGCCCGCCGAACCAGGCGGAGACGTCGCGGGCGTCCAGCCGGCCGGAGGAGGAGTCCACCGGGACGGTGTCCACCGTGGTCAGATCGAGGGAGATGGTCATCAGTGGGCCTTTCTAGAGCAGGTTCGGCAGCAGCCGGCTGACCTGGTCGGCGACGGTGATGCCCAGCGCGGCGAGCACCGGGACGCCGACCACCCAGGACTGCCACCGGCCCCAGCGCGCCCGCAGCCAGGCGAAGCCGAGCACCGCGGCGAGCAGGGCCTGGCTCCACAGCAGCAGCGGGGTCCACGCCGCCGGGTCGGTGGCCATCGGCTGGTCCGCGCGGGGCAGCGCGGCGGCGGTGAGCGGGCGGGGGCCGACCGGCTGGGCGGGCGAGACCAGTTCGGCGTCCACCCGGAGCAGGTCCGCCGGCAGGAACGGCTGCCCGTCGGCGGTGATCAGGGTGAGCCGTCCGGCACCCGGGCCCAGCGGTGGCGGGACCTGGTCGCCGGTGCGTCGTACCGCCTGCACCCGGTAGGTGTGCCGGCCCTGGCCGGTGGTCACGGTGATCACGTCGTCGGTGCTGAGCAGGTCCAGCCGGCCGAACGGCCCGCCGTACGCGGCCCGCCGGCCGAGCAGCACGCTGGTCCCGGCCTGACCGGGCAGCACGCTGTCCCGCCGGTGACCGGGTCCGGCGGTGAGCACGCCGGCCGAGGTGCCCTCCAGGACGACCTGGCGGAGCCCGATCGCCTTGATCTCCAGGACGGCGACCGGGGTGCCGGACGCGAGCAGCCGGCCCTCCTGGTCGACCTGACCGGTGGGGGCGGTCGCGTTGGCCAGTTCGCCGCGCAGGTCGGCGTAGGCGATCTGCTGGTCCCGCTCGTACTGCACCCGGCTGAGCACGGTCAGGTGCGCCACGAAGCCGAGCAGGAGCAGGGCGAGCAGGCCCAGCGCACCGGCGGCGAGCTGGGCCGGACCGTGTGGCGCGGGGCCGGGGTGGGTGCGGGCGGGGCCGGGGCGGGTGCGGGCGGCGGTCGCCGCCGGTGGGGTGCCGGTGGTCGTCATCGTTCCTCCTGGGCCGCGGGGCCGGATCAGCCGGCTTGTTCGTCGCCGACGAAGGCGGCCCGCCGGCGTCGCGCCGCGGCCCGCAGCGCCGCGCCGACGGTCACCAGCAGCAGTCCGGCGGCGGCCACCGCGCCGATCGCGAGCCCGGTGACCGGCAGGTCGCCCCCGCCGCCCGGGTCGCCGGGCTGGCTGGGGGTGGCGGTGGGGCTGGTCGGGCTGGCGGTGCCCGGTGCCACCTCCGCCCGCAGGCTGACCGTGCCGGCCGGGCCACCGGGCGGGCCGGTGGGACCGGGCGGGGCGGCGGACACCGTCCAGGTGCCGGCGGAGACGGTGATCGGTACCCGGAAATAGTTCGGGTGATCCCCCAGAATCTCCCCCGAACACTGCACCACGATCTCGTAACCACCATTCCCCGGAACCACACCCAACGCCCGCGCCATCGACCGGTTCGCCTCCAAAGAGAACGCACCCGCGTCGTAGTTGTTCTCACCACCAATACGATTCAAATTGTTGTACGGCCCACCCACCGGACCCACCTTCGCCACCGCATTCGTGCCATACCCCGACGGACAACCCGCCGACGTCAACACCGACCCGAACATCGGCGACACATCATCCACCCCCGAACCCACCGAACCACTCGACGGCGACACCGTCAGCGTGCCCAGATCCGCAGCAAACGCCGGACCAGACACCCCGACCAACGCCACCGGGAGCACCGACAGTCCGAGCAGGACGGTGGCCAGTGATCGGGAACCTCGCACGGTCATGCCTCTCTCCGTTGACGACTGGTGGTACGCGCTGGTGGCCGGAGGCCCTTGGGGCGTCCGGCCACCGCTGTCGCGCCGGGACCCTGCTGGGTCCGGTTCAGCTATTGGCCTTCAGGTAGGTGTCGCCGCAGCCCTGCTTGAGCAGGTCGGCCGGCTGGCTGCCGGTGGACGGCCGGAAGCCGAAGCCGAACGCGGTGATGATCTCGTCCCGGGTGCAGACGGCCGAACCGGCGCCGACGAAGGTGCCCGCCACGGTGGCGTTGCCGAGCTCGGCGGTGGGTACGACGTTGTAGACGTCCCGCACCAGCGGGAAGTTGATGTTGAGGCTGCCGGTGAAGCCGCCGGTGCCGGTCCTCGGCGACACCCCGCCGACCTTGCCGAGCACCGCCTGGCCGCGCCGGTCCTGCACCTCGACCAGGACGCCGCCGACGGTCCGGCCGGCGTTCTCCTGGGCGATGTACTGGGCGATGGAGAACGGCACGAGGTAGTTCAACTGGCCGTTGAGCACGGTGCCGTCGTGCTCCTGCACCCCGTTGTTGAGGCCCTGGAGGCAGGGGTAGTCACCGGCGCTGATCTCCGACTCGGAGATGCCCATCTTGCTGTTCCAGAACGAACGGGTGCCCGAGCCGGACTGGATCAGCAGCGGGGTCACCGTCACCCCGTTGATCTTGGTGGTGAGGCAGCGGTAGATCCGCTGGAGCTGGACCAGGGTGAGGTTGGTCGGCAGGTCGCTGTTGGCGTTGACCGCGTAGCTCACGCCGTCCACCCCGAACGCGACGTAGGTGTAGTTGCCGGTCGTGCCGGGGGTGCCGGACGGCGCGCTCGACGAACGCGCGAAGTCGACACAGCCGATCACGTTCGCGCCCTGGTAGACGCCGCCGCTCTCGCCCTTGGCGGCACGCAGCACGGTCCGCCCGGCGCCGGAACCGTCCGGCCGGCTGAACTCGCAGTTGGTCGCCTTCGTCTTGATCGTCGCGCTGCCCCGGGCGTTCCAGGAGGCGATGACCTTCGCACCGCCGGGTGCGGTGATCGCATTGCTCAGGCCGTTCATCACGTCCTGGGTGGTGTCCGAGCCGACCCCGGCCAGCACCCGGTAGTCGGTGGCCGGACTCGGGTCGGCGTACGCCGGAGCGCCAACGGCCACGACGGCCACCAGCGCGCCGAGCGACGCCGCGAGCGCCCGGCCGAACTTCTTCACCTGCATGTGTCTCCCTTTCCGAACCAGGAAGTGGGCTGCCCAGCACCGGTCGGACCTGGGCAGCACCCATGCTCGCCACGGTGGCCGGTCGCTCGATACCGCACGCCGGAGAACGTTTGCTCCGCAGTGCCTCGCCAACATGCACGCCGGATGAACGCGCCGGCCGGCGGCCTCACGAGGTGACCCCGCGTCGCCGCGCGACGAGGCGTACCAGCGGGCCGGCGAGCGCGGCGGCGGCACCGAGCAGCAGCGCGCCGAGCAGCACGAAGCGGATGGCACCGGCCGGCTGTCCCCGGGTCACCTGGGCGACCGGCGTACCCGACGGGCGGGTCGGCGCGAGTCGGGTCGGCGGCGCGGCGACCGGCGGCGCACCGGCGACCGGCACTCCGGACGTGGCGGTCCCGGGGGCAACGGGCGGGGGTGCCGCACCGTCCGGCCCCGGCGGGGCGGTCGAGGTCGGTGCCGGCGTCGGGGCGGCCTGTTGCAGGGCCGCCGCGGCGGTCAGCGCCTCGGCGCGCAGTTGCGCCGGCAACGGCACGTAGCCCCGGGGTAGCTGGCCCCGCTGCACCCCGGAGATCTGCCCGGCGGCGACGGCGTACCGGATCAGCGTGGCGTAGTCCCGGCGCGCCGCCGGCTCGTCGGTGGTGTCACCGACGGCGTAGGTGAGCATCCCCAGCGGGTAGGCGCCGGGCACCACGGCGTCCGGATCGATCTTCCGGACCCCGGGTGTGCCGCTGGGCACCAGGGCCGACGCGGCGGCCAGCACCGACTGCTCGGTGGGGGCGACGAACTCGCCGGCCCGGTTGCGCAGCCGCGCGGTGAACAGCCCGTACCGGGCGGCGGTCGCCGCGTCGGTGACGGCGGCCGCGAACCGCTGGGTGACCGGCTGCGGTGGGAACGCCTTGTAGGCCATGGGGAAGGCGGCCGGATCCCACCAGGTGCGGTTCTTCGCGTCCGCCCGCAGGGTCTGGTAGCCGGCCTCCGCCAACGACCCCTGGTAGGGGCGCAGGTCCAGCGCGCAGTACTTCTCCTGCTTCGGCGGGGTGTCGCAGTTCAGGTCCTCGCGGGGGAAGCTGGTCGGAGCGGCGGCCGTCGCGAAGAGCGGCAGGTACTCCTTGTTCACCACCATGCCGTTCTCGTCCGCCTTGCCACCCAGCCAGGCCCGGGCGTCCGGGTCGGCCAGGATCCACCGCCACACCTCGCGGGCCGCCGCCGAGGTGCCGATGGAGACCATCAGCCCGTCGAACGCGGCGTTCGAGGCGTAGCTCGCGAACTGCGGGTTGGCGGCCAGGAACTCCTTGTCCAGCCGGATGGTCCGGGGATTGCCGGCCAGGTACTCGTACTTCGGCTGGTTGCTGCCCGGGATGTCCCGCTTGTAGGACTGGGTGAGCAGCTTCGCCACCAGCCGAGGGGTCAGGTTCAGCTCCCGGACCATGGTCCCGGCCCGGCTGTCCGTGGCACCCGGGTCGATCCGGAAGTCGATGTTGAACGCGATCACCACCGCGGAGAGCACGACGGGGGCGTGCACCACCGCCGGCCCGCCCGGCGGTGGCACCACCGGGTCGCTGGTGAACGCCAGGCCGGGACCGTCGGCACCCGGGGTCAGCACCTGCCGGGCGGCGTCGTCGTCGCCGGTCGTGGAGTAGCCGAAGACGGGCCCGTCGTCGGCGCAGAGCGCCGGCTGCCACGAGAGCATCGCGTTGGCCACCAGTTCGGAGCCGGTGGTCCGGCGCTCGGCCCGACCCAGCGGGCAGAACGCCCCCACCGGCTGGAAACCCAGCGGTACGGCGAGCGCGTCGCTGAACACCGAGGCGCCCAGCGGACTGCCCTCGACCTGCACGGTCGGGTTGCCGGCCCGGTCCCGCTCACCCCTGGGCACGATGACCAGCCAGCAGGTGAGGTGTCCGGGCGCACCACAGCCCAGGTGCGGTGACTCGACGGCGGTCTGCACCTCGAACACCGCGCGGCCGGTGCCGTCCCCGGCGGTGACCGCCTTGGTGATCTCGTTGGTGGTGTAGACGCTGTAGTGGTCGGCGAGGATGTCCGCCTCGGTGGCGGGACAGGTCAGGTTGTCCTCGGGTGGGCCACACGCCTTCCTCGGCCAGGGCTGCTGGGCCCCGCCGTGCGGGGTGGCACTGCCGTTCGCCGGCCGGAACGGCACCATCTGGGCGTCCGGCGGCAACGACTCGCAGGGCTTCCCGTCCGTCGTCGGGCAGCGCGGGTCGACCGGCGAGGGGGCCCGGGCCGGGGTGCTGGAGCCACCCACCTGGCAGGTCTCCCGGAAGTTCGCCGCCTTCGGGTCCGGGCCCCAGCACTGCATGAACTGCAGGTAGTTGGTGGCCGCCGGGTCGTCGTCCCGGGGGGCGCTGGGCCGGCCGCCCGTCCAGCTCACCACGATGCCCTGGCTGGTCAGTTCCTTGGTCTGGGCCACCGTGATGCGCAGGCCGGTGAAGTCGTCGCCGAAGATGCCCGATCGCCCGTTGACGGTGACCGCCGAGTCGGTCAGCGGGTCGTCGGTGCCGGCCGTCGCGGCGGTGGCGTCCGGGACCCGGACGTCCACCGTCACCAGTCCGGCCGTGGCGAGCAGCAGCCCGACCAGGATGGACAGGCCACGGCGGCTCATCGCGTCCCACCCTGGTCGCGGCGGCCGAGGGAACGGGCCAGCAGCGGCGGGCCGATGACCACCAGGGTCAGCAGCACCCCGGAGAGGATCATCAGGGTGCGGCTCAGGCCCCAGCCGCCCTCGGCGTCCAGCGCCACCGGTACGCCGTCGACGTACTGGCCGCCGCTCCCGCCGCCGGCACCGATCACCTCGCCGGTGTCCGGGTCCACCGCCGTCCCGGGGGCCGGTGCCCCGCCCGGTCCGGCGGTCGCGCCGGCGGTGGGCCCGGCGGTGCCGGTGGCTCCTCCGCCGGGGACCGCCCCGGTGCCGGGCCCACCGGAACCGGCCTGGTTGCCGCGCGTCGGGGTGTCCTGCTTCGCGCCACCGGTGCCGGTGGCGCACTGCGCCGGTCCGCCCTTACGGTCACACTCCGGCGGGTACGGCGCGGTCTTCGCCAACGCGTTCGTGCCGTCCGCCGAGAACGTCGGGTTGTTGCAGGTCTTGATGTCCTTGTCGGCGGGGCTGACGCCGGGGATCCGGCGGACCTGGGTGAGCCCGGCCTTGACCAGGTTGAGCGGCAACGGCGAGTAGCCGAGCCCGTCGGCCACCTGCTGCCCCTCGCAGAGGAAGTACTTGGCGAACTCGCCGAGGGTGTAGCCCTTGTCGTTGGTGAAGCCGTTCTCCAGCTTCGTCGGCAGGACCATGTACGAGTACGACGACAGCGGGTAGGCCCGCTTGTCCCGGTTGGCGTAGACCCCGTCCAGCTTCTGGGTCAGGTCGGGGTTGATGTCCGCGCCCAGCAGCCCCACCGCGACACTGGTCGCCTTCGGCTCCACGTAGTAGCCGGCGCCGTTGAGCAGCTTGGCCACCGGGAAGCCGGACTTCTTGGCGTACGCGTACTCCACGTAGGTGATCGATCCCTCGCCGAGGGACTGGGCGACGTACCCGGAGACGCCGAGCGAACCGGCCTGGGCCACCACCGAGCCGTCCGTCGGGTACGGGTAGTACGAGGTCACGCCGCACGGGGCGGTCCGGTTGTTGCGACGGCACCAGTCGTTCCACAGGTCCGGGTGCTGGCTGCTCATCCAGAGGCTGAACTGGGCGGTGGTGCCCGAGCCGTCCGAGCGGACCACCGGGACGATCCGCCGGGCGGGCAGGGTCAGCCCCGGGTTGTCCGCGCTGATCTGCGGGTCGTTCCAGACCGTGATCTTGCGGGTGAAGATCTTCGTGAGCACGTCGCCGGAGAGTCGCAGGTTGGTGACCAGCTTCCCGCCGATCTTGACGTGGTACATGAACGCCGTACCGCCGGCCACGATCGGCATGTACGCGAACCCGCGTGCCGGCGGCGGGTCGGTGGTGCCGCTGCCGGCGTCCCGCAGCCCGTACGGGATCTCCGAGACCGCGAAGTCGACGGTGCCGTTACGGAACTGGTTACGGCCGTCGGAGGAGCCGGTCCCGGTGTACTCGACGGTGATGCCGTTCTTCCGGATGTTCGACTTCCACTCCTTGACCGCGATCTCGCTCCAGGTGGAGCCGACACCGACGATCCGGACGAAGCCGGCCGCCGACGCGGGTGAGCCGGAGCAGGTGACGGCCGCCAGCAACGCGGCGACCAGAGCCGCGGCGGCGAACCGGCGGCGGGTGTCGCGTCTCGCCATGGTTGTCCTCACTCTGTGGATCGGGGATCGGTGACGCCAGGGTCGGCACGGCGCGCGTACCGGAGCACGTCGCGTCGGGAGGCCCGTATCCGACGGGCCTGCTGGCCCCGGGTGAGCTGGCCGGGGCCACGCCCACCGACCAGCCGGGCCAGCAGGAACAGCAGCAGCACCAGGGCCAGCAGCACGGTCGCCGCACCGAAGCCCCGGGCCACGTCGTACTCGGAGGCGGAACCGACCAGCTTGAAGGTCATCAGCGGCAGCGAGACCTGCGGCCCGTCGAACGGGTCAGTGTTCATGCCGTCCGCGAAACCCGCGGTGAGCAGCACCGGAGACGTCTCCCCGATGCCCCGGGCGGTGCCCAGGATCACGGAGGTCGCCAGGCCGGACCGGGCCGTGGGCAGCAGCACGAACAGGGCGGTACGCCACTGCGGCGCGCCGAGCGCCAGCGAGGCCTCCCGCAACGTCCCCGGCACCAGGCGCAGCACCACGTCGGCGGCGCGGATGACGATCGGCAGCATCATCACGGTGATCGCCAGACCGGCGGCGAAGCCCGACCGGTCGAAGCCGAGCATCAGGATCACCGTGGCGTAGACGAACAGGCCGGCCACGATGGACGGCAGGGCGGTCATCGCCTCGGAGACGGTGCGGACCACCCGGGCGAAGCGGCCGGGCACCTCGTTGAGGAAGACCGCGCAGGCCAGCCCGAGCGGCACGGTGATCAGCAGCGCGATGCCGATCTGTTCCAGGGTGCCGACGATGCCGTGCAGGATGCCGCCCCGGTCCAGCGGGGCGAGCGGCCCGGCCGAGGCGAGGTCGCCGGTGAAGAAGTTGCCGTGCCAGAAGATCGCCTTCGCCCCCCGCGTCACCGGGTACGCGACGACCACCACCAGGGCGACCAGCAGCAGGACGGCCAGGCTGTGCACGACCACGGCGACCGTCCGGTCGCGGACCGTCGGGCCGTCCTCGTCGAGGCCGACCAGCAGCGCGTAGCAGCCGAGGAAGGTCACCCAGCCCAGCACGACGAAGCCGAGCGGCCCGTCGAACGGGGCCAGCCGGGTGTAGACCAGCACGGTGAGCGCGACGGCCGCCGCGCCGGCACCGAGCAGCGAGAGGACGTCGGTCCGGCGTACCCCGGCGGTGCTGCGCCGGGGCTCGGGGCCGGCCGGCCCGGCGGTCCGTACCGGGATGGTGGTCGCCGGACCGGGTGCCGGCGACTCGACCGGCGGCGGGACGGTGTCGGTCGCCGACCCGTGGTCGAGGTCCGGGACGGTGTCGGTGCTCATCGGGTCTCCTCAGGCATCGCTGGCGGCCCCCGAGCGGCTGCGGGCGATGATCGACGAAGCGACGAAGTTGACCACCAGGGTCAGCGTGAACAGGGCCAGGCCGGCCGCCATCAGCGCGGAGATGCCGATCGTCGAGGCGTCCCCGTAGCGGAGCGCGATCAGCGCGGAGACGCTGTTGGCGCCGTTGGCGAGCAGGTGCGGCTGGATGGCGAAGACCGGCGAGATGATCATGTAGACGGCGATCGTCTCGCCGAGCGCCCGACCGAGACCGAGCATCGAGCCGCCGATCATGCCGCCCTTGCCGAACGGCAGCACCACCGCCCGGATCATCCCCCACCGGGTCGCGCCGAGGGCGTACGCGCCCTCCCGCTCGCCGACCGGCGCCTGGGAGAACACCTCGCGCATCACCGAGCAGACGATCGGCGTGATCATCAGCGCCACCACCAGACCGGCGATGAAGGTCGACGAGGTGTACGCCGCCGGCGGCGACAGCGGATCGCGCGGGTCCGCGCCGGACACCCGGAACGGGGGTATCCAGCCCAGCCAGGTGGACAGCCAGCGGGACAACCCGATCACCTGCCCCTGGAGCAGGAAGGCCCCCCACAGCCCGTAGACCACGCTGGGCACCGCCGCCATCAGGTCCACCAGGCTGACCAGGGTGCGTCGGATCCGGCGCGGGGCGAACTCCGAGATGTACAGCGCGGTGCCGGTGGCCAGCGGGACGGCGACGCAGATCGCCACCGCGGCGATCAGGACCGTCCCGGTCAGCACGGCGGCGATGCCGAAGTTCCCGGAGTCCGGCTCCCAGGTCTCGGTGGTCAGGAAGTCCGGACCGGCCACCCGCAGCGCCAGCGTCGCCCGGTACGCCAGGAACACCCCGACCATCGTCATGACCAGCAGCACCAGCACCCCGGCGGCCCGCACCCCGCCCCGGAAGACGAGATCCGCCGGGCCACGGCGCGGACGGAGGGGGCGGGGCTGATCCGCACCCGCCTCCGTACCGACCTCGGCCGGCAGCACGGTGACGGTCATCGGAGCACCGTCCGGGACGGGCCGGTGCCCGTCGGGTCGCCGGGGCGGGCCGCCGCGCCGAGCCCCCGGCCGGACGGGCCACCTGCCCCGTCCTCGACCTGGCCACCGTGCCAGCGGCCCCGCCGCACGGTCCGGGTGCCGGCAACCAGTTCCGCGGTGGGCACCGCTTCCAGGAAGCGCTCCAGGTTGTAGCCGCACTCCCGGGTACGCAGGTAGGAGCGGCTGGACACGGCGACCGGCCGGTCGTCGAGCAGGATCCGCCAGGTCCACTGGCCGGTCCGGTCCACGTTGCTGACCAGCGGACGGCAGCGCGGACCCCCGTCCCGCAGCGCCAGGACGGCGGCCCGGCAGCCGGCATAGCTGTCGTGCACGCCGTACCCCCGTCCGAGCGCCCGGTTGTTCGGTGAGACGAGCATCCACACCACGCCGGCGTCCGAGTCGCTCTGCGGACCGGCGGACGGGAGCATGGACAGGAACACGAACCGCGCTAGCTGCACCGACGACCCCTTCCTCAGGCGGAACCGCTCATCCCCAGAAAACCCAGCGGGATCAGGTTCGGGAGCACCGATGTCCACACCCGCATCCGCGTACTCACGCCGGACATGCACGAGATGAACAACGCGTGAGCGGACATCCACCGTTCGTCAGCGGGTCCCGGCCCAGCGGTCGGCGGGAACGGCCGAAGGGCCGCGACGCGTCGGCGTCACGGCCCTTCGGGCGGGGCGTACGGGCAGGTCAGGCCCGTCCAGATCGGGTCAGGCCCGTTCGAATCGGGTCAGGCCCAGACCTGCTGCGGCTCGGCACGGCGCTCGGCCGGCGACGGGGGCTTGTCGTACTCGCGGACCACGTTGTAGCGGGTGTCCCGCTCGACGGGCTGGAAGCCGGCGTCCCAGATCAGGTGCAGCAGGTCGTCCCGGTGCATGGTGTTCGGGGTGCCGTACGAGTCGGCGTCGTGAGTGATCTTGTATTCCACGACCGAGCCGTCCAGGTCGTCCACGCCGAAGTTGAGGGAGAGCTGGGCCACCGAGAGGCCGTGCATCACCCAGAAGTTCTTCAGGTGCGGGACGTTGTCGAAGAGCAGCCGGGAGACCGCGAAGGTCTTCAACGACTCGGCCGGCGAGGCCATCGTGGTGCGGGCCTGGATCCGGTTACGGATCTTGCCGTCCGCCGAGTCGACGAAGTCGTGCTGGTAGCGCAGCGGGATGAAGACCGCGAACCCGCCGGTCTCGTCCTGCAACTCGCGCAGCCGCAGCACGTGGTCGACCCGGTGCCGGGGCTCCTCGATGTGGCCGTAGAGCATCGTCGCCGGGGTCTTCATGCCCTTCGAGTGGGCCAGCGCGTGGATCCGCGACCAGTCCTCCCAGTGGCAGGCGTGGTCGACAATGTGCTGGCGGACCTCCCAGTCGAAGATCTCCGCGCCACCGCCGGTCAGCGACTCCAGGCCGGCGTCCATCAGCTCGTCGAGGATCTCGTCGGCGGACAGGCCGCTGATCTTCTCGAACCACTGCACCTCGGTCGCGGTGAAGCACTTCAGCTTGACGTTCGGCAGCGCCGCCTTCAGCTCGCGCAGCACCTTCGGGTAGTAGCGCCAGGGCAGCGTCGGGTGCAGGCCGTTGACGATGTGCAGCTCGGTGAGCTGCTCGTCCTCCATCTCCTTGGCCTTGCGGACCGCCTCGTCGATGCGCATCGTGTACGCGTCCTTCTCGCCCGGCTTGCGCTGGAACGAGCAGTACGCACAGGAGGCGGAGCACACGTTGGTCAGGTTGAGGTGCCGGTTGACGTTGAACATCACCCGGTCGCCGTTCAACTCCGTACGCCGGTGGTGGGCCAGCCGGCCCAGCCAGGTCAGGTCGTCGCTCTCGTAGAGGGCGATCCCGTCGGCGCGGGTCAGTCGCTCCCCCGCGTACACCTTCGCTTCGAGCTCACGCTTGAGTCCGGCGTCCATCGAAAGCCACGTCCCTTCCACCTGCGGTCCGGTCGAGCCTACGTCGAGCCACCGACGGGCCGGCAGGACGGGCACCGGCAGCGACGCACCTCACCGGACTCCCAGCTTTCTCTCAACGGGCGACGCATCGACATCACTGGCCCGGTGCGGTAGACAAGGTGGGACGCGACACACTGGTAGCGTGCCGGTCGCCACGCCCACCCTGCGTGGCGGCACCACGCCGGACGGGGAGCGGAATGGTCGACAGCGCACACGGGCGGCAACAGCGACGGCGGCGCAGCCCGGTGATCTCCCCGGTGCTGCGTCCGGCGCTCTGGTCCGCGCTGCTCGGCGCCGTCGCGGCGATGGTCCTGGCCACTCCGGCCTACGCCGAGCCCGGGCTGCCCGGCACCGTCCCCGACACCGGCTCCCGGCCGGTCGCGGCGGGCGCGCTGCAACTGCCCGGCACGGCGGTGCCCGGCTACCCCGCCCCCGGCCAGCCCGGCGTCGGCGGCACCCTGCCGATCGGCGGCATCCAGACCAACCCGCTGCTGGCCCAGATCGACGCCCTGACCGCGCAGAACGGCCAGCTCGCCGACCAACTCCTTCAGCTACGCCAGCAGCGCGACGACGCGCGGACGCAGCTCACCGGCGGCCAGGCCGAACTCGTCCGGGCCCGGGCCGCGCTGACCCTGGCCGAGCAGCGGGCCAACGACGTGGCGGCGAACGCGTTCAAGGCCGCCGCCGCCCTGCCGCCCGGCGAACTCGCCAGCGACCTGCGCGGGCTGAGCGTCCTCCAGCGGATCTCCCGGGGCGAGCAGACCGACGACGTGACCACCGCGGCGGCCGGCGAGCTGTCCCGCGCCCGGACGGCCGAGCAGGCCGCCACCCAGGCGGTGACCGCCGCCGAGGACCGGGTCCGGCGGGCCGAGGAGCAGTTCGCCGCGGTGCAGAAGGCGTTGCGGGACAACGACGCCAAGCTCGCCAAGCTCCACGCGGACAACCAGGCCCAGCTCATCGAGCTGGAGAAGCAGCAGGAGGCCGCCGAGCAGAAGCTGGGCGCGGCCTACGTGGAGGGGCAGAGCAGCACCGGGCTCAACGCCAGCCCGCAGGCGCTGGCCGCCGTCCGGTACGCGCTGGCGCAGCTCGGCGACCCGTACCTCTGGGCGGCCGAGGGGCCGGACCGGTTCGACTGCTCGGGCCTGATGTGGGCCGCGTACCGGTCGGCCGGCTACTACGAGCTGCCCCGGGTCGCCCGCGACCAGTACTACGCCACCCGGGGCCGGACGGTCTCGCAGAGCGCCCTACTCCCCGGCGACCTGCTCTTCTTCGCCTCCGGCGGTAGCTGGACGACCATCCACCACGTCGGGATGTACCTCGGCGGCGGCCGGATGGTGCAGGCGCCGCGCTCCGGTGACGTGGTCAAGATCTCCCAGGTCCGGTGGTCCGGCCTCTACGCCGCGACCCGGGTCGTCGGCGCGGTGCCCGCGCCGGGCACCCCCGTCACCCCGGCTCCGGTGCCGACCACGTCGAGCCCGAAGCCCACCACCAGCCCGACGCCGAAGCCGACCACCCCGACGCCGCGCCCGACCGGGGGCAGCACCAACCCGCCGTCCCGGCCGCCGACCACCCCACCGAGCCCGTCGCCGACGCCCACGTCGCCCTCGCCGACGCCGAGCGCCTCCGACCCCGGCACGCCGGCCCCGCAGACCAGCAGCGCCGTCCCGACCACGGCCAGCAGCAGCGGCGCCCCGGAGAACAGCCGGTCCGCCTCGGCCTCCGCCTCCGCCTCGGCGAGCACCGGAAGCTGACCGACGCCCCGTTCCGGCCGTCCCCGGTAAGCACTCCGACTGTGCCGACGGGGCGAGATGTGGCACGGTGACATCGAGGCACCACCGGCCCATCGGTGACCGGCAGGGGTGCGAACGCGCGGAGGGCGATGATGGGTGAGCTAGGGACGCCGGTGGAGAACGTCGACCGCGGATCCGGGCCCGATCCTGCCCCCGGCACACCGGGACGCCCCACCGACGATGCCCGACCGGCGGGCCGGTCCACCGGCGCCGCCCCGCCCACTCCGTCGCCGGCCGGCGACGGTCCCGTGCCGGCCCGCGCCACGGCCAGCGTCAGCACCGTGACGACACCGTCCGAGGGTCGTGGCCGACCCGCCGGGCCGGCCACCGCGACCACCTACCGGGCGGGTGCCCCGGCTGCCATTCCGGGGCAGCGCGACGGCGGGTCGGACGGCAGCCCGGCCCGGGCCAGCGTCGCCGTACCCGGGCGCAGTCGGGTCTCCGCCGCCGAGGCCGAAGGCGCGGCGTCGGGCGCCCTGACCGGCGGCACCGGCGCCACGGTGTACCGGTCCAGACCGATCAACCCGGAGCCGCCCGAGCCGGCCCAGCCCCCGGAACCGGCCCAGCCGCCCACCCCGCCGACCCCGGAACCGGAGCCGACCCCCACGCCGGGCCCGGTGCCGCCCACGCCCACCCCCGAACCGCCGTCACCCGGCCCGTTCCCCGCGCCGGTCCCGCCCCTGCCCGGTCCGCCGCCGGGTCCCCGGCCAACGCCACCGGGTCCGGTCCCACCGACGCCAGGGCCGGTCCCGCCGACGCCAGGGCCGGTGCCACCGATCCCGGGGCCGGTGCCACCGATCCCGGGGCCGGTGCCACCGATCCCGGGGCCGCCCGTGCCGCCCCCGGGGCCACCGGTTCCGGCGCCCCCGCCGCCACCAGGCCCGCTGCCGGCGCCGCCGTTCCCCCCGCCGCCGGCCATGCCCGGCGTCGCCGGCCCACCGTCGGCCTTCCGGGCCAGCGCCGCCGTGTCGGTACCCACCATCGGCGCAGCGTCCACCCCGCCGGCCTCCACCCCGCCGGGGTCGATGCCGCCGGCCGCCCCCGCGCCCCAGTTCCGGGCCGCCGCCCCGGTCTCCGCACCGCCGGTCGGCGCGACCCCACCCGCCCCGCCCTACCCCGGTACGCCCTACCGGGGCGGCCCGGACCTGGCGAGCGTCGCCTACGGCGGTGGCACGGACGGGCCGGGCCACTCGACGATCTCCCTCCCCACCGCGAACCCGATCGAGAACTCCGGGTCGCTGACCGGGCACATCCTGGCCCAGGGTTGGTCCGACACACCGACCACCCGGTCCAGGACCGGCCGGGTGGTGATCGTGCTGGCCGCCTCCCTGGGGCTGCTGGTGGCGATCAGCGTGCTGGTCGTCCTGCTCGCCAACGACGTGCTGGACGGCCTGGTGGGCGACATCCTCACCAAGTGAGGGCGCACCGGGCGGGGTGAGCCCGCCCACTACCCACTCGCGGCCCACTGGCGACATCGCCGAACCGCCGTACACTTGTCGGGATCACTGACCTGGCGCGCGTGACGCGTGCCCATGGGCGATCTTGCGGGCGAATCGGCGGCGTACCTCTGCTGCGGCGGGCCATCGCGAAGATGCGCCCCGCTCGAAAGGCATTTCTTGACCACCTTCGCTGACCACGGCACCATTCCGTCCGCCCTCGACCTCCCCACCGGCGACGGCACCGACGCCGCCCCGGCGGCCCCCGCCGCCGACCTCGACTTCACCGACCTGGGCCTGCCCCGGCCGCTGGTCGACACCCTCGCCCGGCAGGGCATCACCACCCCGTTCGAGATCCAGCGGGCCACCCTGCCCGACGCCCTCGCCGGCCGGGACGTGCTCGGCCGGGGCCAGACCGGCTCCGGCAAGACGCTCGCCTTCGGCCTGCCGATCATCGCCCGGCTCGCCGAGCGCAACCGGGCCCGGCCACTGCACCCGCGCGCCCTGGTGCTGGTCCCGACCCGTGAGCTGGCGATGCAGGTCAACGACGCGCTGCTGCCGCTCGGCAAGGCCGTCGGGATCTTCCTCAAGACCGCCGTCGGCGGCGTCCCGTACGACCGGCAGATCGACGCGCTGCGCCGGGGTGTGGAGATCGTCGTGGCCACCCCGGGCCGGCTCGGCGACCTGATCAGCCGGGGGGTCTGCAACCTGGACGACATCGAGGTGACCGTCCTCGACGAGGCCGACCAGATGGCCGACATGGGCTTCCTGCCCGAGGTCACCGAGCTGCTGGCGAAGACCCCGGCCGGCTCGCAGCGGCTGCTCTTCTCGGCGACCCTGGACGGGGACGTGGACGCGCTGGTCAAGCGGTTCATGACCGACCCGGTCACGCACTCCACCGCGCCGTCCACCGCCTCGGTGTCCACCATGGACCACCACCTGCTGCTGATCCCGCCGCACGACAAGTTCGCGGTGGCGGCCTCGATCGCCGCCCGCGCCGGCCGGACGATGCTCTTCGCCCGTACGCAGCTCGGCGTAGACCGGCTGGTGGAACAGCTCGCCGCGGTGGGCGTACGGGCCGGTGGCCTGCACGGCGGCAAGACCCAGCGGATGCGTACCAAGACCCTGGCCGAGTTCCGCGAGGGGCGGATGGACGTCCTGGTCGCCACCGACGTGGCGGCCCGGGGCATCCACGTCGACGGGGTCTCCCTGGTCCTGCACATCGACCCGCCGAAGGACCCGAAGGACTACCTGCACCGGGCCGGCCGTACCGCCCGGGCCGGCGAGTCGGGCGCGGTGGCCACGCTGGTGCTGCCCAAGCAGCGCCGGACCACCCTGGCCATGCTGGAGAAGGCCGGCGTGCAGCCGGCGGAGACCCGGGTGCGGGTTGGTGACCCGGCGCTGGCCGAGCTGACCGGGGCCCGCGAGCCCAGCGGGGTGCCGGTACGCGAGGAGCCCGAGCCGCGCCGGCACGGCGACCGTCCGCGCCGCTTCGGCGACCGTGAGGGACGCGCCTTCGGCGACCGGCCGGGCGGCGACCGCCGCTACGGCGACCGGGGCGACCGGAGCTTCAGCGACCGGGGCGACCGGGGCTTCGGCGACCGGGGCGACCGGCGCTTCGCGGAGCGTTCCTCCGGCGACCGGCCGGAGCGCCGCTTCGGCGACCGCCCGACCGGCGACCGTCCGTTCAGCGACCGTTCGCACGGTGAGCGCCCGAGCGGCGAGCGCCGCTTCGGCGACCGGGACGGCCGGGGCGACCGGGGCTACGCCGACCGGCCGACCGGGGAGCGCCGTTACGGCGACCGTGAGCACCGCGCCGACCGTGGCGTCGGCGGGAGCCGGCCGGGCGGCGAGCGCCACCACGCCGACCGGGACACCCGGGGCGAGCGCTTCGGCGAGCGCCGCTTCGACGGCCGGGGCGACCGGCCCACCGGCACCCGGTCCTTCGGCGACCAGGGCCGGGGCGACCGGCCCTTCGGCGACCGGCCGACCGGGGAGCGGAGCTTCAGCGACCGGCCGACCGGGGAGCGGAGCTTCGGCGACCGGTCCTTCTCCGACCGCGCCGAGCGGCGGCCCGCCCGACCGGCCGGCGAGCGCGGGTACGGTGACCGGGGTCAGGGTGACCGGGCCGAGCGGCGGCCCGAGGAGCGCGACCGGCCGACCGGCGACCGTGGCTACGGCGAGCGACGCTTCGGTGACCGCCCGGCCGGCGACCGGCGGTTCGGTGACCGGGACGCCCGGGGTGAGCAGCACGCCGGCGAGCACCGGTTCGGCGGCGAGCCGCGCGGTGCCGACCGCCGGGGCGGGTTCCGTCCCGAGGGGCGGGGCCGGGACGACCGGCCGCGTGACGACCGGCGTGGTTTCGGCGGCCGGCCGCCGGCGCGTACCCACTGATCCGACCGAACGCCCGGAACGCCGTCGTGGAGCCCACGCTCCCCGGCGGCGTTTCCGCATGCGCTGCCACCGTCGGCCGGCTGGCGTAACGTCCGAACCATGCCGAGGTCACTTTTCTGGAGCCGAACGGACACCGTCGGCGCCGAGCACGCCGTCCTCGACGACGGGCCCGGGCTCGCCGCGCACGGCACCCAACTGGCGGTCGACCCGATCCCCTACACCTGCCGTTACCGGGTGACGGCCGGGGCGGACGGGGGCACCCGTTCGCTGGCCGTGGAGACCGAGGGGGCGGGCTGGTCGCGGAGCGTACGGCTGGAGCGCGGTCCGGACGGCTGGCGGGTGACCACCGGCGAGCAGGGTGACCTGGACGCGGCGCTACGGGCGGCCGGGCACCCGCCGACGGGGCGGCCGGGCGTCGAGGACCCGGACCGGCTGCACGACGCGCTCGACGTCGACCTGGGCGGCTCGGCGCTGTTCAACACCCTGCCGGTACGACGGCTGGGGCTGACCGGGGCCACCTCCAGCACCGAACACCGGGTCACCGTGGCCTGGGTGCTGGTGCCGAGCCTGGAGGTGATCGCCGGCGAGCAGGTCTACACGGCGCTCGGGCCGGGCCGGGTGGGTTTCACCAGCGACACCTTCCGGGCCGAGCTGGAGGTGGACGGCGACGGCCTGGTGCGGCACTATCCGGGCCTGGCGGACCGGGCCGACATCCCGTTGCCCACGCCCTAGTGGGGCGGTGTCCGTGACGTTTGCCGGGTCGGTCGGCCCGGCTGCCAACGCCGGTCCGGCCGAGGAACCGGGGTTCCCCGACCGGCATGCGGGCCGCCGGGCCGCCGTCAGGCCGGCCAGCCGCCGGTGGCGAGGAAGTGCTCGATCGTGGCCAGGTGCGGGGCGAGGTCGAGGCCCTGGCCGGCCACCCACGCGTCGTCGTAGTAGGTGTCGGCGTACCGGTCCCCGGCGTCGCAGATCAGGGTGACCACCGAGCCGGTCCGCCCCTGCGCGAGCAGCTCCGCGATCAGCCCGAACGCCCCCCAGAGGTTGGTGCCGGTGGAGCCGCCGACCCGGCGGCCGAGCACCGCCGAGCCGGCCCGCATGGCGGCCAGCGAGGCGGCGTCCGGGACCTGGGTCATCCGGTCCACCACCGAGGGGACGAAGGACGCCTCGACGGTCGGCCGGCCGATGCCCTCGATCCGGGAGCCCCGGCCGGTGCGTACCGACCAGTCGGCGGCCTGCCAGGCCGGGTAGAACGCCGAGTTCTCCGGATCGACCACGCAGAGTTTGGTGGGCAACCGCTGGTAGCGGGCGTACCGGCCGATGGTGGCGCTGGTGCCGCCGGTGCCCGCGCCCACCACGATCCAGGCCGGTACGGGGTGCCGCTCCAGGGCGAGCTGCGCGTAGATCGACTCGGCGATGTTGTTGTTGCCCCGCCAGTCGGTGGCCCGCTCGGCGTAGGTGAACTGGTCCATGAAGTGCCCACCGCTGTCCTCGGCGAGCCAGCGCGCCTCGATCACCACCTTGGCCGGGTCGTCCACCAGGTGGCAGCGTCCGCCGTGGAACTCGATCTGGGTGATCTTCTCGGGTGACGTCGAGGCGGGCATCACCGCGATGAACGGCAACCCGAGCATCCGGGCGAAGTACGCCTCGGAGACCGCCGTCGAGCCGGAGGACGCCTCGATCACCGTGGTCGACGGCCCGATCCAGCCGTTGCAGAGGCCGTAGAGGAAGAGCGAGCGGGCCAGCCGGTGCTTGAGCGAACCGGTGGGGTGCACCGACTCGTCCTTGAGGTACAGGTCGATCCCCCACTGCCGGGGCAGCGGGAAGGGGAGCAGGTGGGTGTCGGCGGACCGGTTGGCGTCGGCCTCCACCGCGCCGATCGCCTCGGTCACCCACACCCGGCTGGCCTCGTCGCACCGGTCGAGATGAGTCACGCCGCAACGTTACAAGTGAGGCCGGCTCGGGTTCGGGCCGCCCCGGCCGCGCTGCCCGCGCTGCCCGGCCCGCGCCGGCCCGCACCCGGGGTAGCTGCGGAAGCCGGAGCGGCGACCGGCCGGGACGGTCAGGAGGCCGGAGCGGCGAAAAGCCGGGACGGTCAGGAGGCCGCCGGATCGATCGGCTGGGGGCGGTTCTCCCACTTGGTCGACAAGGCGATCCCGGTACGGGTGGAGGCCACGCCGGGGGTGCGGTTCAACCGGACGATCAACTCCTCCAGCTCGGCGATGGTGCCCACCCGGGCCTTCAGCATGAAGGACTCGACCCCGGCCATGAAGTAGCAGGACTCGATCTCGGGCATCCGCCGGAACGTCTCCAGCACGTCGTCGGTGTCCCCGCCGGAGTCCTCGACGATGCCGATCAGCGCGGTCACCCCGAGCCCGATCGACTCCGGCTCGACCTCGGCCCGGTAGGCCCGGATGACGCCGCTCGACTCCAGTTTGCCGACCCGTTCGTGCACGGCCGGCGCGGAGAGGCCGACCTGCCGGGCCAGTTCGGCGTACGAGAGGCGGGCGTTACCGCGCAGCAGTTCGACGAGGCTCCGGTCGATCGCGTCCACGGAGTGTGACCCTATCCGTTCCGGCGTAACGTCCGACGGCCGGCACCCGTTGGACATGACAGTAGGTGACAGTTCGCAGACCGACGGTCAAGGGAGTCCCGCGCCGGTACCATTTACTAACTTCCCACTCCGTGCGTTTTTCGCGTTTGGCGGACAGGCCAGGTCGCTGGTGCTGTAATTGCCATACGTCCCTCATGACGGCTCTGGGCTCGCACCGGCCGGGGGCAGTGTGTTCAGCCGGGGGCTTCGTCGACGCGAGGAGGGGGCTGTGGACACTGGAGATCGCCTGCTGACACCGGGTGAGGTCGCCGCGCTGTTTCGGGTAGACCCGAAGACTGTGACGCGTTGGGCGGCGGCCGGCCGGATAGGCAGCATCCGGACTCCAGGCGGGCATCGCCGGTTTCGGGAATCCGAGGTGCGGGCCCTGCTGGAAGGGGAGGGCATGCTGGACGAGGCGGAAGACATGGGCAAGCCACGTAACGTGGGTCCCACCGCCTCGACCGGGCCGGGTCCGGCCAACGCCGGGATGTACTGAATGGTGCGAGACGGGTACGCGGGTCGGCCGAAAGGTCCGGCCCGCGTCCGGCTGAGCCGGCGGGCTCAGGAACGGTCCGCCTCCGGCTGAGCCGGCGGCCTCAGGAACGGTCCGCCTCCGGCTGAGCCGGCGGGCTCAGGAACGGTCCGCGTCCGGCTGAGCCGGCGGGGCTCCGGAACGGTCGGCGCCGAGCTGCCCCGACCAGCGCCGGAACAGGGTGTGCGGCACGCCCAGGGCGTCCAGCACCTTGCCGGCCACGAAGTCGACCAACTGCGCTGCGGTGGCGGTCGCGCCGGCGCCGTAGAACCCGGGGCTGGCCGGCAGCACCACCGCGCCGGCGTCGTGCAGCGCGATCAGGTGCTCCAGGTGACTGCGGGTCACCGGCGTCTCCCGGGGCACCAGCACCACCGGCCGGCGCTCCTTGAGGTTGACCTCGGCGGCCCGTTGCAGCAGATCCTTGGAGAGGCCGATCGCGATGCCGGCGCAGGCCGCCGTACTCGCCGGCACCACCACCATCCCGCGTACCGGGTAGGAACCGCTGCTCGGCCCGGCGGCGAGGTCGCCGGCCGGCCAGTGCCGCAGGTCGGCGTCGGCGAGGTCCCGGCCCAGCCAGGCGGCCAGGTCCTCGGCCCAGTGGCCGTCCCGGAACGGACGGCCGGTCTCGTCGAGGACGGTCAGCCGGGCGGCCCGGGAGACGATCAGGTCCACCGGTTCCCCGGCGTCGAGCAGCCCGCGCACCACCGCCGCCGCGTACGGGGTGCCGGACGCCCCGGAGACCCCGACCACCCATGGTTCGCGCATACCTCCAGCGTGCCTGGTCGGTCCCGGCAGTCGGCGGCCACCCCCGGTATCACGGCCCGGCCCGTGCGATACGAGCACCGGCCGGCCGTCGGCTGGCACCGCCGCCGGACACGCTTGCACCGCCGGCAGACCCGATCTGCGCCGTCGGCTGAACCGGTCTGCACCGCCGGCTGAACCGGTCGGCACCGTCGGCTGGCCCGGGTCGGCACCGTCGGCAGACCCCGTGTGCACCGCCGGCGGACCCGGTCGGCACCGCCGGCGGACCCGGTCGGCACCGCCGGAAGACCCGGTCGGCACCGCCGGAAGACCCGGTCGGCACCGCCGGAAGACCCGGCCGGCACCGTCGGCGGACCCGGTCGGCACCGTCGGCGGACCCGGTCGGCACCGTCGGCGGACCCGGTCGGCGTACCGGGGTCCGACCTGCGATGCTGCCGTCGGCGATCCACGCCGGGCGGGGAGGGATCGGGATGGTCGACGGGGTCCTCTGGTCGTTACGGTCGGCGTGCCCCATATCCCCGCGACTCTCCCCGTACGCCGACGGGGTGCAGGCGTGGCTGCTGGACCGGCTTCCCCGGCTGGGTCTCCCGCTGGACGCCGAGGCGTTGCGCCGGCTCGACCGGGCCGGCTTCGCCCGGTACGCCGGCCGGCTCTACCCGGACGCCAGCGAGCCGGACCTGCGCACCCTGGCCGCCCTCTTCACCTGGTTCTTTCTGGTCGACGACGCCTGCGACGGGCCGGACCGGATGGCCCCGGGGCAGATCCGGGCGCTGCGGGCGGGAACCCTGACCCTGCTGCACGACGGGCCCCGGCGACGGCACCCCGGTTTCGGCGGCCCGCTGCGCCGGCTGCTGGTGGAGGCGTGGCGGGTACCCCGCCGCCGGATGCCGGCCCGCTGGCGGCTGCGGTTCGCCGACGCGGTCGCCGACCACCTGCACGGCAACTGGCGGGAGGCGGTCGCGAAGGACAGCGGACGGGCAC
The DNA here is from genome assembly GCF_044755745.1 of Micromonospora sp. NPDC092111. Taxonomy (NCBI): domain Bacteria; kingdom Bacillati; phylum Actinomycetota; class Actinomycetes; order Micromonosporales; family Micromonosporaceae; genus Micromonospora; species Micromonospora sp. NPDC092111. Next base: position 106,209 of record NZ_JBIVRQ010000004.1, read on the forward strand.
CCGGGGTCGCCGAGTACATCAAACTGCGCCGGGCCACGTCGGCGGCGTTCGTGTCGTACCCGCTGATCGAGTTCGCCGGCGGCCGGACGCTGCCCGACGCGGTCTACCACCATCCGCTGCTGCGCCGGATCGGCGAACTCGGCAACGACCTGCTGTCCTGGTACAACGACATGGCCTCGGTGGAGCGGGACCGGGCCACCTCGGGCGGGCACAACCTGGTGCTGGCGGTGGCCGCCGAGCGGGACGTCCCGGTGGAGGCGGCGGTGGGGCTGGTCGCCGAGCGGTGGCGGGACACGATGGCGCGCTTCGAGGTGCAGCGCGCGGCGGTGCCGTCATTCGGCCCGGCGTTGGACGAGTCCGTCGCCGCCCACCTCGACGGGGTAGCGAACGCCGTACGCGGCACCATCGACTGGACCTTGGAAAGCGCCCGCTACCCCGTAGCCAACCACCCCTAACACCCCCCGCCCCGCCCCGCCCACCTCACCCTCACCCCCGCCCACCTCACCCTCCCCCGCCCACCTCACCCTCGCTCGGCTCCGGTGATCAAGAGAAATCGGTCTGGTCGAAGATCAAACTTGACGTAAACCTCTTGATCACCGGGCAGAGCCGGTGGGGCGGCGGGCGGGCAGGGCGGGGGCGGGGGCGGGGGCGGGCAGGGCCGGGCGGGGGCGGGGGGCAGGGCCGGGCGGGGGGCAGGGCCGGGCAGGGCGGGGGCGGGGGCGGGGCGGTTAGGGGTGTAGGGCGAGGCGGATGGTCAGGTCTAGCAGGGCGAAGATGAACAGGGCTATGCCGACGAAGCCGTTGGCGGTGAAGAACGCCCGGTTGACCTTGGTCAGGTCGGTCGGGGTGACCACCAGGTGCTGGTAGCCGAAGGCGACCGCGGTGAGCGCCAGCCCGATCCACCAGGGCCAGCCGAACCCGACCAGCGCGCCGAACCAGATGAACAGGGCGAACGTCACCAGGTGCGCGACGGTGGAGGCGTGCAGCGCGAAGCGTCGCCCGTAGCGGGCGGGCACGCTGTGCACCCCGATCTGCCGGTCGACCTCGTCGTCCTGGCAGGCGTAGATCAGGTCGAAGCCGCCGATCCACAGGCCGACGGCCGCGCCGAGCAGCCACGCCGGCCAGGAGCCGGCCAGGGTGCCGGTGACGGCCAGCCAGGCGCCGACCGGGCCGACCGCCTGGGCGACGGCCAGGATGGCGTGCGGCCAGTTGGTGAACCGCTTGCCGTACGGGTAGACGACCAGCGGGATCACGGCGAGCGGGGCGAGCACCAGGCAGAGCGGGTTGAGCAGGGCGGCGGCGGCGAGGAAGACCACCAGCGCGACGGCCGCGCCGGTCCAGGCCGTCCGTACGCTGACCGCCCCGGTGACCAGTTCCCGGTTGGCGGTACGGGGGTTCCGCGCGTCGATCCGCCGGTCGAGGATCCGGTTGGCGGCCATCGCGAACGTCCGTGCGCCGACCATCGCCACGGTGATCAGCAGCAGGTCGGCCCAGCGCACCCGGCCGCCGTCGACCTGCATCGCGGTCAGCGCGGACAGGTACGCGAAGGGCAGCGCGAAGACGGAGTGCTCGATCGCGACGAGCTTGAGGAAGGACGTGACCCGTCCGGGCCGTTCCAGCACCGCTGTCATCAGATTCCGTACTCCTTCCAGCGCTTGTCGACCAGGGAGGTGACCTCCGGTGACATGGTCATCTCCTCGGGCCAGCCCCGGGTGTAGCCCTCGGTGGGCAGCTTGCGGGTCGCGTCGACGCCCACCTTGCCGCCCCAGAACTGCTGGTACGAGGCGTGGTCGAGGTGGTCCACCGGTCCCTCGGTGAGCAGCAGGTCGCGGGCGTAGTCGACGTTGCCGAAGGCGCGGAAGGCGACCTCGTGGTAGTCGTGCACGTCGCAGTCCTCGTCGACGATCACGATCAGTTTGGTCAGCGACATCAGGTGCGCGCCCCAGATCGCGTTCATCACCTTCTGCGCGTGCTTCGGGTAGCGCTTGCGGATGGAGACGATCGCGCAGTTGTGGAAGACCCCGGCGGCCGGCAGGTCGTAGTCGACGATGTCCGGGATCAGCAGCTTGAGCAGCGGCTGGAAGATCCGCTCGGTGGCCTTGCCGAGGCCGTGGTCCTCCTGCGGCGGCTTGGAGGTGACGATCGAGTGGTAGACCGGGTCGCGTTGCATGGTCATCGTCTCGACGTGCAGCACCGGGAACGGCTCGACCGGGGTGTAGAAGCCGGTGTGGTCGCCGAACGGCCCTTCGGGCAGCCGCTCGCCGGGCTCCAGGTAGCCCTCCAGCACGATCTGCGCGTGCGCCGGCACCTGGAGCGGGACGGTGAGGCAGTCGACCATCTCGACCCGCTCGCCGCGCAGGAAGCCGGCGAACAGGTATTCGTCGATGTCGCCGGGGAGTGGCGCGGAGGCGGCGTAGCTGACCACCGGGTCGCAGCCGATGGCGATGGCGACCGGGAGCCGCTGGCCGAGCCGTTCGGCGACCGCGTGGTGGGCGGTGGAGTCCTTGTGGATCTGCCAGTGCATGCCGAGGGTGTTCCGGCCGTGCTGCTGGAGCCGGTAGAGCCCGAGGTTGCGCTTGCCGGTCTCCGGGTGCTTGGTGTGGGTGAGCCCGTAGTTGTGGAAGATCCCGCCGTCGCCGGGCCAGACCTGGAGGCCGGGGAGCCGGTCCAGGTCGACGTCGTCGCCGGAGTAGACCACCTCCTGGCAGGGGGCGGTCTTCACCTTGCGCGGCGGCACCGACTTGAGCTGCATGACCTTGCCCAGGCCCTCGCGGATGCCGGACCAGCCGACCGGCAGCTCCGGCTTGATCAGCGCGCCGATCCGCCCGCCGATCTCGTCCAGCGAGTCGACGCCGAGCGCCATCGCCATCCGCTTCTCGGTGCCGAACAGGTTGATCGCCACCGGCATCTCGCCCCGGGTCGGCCGCTCGAACAGCAGCGCCGGCCCGCCGGCCCGCACGGTCCGGGTGACCACCTCGCTGATCTCCAGCGTCGGGTCCACCGGGACGGTCACCCGCCGCAGCTCGCCCGCGCGCTCCAGCGCCGCGAGGAAGTCCTTGAGATCGGTGTACGGGAAGCCACGTGCCGCCATACGGCCAGTCTCCCGCACCCCGGGAGGCACCGCCCACGCCGGGTCGGGCCGGACGGTGTGCGCCTCCCCACCCCGGCCACCGGCACTCCCACCGGGCGACGCGAACACGATCCCCCACAGGGCGCCGTGCACCCCGAACGCCGTCTCCCCACCCGGCCGGCGCTCGTTGGGTGGGTGACGGTGGCATGGGCCGACGGGTCGAGACGGGGGCGGCGATGGGCGACGGACGGGTTCCGGCGGGGTTCACCGAGCAGCGGGCCCAGGTCGGTGCCGTGGCGATCAACTATGTCCGGGGCGGCCGGGGGCCGACTCTGGTGCTGCTGCACGGCTATCCGCAGTGCTGGCGGATGTGGCGGGGGCTGCTGCCGGAGCTGGCCGCCTCGTACCAGGTGGTCGCCCCCGACCTGCGCGGCTTCGGCGACAGCGACGCCCCGCCCGACGGGTACGACAAGAAGACCCTCGCCGCCGACCTGCACGGGCTGCTGGCCGGCCTGGGCCTGGCCGGTGACATCCGGCTGGTCGGCCACGACGTGGGCACCATGGTCGCGTACGCCTACGCCGCCGCCCACCCCGACGAGGTGTCCCGGCTGGTGCTGACCGAGGCGCCGATCCCCGACGAGAGCGTCTACGCCTTTCCCGCGCTGAGCACCGCCGGGCCGGCGGTGTGGAACTTCGGTTTCTTCAATGTCACCAACGGCCTGCCGGAGGAGCTGGTCGCCGGCCGGGAGTCGCGCTGGGTGGACCGCTTCACCGACTCGATCATGGTGAACAAGGGCAGCATCGGCGCGGACGACATCGAGGAGTACGCCCGGCACCTGAGCGACCCGGCCCACCTGCGGGCCAGCTTCGCCTACTTCCGGGCGTTCGGGCAGGACGTCGCGGACAACGCGGCGTACCGGAAGCGACCCCTGCCGATGCCGGTGCTGGCCGTCGGTGCCGGGGCCAGCCTCGGCGGTCAGGTCGCCGACCAGGTACGCCGGTACGCCCGCACGGTCGACGGCCAGGTGGTCGCCGACAGCGGCCACTGGCTCTTCGAGGAGCGCCCGGCCGAGCTGACCGCCCTGCTGCTCCCATTCCTACGCGGCTGACGCCCCACCCCACCGGCCGCACCACGTCGCCGATGTGGGGCCATCACCACCCGGCTGACACCCCTACCTCGGCGACCTGGCGAGCGTCGCCCAGGTGCCGGGGCGGGTCAGCGGGTGCGGGCCTGGGCCACGAAGGCTCGCCAGGCGGCCGGGTGGAAGGTCAGCACCCCACCGTCGCGGTCCTTGCTGTCGCGTACGGCGACCAGGCCGGGAAGGTTGTCGGCCACCTCGACGCAGTCCCCGCCGTTGGTGCTGCTCCGGGTGCTGGTGCGCCAGCGCGCGCCGGTCAGCTCCATGACTTCGCCACCTCCGCCAACAGATCGATCGACTGCCGGGGCGGCAGCGCCTCGCCCTGGATCGACTCCCAGGCCGACCGGACCGCCAGCACGTCCTCGGTGTGGTCGATCACCTGGCCCTTGAGCTGATCGTCCAGATAGACGACGTCCTCCCCGGTGGGGAGTGTAGCCAGGATGAAGGCCCCGGCGACACCGGGATACGCGCCGACCGAGGCGGGCACGACGTGCAGCCGCACCCGGGAGTGCTCGGTGGCCACCTGCACCAGGCGCAGCACCTGCTCGCGCATCACCACCGGGCCGCCGACCGGCCGGCGCAGCACGTGTTCGTCGAGCACCGCGACGAGCTGCGGCGGCCGTTCGCCGGTGAGCACCACCTGCCGCGCCAACCGCGCCTCCGCCCGCTGCTCCACCTCCGGCTCGTCGAAGAGGCCGACGCTGCGGAACAGCGCGCGGGCGTAGGCCGCCGTCTGGAGCAGCCCCGGCACCACCGTGGGCTGGAACGACCGGAGCACGGTGGCCTGCCGCTCGTTGGCCTCCCACTCCCGCATCCACTGCGGCGACCCGAACCGGGCCAGCATCCGGGCGAACGCGCCCCCGGTGTCGAGCGCCACGTCGACCCGGTCCCAGAAGTCCGGCGGCGGCTTCCGCGCCCCGGTCTCGACCATCGCCACCGTCGACGGCGAGTAGTTGACCGCCTTGGCCAGCTCCTCCTGGGTCATCTTCCGGGCCGCCCGCATGTGCCGCAGCTCCTCGATCAGCACCCGTAAGCGCTCGTCCATCCGCACGTCTCCTCACCACCGCGACCCGCGTTCCTCACCGACCTCACCGGCGACCCCGTCAGGCACACGGGGCGACCGGATGCCTTCCGAGCGTAGTGCCGTCCTCACCAGACTGTGCACAACGGAACCGCCCGGATCCGACCCGAAAGGACGGGCGCAACCGTCGAGGGGCCGTCCGGCACGTCGGCGACGGACGGCCCCTCCTGTAGCGGTCAGTGGCCGAGAAGAGGAAGACGCGATGACCGGCTCCGCACAGCGCACCCGGCTCCATGTCCCCCACCGCCCGCTCTGGCTCTGCCTGGCCTGCGGCGATCCGTGGCCCTGCGGCACCGCCCGGCTGATCCTCGCGGCCGAGTACCGGAACAGCCCGGTCGCCCTGTCGATCTACCTCGCCGGCATGCTGTACAACGCCGTCGACGACCTGTACCGGCTCAACCCGCACGACGCGCCGAAGCCGGGCGCGCTGCACGAGCGCTTCCTCGGCTGGGCGACCCCACGCGCACCCCGACCGCCACCGCCCCCACCCGCCTGACCGCCGGGGAGCCGCGTCAGGCGGCCGGTGCCCAGGCGTAGGCGGCCAGGGGCGGGTCGAGCGGGGCGCGGGTGAGCCGGTTGGCGAAGGTGGAGATGGTGTACGTGCCGACGCCGAGCACCACGTCCAGGGCGTGCCGGGGCTGGTAGCCGGCGTCGAGGAAGGCGGTCAGCTCGTCGTCCGGCACGTCGCCGGCCTGGTCGAGGACGGCGTGGGTGAACCGGCGCAGCGCGGTCAGCCGGGGCTGGGGCAGCTCGGTGCCGTCGCGGAGCGCGTCGACCAGCTCGGGCGCGGCACCGAGCCGGGTCAGGGTGGCGGTGTGCAGGGCCACGCAGAGGTGGCACGCGTTGCGGGTGGCGACGGTCAGCACGACCACCTCCCGCTCGACCGGGTCGAGGTCGGTGGCTTCGAAGGCGGCGTTGGCGGCGAGGAACCCCTTGAGCAGTTCGGGGGATTCGGCCATCAGGCCGACCGCGCCGGGCAGGTGGCCGAGCTTGCGGTGCACCCCGGCCATGACCGGGCGGGCGGCGGCGGGCGCGGTGTCGAGGGTGTGCGTGGTGAACACAGCGGTTGCCTCTCGGGTAGAGTCGTCAACGTGGTTGTCCAAACCGTAAACCAGGTTGTCGAAAATGCCAACCGCTGACCCCGAGCGGCCCGGCTTCGCGCTGCCCCTGCTGCTGCTGGCCGGCTTCCGTACCCTCGTCGACGACCTGCACGCCGAGCTGGCCCGGCAGGGCCACCCCGAGCTGCGCCCGGCGCACGGCTTCGTCCTCCAGGCCGTCGGCGTCGGCGGCACCACCGCCTCCGAGCTGGGTCAACGCCTCGGCGTCTCCAAGCAGGCCGCCGGCAAGACCGTCGACCGGCTGGTCGCCCTCGGCTACCTGGAACGCGCCGACGACCCGGCGGACGCCCGCCGCAAGCTGGTCCGGATGACGGAGAAGGGTGTCGACGGGCTGCGCCGTTCGGCCGTGCTCTTCGACGCGCTGCGGGAGCGCTGGGTCGCGCAGCTCGGCGCGGACCGGGTCGCCGCGATGGAGGACGACCTGCGCGCGATCACCCCACCGAACGTCTTCCGCCTCGACCTCCCCGGCTGGTTCGGCACCTGAACCACCCTGCCGACCGACGAACCGGCTTGACGCATTCCGTTGTCCACGAGTGGGTCGGCGGGTTCCAGCGGTTCTGGACCGAGAGTTTCGACCGGTTGGACACCTACGTGCAGGACCTCAAGCAGACCCGACAGGAGGAACGACCGATGGCAGAGGCAAGGCAGGAAACGTGGGCAGAGCCGGCGACGGCCGACCGGGAGATCGTGATCTCTCGGCGCGTTGACACCTCCGGCCCCGGGCGGAGGATGGGCGGCATGGACGACGCGTACGTGGTAGGCGACCCCGACGGCCTCTCCCCGCTGCTGCGGGAGATCCGTGACGCGGTGGCGCGCGAACTGCACGCCCAGCTCGCGCTGCGGGCCGAGCGCCTCGAACTGGCCGACGTGCCGGAGGTCGCCTACCAGGTGACCCTCGGCGTCGACCGGGTGCTCACCGGCCGGTTCAGCTCACCCCGGCGTACGAGTGCAGGCCGGTGAAGAAGAAGTTCACCCCGAACAGGTTCATCAGCACGGTCAGGAAGCCGAGCACCGCGATCCAGGTGGCCACGTTGCGCCTGACGCTCGGGGTGGCCCGCGCGTGCAGGTAGCCGGCGTAGACCACCCAGGAGATGAACGCCCAGGTCTCCTTCGGGTCCCAGCCCCAGGCCCGGCCCCAGGCCGCCTCGGCCCAGATCGCGCCGGCGATCACCGCGAAGGTGAAGATCGGGAAGGCGAAGGCGTGCAGCGCGAAGGTCAGCCGCTCCAGACCGGCCGCCTCGGGCAGCCGCCGGGCCAGCGTGTACGGGAAGCTGCGCCGGCCCCGCTCGTACCCGTTGCGCAGCAGGAAGGCCATCGCCGGCACCACGCCCAGCAGGAAGATGCCGGAGGAGAAGACGATCGTCGAGACGTGGATGATGAACCAGTACGACTGGAGCGCCGGCATCAGCGGCACCACCTGGACGTAGAGCTTCAGCTCGGCGAAGGCCAGCAGCAGCACCATGACCAGGGTGAGGAAGAGCCCGAGGCGGCGCAGCGAGGGGCGCTTCCAGAGCACCACGAGCCAGGCGGCGGTGCCGATCCAGGTGACCGTCAGCACGAACTCGTACATGTTGCCCCAGGGCATCCGGTCGGCCGCCAGGCCCCGGGTGACCAGCGCGCCCAGGTGCAGCGCGGCGGCGAGCGCGGTGAGCCCGGCGGCGATCCGACCGGCCAGCCTGGCCCGACCGGCCGAACGGCTCCGGCGGGTCGAGGGCGGCGTGCCGGTCGACCCCGCCTCGGCCGCGTCACCACCGGCCGGTCCGCCGGTGCCACCGGCCCCGCCGACACCCGCGCCGCCGCTGCCCGTGCCGCCGACACCCGCGCCGACCAGTTCACGGGCCGGGGCGACCCGGGCCGCCACCGCCCGGACGTTGCCGAGGGCGTACTCGACGGCGTGGCTGATCATCGCGATCAGGTACGCCAGGATCGCGAACGTCACCAACTGGTCGGAGACTGCGGACATCACTCGACTCCCTCTCGCGCCCGCCCGTCGGGCCGCCCGTCGTCGCGTACGGCGGCGACGAGCTGCGCGAACTCGTCGGCGAACCCCGGATGCTCGGTGCGCGGCAGCCCACCGGCCGCCACCAAACTACTACCGCTCGTCGGAGATCCACTGTCGGGGGGCGTCACCCGGAACCAGACCCGTCGGCGGCGGCCGAAGAGCGAGCCCATCAGCCCGGCCAGCAGCACCACGCAGGCGCCCAGCATCAGCTCCTCGCCCGGGTCGTGCCGGACGGAGAGGGTGATGTACGGCTTCGTACCGAGGAACTCCAGCTTGCTGCCGTCGTCCAGGGTCCACGTCTCGCCCGGGACGAGCTTCCGGTCGCCGATCTGGGTGAGCTTGCCGTTGGTCACCTGACGCTGGTCGAGCTGGTAGACCGAGCCGGGGATGCCGGCGTCCAGCCCCAGGTTGCCCCGGTAGGCGGCCAGCACCACGGCGGGGTTCCGCTCGGTCGGGAACTGCGACGACACGAACGGCGCGGTGTCCGGGGCGGTCGGCAGGTACAGCCCCTCGAAGGCGACCTGCTGGTCGGCGTCCCGCCGACCGGTCTTCGGGTCGACGTTGGCGTCCGGGAAGGCGGCCACCCCCTCGCTGGTGAGGTTGGCGTCGCCGCTGGTCAGGAAGGGCACCGCGCTGGTCTGGCTGCGGCCGTACCGGTCGGTGTACTTCAGGATCGGGGCGTAACCGTGGCCGAGCAGGTAGACGTTGGCGGGGCCGAGCCGCAGCGGCGAGTTGACCGAGAAGTCGGCGGTCCGCCGGTCCGAGCCGTCCGGCTGGTCGACGGTCACCGTGGCCCGGTAGCTCTCCGGCTGCCCGGACGGCAGGAACCGGGCGTCGAAGTTCTCCAGGGTGAGGCAGAACGGCGGCAGGTCGGCGCTGTCGACCCGGGGGCCGAGCTTGGCCTCGCTGTACTGCTGCCGGGTGTTGCAGAAGCCGTTGTCCGCGCCCGCCACCAGCAGCCGGTTGCCGTGCCAGCCGTACCAGGAGCCGAGCGCGACGCCGATCAGGACGGCGACCAGCGAGGTGTGGAAGAGCAGGTTGCCGGTCTCCTTGAGGTACCCCTTCTCGGCGGAGACCTCGTTGCCGCGTACCTCGACCCGCCAGCGGCGGCGGCGCAGCACGGCGGCGATCGCCGCCGGGTCGGCCGCCCCCGGCGCCTCCAGCACGGTGTGCTGCGGCAGCCGCTCCAGCCGCTTCGGGGCGACCGGCGGCCGGGCCCGCAACGCCCGCACGTGGTCGCGCATCCGGGGCAGGATGCAGCCGACCAGCGAGGTGAAGAGCAGCAGGTAGATGGCGGAGAACCAGATCGAGCCGAACACCTCGAAGGCACCGATCCGGTCGAGCTGCGGGGCCAGCTCGGGGTGCTCGACGAAGTACTTGTTGACGTTCTCCGGGTTGACCCCGCGCTGCGGCAGCACCGAGCCGGGGATGGCGGCGACGGCGAGCAGGAAGAGCAGCACCAGCGCGGTACGCATGCTGGTGAGCTGCCGCCACGAGTTGCGCAGCAGGGCGAGCACCGGGTGGGGCCGGCGGCGCGGGGCCTCGGCGGGTGGGCTGGTCGGCCGGTCGTCGACGGTCGTCATCAGATGCTCACCTCGCCGGGACCCACGTTCGTCTGCAACCAGATCACGAAGTTCTGCCAGCCGCCGGTGACCAGCGCCAGGCCGATCAGGATCAGCAGCGCGCCGCCGATCCGGGTGACCCAGCGGCTGTTCCGCCGGACCGCGCGGAACACCCCGAGCAGGCGGTGGAAGCCCAGCCCGAAGACGACGAACGGCAGCCCCAGCCCGAGGCAGTACGCCACCGCCAGCACCACGGCCCGGTCGGTCTGGCCGCCGGTCGCGGCCATGCCGAGCACCGCGCCCAGCGTCGGGCCGGTGCACGGCATCCAGCTCAGCGCGAACACCGCGCCCAGCACCGGCGCACCGAGCAGGCCGGCGGCGGGCAGCCGCTGGATCCGGAACTCGCGTTGCATGCCGGGGACCACGCCCAGGTAGCCGAGGCCGAGCACGATGATCAGCGCGCCGATGACGACCTGGAAGGTCCGCTCGTACTCGAAGAAGATCCGGCCGAACCCGGCGAAGAGGATCGCGGTGGCGGTGAAGACCACGGTGAAGCCGGCGATGAAGAGCAGCGTCCCGGCCAGCACCCGGCCCTTGACCGCGGCCACCGGCCGGGCCGCCTGCCGGGTCGCCACCGCCACCCCGCCGTCCGGGCCACCGGCCCGTGCCGGCTCACCACCGGTCGGGGCAGGGTCACCACCGGTCGGGGCAGGGTCACCACCGGTCGGGGCAGGGTCACCACCGGTCGGGGCGGGACCGCCGCCGGTCGGCGTCGCCGCCCCGGACCGGCCCTCCAGGTCCGCGCCGGCCAGCCCGGTCACGTACGACAGGTAGCCCGGCATCAGCGGCAGCACGCACGGGGAGAGGAAGCTGACCAGCCCGGCGAGCGCCGCCGCGCCGATGGCCAGCAGCAGCGGACCGGACTGGGCGAGTTCGCGGAACGTCTCGCCCATCAGCGGGAACCGTCGGACGCCGGCTCTTCGGCGGCGATCCGCTCGACGATGGGTCGCAGCCCGTCCTGCGTGACGGCGGCCCGGACCACGGTGGCGATCCGGCCCTGCCGGTCGAGTACGACGGTGGCCGGGATGGTGTTCGGCGGGATGTCCAGCGCCAGCGCGAGCCGGCTGGCCGGGTCGAACAGGCTCGGGTAGGTGACCCGGCCCTCCTCGAACGCCACGGCCTTGTCCCTGCTGTCCTGCACGTTGATGCCGAGGAAGGTCACCCCGGAGCCCTTGGTGGCCTGGTAGGTGGCCTCCAGGTCGTCCGCCTCGGCCCGGCAGGGCGCGCACCAGGAACCCCAGAAGTTGAGCACGACCACCTGGCCCCGGGCCTGGGAGACGTCGTACCGGCCGCCGGTGAGCAGGTCACCGGCGATCTTCGGGGCGGCGGACCGCTGGTCGGGGGCGCACTCGACGATGCCGCCGTTGTTGGCGCACTGGCTCTCCTCGGTGCCGGAGGAGCAGCCGACCAGCGCCGCCCCGGCGGTGACGGCGGCGAGCAGGACGGCGATCGGCCTCCGGGAACGCATCAGGCCCCCTTGGCCGTCCGGGCGGTCGACGACATGGCGATCAGGTGGGCGGCGGGTTCGGTGTAGCCGATCCCGGCCACCTTGGCGCCGTCGAAGTGGAAGGAGGTGAGGCTGGCCAGCCCGCACTGCCGGCGGCGCGGGTCGTGCCAGAGCCGCTTGCGCTCGACGTACCGGCGCAGCGTCCAGATGGGAAGCTGGTGGGAGACGATGACCGCCTCGCGTCCCTCGGCGGCGACCCGGGCGGCGTGCAGCCCGGCGAACATCCGCTCGGCGATGGCCCGGTACGCCTCACCCCAGCTCGGGGTGACCGGGTCGCGCAGCACCCACCAGTTGCGCGGGTCACGGAACGATCCGTCGCCGGGGGAGACCTTCTTGCCCTCGAACCAGTTGGCGCTCTCGATCAGCCGCTCGTCCACCCCGACCGGGAGCCCGAACTGGGCGGCGATTGGCTCGGCGGTCTGCTGGGCGCGTTCCAGCGGGCTGGCCACCACGTGCACGACCTCCCGCTCGGCGAGCGCCTGGGCGGCGGCCTTGGCCATCTGGACGCCCAGCTCGGACAGCCGGAAGCCGGGCAGCCGGCCGTAGAGGATCTGGTCCGGGTTGTACACCTCGCCGTGCCGCAGCACGTGGACGACCGTCTTGCTCATCTGGTTTACCCCCCGTGGCCTGCTGCTGCCGCCGCTGTCGCCGCGCCCGGCAGGGCGGCGGCGATCCGCTCCAGGGCGGCGTCGTCGATCGCCGCCGACACGAACCACGACTCGAACGCGCTCGGCGGCAGGTAGACGCCGGCGGCGAGCATCGCGTGGAAGAACGCCTTGAACGCGGGCACCTGCTGGGTGCGGGCGGTGTCGTAGTCGACCACGTCGGCGTCGGTGAAGAAGATCGAGAACATGTTCCCCGCGTACGACAGCCGGTGCGGGACCCCGGCGGCGGCCAGCGCGTCGGCGGCGAGCTTGCCCACGACGGCGGCCGTGTCGTCGAGCCGGCGGTAGAGCGCGTCGTCGGCGAGCCGCAGGGTGGCCAGGCCGGCGGCGCAGGCCAGCGGGTTACCGGACAGGGTGCCGGCCTGGTAGACCGGCCCGGCCGGGGCGAGTCTCGCCATCAGCTCCGCGCGCCCGCCGAAGGCCGCGGCGGGCAGCCCGCCACCCATCACCTTCCCGTACGTCCACAGGTCGGCGTCGGACGGGTCGAGGCCGTGCCAGCCGGCGCGGGAGACCCGGAACCCGGTCATCACCTCGTCGACGATGAGCAGCGCGCCGTGCGCGTGGGCGATCGCCGCGAGCTGCTGGTTGAACCCGGCGCGCGGGGCGACCACGCCCATGTTGCCGGCGGCGGCCTCGGTGATGACCGCCGCGATGTGCGGCCCCTCGGCGGCGAACGCCGCCTCGACGGCGGTGAGGTCGTTGTACGGCAGCACGATGGTGTCGCCGGCCGCCGCGCCGGTGACCCCGGGCGAGTCGGGCAGGCCCAGGGTGGCGACGCCGGAGCCGGCGGCGGCGAGCAGCCCGTCGGAGTGGCCGTGGTAGCAGCCGGCGAACTTGATGATCTTCGGGCGGCCGGTGCAGCCCCGGGCCAGCCGGATCGCCGACATGGTGGCCTCGGTCCCCGAGTTGACCAGGCGGACCTGCTCGACCGGGGTACGGTCGACGATCTCGGCGGCCAGCTCCACCTCACCCGGGGTGGGGGTGCCGAAGCTGGTGCCGAGCGTGGCGGCCTCGCGGACCGCCTCGACCACCTCGGGGTGGGCGTGGCCCAGGATCAGCGGCCCCCAGGAGCAGACCAGGTCGACGTAGCGCCGCCCGTCGGCGTCGTACATCCAGGGGCCCTCCCCCCGGACCATGAAGCGCGGGGTGCCGCCGACGGCACGGAACGCGCGCACGGGGGAGTTCACCCCGCCGGGCACGATGGCCTTGGCGCGGTCGAACAGGGCCTCGGAGGCCGGCGCGTCGGCCGGGTAACGGCCGGATCCGGCGGAAAAGGTATCGGTCACGATGCGGCCATTGTGTCAGCGCCGGACGGAGAATCCGCAGCCACCCCGGGGTGGGGTTACCAGACTCACCCCGGTGGCGCGTGCCGGACGGCTGATCGTCTCACCGGGCCGGGTCGCCGAGATCGCGATAGGCTGACCCGGTGGATCGTGCCGAACTGTCCATCACGGTACACCGGACGGGCGACGAAGTGGTGCTTCGCCTGGCCGGTGAGATCGACATGCTCACCGCCGCCCAGTTGTCGACGGTCGTGAACGAGGTGCTCGCCGATCCTCCGCCACGCATCGTGCTCGACCTGGGCGGGGTGACCTTCTGCGACTCGCAGGGCCTGGGCACCCTGGTGGTGCTCAGCCGCAAGGCCAGTCACGCGCAGAGCCTGCTGGTGCTGAGCAACGTCGGCGACTTCCTGCTCCGCGTCCTCGACATCACCGGCCTCCGGTCCGCCCTGATGATCCGGAACGGGACCCCCTCCTCCTGACCCGCCCGCCCCGGGTGGCGGATCAGGCGGTGGGCAGGTCGCGGCGGCGGAAGGCGGCCAGCCCGGCCGCCGAGAGCAGCAGGCCGAGCGCGGTCAGGGTCAGCAGCGGGGTGGCGCTCCAGCCGGCGCGCAGCACCTGCGGGGTGTGCGTGAACGGGGAGACGTCCAGCAGCCACTGACTCAGCTCCAGCACCGCGCCGAGCTGCCCGAGCAGCACGCAGACCCCGAGCACCACCCAGGCCGTCGACGAGAGCCGGGGCAGCAGCCCGTACAGCAGCACCGCGAGACCGGCCAGCACCCAGGCCGCCGGCGCGTGCGCCAGGCCCGCCCCGAGCATCCGGGGTAGCTGACCCGGCACGTCACCCAGGCTGAGACCGTAGGTCAGCCCGGTCGCCAGGCCGGTCACCGCCAGCACCACCGCCGGCCCGACCAGGGCGAAGAGCAGGTGCGAGGCGAGCCAGACCGACCGGTGCGTCCCGGTGGCCAGCAGCGGCTCGGCCCGCCCGGCGGTCTCCTCCGACCGCATCCGCAGCGCGGCCTGGATGCCGTAGCCGGCGGCGGCCAGCCCGGTCAGGCTCAACGTCGCCCCCAGGTACGCGTCGGCCAGCCCGGAAGCGCCACCCAGCCGGGCCATGATCTGCTCCAGCGCGGCGTTGCCCTCGACCGCCCGGCCGGCCGCCTCGGCCGCCCCGCCGAGGATCAACCCGAGCAGGCCGAAGCCGACCGACCAGCCCACGAGCTGACCCCGGTGCAGCCGCCAGGCCAGCCCGAACGGCCCGGCCAGCGCCCGCCCCGCCTCGGCCGGCCCCAGCCGGGGCGGCAGCACCCCGGCCCCCACGTCACGGCGCACCGAGACCGGGTACGCCACCGCGGCCAGCAGCCCGGTCAGCGCGACCGGCAGCGCCAGCACCCACCAGCGCTCCCCCTCGAAGGCGCGGATGCGCGGGGCCCAGCCGAGCGGGGAGAGCCAGCTCGGCCAGTCGTGGCTGGCGGTGTCCCCGGCCAGCCGGAGCGCGAACGCCGCGCCGAGCACGCCGACCGCGATCCCGCGTGCCCCGCCGGCGGTCTCGGTGAGCTGGGCGGCGAGCCCGCCCGCCGTGGCGAAGACGACCCCCACCCCGGCCACCGAGAGCCCGTACGCCAGCGAGCCGGCCGCCGGCAGCCCGGCGGCGACCAGCCCGGCGGCGGTGAGCAGACCGAGCAGCAGGCTCGCCGCGTACGTCACCGCCAGCGCGGCGGTGAGACCGGCGTACCGGCCGAGGACGGTGGCGCCGAGCAGCTCCCGGCGGCCGGCCTCCTCCTCGGTGCGGGTGTGCCGGACGACGGTGAGCAGGGCGGCCAGCCCGACGATCAACTGGAGGAAGCCGCCGCGCTGGGCGGTGAGCGCGCCGACGCTGTCGCCGTAGACCGGGCCGAGCAGGGCGACGATCGACGGGTTGCGGGCGGTGCCGGTGGCGTACCCGGCCCGCTCGGCGGCGGTGGGGAACAGCTCGAAGAAGCTGGCCGCGTACGACATCGGCAGCACCGCGAGCAGCAGCACCCAGCCCGGCAGCACGATCCGGTCCCGGCGCAGGATCAGCCGGACCAGGTGACGGGTGCCGGTGAGGGTGCTCATCGTCCAGCCTCCGCCGGCTCGTCGGTCGCCGTCTCGTAGTGCCGCAGGAACAGCTCCTCCAGCGTGGGCGGCTTGCTGACCAGGCTGCGTACGCCGATCTCGGTGAGCCGGCGCAGCGCGGCGTCCAGCGCGACGGTGTCCACGTCGAAGCGGACCCGGTCGCCGTCCACCCGCAGGTCGTGCACGCCGGGCAGGGTGGCCAGGCCGTCCAGCGGGCCGGCCAGCTCGGCGTCGATCGCGGTGCGGTGCAGGTGCCGCAGCTCGGTGAGGGTGCCGGTCTCCACGTCCCGCCCGCTGCGGATGATCGTCACCCGGTCACAGAGCGCCTCCACCTCGGCGAGGATGTGGCTGGAGAGCAGCACGGTGCGGCCGTCCCGCTTGGCCCGGCCGACCCAGTGCTGGAAGACCTCCTCCATCAGCGGGTCCAGCCCGGAGGTGGGCTCGTCGAGGATGAGCAGCTCGACGTCGGAGGCGAGCGCGGCGACCAGGCCGACCTTCTGCCGGTTGCCCTTGGAGTAGGCGCGGCCCTTCTTGCGCGGGTCCAGCTCGAACGACTCCAGCAACTCGGCCCGGCGTTTCGGGTCGAGCCCGCCGCGCATCCGGCCCAGCAGGTCGATCACCTCGCCGCCGGACAGGTGGGGCCAGAGGGTGACGTCACCGGGGACGTACGCCAGCCGGCGGTGCAGCGCGACGGCGTCGCGCCACGGGTCGCCGTCGAGCAGTCGGACGGCCCCCGCGTCCGCCCGCAGCAGCCCGAGCAGTACCCGGATGGTGGTCGACTTGCCGGAGCCGTTGGGGCCGAGGAAGCCGTGCACCTCGCCGGCGCGGACGGTGAGGTCGAGCCCGTCGAGGGCTCTGGTGCGGCCGAAGGTCTTGACCAGGCCGGTCACCGCTATCGGAGTTTCCATACTTCGGAAGCTACGCTTGTTTCACAAACTTGTGAAGACAGTGTCACCTGGGGCACCATCGCCTTGCCGACACCCTGTGAGGAGAACTCGCCGATGGCCGACGACCACCGCCCCGACCGGAACGAGGAGGGCGTCCACCTCTTCGTCGAACGGATGGCGATGGCCTTCGCGGAGTTCGGCTTCCCCCGGATGGCCGCCCGGGTGCTCTTCGCGGTGATGAGCGCCGACGGGCCGCTGACCGCCGCCGAGATCGGCGAGAAACTCGGGGTCAGCGCCGCCGCCGTCTCCGGGGCGGTCCGCTACCTGACCCAGTTCGGCATGCTGGTCCGCGAGCCGGTGAAGGGCTCCCGGCGGGACCGCTACCGGATGCCGGAAAACCCCTGGTACGAGGCCACCATCATCAAGACCGGCATCTACAAGACCCTCATCGACATCGCCACCTCGGGCGTCGAGGCGCTGGACGGCGGGGCCACCCCGGGCGGCGAGCGGGTCAGCGAGATGCGCGACTTCTTCGTCTTCGTCCAGGAGGAGATCGACTCGCTCGGCGAACGCTGGCGCGCCCGCCGCGCCGCCACCGGCCACCCGCCCCGCGCCGTCCGCTGACCTCGCGGACGGGTCAGTGGGTGTTGCCCCAGCGGGCCTGCTCCAGGATGTCCACCGCGCGGTGCCGGGCCTCCGGGTCGTCCTCGGTACGCAGCAGGGTGGTCGCCTCGTCGACCGCGTCGGTGAGCATCCGCCACTGCGCGTCCCGCTCCCGCACCACGTCGGACTGCGCCGCCAACTGCCGGGTCTTCACCCACAACTCCACGAAGACCGACACCTTCGCCCGCAGCACCCACGGGTCGAAGGGCTTGGTCAGGTAGTCCACCGCCCCGACCGCGTAGCCGCGCAGCGCGAGCTGGGCGTCCCGGTCGGCGGCGGTGAGGAAGATGATCGGCACGTGCCGGGTCCGCTCCCGCCGCTTGATGTGGCTGGCCGTCTCGAACCCGTCCATGTCCGGCATCTGGGCGTCCAGCAGGATGACCGCGAAGTCGTCCACCAGCAGTTGCTTCAGCGCCGCCTCGCCGCTCTCCACGGCCACCGACTGCACCGGGAGCCCCTGGAGGATCGCCTCCAGGGCCATCAGGTTCTCCCGACGGTCGTCGACCAGCAGCGCCTTGGCCATCTGGGTCACGAATTCTCCTCGCCTCGGCTGCCGCTGATCCAGGACGCCATCCGCTCGATCAACTCGTCCAGGTCCACCGGCTTGGTGATGTAGTCGCTACCCCCGGCCGCCAGCGCCGACTCGCGGTCGCCCGGCATCGCCTTCGCGGTGAGAAAGACGATCGGCAGGTCCGCGAAGCGGTGGTTACGGCGAATCTGCCGGGTGGTCTCGTAGCCGTCCTGGTCGGGCATCATGGCGTCCATCAGCACGATGTCCACCTCCGGGTGCTCGGCCAGCAGGCGGACGCCGTCCGCCCCGTTGTCCGAGTACAACACGGTCATCCCGTGCAGTTCCAATGCGCTGGTGAGAGCGAAGACGTTGCGCACGTCGTCGTCCACGATCAGCACCGTCGCCCCGTCCAACCGCCGGGTGGCCGGGGCCTCCGGGGCCGGCAGCAGCTCCAACGGCGGCATCAGCAGCGACGACGGCAGGCCCGCGCGCTGCGGCGACGGCGACTGCGGCGCCACCACCGCGTCCGGCGCCAGCACGTCGGGTACGAAGAGGGTGAACGTCGAACCCTGCCCCGGCGCGGACGCCACGGTGATCGTCCCCCCGATCAACCGGGCCAGATCCCGGCTGATCGACAACCCCAGCCCGGTGCCGCCGTAGCGGCGGCTGGTGGTGCCGTCGGCCTGCTGGAACGCCTCGAAGATGATGCCCAGCTTGTCGTCGGAGATGCCGATGCCGGTGTCGATCACGGTGAACGCGATCACCTGCCGCGCGTTGGTCAACGCCGGTACGTCGAAGACCGCGTTCTCCGCCGCCGGGGCGATCCGCAGGGTGACCGCACCGTTGTCGGTGAACTTCACCGCGTTGGAGAGCAGGTTGCGCAGGATCTGCTGCAACCGCTGGGCGTCGGTGACCAGGGCCGGCGGCAGCTCCTTGGCCACCCGTACCTGGAAGTCCAGGCCCTTCTCCTCGGCCTGCGGGGCGAACGCCTGCTGCACGTAGCCGCGGACCTCGGCGAACCGGATCTCGGTGGGCTCGACGTCCATCCGGCCGGCCTCGATCTTGGACAGGTCCAGGATGTCGTCGATCAGCGAGAGCAGGTCCGAACCGGCACTGTGGATCGTCCGGGCGAACTCGATCTGCTTGCGGTTCAGGTTCTGCTCGGAGTTCTCCGCCAGCAGTCGGGCCAGCAGGAGCAGCGAGTTCAGCGGCGTCCGCAGCTCGTGACTCATGTTCGCCAGGAACTCCGACTTGTACGCCGACGCCCGGGTGAGCTGCTGCGCCTTCTCCTCCAGGCCGAGCCGGGCCAGCTCGATCTCCCGGTTCTTGGTCTCGATGTTGCCCTTCTGCTCGGACAGCAGCTTCGCCTTGTCCTCCAACTCGGCGTTGGTGCGCTGCAACTCCGCCGACTGATCCTGCAACTCCAGGGCCAGTCGCTGCGACTGGGCCAGCAGCTCCTCCGTACGCCGGTTGGCCTGGATGGTGTTGACCGCGACGCCGATGGTGAGCACCAGCCGCTCCAGGAATGCCAGGTGCAGCTCCGAGAAGCGGGCCACGCTGGCGAACTCGATCACCCCGAGCAGCTCGCCCTCGAAGAGGATCGGCAGCACCACCAGGTCGGCCGGCAGCGTCTCGGCCAGCCCCGACCGCAGGGTGAGCCGGCCGTCGGGCAGCGCGTTGAGCCGGATCGTCCGCCGGGAGAGCGCGGCCTGGCCGACCAGCCCCTCACCGGGGCCGAAGGTGACGTCGTGCCCCCGGGCCACGTAGCCGTACGAGGCGGTCAGCCGCAGCCGCATCACGCCCTCGGAGGTGTCCGCCAGGAAGAACGCGCCGAGCTGCGCGTCGACCAGCGGGGTCACCTCCAGCATGATCATGCGGCAGACCTCGCCCAGGTCCCGCTGCCCCTGGAGCAGGCCACCGATCCGGGCCAGGTTGGAGTCCAGCCAGCCCTGCTCGGCGTTCTCCTTGGTCGTCTCCCGCAGGGTGACGATCATCTGGTTGATGTTGTCCTTCAGCTCGGCGACCTCGCCCTGCGCCTTGACCGCGATCCGCTGGGTCAGGTCGCCCCGGGTCACCGAGGTGGACACCTGGGAGATCGCCCGGAGCTGGGTGGTCAGCGTCGAGGCGAGCTGGTTGACGTTCTCCGTCAGGTCCCGCCAGGTGCCGGAGACGCCCTTCACCTGGGCCTGACCGCCCAGCTTGCCCTCGATGCCGACCTCGCGGGCCACCCGGGTCACCTCGTCGGCGAACGAACTCAACTGGTCGACCATCGTGTTCACGGTGTTCTTCAGCTCCAGGATCTCGCCCTGCGCGTCCACCGTGATCTTCTGGCTGAGGTCACCCTTGGCCACCGCCGTGGTCACCGACGCGATGTTGCGGACCTGACTGGTCAGGTTCGACGCCATCGAGTTCACGTTGTCGGTCAGGTCCCGCCAGGTGCCGGAGACACCCTTCACCTGCGCCTGACCACCCAACTTGCCCTCGGTACCCACCTCACGGGCCACCCGGGTCACCTCGTCCGCGAACGACGAGAGCTGATCCACCATCGTGTTCACGGTGTTCTTCAGCTCCAGGATCTCGCCCTGGGCGTCCACCGTGATCTTCTGCGACAGGTCACCCTTCGCCACCGCCGTGGAGACCTGCGCGATGTTCCGCACCTGGGAGGTCAGGTTCGACGCCATCGAGTTCACGTTGTCGGTCAGGTCCCGCCAGGTGCCGGCGACCCCGCGTACCTGGGCCTGACCGCCGAGCTTGCCCTCGGTACCCACCTCACGGGCCACCCGGGTCACCTCGTCGGCGAACGAACTCAACTGGTCGACCATCGTGTTGACCGTGGACTTCAGCTCCAGGATCTCGCCCCGGGCGTCCACGGTGATCTTCTGGCTCAGGTCACCCTTCGCCACCGCCGTGGTCACCGACGCGATGTTGCGGACCTGACTGGTCAGGTTCGACGCCATCGAGTTCACGTTGTCGGTCAGATCCCGCCAGGTGCCACTGACGCCCTTCACCTGGGCCTGACCGCCCAACTTCCCCTCGGTACCCACCTCACGGGCCACCCGGGTCACCTCGTCGGCGAACGAACTCAACTGGTCGACCATCGTGTTGACCGTGTTCTTCAGCTCCAGGATCTCGCCCTGCGCGTCCACCGTGATCTTCTGCGACAGGTCGCCCTTCGCCACCGCCGTGGAGACCTGGGAGATGTTCCGGACCTGGCTGGTCAGGTTGCCAGCGAGCTGGTTGACGTTCTCCGTCAGGTCCCGCCAGGTGCCGGACACCCCGCGTACCTGGGCCTGACCACCCAACTTGCCCTCGATGCCCACCTCACGGGCCACCCGGGTCACCTCGTCCGCGAACGACGAGAGCTGGTCCACCATCGTGTTCACGGTGTCCTTCAGCTCCAGGATCTCGCCCTGCGCCGCCACGGTGATCTTCTGGCTCAGGTCGCCCCGGGCCACCGCCGTGGAGACCTGGGCGATGTTGCGCACCTGGGAGGTCAGGTTCGACGCCATCGAGTTGACGCTGTCGGTCAGGTCCTTCCAGGTGCCGGCGACGTTCGGCACCTCGGCCTGACCGCCGAGCTTGCCCTCGGTGCCCACCTCCCGCGCCACCCGGGTCACCTGCTCGGCGAAGAGCCGCAGCGTGTCGGTGAGCGAGTTCATCGTGTCGGCCAGCTCGGCGACCTCGCCACGGGCGCCGACGGTGATCTTCTGGGACAGGTCGCCCCGGGCCACCGCCGTCGCCACCTGGGAGATCGACCGCACCTGGCCGGTCAGGTTCGACGCCATGGTGTTCACCGAGTCGGTGAGGTCCTTCCAGGTGCCGGCCACCCCCCGCACGTCCGCCTGGCCGCCCAGCTTGCCCTCGGTGCCCACCTCGCGGGCCACCCGGGTCACCTCGTTGGAGAACGACGAGAGCTGGCCGACCATCGTGTTGACCGTACGGCCGATCCGCAGGTACTCGCCGCGCAACGGGCGATCGTCGATCTCCAGCGCCATGTGCTGGGAGAGGTCACCGTCGGCCACCGCCATGATGACGCGGGCGATCTCGGTGGTCGGCCGGCCCAGGTCGTCGATGAGCGAGTTGACCGCCCGCTGGCCCTCCGCCCAGGAGCCGTCCAGCCCCTCCTCGTCCAGGCGTTCGGTGAGCCGGCCGTCCCGGCCGACCACCCGGCTGATCCGGCGCAGGTCCAGGTGCTGCCGCTCCTGGAGCGCCACCACGTCGTTGAAGGCGTCCGCCACCTCACCGGCCGTCCCCGCCCGCCGGGGCAGCCGGACCTTGAAGTCGCCGCGACCGACCCGTCGCAGCGCCTCCGCCAGCTCGCCGAGGAGCGCGTCATGCTCGGAAGCGGACAGGTCCGCAGTCACCGACTGTTTCGCGGTCATCATTCCTCGCTCAACTCGGGGCCTCCGGCGCACGACGACACGCCGACTCCCCATCATTGTGCCCGCGCCGGTGCCGACGTTACGGACGCGCGGTGCGAGGCGCATCCGCACGGCGGCCGGGAACCTCCCAGCGGCACCACGGGACGCCGCCCCGCCCGGATGATCCCGCTCGCCACGCCGGCCCGCCCGGGTGATCCCGCTCGCCACACCGGCCCGCCCGGGACGACCCGGCGACGCGCCGGCCGGCGCGGACGCGGTATCGGCGCAGTGGGTGTGACGGTGCGTGGTGCGGCTTGGCACCCGGGCGGTGGCAGTGGAGGATACGAGGGTGTCTGCGGAGTCGGGGTCCGGGACGGACGGGGGTCGGGACGAGCACGTCCGGCGCGTCCGGCTGCCCGCCGACCGGCGTACCCCGGCGGCGGCCCGCGCGGTGGTCCGCTCCCTGCTGGCCGAGGCCGACCTCGACGAACTGCTCAACGAGGCGCTGCTGCTGACCACCGAACTCTCCACCAACGCCGTGGAACACGCCCGCACCGAACTGGACATCGAGGTCGTCGCCGACCGGATCGGCCTGACCGTCACCGTGTCCGACTTCGCCGCCGGGCCGGTCGACGAACTGGTGGTCGGCATCCGCAACGACAGCGACCAGATCAGCGAGGTCTCCGAGCGGGGTCGCGGGCTGCTGCTGGTCGACCACTTCGCCAGCCGCTGGGGCACCACGTACCTGCCCAGCGGCAAGGGGGTGTGGTTCCGGCTGGACCGGCCCGGCGACCATCCGGGCACCGGGCAGGGCCCGCCGCACCCGCCGGCCACCCACCCGGACACCGACCCGGCGAACTCCGCGCCGAGCGCCGCCGCGATGAGCGAGCTGACCCAGACCAACCCCGACCCGTACGCCGACGACCCGCTGCCCGAGTTCGCCACCGACCTGCTCACCCGGGTCGCCGAGATGGTGGGCGCGGCCGGCGGGGTGGTCCGGCTGGACCGGGGCGAGGGGCAGGGCACGCAGATGCTGGCCCGGTACGGCCGCCACCCGCGCCCCGGCAACGAGCTGCTGCGGGTGCCGCTGGCGGTGCACCGGCCGTACGCCGGGGAGTTGGAGCTGGACGCGGCACCCTCGGCGTACGCCCGGCCGCTCGCCGTGCTCGCCGCCGAACGGCTGTCGCTGCACCTGGAGAACGACCGGCTACGCCGGGCCGACGTCCGCCGCTCGGCCTGGCTGACGTTCCTGGCCGAGGCGAGTGAACTGCTCGCCCAGTCGCTCGACGTCGACCTGACCATGGCGCTGATCCCGCAGTTGGTGGTGCCCCGGCTCGGCCAGTGGTGCGCGGTGCACACCACCGACGAGTGGGGCCGGCTGCGGCTGGCCGCGTCCAGCCACGCCGACGAGTCGGTGCTGCCCCAGCTACACAAGGTGCTCCAGGAGACCGGCCCGGACTCGGTCCAGGCCCGGCTGCGCGAGGCGTCCCGCAGCGCGTCGCAGGTGCCGCTGGGCGGGCCGATGGAGGGCTTCGCCGTCCCGTTGATCGCCCGCAGCCAGCGCCTCGGCACCCTGGCGGTCGGACGGCACCAGCGGCACCGGCACGACCCGGACGAGGTGGCGGTACTGGAGGACGTGGCCCGCCGGGCCGCCCTCGCCATCGAGAACGCCCGGATCCACGCCGAACGTCGCCGGGTGGCCCAGACCCTCCAGCAGTCGCTACTGCCGCCGGTGCTCCCGGTCGTCGAGGGCGTCGGCTTCGCCGCCGAGTACGTACCGACCGGCGACGAAGCCGAGGTGGGCGGCGACTTCTACGACGTGGTGCCGCTGCCGGACGGTCGCTGGCTGGTGGTGATCGGTGACGTCTCCGGCAAGGGGGTGCAGGCGGCGGCGGTGACCGGCCTGGTCCGGGACGTGATCCGGGTGCTGGTCGGTGACGGCAAGCCGCTGCCCGAGGCGCTGGCCCGGCTCAACGACACGCTGGTCGAGCGGGGCGGCGGCCGGTACTGCACACTCGCCTTGGCGGCGATCGGGCCCGGCGAGGGCGAACAACTCGACGTATCGCTGCACCTGGCCGGGCACGACCGGCCGGTGCTGCTGCGCGGCACGGGCGGGGCGGCCTTCGTCGGCACCGGAGGTACGGCGCTGGGCCTGCTCGACTCGATCAGCTCGCCGACGGCGGAGATCCCGCTCGCGCCGGGCGACTCGCTGATCTTCTACACCGACGGGGTGACCGAGCGGCGGCGCGGCCGGGAACTCTTCGGCACCGAACGGCTGCGCGAGGCCGCCGCCCCGCTGGCCGGCTACTCCGCCGACGTGGTCGCGGCACGACTGCGGGCCACCGCCATCAACTTCTCGGTCGAGTCGCCCCGGGACGACATCGCCATCCTGGTCCTGCGCAACGACGCCCTCTGACGAGTCGCCCCGATTGATCCACCCTGGGCCCAGCCCAGCCCCCGCTGCCCCACCCCCACCCCCAGCCCGCCCCAGCCCGACCGACCCACCCTCGGACCGACCCCCGCCCGGCTGACCCACTCCAGGACCGACCCAGCCTGGCCGACCATTCTCGGACCGACCCAGCCTGGTTGATCCACGCCCGGACCGACCCGGCCTGGTTGATCCACCCCGGGGCCAGCCCAGCCCGTTTGCCCACTCCGGGACAGACCCAGCCCGGCCGGCCCACTCCGGCACCGGCCCCAGCATGACCTGACCCACTCCGGGACCGACCCAGGCTGGTTGATCCACTCTCGGACTGGCCCCAGCACGGTTGATCCGCCTCGGGGCCAGCCCAGCCCCGTTGGCCCGCGCCGGCACCGATCCAGCCCGGTGATCCACTCCGTATCGCCTAGATGGCGGTATCCGTCGGCCCGGATACCCCCATCCCGGCGATACGGAGTGGATCATGCAATTTCCTGGCCGCCCAGACCGAGGCGGGCGGGCAGGCAGGCAGACGAGCGGGTCGGGCAGGGCCGGCGAGCGGGGCAAGCCGGCGGGCGGGGCAGGCAGCCAGTGGGACAGGCCCGCAGGCGGGCCGGCAGCGGGCAGGCAGATCGGCGGACGAGCGGGCAGGTGGGCAGGCAGGCCGACCGACCGGCGGGCAGGCGGGCGAACAGGCGGGTTGGCGGGCAGGCAG